>NZ_JBIVJN010000012.1:0-268649 GCF_044750345.1 Streptomyces sp. NPDC088817
GCAGCCGCTCCCGGACCAGGAAGCCCTGACCTGCGGTTTCATGCCCGCGCTGGACTGGCATAGACATCCCTGGACGGTCTCTACAACCTGTGCCAGGTCGTGCCCAGTGAGGGAGCCAGGATCAGGACAGGAGCGTCCTCGCGCCCGTCAAAGCGGTATTGCAGGGTGTTCGGTGATGTCTCGCTCACCCGTCCGACCCTCTCATGTATCACGGAAGCCCCTATCGCGGGGGCTCGCGGGAAGACGGACTGCATTATGCCGCGAGAGCCGGAACCGGCCGGGTCACGTCGCGCCTCAGGGCGGCCTTCGACGCCGGGCGGACTAGCGAGGAGGTCCCCGGGGTCCTTCCCCTGTGGAGGCAGTACGCTCGCCACCCGATCGGCCTCCGCCGGCGCGGAAAGCGCGTGCGGTCGGCTTCGTTCGGTTTCGGGGTGAACAAGGCCGGGCCGCTACTGCAGTGCGTGGACCGCGGCTGAGAACACGGAAGGCATCCGGGACGCTGCGGGCACGATGAGGCGGGCGGCGCCGGGGCGGCCGCTCGCGGCCAGCAGGGCCCCGGTGAGCAGCCGGTGACGCCGGGTCAGCCGCACCCAGGCACGCTCATACTCGTCCGGTCGCCCGGCGGCCAGGCAGCGGACGGCGGCCCCGGCCGTGGCGAGTGCGAGGGCGATGCCCTCGCCGGTGAGGGCATCCAGGTAGCCCGCGGCGTCGCCGACGAGCAGGACACGGCCGGCGGTTCTGCGCCGCACCCGCTGCCGCAGTGGACCGGCTCCGCGTACCTGCGTCGCCGCCGAGCCGCGCAGCGACGCGGTGAGGGCGGGGAAGCCGGCCAGGTGCTCGTCGTAGCCGCGGCGGTTGCGGCTGAGGACCGCGACGCCCACAAGGTCGTCGTCGACCGGTGTCACATAGGCCTCGCCGTCCCGGGCCCAGTGGACCTCCACGAAGTCCGTCCAAGGCTCCGCGCGGTAGTGCCGGCGAAGTCCGTAGCGGCCGTGGGGGCGGCTCGGCAGTTCCAGCCCCAGGCTGCGGCGCACAGGGGAGTGCAGACCGTCGGCGGCGATCAGCCAACGGGCCGTGGTTCCCGCGGCGGTGACCGTGTCCGCGCTCTGGTGTACCTCGCCGACCTTGCCCGGCAGGACGCGCACGCCAAGGCTGAGCGCGCGCTGGTGCAGTGCGGAGTGCAGCGTCGTACGGCGGATTCCCCGCCCCCTCCGGCCACGGAAGGCCGCTTCGGCGCGGGTTGTGCCGTCCACGTAGCGGATGCCGCGCAGTTCGCGGCCGGTGGCCTCGACGCCCAGTGTTCGCAGCGCGGCGACACCACCGGGCATGACTCCTTCTCCGCAGGCCTTGTCCACGGGCGCGGTCCGGGGTTCGAGGACGACGGCCTCCAGGCCGGCGAGCGCTGCGTGGATGGCCGCGGCCAGTCCGGCGGGTCCGCCGCCGGCCACCAGTACGTCGATCACGCCGACGCCGGCGTGGTCGCGGCGGCGAGCGCCCGGTTCTCGCAGCGGATGCGCACGGTGAGCAGCGCGGCGTTGAGTACCGTGAACGCGGCCGCGGTAACCCAGGCGGTGTGTACCAGAGGCAGCGACACGCCCTCGGCGACGACGGCCACGTAGTTCGGATGCCGCAGCCACCGCCACCGGTAGGGACCGCTCGTCACCAGCGGCAGGCCGGGTACGACGATCACCTGGGTGTTCCAACGGGGTCCCAGGGTGTGGATGCACCACCACCGCAGTGCCTGGGCGCCCGCCAGCACGGCCAGCATCGGCCAGCCCAGGGCGGGTACGAAGGGCCGGTCTGCCAGCCATGCCTCGGCCGGGCAGGCGACCAGAAGGCCGGTGTGAAGGGCGACCATTGCCGGGTAGTGGCCCTGCCCGGTCAGCGTCGCGCCGCGGGCGGTGGTCCACCGTTCGTTGCGGCGGGCGACGACGAGTTCGGCGACGCGCTCGGCGGCGACGGCGGCCACCAGCAGTCCGTACCAGATCATGTGTCCTGTGTCCTGTGTCCTGTGTCCTTCGCTGGTCCGAACTACCAGCGCAGCAGGACGAGTTCGCAGGCAAAGCCGGGTCCCATCGCCAGCAGCACACCCGGGGTGCCCGGCGGCGGGCGCCGCTCGGCGAGGGTGTCGCGCAGCACGTGCAGCACCGACGACGAGGACAAGTTGCCCACGTCGGCCAGGTGACGCCAGGTCACGTCGAGTGCGTCGGCGGGCAGATCGAGGGCCTCGGTGACGGCCTGAAGGACCTTGGGCCCGCCGGGGTGGCAGACCCAGGCAGTCACGTCCTTCGGCTTCGGGCCGTGGTCGCTGAGGAATCCCTCGACGTCATCGGCGAGGTAGCGGCGTACGGCGTCGGGGACCTTCGGGTCGAGGACGACCTGGAAGCCGGAGCTCTTGATGTCCCAGCCCATGACGCGCCCGGTGTCCGGATACAGGTGGCTGCGGGTGTCCACGATCGTCGGGCCGACGGTCTCGTCCGAGCGGTCCGCGCCGAAGGCGACGACCGCGGCGGCACCGTCGCCGAACAGCCCGGTGGCGACCAGGTTGGCCATGGAGGCGTCGTTGCGCTGGAAGGTGAGCGAGCACAGTTCGACCGACAGCAGGACCGCCACGTGGTCGGGCCGGCCCAGCAGGTAGTCGTGCATACGGGCCAGGCCGGCAGCGCCGCCGGCGCATCCCAGGCCGAAGAGGGGCAGTCTCGTGACGTCCGGTCGCAGTCCGAGTCGGCCGGCCAGCCGTGCGTCGATCGAGTAGCGGCGGTCACCGCGCTGACAGCAGCGCTGGCGTGACCGCCGGCCAGGGCGCCGCGCGTTGTGTGCTGGCCACCGCCGCCGTTCTGAGCGGGCAGTTGTCCGTCGGCTGGTGCAACGACGCGTTCGACGCGTGCCGGGACATCGCCGCCGGCCGCCGTGACAAACCCGTCGTCGGCGGCGCGGTGGGTGTGATGCAGATGTGGGTGGCCGCGTATGCCGCGCTGGCGCTGTGCGTGCCGTTGTCATTCGCATGTGGCGTGTGGGCGGGCGTCGTTCACCTGGCTGGAGTGGCGGCGGCGTGGGCGTACAACCTGCGGCTCAAGTCGACAGCGTGGTCCTGGGCGCCGTACGCGGTGGGTTTCGCCGCGCTTCCGGCGTTCGTGGCGCTGGGGCTCCCAGGGCAGCCCTGGCCCGCCTGGTGGATGGTCACCGCCGGGGCACTGCTGGGGGTCGGTGCCCATCTGGGCGACGTGCTGCCGGATATCCGTGGGGATCTGGCGACGGGTGTACGGGGATTTCCGCACCGGCTGGGCGCGGACGGCGCGCGGCTGCTGCTGCCGGTCCCGCTGGTCACCGCGTCCGTGGTTCTGGCGCTGGGGCCCGCCGGACCACCCGGCAGATGGGGAGTGGCGGCGCTCGCGACGGCCGGCCTGGTCGCGGTGGCGGGGACGGTGCTGGGACGCCGCCGGGAGCGAGCGGCGTTCGCGGCAGCGGTCGCCGTGGCGGTGGTGGACGTGGCGTTGCTGCTGGTGCGCGGCATCGGGATCGCCTGATCGTTCGGTCTCGCCGACCGGCTCACACCGAACGAAACCCGCGAGCGCAAGCGTGAGTTCCCCGGTCTCTGCTGGGGTTCTCCCTTCGGGGTGCGCAGACATCCGACGCGCGGTGAGCCGTCCTGCAGCCGTCACGCCTCGTGCTCGGATCGTGCCCGTCGGTCGCTCTCGCCGTCGTGATCCTGTACGTCGAGGACGTCGCCGGCCGTCGTGTGCGGCGCTCAGACTGTGTGGTCCCGGACGGCGATGCGGGTGACCGTGACTCTGACCGTCACGGTGACCGCCACCGGGGCGTCGTGTGCGGCGAGGTAGGAGAGGACAGCGGCCCGTACCTGGTCATGGACGTTCCGGGCGGTGTCCACCGCTCGGAAGCCTTCGGTCAGGACGCAGCGCACCTCGACGTGCCATCCCGAGCCGTCGGGCACCCGGTCGACGCGGACGCCGGCCTCGCGGGTGCGTTGAGCTGTCGTCTCCGGTCCTGCGGGCGAGGCGACTGCCGTGAGGCGGTGGGCGAGGCGGGGTTGCAGGCCGGCCACTCCGGGCACCGCGAGGGCCGCCGAGGCTGCGACTCCGGGGGGAGGCGGCGTTCCGGTGGCAGCCATCAGACACCACCGCCCGTGTTCTGGCTCGAGCCCGCAGGGCCTAGGGACGAGGGGGGCTCCAGTACGTCGACCACGATGATGTCGACGGCCGACACGTCCATGCCCAGGGCTTGTACGGCGGCATGGGTGATCGATCCGCGCACCTGATCGACCCTGTCGGGCAGCGGGCGGTCGAGGGCGGCGGCCAGGGTCATGGTCACCTGCACGCCGGTGCCGCCCACGGGCACGAGCCGGCAGGTTTCGGCCCTCGCCCCGGGGACCGTGTCCGCGGCGTGCCGCAGCACCTTCACCGCGGCGCTCTCGGCGATCAGCAGATCCAGCATCGTGTCGGCCAGTGGCAGCAGCCGTCCGAGCCGGACCTCGGCCCTGACGATGCTCATGACGCGGTCAACCAGTGCCTGCAGGCCGGGAGGGTCCTTGGCACGCAGCGCCCGCGTGGCCGCGTTCAGCCTGGCCAGCCCCTCGACCGCCTCGCGGCACTGGGGACATGACATGGTGTGCGGATCCGCGGTCGGCGTCGCGTCCTGTACCTGTTCCCAGACCTGGCTGAGCAGTCGGCCGCAGGTCAGTACCTCGTCACCTGCGAGCGGAGCCGCGTCGCCGACGGCCGGGCGGCCGGGAGGCCCGTCGTCTCCGGGCGGTTCGGAAGGCCGCGCGTGCGGGTCGTCTAGCGCCATGGGGCCATCGCCTCCTTCAGGGACCTGCGTGCCCTGAACAGTCTGCCGCGCACTGTTGGCTCACTGGTCTGTGTCACGACGGCGATCTCCTTGTAGGGCAGGCCCTGCAGTTCCCGCAGGATCCAGCAGACACGCTGTCCGGCGTCCAGCTCGCCGAGCGCGCACGTCAGGGCGGCCGTCTCCGCGTCCTCCTCCGCGGCTCGGGCGGGCTGGCTCCACGCGTCGCCCGTGGCGGGTTCGGCGACGGCGTCCAGTCGAAGAGGTGGTGGTCGGCGGCGTCGCGAGTTCAGGCAGCGGTTCACGGTGATGCGGTACATCCAGGTGGGGAACTCCGCGTCGTGGCGGTATTCCGGCAGTCGCCGCCAAGCGCTGACGAAGGCGTCCTGAACGGCCTCCTCGGCGTCCTGGGCGTCACCGAGCATGCAGTGGGCCAGGCCGAGGAGAGGACGGCTGTGCCGCCGCACGAGAACGGCGAAGGCGTCCTCGTCCCCCTCGGCAGCCCGCTCAGCCAGCAACCCATCCGGCAGGTCGCCTCCCAGAAGTGAAGAACCGGTCCGTTCGATCATGCCGCTCCTGCTCATGTTCAGGACGATCGGGTACCCACCCCCTCGCATGTGACGCACATCACACACCACGTGTGTGAGGGGTCCGCCGCCCCGCATGTCCAACCTTTCGACGGGCACCACGCCGGTGTCCGACCGACCTACCGATCGAGGCGACCGCCATGACGGACAACATCACCAGCGTCGGCGGGGGCAGCCGACCCGACGCGGGCGTGAGCGCGCTGAAGGGCCGTACCGGAGCCGGAGCCCCGGCCGAGACCCGGGGGAGGACCACCATCGCGGACGGAGTGGTGGCCAAGATCGCCGGCATGGCCGCACGCGAGGTACCGGGCATCCACAACCTCGGGGCGGGCATGGCCCGTGCCTTCGGCGCTGTGCGGGAGCGCGTGCCCGGCGGAGGCGGCAGCGTCGCACAAGGAGTGAAGGTCGAGGTCGGCGAGCGGCAGGCCGCCGTGGACCTGGACGTCGTCGTCGAGTACGGCGTCTCCATCGTCGACGTCGCCGGCGACGTGCGCTCCAACGTGATCAGCGCGGTGGAGCGGATGACGGGACTGGAGGTCGTCGAGGTGAACATCGCCGTCGACGACGTCCACCTTCCCGACGAGGAGGAAGAGTCCGGACCGGACGAGGGCCGCGTGAGGTGATCCGCCGTGACCACCGCCACCGCCGCGTCCCGGCGTAAGCGGCTGATCACGCGGACGACGCTCGCGAGACGGGTGAGTGCATCATGAACACAGCGACCACGGGCCTCGCGGCCGGGATGGCCCTGGGCTTCGCCGGTTACTTCGGCGGCTTCTGGGCGTTCCTTCTGGTTCTTGTCCTGGGGGCGGCGGGGCTGATCGTCGGCCTCGTCCTGCAGGGCGACCTCGACCTCCGTGCGCGGAGGCGGCGGTGAGGACCCGGCCCGGCTCCCCGCCTCCCGGCGAAGGGTCCGGCCCGCCGGCGCCGGCTGCCGGCCTCCCGCCACCGGCCGAGCGGGGCGCCACCGTCATTCCGGACAGGGTGGTCGCCCGTATCGCCACCCGGGCCGCACGCACGGCCCAGTCCCGGCGGGCCGCCCTCCCGCCCCCGAGCGGACCGGCTGCACCCAGCGCCTCGGCCACCGTCCGGAGCGGATCGGTGCGTCTGCACCTGACGATGGAGCTGCCCTACTCCACCGACATCCCCCATGTCTGCGAGCTGATCCAGCAGGACGTCGCCGAACGGGTGGCCCGGCTGACCGGCTTGCGGGTGGGAGAGGTCACCCTCACCGTCCGACGGCTGGTGACCGCCTCCGGCGCGAACCGCGGGCGGGTCCTGTAACCAGCCTTCCGGCCCGCACCGCCGGGCCCACCACGCAGGAAGGAGGACCGGAATGACACCCGACCCGGACCCTCCCGCCCGCGACTCCGCGCCACCCCCGCGCCGTGCCGCGGTGCCGCTGACGAAGGAGCCCGCAGAGCCCGGTCCGCCAGAACACCACACGCCCCCGCCGAACCCGACGGCCGGCGAACGCGACGGAGGGCACCGGACCCACCGCCCGTGGTCCGCGCGCCGCCTTCCGGCCGCGCTGGTCGCCTCGGTGACTCTCGTGGCGGCGGTCGCGGCGCTGGTCGACGTCGTCGCCGTACGGGTGGGACGCCCCGCGGCAGCCTGGCGACGGCACCTGACCGACGCACTGGCCACCCGCCCCGTGGACGACGTGTGGATGCTCACGGGAGCCGCCGTGGCCGCCGCCGTCGGCGTCTGGCTGATCGTCCTGGCCCTCACCCCCGGCCTACGCCACTGGCTGCCCCTGCGCTCCCCCGCGCCCCGGCTGCGCGCCTCCCTGGACCGCAATGGCACCGCCGCTCTACTGCGCGACGCCGCCATGCGGGTACCCGGGGTCAGCAAAGCCCGCGTCCGGGTGCGCCGCCACCGCGTCAAGGCCCGCGCGGACGTCCGTTTCCGCGACCCTCAACAGGTGAAGGACGACCTCACCGCCGTCCTCGACGAGGAGCGCGACCGGCTCGCCCTCGCCCGCCCTCCCCGCATCGTCGTGCGAATGCGGCAGCGCACCGACTGACCGGAGAACCCCAGACCCGGAGTCCGCACCATGACGCCGCGACCCGTACTCAACCGCAGCCTGCTGACCGTCGCCGGACTGGTCCTGCTCGGCGGCGGCCTGCTGATCCTCTTCGCCGGGTTCGACGTCTACCGGCGAAACCATCTGGTCCCGCCCGTCGGCTGGCCCCTGATCACCCCGGACGACGTCCTGCTCGGCTCCGCCGACCGGGCTCGCTGGAGCAGCCAGGGCTGGTGGTGGTGGCCCGCTGTCATCGCCGCCCTCGCCGTCTTCGCCCTGGTCGCCCTGTGGTGGCTACTCGCCCAACTGCGCCGGCGCCGCCCCGGAGGACTGTCCGTCGGCGGCACACCTCCGCAGGAAGGCGTAGAACTGCGCGACCGAGCACTCAGCGACGCGATCGCCGCCGAAGCCGGTACCCTGCCGGGAGTCGAGCATGCGGCCGTACGCATCACCGGCCGACCCGGCCACCCCCGCACCCGCGTCAGGCTCACCCTCACCCCGCAGAGGGCACCGGGCGCCGCCCTCGCTGCCCTCTGCGACGGCCCGCTCCGAACCGCCCGCCGATCCACTGGCCTCCCCGACATGCCCACCGAGGTCCGCCTACAGGTCGTCCAGCACAAACCGCACCGCGCGGAGTAACGAGAGGGACGGCCCTCCCCGCGTCCACGCCCTTGTGGCCTTCCGCGGTCCACAGGGGAACCGGCAACTACTCCCCACTGGAGAAATCATGATCATCCTGGGCGTCATTCTGCTCGTCGTCGGCTTCGTCACCGGGATATCCATCCTGTGGACCATCGGGATCATCCTGGCGGTCGTCGGAGCCGTCCTGTGGGTCCTCGGCGCGATGGGACACGCGGTCGCAGGGCGACGCCACTACTGGTGACCCGTGTCCCCCGCGGTCCGGGCTGGATCCTGCCCTGGTCCGACGCCGGACACCCACGCCGCTCCCCCGCACCTCCGACGCACGCCCCCTCACGGAACGCGACGTCCTCCAGCAGTTCCTCTCATCAGCCCACAGCGGCTCTGGTCGAGCGCCCTCGCGCCGGCTCCCTCTCCGGTTGCCGTTGTCGTGTGCCCAGCGCTTTCTGGAAGAGCGGGTGGAACGGCCCGCTCTTCCAGGAGGAGCGCACCATGGCGCAACCGGTAAGTCGGCAGACGATCAGCACTGAGCAGTTCAGCCGGGTGTGTGACGAGATCAGGAGCACGGCGGCGCCCGAGAAGGACGATCAGTCCATCCGGGACTCTGCTCTGCGCATCGTGCAGACCCTGGGCCTGGCGCTGTCCAAACCCCCAGGGAGCCCTCGGTACACCCGAGAGGCCATCCTGGACATGCCTGACGAACAGCCAGGAGAAAACGAGGGCCCGGTCAGGTAGACCGGGCCGTCGGCATGATGCCGCTGCGAGCACCGTACGCGGACGACCTGCTCAAGCTCGGCTGCTGGACGAGTCACTGGCCGCGCCCACCCTGCAGGCCGAAGAGGCGGCGATTCCCGAGGAGCAGATCGCCCGCGTGCCGTTCACGCCTTCTCGGTGGGCCGAGGCCGGTCGCCGTTCACGCCAGGTGGCATCGTCGTCGACTTCTTGAGCGCGTCGAGGATCGCCATGCCCTGGCCCACGATCCCCGATGCCACCTCGCTGACCCCCGTCGCGCCATTGAGGACGGTGAGAGTGGCGCCCGCGAGACCGCGGGCCGCGGCGTCTGCGAGAGCGGGCAGGTTTTCCACGACGCGGTTGGCCGCGATCAGTTCCTGGTTGCCGTCCCTGAGAGAGGCGGCGCGGGCGTTGTTGGCGTCGGCCTGCGCCTGCGCGATGGTCCGCTCGGTGTAGGCGGCGCCGTCCGCTTCGAACTTGGCCTGATCGCGGTGGGCCTCGGCGAGGGTGCGCCGGCGGTAGGCCTCCGCGTCGGCGGGGCGCCGCACCTCCGCTTCCAGCCGCTGCGCAGCCAGTCCTGCCTGGCGCCGGGCCAGGGCGGTCTGCTCCTCCGTGACCTCCTGGGTGGCCCTCGCCTGGGCCAGCGGACCGGCCTGCGCGGCGCGGGCGTTGGACTGCTCGGTCTCGGCGAGGAACCCCGCACGCTTGATGGCGGTGTCCCGTTCGTACTCGGCTTTCAGCGCCGCGGCCTGCTGTTCGCGTTCGGCCGCTTCCTGGTCGGCCTTGGCCTGCGCGATGCGTGCCTGGCTGGCGACGGCGGCGGCGTGCGGGGCAGCCAGGTTGTCGATGTACCCGGAGACGTCCTCGATCTCCTGTATCTGCAAGGCGTCGACGACGATGCCCAGCTTCTCCATCTCGGTGTGGCTCGCTTCTTTGACCTCCTGCGCGACGCGATCACGTTCACGGATGATCTGTTCGACCGTCAGCCCGCCGATGATGGAGCGCAGGTGTCCGGCGAAGATCCGGCCCACGAGTTCCTCCATGGCGTTCTGTTCCGCCAGGAAACGGCGGGCCGCGTTGGCTATGGACGCGGGGTCGTCACCCACTTTGAACACCGCGACGGCTCGGGCCCTGAGGCGAATGCCCTGCTGCGTCACGCAGTCCTCGGTGATCTCGGCCTCGCGCAGCGCGAGGGACAGCAAGCGGGCCTTCTGTTTGACGGGGAAGACGAAGCTCCCGTGTCCGGTGACGATCCGGAATTGTGTGTCCTCCGCCCGGCGTTTCGACCCGGAAATGAGCATTGCCTGGTCGGGGGCGGGAACGTGCCAGAACAGCATGGAATTCTCCTGTCGGGGTCGTGATTCACGGGAATCGTGAATCACGGGTCGGGAAAGTGCTCCACGACCACGGAGCGGGCCGAGGTGCGGTCCACGACAATGACGCGCTCGTGCTTGGGTATGGGATGCCGCGACCACGCGGCGAATGCCTCGGTCCCGCCGCGTACCGCCACGAGCACTTCCCCCGGGCCGCCCGGAGGGATGGACACGGTCACCCGGCCGATGGCCCCCACAGGGCTCTGGTCTTCGTCGTCTTCTCGGTCGGTCATCCGGTCCCTCCTGCGCCCCGGCCGCCCCCGTTGCAGGTCAGGGCCCGCACCGCCCTCGTACTCCCAAGATTTCGTACGGTCCTCCACGGCGGTCAGCGGCCGTGGTTCACCGACCGGATTTCCCACATGACGCCACACGCCGTCCGAGCGTATGGAAAAGGTCCTTCATGGCGTGAACCTTCATCCAGGTGCGATGTGCGGGCACCCGTTCTCCTGTTCCCCGACGACCACGCCGACATGGCCGCTGACGACGCGGAATGCCCTCGCTGTTTCCAGCGTACTACCGGCGACCGGGGCCAACCTTGTGACGACCGTCCCCTCTCGGCACCACCGGAAAAACGGGCGGGCCGCTCCGTAAAAAGCGCCCATGGCTCTGTCCGGCACTGTCGGCCTGGAAGTCGACGCACTACGGATGCACACGGCGGAACTGGACGAGGAACAGTTGCGCGTCCTGCGCCGGGGTGGGCCGTGCCTGGGAGCGGGTGTCGGCGTCTCCCGAAACCTGGCGTCGCGCACTGCCCGTCCCTCCACGCCAACTGGCCTACCCAGCAACCAGGTTGGAAGAAGTTCACGGCCGGGGATCGGGAACCGTGACGGCTTCGGACCGCTCCGCTGATTCGGCCTCGTGACAGATCCCCGCTGTTCACCGACCTCATGCCGCCGGCCACCGACCTCATGCCGCCGGCCACCGACCTCCTGGTGTGGGCCGCCGACGGTATCGGCTTCCTGCCCCTGCCTGGTGCGGAGGAGTGCCTCTGTAGCCACTCTCACCTGGGGAAACGGCGCGCTGGCCGCGCTTCTGCCGCTCGTCCTGGCCACCCGTCGCGCGCCCCGCTGAAACGGGCCTTCCGGGCTGCCGCGCCCCAGTGGGGGGTGGTAAGCAGGAAGCATGCGTCTTTGGCGGCAGATCTCGCAGGGCATCTCGTGGCAGGCCAGCGATGCCCTGCTCGCGGTACCGCTCGCTTTGATCGCCGCCATCATCGTCGCCGACGTGCTGACCGGGCCCCATGTGCCGCTGGGGCCCCTGCTGATCGTGGCCCCCGCGATCACCGCCTCCTTCGCCAGTCCCTTCCTCACCGCCCTGGTCGGTGTCATCGCCGTGGCCGCCCTGCTCGGAGTCGGTGCGGTGGGCCACCTCCTGACCACGGAGAGCGTCGGCGCGCAGATCATCTCCCTGGTCGTGGTCTCGGTGGTCGTCACGGTGTTCCGTTATCTGCGCGAGCGGCACACCCGTGAGCTGGAGCAGGTACGAAGAGTGTCGGAGGCCGCGCAGCGGGTGGTGCTCAGGCCCTTGCCCCGTCGCATCGGGCCGCTGCGGGTGGCGTCGGTGTACATGGCGGCCCAGGAGGAGGCGCTGATCGGTGGTGACCTGTACGCGGCCGTGCGCACCTCGTTCGGCACGAGGCTCATCATCGGCGATGTGATGGGCAAGGGCCTGACCGCGATGGGCGACGCCTCGCTGCTGCTGGGCGCGTTCCGGGAGGCCGCACGCAGGAAGGCGGCCCTGCCCGAGCTGATGTCCTACCTGGAACGCAGCGTGTGCTGGAACCTGGCCGAGCCCACCGAGCCGGATGAGGAGGGGGAATGCTTCATCACGGCCGCGATCATCGACATCCCCGACGCTCAGCCGCAGGCGCAGATGGTGTCCTGCGGGCACCCTCCGCCCCTGCTGCTGCGCGAACGGCAGGTCGTCACACTGCAGCCCAGCGCTCCCGCGCCGCCGCTGGGGCTGGGTGAGCTGAGCACGCCGGAGTACCGGGTGGACACCTTCCTGCTGGAGCCCGGGGACCTGCTGCTGCTGTACACCGACGGTGTGGTCGAGGCACGCGACCCGAGGGGCCTTTTCTACCCGCTCGCCGATCGGGCCGTCTCCTGGGCGCAGGAAAGTCCCGTGGCTCTGGTCCACCACCTGCGGGCCGACCTGCTGGACCACGTCGGCGGCCGCCTCTCCGACGACGCCGCCGTGGTCGCCCTGCAACGCACCGCCGGTCCGTAGAACCCTCGCGGGCGTACGCGGACGTACGGGTGCCCGGGGTCGTCAGAGGGCGCCCGGCGCGCCCAGACCGGTCAGGGCGCCGACCGGGTCCAGGTCGGGGGTGCCGCGGGGCCACCAGTCGTCGCGGTCCTGCTCCGATTCGTACGCGTACCACAGGCCGTCCCGGCCCAGCCGGAGCTGGAGATGGCCGCGCGGGTGGGTGAGCCGGTTGCGCCAGGGGCGGAAGGCGGGCAGGTCGGCGGCGAGGAGCAGCGGCCGGGCCCGGTCGAAGCGGCCGGCCGGCGGGTCCCAGGGCTCCTCCAGGACGGCGAGTCCCTCCCCGCCGCCCTGGCGCCAGGCCGCCACCGCGCGCGCCAGCTCGGCCGTGGTGCGGCCGGTGACCGAGGCGAGCGAGGCGTACAGGGAGCGGGTGGCCGCGGTCAGTCCGGAGCCGGGGCGGGCGGCGGCGAGGCGTACCGCGTCCTGCCACAGGGTCAGCCCGCCCACCGGGTCGCGGCCGGTGGTGAGCAGGGCGTGGGCGCGGGCGGCGGCGTCGGTGGCCAGCTGGTCCAGGGCGAACGGGTCGGGGCCGCCCGGTGCCGCCGGGTACACCGGGGGCTGTTCCGGGTGCGGAGGCGCGGGCAGCGGCGCGGGCAGCGGCGGACGGCGGCTCTCGGCGAGCGCGTCGGCCGCGCGTACGCCCGGGAACGGCTCCGGTTCCCGCTCCTGCGCGGCGCGGGCCGCGCGGGTGGCGTTCAGCCGGGACAGGGCGTCCAGCAGTTCGCGCTCGCCCCGGCCGCGAAGCAGCAGCAGGACGAAGGGGTCCGCGTCCAGCAGGCGCGCGGTCTGGTAGCAGAGGGCGGCGGCGTGCTTGCAGGGGTGGCCGCGGTCCGGGCAGCTGCAGTGCGGTTCCAGGTCGCCCGGGCCGGGGAGCAGCGGCACCCCGCAGTCGGCGAGGGACTGGGGCATCTCCTTGTCGAGGAGTGCGGCGATGTGCCCGGGGCGTTCGGCGACGGCGTCCAGGAACCGGTCCCAGTCGGCGTCGTCCAGCGTCCGCAGCCGCACCTGGACCCGGTACGGGCGCGGCCGGCTGCCCTGCACGTATGCGAGGACCAGTCCCGGGGTGACCGTGACGGCGTCCACGTGCCCCGTCCGCGCGTACCCGCGCCCGCGCGCCAGTCGCGCCGCGTCCAGCGCGCCCTCCTCCAGCGCGTCGATCCACGCGTCGCCCCACCAGGTCTCGGCGAACCGCTCCCCTTCCGCCTCCCGGGCCGGAAACGCCGGGAACGTACGCCGAAGTTCGCCGTCCCGGCGGGGGGAGGCCATGGTGCGGGGCATCCCGGAGGGGACGCCGGGGATGGCCTCCTGCGGCGTGTGGTGCGGAGTGCCGGCGGACGGGGTGGGCGACGGTTCCGCGTGGGAGCCGGCAGGGCCGCGGGCCTGTGAGGTGCGGTACGCCGTGGCCGCGCGCGTCGAGGTGTCCTGCGGCGTGGCGGCCCCGGTGGTGGTCGGGAGGGCCGCCGGGACGCTCGTGGTGCAGGGGTCCTCCGTCCAGGGCTCGGGACTTCCCTGGTCCGCCGGGCCGTCGTCGCCGACATCCGGGGCGTGGTCGGGCCGTGCCGGGGGCATCCGGAAGGCGCCGGTCGGCGCGTGGGCGTGGGTGAGCGCGCCGCCGTGTTCGGCGGTGGTTCCGGCCGGGGGGTCGGCGGGCGTCGGACGGGGTGCCCGGCGCGGAGACGGGGTCGCACGGTGAGAGGCCCTGATCGCCGCCTGCGCGGCTTCCTCCCGGGACCGCTCCGCACGGGCCGCGCGCCGGGCCAGGGCGCCGCGCAGCGCCTCACGCGCGGCCTCCGAGGGACGCGCCCCTGCGGGGCGCGACGGCGGGGCGTCGTTCGTGGGAGCGGCTTCCGCGGGAGCGCCGTCCGCAGGGGCAGGGTCCGCAGGGGCGCCATCCGCGGGAGCGCCGGAGGGCGCCGCCAGCCGGGGTGCCGACTCCTCAGGGCCCTCCGTGTCCTCCGTGTCCTTCGCGGCCCTCGCAGCCCTCGCGGCCTCCGTGTCCGCCGCTGCCTTCGACGGCCCGTACCCGGTCCCGTCGTCCGCGATGCCCTCGCCGTGCCCGGCCCCGTCGTCCTCGGTGACGTCGCTGTGCCGGGCCCCGTCGTCCCGGATGCCGTCGCCATGTCGGGCCCTGTCGTCCGCGACACCCTGGCCGCGCCCGGTCCCGTCGTCCGCGACACCCTCGCCGCGCCCGGTCCCGTCGTCCGCCAGGCCCTCGCCATGCCCAGCCTCGTCGTCCGCGGTGACGGCGCCGTGCCGGGCGGAGACCGCGCGGCGCAGGGCGTCCCGGGCGGCGTCCCCGGGACGGCTCCCCGGACCGGCCGGGTCGTCCGGCACGGGCCCGCGCCGCTCCGCGGGTCCGTCGGGTGTCCGGGACCGCTCTTCCCGGGCGGCGCGCAGGGCCCGGCGTGCCACGTCGGCGGGTCGCTCGTCCATCAGGCCTCCCTCCGCAGCGAGACCAGGTCGGACAGCTCGCGGTCGGTCAGTTCCGTGAGCGCCGACTCGCCCGCGCCGAGGATCGCGTCGGCGAGGGCGCGCTTCGCGGCGAGCATCTCGGCGATGCGGTCCTCCACGGTGCCTTCGGTGATCAGTCGGTGCACCTGGACCGGCTGGGTCTGGCCGATGCGGTAGGCGCGGTCGGTGGCCTGCTCCTCGACCGCCGGGTTCCACCAGCGGTCGAAGTGGACGACATGGCCCGCGCGCGTGAGATTCAGGCCCGTGCCCGCCGCCTTCAGGGACAGCACGAGGACCGGGGTCTCGCCGCTCTGGAAGCGGTCCACCATCCGTTCGCGCTCCGGGACCGGCGTACCGCCGTGCAGCAGGTCCACGGGGACCGCGCGGGTGGCGAGGTGCGAGGTGATCAGGCGGGCCATGCCGACGTACTGGGTGAAGACCAGCGCCGAACCGTCCTCGGCGAGCAGGGTGTCCAGCAGCTCGTCCAGCAGCGCCAGCTTTCCGGAGCGTGCCACCAGTCGTTCGCCGCCGCGGGCGTGCTCCTCCTTGAGGTAGAGCGCCGGGTGGTCGCAGATCTGCTTGAGCGAGGTCAGCAGCTTCAGGACCAGCCCGCGCCGGGCCATGCCCTCGGCCGTTTCGATGGCGAGCATCGACTCGCGCACCACGGCCTCGTACAGCGCGGCCTGTTCGCGGGTGAGCGGGACGGGGTGGTCCGTCTCCGTCTTGGGCGGCAGCTCGGGCACGATTCCGGGGTCGGACTTCCTGCGGCGCAGCAGGAAGGGGCGTACCAGGCGGCCGAGGCGCCGCACGGCCTCGCCGTTGTCCTCGGCCCCGCCGGTCTCCACCGCGCGGGCGTGCCGGGCGCGGAAGGACTTCAGCGGGCCGAGGAGCCCGGGGGTGGTCCAGTCGAGCAGGGCCCACAGTTCGGAGAGGTTGTTCTCCACGGGGGTGCCGGTGAGCGCCACGCGCGCGGGGGACGGGATCGTGCGCAGCGCCTTCGCGGTCGCCGAGTACGGGTTCTTGACGTGCTGGGCCTCGTCGGCGACGACCATGCCCCAGGACGAGTCGGCCAGCAGGGGTGCCGCGGAGCGCATCGTGCCGTACGTGGTGAGCACGAAGCCGCCGTCGAGGCCGTCCAGGGAGCGGTCCGGGCCGTGGAAGCGGCGGACGGGGACGCCGGGCGCGAACCGGGTGATCTCCCGCTGCCAGTTCCCCAGCAGGGAGGCCGGGCACACCACCAGGGTGGGTTCGCGGTGCGCCCGCTTGAGGTGCAGGGCGATGACGGTGACCGTCTTGCCGAGGCCCATGTCGTCGGCAAGGCAGCCGCCGAGGCCGAGGGAGGTCATGAGGTCGAGCCAGCTCAGGCCGCGCAGCTGGTAGTCGCGCAGGGTGGCGTCGAGGCCCGGTGGCGGTTCGGCGGGCCGTACGCCGGCCGTGAGCCGGTCCCGCAGGGCCGCGAGCGCGCCGACGGGCACCGCCTCGACCGTCTCGCCGTCCACGTCCGCGGTGCCGGTGAGAGCGACGGACAGCGCGTCGACCGGGTCGAGCAGGCCGAGGTCGCGCCTGCGGGCCTTGCCGACGAGGGCCGGGTCCACGAGCACCCAGCGGTCCCGCAGCCGCACCACCGGGCGGTGGGCCTCGGCGAGCGCGTCCATCTCGGCGTCGCTGAGCGGATCGCCGCCGAGGGCCAACTGCCAGCGGAACTGGAGCAGTTCCTCGCCCTCGAAGAAGCCGGTGCCGTCCTTGGCGGATCCCGGCGAGGGACGCACCACCGCGGTCGCCGTGAGGTCCTGGGCCAGGTCGCGCGGCCAGTGCACGGCGACGCCGGCCGCGCCGAGCCGGGTCGCGGCCACGCCGAGCAGTTCGCTCACCTCGGCTTCGGAGAGGGCGAGGACGTCGGGCACCTCCTGCTCGGAGAGCCGGTCCAGCGGGGTCCAGACGCGGGCCGCGCGCCGTACGGCCAGGGCGGCGTCCACGCGTGCGCGTGGGCCGAAGGCCGGGTCCGCCTCGCCCGCCCACAGGGCCGCCGCGTCGGTGACGAGGGTCGGGTCGGCGAGGCTGTGCACCTGGACGATCGCCGCGCCGGCGCCGCGGGCGGTCCCGTCGCCGCCGACGCCTTGGCCGTCGAACAGGTCGTGCGCGGACAGGTCCAGGCGGAGTGAGACGCGTACGCCCGCGTCCATGCCGGCGGCGACCTCGGCCGCCCAGTCGTGGGCGTCCGGCAGGCGTTGCGGGAAGCGGGCGGCGAAGGGTTTCCCGCAGGTGTGGGGTGCGGCCGGGGTGCGGGGCAGGGTGTCGGCGACCGCGTCGAGGAAGGCGCGCAGCAGCGCCTCCGGTTCGGGCAGGCGCAGCGGGCCAGCACCGGGCAGCGGGACGGCGTGGCCCTCGTGGGGCAGGGCGGCGGCGATCGCGCGCAGGTGGGCGAGGTCGTCCGGGTCGAGGGGGCCCGCGCGCCAGGCGTCGTGCCCGGTGGCGGTCAGGCCGGGCAGCAGCCGTCCACGGGCGACGAGCCGCAGCGCGTGGAGGGCGGCGGCGCCCCAGCAGGCCGTGGCGGGATGGGCCGCCGGATCGTGGCGTGCCCGGACGAGGTGCGGCAGCGCGTCCTCGATCGGCAGCGTCAACGCGGGCGTGCTCCTGCGCCGGGCCCCCTGCCCGTGCCGCCGCACGACGGTGAGCTCCGTGTGCGCCGGGTCGGCGGCGGGATCGGCGGATCCGTTGCCCGCCCATACGTCGCCGGTCGGGTCCCAGAAGGCGATGCGGCTGTCGCGGGGAAGGGGGGCGGGGAGGAAGAGCGCGGCGAGGCGGGGGGACACGGGTGCCGTGTCCGTCGCGTGGGACGGAGCGGCCGCTGTGGCCGTCGCGCCGGCCGCCATGTCGTTCATACGTTCTGTCACCTCCCGCCCGCTGTCCGGTCCAGTCGTCCTCGACTCTACGGGCGGGGTCTGACAATCGGCTCCGGCGGCCGATCTGCTCCGGCGGCCCGGGACGGGTAGCGGCCGGGGTCAGGGGACGGTGCGGGAGACGACGTAGACCATCGGCAGGACCGGGTTGGACAGGTTCACGACCACGTCCTGCGTGGGGGCGGGGTTCTTCTGGCTGTGGGTGAGGCCCCACCAGGGGCCGGTGCTCGTGAACGTCCAGCCGGTGGTCTTCTTGTCGCGGGCGCCGACGGTGACGGTGCCCTCCTTCAGGTCGCCGCGGTTGACGCCCATGGCCTCCAGGAAGGAGGTGAGGCCCGGTTCGGTGGTCCGGAACTGGACGTAGAGGCGGCTGGTCTTCCAGTTGTTGGTCTCGTAGTAGGAGACCTGGTCGGCCGGGTGCGGTATCGGGACCTGGTAGAGGCGGCGCTGGACCTTGGACGGGTAGCCGGGCGCGAGGCCCTTCACCGCGTACCGGGCCTCCTTGTCCTTGCCGCTGTCGCGGCTCTGGTTGGCGGAGATCACCAGGTAGCCGGCCGGGACGCCGATGAGCAGCACGATGATCAGCAGGGTGAGGGACCTGCGGCGGTTGCGGCGCCGTCGGTCCTCGACGCGCGGTGGCCGGCCGTCCGGAGGCGCCGCCTGGCGGGGCAGCGACATCGTCACAGCGCCTCCCGGGCCTCGCGCCGCGCCTGCGCGTACCGCTCGTAACGCTCGTACCGCTCGACCCGGCGCCGCTTGGCGCGCCGGAAGCGGCGGGCGACGAGACGGGCGAGGTCGGCGGCGCCGACCATGCCGGCCTCGGGGCCGAGCTGGGCGCGGGTGATGCGGGCCTCGGGGCGGTAGCCGCGGCCGGTGAGGTGCCGCCGGAACGCGTCGCGCGCGGGGCCGATCAGCAGGTCGTCGGCCGCGGAGACCCCGCCGCCGATGACGAAGCAGGACGGGTCGAGGGCGGCGGCCAGGTTGGCGATGCCGACGCCGAGCCACTGGCCGATGTCCTCGAGGAGTTCGACGCACATGGCGTCGCCCTCGCGGGCCAGCTCGGTGATCATCGGCCCGGTGATGTCGGGGATGCTCCCCTTGACGTGCTCGATGATCCCGTAGGCGACCGGGGAGTCGGCCGCGGCCAGCTCACGCGCCTCCCGCACCAGGGCGTTGCCCGAGCTGTACTGCTCCCAGCAGCCGCGGTTGCCGCACGGGCAGCGGTGACCGCCGGGCACGACCTGCATGTGCCCGAACTCGCCGGCGACCCCGAACTTGCCCCGTTTGACCTGGCCGTCCTCCAGGATCGCGCCGCCGATACCGGTACCCAGCGTGATCATGACGAGGTGGTCCTCGCCGCGGCCCGCGCCGAAGCGCCACTCGGCCCAGGCGGCGGCGTTGGCGTCGTTGTCGACCAGGACCGGCACGGACAGGCGTTCGGAGAGGCGGTCGCGCAGGGGTTCGTTGCGCCAGGACAGGTGGGGGGCGAACAGCACCCGGTTGCGCTCGGCGTCGACCCAGCCGGCCGCGCCGATGCCGACCGCGTGCACGTCGTGCCGGTCGGACAGGTCCAGGACCAGTTCGACGATGGTGTCCTCGACGACCCGTGGGCTCTTGGACTTGTCCGGGGTCTCCGTGCGGAGCCGCTCCAGGATGTTCCCGTCGGCGTCGACGACGCCCGCCATCACCTTGGTGCCGCCGATGTCGATGCCCACCGTGGGGACGCGGGGCGCGGTCAGGTGGGAGCGCCGCTCCCGGGTGCCGACCGTGCGCAGCACGGGGGCGCGTCGGGAGCCGATGGGGGCGGTGAGGTCGCGGTAGGTGCTCATCGGGCCCGATTCTGCCGCACGGTGGTTAAGGGTTCCGTACGGGGCACCGCGGGGGCGGCGCCCGGTTTGTGCCGGTACTTGTACCGGATACGGAGGCACGGGAGCCGTCGCGCCCGCGCCGCGGAGCCGCATGATGCCACAACCTCCCAGGCCCTCAGGACCCTTGAAGTTCATGGCGCAGATCGTCCAGGTCGCTGCCGCCGGCCATCTGCCGGGTCAGCTCGTCCAGGGTGATCCCGTCCCGGGTGTGGTGGCCGGCCATGGTTCCCCGCCTGAGCAGGACGAACCGGTCACCTACGAGGTACGCGTGATGCGGGTTGTGGGTGATCAACACAACGCCCAGGCCCTGGTCGCGGGCCGCCGCCACATATCTCAGCACCACACCCGACTGTTTCACGCCGAGCGCCGCGGTCGGCTCGTCCAGGACGAGCACCTTCGCGCCGAGGTACACCGCGCGTGCGATGGCGACGCACTGGCGTTCGCCGCCCGACAGGGTGCCGATGGGCTGGTCGACGTCGCGCAGGTCGATGCCCATCCGCAGCAGTTCGGCCCGTGCCGTCCTGCGCATGAGGGCGACGTCCAGGCGCTTGAAGGGGCCGGTCCCCCTGCGGAGCTCGGAGCCGAGGAAGAAGTTCCGCCAGACCGGCATGAGGCCCACGACCGCCAGGTCCTGGTACACCGTGGCGATGCCCCGGTCCAGGGCGTCGCGCGGGGAGGTGAGCCGGGTCTCCTCGCCCTCGACGCGCAGGACGCCGCCGTCGTGCTGGTGAAGGCCCGCGATGATCTTGATCAGGGTCGACTTGCCGGCGCCGTTGTCGCCCAGGACGCAGGTGATCTCCCCGGCGTGGACCTCCAGGCCGACGTCCTCCAGGGCGCGGACGCCGCCGTAGTGCTTGCTGACGCCGGACAGCTCCACGAGGGGCGTGCGTGCTTCGGCCCGCGTGCCGGTACGTGCTTCGATGTCGGTCACTTGGTGGCCTCCGCCCGCCTGCGGACCCAGGTGTTGAGCAGGGTCGCGAGGAGCAGCATCGCTCCGAGGAAGAACTTGAACCAGTCGGGGTTCCACTCGGCGAAGACGATGCCCTTACTGGTCATGCCGAACAGGAGGGCCCCGACCGCCGAGCCGATGGCGCTGCCGTGTCCGCCGGTGATCAGGCAGCCGCCGATGACGGCGGCGATGATGTAGATCAGCTCGTTGCCGACGCCCTCGCCGGACTGCACCGCGTCGAAGGAGAACAGCAGGTGCTGACCGCAGATCCAGGCGCCGAGGGCCACGCCCATGTAGAGGCCGGTCTTGGTCCGGGTGACCGGTACGCCGACCGCGCGGGCCGCGTCCTTGTTGCCGCCGACCGCGAAGATCCAGTTGCCGGTGGGGGTGCGCAGCAGGATCCAGGAGGCGACGGCGACCAGGCCGAGCCACCACAGGATGGTGACCTTGACGTCGACGCCGCCGAGGGTGAGCGTCGAGGCGAACACCGCGTGGGCGCTGGGGAAGCCCTCCATGTCGCCGATCGACTTGGTGGAGACGGTGCCGTCGATCAGCTTGGTGAGGCCCAGGTTCATCCCGGTCAGCATCAGGAAGGTGCCCAGGGTGACGATGAAGCTGGGCAGCCCCGTACGGGTCAGCATGAAGCCGTTGAAGGCGCCGATCGCCAGGGTGACCAGCAGTGATACGCCGACCCCGACCCAGACGTTCGCGGTCATCTGGTAGCTGAACATCGAGGAGACCAGCGCGGAGGACGTCACCATGACGCCCGCCGACAGGTCGAACTCGCCGCCGATCATCAGCAGCGCGACCGGAACCGCCATGATGCCGATCACCGAGGACGCGTACAGGACGGTGCTGAGGCTGGAGGCGCGCAGGAAGCCGTCCGCGGCGCAGGCGAAGAAGACGAAGACGGCGATCGCGCCGACGACCGAGCCGAGCTCGGGGCGGGTGAGCAGCCCGCGTAGCGCCGACGCCCGCAGAAACGTTTCGGCAGCAGCGGTCTCGGCGGGGGCCGCGGGCCGGCCGGTGGTGGTGCCGCTCATCGGGTGCCCCGCCGCGTGTACTCCTCCAGCGTGGCCGCCTGGTCCTTGGTGACGATCTGCGGGCCGGTGAGCACCGGCCGGCCGCCGCCGAGGACGTCGCCGTTGTACTTGTAGAGCCAGAGCAGGTCGACGGCCTGGTAGCCCTGGAGGTAGGGCTGCTGGTCGACCGCGAAGCCGAGCGTGCCGTCCTTGAGTTCGGCGGCGACCTTGGCGTTCAGGTCGAAGGTGTCGACCTCGGCCCGGCTGCCGGCGTCGGCCTTCGCCTTGACGGCGGTGTCCGCGTACGGGGCGCCGAGCGTGACGACGGCGTCGACGGACCTGTCCGCCTGGAGCCGGGCGCCGATCGCGGCCTGCACGTCGGGCATGCTGGTGCCGTTGACGTAGAGGTTCTCGACCGTGCCGGAGAAGGTCTTCGCCACCCCGGCGCAGCGCTGCTCGTGGCCGACGTTTCCCTGTTCGTGCAGGACGCAGAGCACCTTCTTCCGTCCACGCGCGTTCAGCTCCTGCCCGACGGCCTCGCCGGCGACGGACTCGTCCTGGCCGATGTGCGTGAGGGCGCCGTACGCCTTGGACTGCGCCGATCCGGAGTTGACCGTGACCACCGGTATGCCGGCCTTCTCGGCGCGGGCCACGGCGGCCTTGAGCGCCTCGGGCTTGGCGAGGGTGACGATGATGCCGTCGACCTTCTTGTCCACCGCGGCGTCCATGAGCTGGGCCTGCTGCTGGGCCTGGGCGTCGTGCGAGTACAGGAAGTTGATGTTGTCCTTGACGGCGGCCTGTTTCGCGCCGCTCTGCACGATGTCCCAGAACGTGTCGCCGTCCCCGGAGTGCGTGATCATCGCGAAGGTCCAGCGGGGGGTGTTCACCGCGGCCCTGCCCTGGGCCGCCGCGGCCTTGCGGGCGTCCTCCGCCCGCTTGCCGCCGGTGCTGCTGCACCCCGCCAGCGACAGGGACAGTGCCCCTGCCAGCGCGATGACTACCCAGGTTGGAAAGCGTGCCACGAGGCCGTGCCCTTCTTGCTGTGCCCGAACGTACGCGAGGGGCCGTGGGTGATCCCACCAGCCCCGAACGTTCCATTATCGGACACCGGAGTGCCTGGTTCCGCGGCCGGGGAGCGATGACCGGTCATATTGTCCGGACATGAGGAGGGTGGTCGGAGCCGTACGGGGGCCGTCAGGACCGTACGAGGAGCTGGAACTCGAAGGAGTAGCGGGAGGGGCGGTAGGTGTGCGTGCCGTACTCCACCGCGCGGCCGGTGTCGTCGAAGGTGGTGCGCTGCATGGTGAGCAGCGGGGCGCCCTCGGCCTCGGCGAGCCGCTCGGCCTCGGCGGGGGCGGCGGCGCGGGCGCCGATGCACTGGCGGGCGCTGTGCAGGGTGATCCCGGCGGCGCGCATCAGCCGGTACAGGCCGGTGGCCTCCAGCTGGCCGGTGTCCAGGTCGAGCAGTCCGGACGGCAGGTAGTTGGTCAGGTACGCCATCGGCTCGCCGTGGGCCAGGCGCAGCCGTTCGACGCGGTGGACCTCCTCGCCCTCGGCCACCGCCAGGGCGGCGGCGACCTCGGCGGAGGCCGGGACCACCGTGTTGACCAGGACCTTCGTCGACGGGCGCTGCCCGGCCGCCTCCAGGTCGTCGTAGAGGCTGCTCAGTTCCAGCGGGCGCCTGACCCGGCTGTGCACGACCTGGGTGCCGACGCCGCGGCGGCGCACCAGGAGGCCCTTGTCCACCAGCGACTGGATGGCCTGGCGGACGGTGGGCCGGGACAGGCCGAGCCGGGCGGCCAGCTCGATCTCGTTGCCCAGCAGGCTGCCGGGGGTGAGCCTGCCGTGCTCGATCGCGGCCTCGAGCTGCTGGGACAGCTGGAAGTACAGCGGTACCGGCGAACTCCGGTCCACACGGAGTTCGAGTGAGACGGTGGGGTCCACTTCTGGTTTCGGCACGGGCCGAGCGTAGCTCCGCGACCGGATGACGGGAAGTAGTGAAGTCCGATTGTCCGGACATGCGGATTGACAGGGTCAGGGGTCCGCCCCCACTTTGTTCCCATGCGCATCGGGGTCATCGGTACGGGCCGCATCGGCACCATCCACGCGAACACACTCAGCCGCCATCGAGAGGTCGGCTCCTTGATCCTCACGGACGCCGATCCGGCGCGGGCACAGGCCCTCGCCCTGCGGCTGGGTGAGACGGCGGCACCGGGGGTGGACGAGATATTCACCTGGGGGGTGGACGCGGTGGTGATCACCACCGCGACCTCGGCCCACGCGGAACTGATCGGCCGGGCGGCGCGGTCGGGGCTGCCGGTGTTCTGCGAGAAACCCATCGCCCTGGACCTGCCGGGGACATTACAGGCGCTCGCCGAGGTCGAAGCCGCGGGCACGGTGCTTCAGATGGGGTTCATGCGCCGCTTCGACACGGGTTACGCGGGCGCCCGCGAGGCGGTGCGCTCGGGTCGCCTGGGGCGTCTGCACACGGTGCGCGCGCTCACGTCCGACCAGGCACCGCCGCCGCCCGAGTGGCTTCCGCTGTCCGGCGGGCTGTTCCGGGACGCGCTCATTCACGACTTCGACATGCTGCGCTGGATAACGGGCCGTGAGGTCGTCAGCGCGTACGCGGCCGGGTCGGACGCCGGCCCCGCGATGTTCCGCGCGGCGGGCGACGTCGACACCGGCGCGGCGGTGCTCACCCTTGACGACGGCACGCTCGCCACGGCCACCGCGACCCGCCTCAACGGCGCGGGCTACGACGTGCGCATGGAACTGGCCGGTGAGCTGGACCAGATCGTCGTCGGACTCGACGACCGGACGCCGATCGCGTCCACCGAGCCGACCGGCCCGCCGGCCGCGGACAAGCCCTATCCCGACTTCCTGGAACGCTTCGGCCCCGCCTACGAGGCCGAACTGGAGGCGTTCGTAGGGGTGTTGCACGGCGAGCGCCCCAACCCGTGCGACGGCCGCGAGGCCCTCCAGGCCCTGCGCATCGCCGAGGCCTGCGAGGTCTCCCGCCGCGAACACCGTCCGGTGAGCCTGGCGGAGATCGCGGGCGCGGACAGGGCCGTCTTCCGCTGACGGGCCGCGCGGGCCCCGCGGTGGGAGAATCGGCGGTCATGCGTGCCGCCTATGTCGAACACCTCGGGTCGCCCGACGTCATTCGCTTCGGCGAGTTGCCCGATCCTGTGCCGGGGGCGGGTGAGGTGCTGGTGGACGTGGTGGCCACCGTGGTCGATCCGGTGGACACCTTCGTCCGGTCGGGGCTGTTCCGGACGCCGCTGCCGTTTCCGTTCGTGGTCGGGCGCGACCTCGTCGGCACGGTGGCGTCCACGGGGTCCGGTTTCGCCGTCGGTGAGACGGTGTGGTGCAACAGCCTGGGTCACGACGGCCGGCAGGGTGCGGCCGCCGAACGGGCCGTGGTGCCGGCCGACCGTCTCTACCGGCTGCCTCCGGACGTACGCCCGGAAGAGGCGGTGGCCGTGTTCCATCCCGCCGCGACCGCGTATCTCGCGCTCTTCACCCACGGCGGGCTGCGCCCCGGAGAGACGGTGCTGGTCGGCGGCGCGGCCGGCAACGTGGGCAGCGCGCTGGTGGAGTTCGCGCACCGGGCCCACGCACGCGTCCTCGCCACGGCCGCCCCGCGTGACCACGAGTACGTCCGCTCCCTGGGCGCGGCGGAGGTCGTGGACTACCACGCCCCCGATCTGGCGGCGCGGCTGGCGCGGCTCGTCCCGTCCGGTGTCGGCGTCCACGTCGACACCTCGGGACGCAACGACCTGACGCCCGCGGTCGGTCTCCTCGCCCACCGCGGGCGCGTCGTCGTCCTGTCCGGTGCCCGCGACGAGCCGACCCTGCCGGTCGGTCCGCTCTACATGAAGGACGGCTCCGTGCGCGGCTTCGCCATCTCCAACGCCACGGCCGCGGAACTGGCCGAGGCGGCGTCCGCCGTCAACGACCTCCTGGCCTCAGGCGGCCTAATCCCCCGCTCGGTCGAGTACCAGCCCCTGAGCGCCACGGCGGAGGTCCACCGCCGCATGGAACACGGCGAACTCCACGGCAGGCGCGTGGTCCTACGCCCCTGAACCGGTCAGCGTGTGACACAACCCCACCCAACTCCGGCCCACACGACCCCGGCTCCGGCTCCGGCTCCGGCTCCGGCTCCGGCTCCGGCTCCGGCTCCGGCTCCGGCTCCGGCTCCGGCTCCGGCTGGGATCTCCCCCGCCCCGCCCCCGGCCACAACCTCCCCCTCCCTGGCGTCCGTTCCCGCCGGCGCCCTGGCCCGGACGGCCCGCAGCCGGGGCGCGGATGGCAGGAAGGCCCGATCCGCCAGTCACACATGGCCAACAGGCCACCACTGCCCGGCGCACCCGACCAGGCAGCCCCGGCCACCGGCCGTGGACGACCGACCGACCCGCCACCAGGCCCCGACCACACGGCCACCGTCGCCAAGCGCACATGACCGACCGCCCACCAGCGCCGGGCGCGCTCGACCGGGCCGGCGGTGGCCGGTGCCCGAGCGTCGCTCGGGGGCGGCGAACTACGGGCCGCTCGCGGTCGGCAGCGTACGCACCGCTCGGCGTCCGTGGGCTTGAAATGGTTATGACAGAATCCGCCGACACCTCATGGCACGACAGGAGCGTGATGGACGGTCGCATATCCGGAGGGCCGCAGGTCTCGGCGGTTCGCGCGTGGTCGTTCACCGCGGCCATGGCAGCCGTCGCCTGGCTGCCGCTGATCGGCTTCTTCCTGCTGATCGCGGCCGGGGGGCTGGTCTGGGGGGTCTGGCAGATGATCGCGCTGCCGCTGCTGTGGCTGCTCCCCGCCGTGTACACGAGGGCCGTTCTCCCCGAGGCCCTGCCGGGCCGGGCGGTACGTCCCGAGGAAGAGCCGGAACTCGCCGCGCTGGTGCGGGACATGGCCGAGCGGACCGGTTTCGGCGCTCCGCTGCTGGTGCGGATCCTCCCCGAGCCGGCGGTGCTCACGGGCCGGGTGAGGATCGCGGGCGGGCACGCCTACGCGCTGCTGATCGGGCTGCCGTTGATCCGGTCGCTCTCGGCCACGCAACTGGCGGCGGTGATCGCGCACGAGCTGGCCCACGAACGTCACTTCGACGACCGCCGCACTCGTGCCCTGCTGGCGGCTCGCGCCGCGGTCGCCGAACGGCTCGAGGGCCGCCTGCGGCCGCTCGCCCCGTTGGCCGCTCCCCTGCTGCGCGCGACCCAGCCGATCCCATGGCAGGAGGAGTTGGCGGCCGACGCCGAGGCCGCCCGGGTGGTGGGCGGTGACGCCGTGCGCGAGGCCGTCGAGCGGGTCGCCGTGATCGACGCGGCGTTCGACGGGCTCGCGCAGGACTGGGTGGAGGACCTGGCCGAGGACGCCACCTACCCGGTGGACCTCTACGAGGCGTTCGACCTCGCCCTCCAGGACCCCCTGGTGCGGAAGCGAGCCGCCCGCGAGGACGCCGAGGAGGAGGCCCTGGACGTCTACGCGATGGCCACCCATCCGCCGACGGCCGTACGGACGGCGGCGCTGCCGCAGACCGGCACCCGCACGGCGTACGGCTCGGCTCCGCTCGTGCTGCGTGACGCCGAGACGGTCGCCGAGTGGTGCGTCCGGCGTCTGGCCTGCGCGGACGGACCCGGTGGGACGCTCCAGGCGCCCAGCGCGGACGGCGCCCTCCGGCCCGAGGACCTGAAGCCGGTGCGCCTCCTCCAGCTCGACCCCGAGAAGCTCCGCCTCCCCGCCGACGGCGGCCACCGCGCGGAGGCGCTGGCGGCCGCGACCGGGCAGCCCTCCCCCACCCTGGCGCTGCGGGCGGCTCTGGACACCGTCGCCGACGGCGACTGGTACGGCCTGGCCCGCCGGATCCGCCCTGAACTGCGGCAACTGCCGGCCGCCGTGCGCGGAAGGCTCGGCAGCCAGGTACTGACCAGTGCCATGGGTGCGACCCTGACACCGCTGCTGCTGGAAGCCGGCTGGTCCTGCACCTCCCGCTGGCTCAGCTCGGTACTCACGGCGCCGGACGGCACGGTCGTCGACCTGTACGACGTGCTCGTCACGGCCGTGGACGGCGGCGACCCGGCGCCCGTCCACGCCCTGCTGGAGAAGGCCGGGACCGAGAAGGCGGAGAGAGCATGAGACGCCCCGGCCCCGCCCTGCGCGTCGCCCTGCTGGGCGTGACGGCCGCCCTGACCGGATTCGCGCTGTTCGCGGGCTGGCTGGGTTTCCACGGGCACGCCTACGGCCAGGCCCGCGACCGGGCCACCGCGCACGCCACCGGCATGGTCGTCGAGGACGACCTCGGGGACACCGGGGACATCCGGGTGCGCTGGAAGGACGGCACGGGCCGCGAGCACGTGCAGCGCTTCGAGATCTACGACACCGACCGCTACACCAGGGGCCGCCGCTTCCCCGTCGCCTACGACCCGGACGCGAAGGACCCGCGGGGCTTCCCCGGCGACCCGGAGGAGACGGTCGCCGAGGACGACCTGTTCGTCCCCATCCTGCTCGCCGGGGTCACGGCCGCCCTGCTGTGCGCGGTGTGGGCCCGGCGTGGTCTGCGCTTCTGGTGGGCGGCGCGGCGGCCGCCCCGCCCGATGACCGCGACGGTGCACTGCGGTGCCCGGCCCGCCTCCCCGCGGATGGTGTCGGAGACCCTGTGGCTCAGGCTCACCGAGTCGGGTGTGAGCGACCGGCCGGCCGTCTGGCAGCGGATCATGTGGCATCCCGTGCTGGACGAGCTCAACGGTCCCGTCGAGGTGAGCGCCCATCACGGGGCGGGCTCGCGCCGCGCGGTGGTGGTACGGCTGTCGGACGGCACCCGTCTCGTGCCCCTGGGGCGACGGCGGCACGTCGCGCCACGGCGTGTGCTCCTCGACGAGTACGCGGTGGTCCGTACGGCCCTGACGGACTCCTTCATCCCGGTCGACACCGCGACGCTCTCCGCGCGGCCCTGGTGGTGGCCGGGTGCCCGGATGGCCGCGTTCGGGCTCGTCGCGGGCGCCACGGCGGGCGCGCTCTTCATCGGCGAGAGCCTGGTGGCCGCCGTGGGGTTGGCGCTGTGCGCGGCCGCCCTGCTCGCCGCGCTGTGGACGCTGAGCGCTCCGCGCCCCTGACCCGCGCCGACGCGGGTCCCCACGGCACCCACGTGCGGCCGCCCGGCCCCGCCTCGCCCGTCCGGGCCGGGACCGGGGCCGGGCAGCCGCTCGCCCCGCGGCCGTTGTGCGTGGAGGGGCCGCGGGGCGAGGGACGTGCGGTCGGCTCGTGGTTCAGCAGCCGAAGTTGACCAGCTTGAACGTGACGTAGTGGTCCGCGGTGTAGTAGTCCTCCCGCGTCTTCTGACCGGTGACTATGCGCCGGGCGCCGCGGTCGGAGGAGCCCGGGGTGACGACCGTGTACTCGTGGTAGTACCCGTTCGACTGCTGGGGCAGGACACCCTCACGGTTCTGGAAGACGACGCCGTCCTGGGAGTACGGGAACGGACCGCCCTTGTCGATCAGACGGAGCGTGTCGTACGCCTGCGAAGGCAGCGCGCTGTAGCAGATGCTGCCGACCGCCGTCGCGGCGGCGTCGGCCGGGGCGGCGGCGACGGTGCCGCCGACGAGGAGGGCGGACAGAAGGGCGCCTGCGGCGCCGATGCGGGTGCTGCGCGGGGGGAATGTCATGGGCTCATCATGACGCGCGTAGATAGTGGCATGTCAATGACAAGTCCAGGAGTTCACCGTCAAGTTCAGTGAATTCGCGGGGAGTTAATCCTGATAGGAGCCGTATCGCGGGCGTCCCACCACGTCGTACGACTGGATGGACACGCCCGCCCCGGTGACACGGCCACCGGTGTGCGCGAAGGCGGTCGGGACGGTGCCCTCCGCGAACAGGCGGCGCCCGGCGCCGAGGACGACGGGGAACGTGATCAGGTGCACCGTGTCGACGAGGTCCAGTGCCAGCAGGGAGCGGACGAGGTCGCCGCTGCCGTGGACCTGGAGTTCGCCCTCGGTGCGCTCCTTGGCCGCGGCGACCTCCTGGGCCAGGTCCTCGGAGATCACGGTGGTGCCCTGCCAGGCGGGGTCGGTCAGGCTCGTGGAGACCACGTACTTCGGCAGGCCGTTGAGGCGGGAGGCCACCGGGTTCGCGGGGTCGGTCACCTGCGGCCAGTACGCGGCGAAGATGTCGTAGGTGCGGCGGCCGAGGAGGAAGGCTCCGGCGCGGTCGAAGACCTCGGTCATGAACCGGCCGAAGTCCTCGTCGCCGTACGGAACGCTCCAGCCGCCCTGCGTGAAGCCGTCGCGGTCGTCCTCCTGGGGACCGCCGGGCGCCTGGTGGACGCCGTCGATGCTCACGAAACCGGTGACGACGAGCTTGCCCATGGCGGGTGCCTCTCTCTCGGTGGGGTCTTCTCCTCAGTACAGACCCCACCGTCCCCCGAAACTCATCGGCCCCGCCGGATCCGGCGGGCGGGGCGTGCCGGTCCGTGCGGACGGGACGCCCCGCGGGCGCGGACGGGTCAGCCGCCCAGTTCCTGGTGGCGGGCCGCCAGGGCGGCCGCGCCCTGCTCGGTCAGCGCGCCGAACAGGCGGAGCCGGGAGATGCCTCCGTCCGGGTAGATGTCCACGCGCGCGTGCGTGCCGACGGCCGCCGCGGGCAGCACGAAGCGGTGGTTGGTGTCGGGCTGGAGGCGGGTGCGCGGCAGGATCTCCGTCCACTCGCCGTTCTCGCCGTCCTTGACGGAGACCGACGCCCAGCCGGCGCTGTTGCCCTTGAGATAGGCGGTGTCGATCTCCAGGGCGCGGATCTCGGTGTGCCCGGCGAGGCGGTAGCTGATCCAGTCGTTGCCCTGGTCGCGGCGGCGGCGGGTCTCCCAGCCGTCGTCCATCTTGCGGGAACGGCCCGGCTGGATGGTGTTGGTGGCCGGCGAGTAGAAGAGGTTGGAGGCGTCCTCGACGCTGCCGCCGTTCTCCAGCGCCACCACGTCGAAGGTGCCGAGCGCGGCCAGCCACGCCGGGTCGGGCAGGACCTCGCCGTACACCCTCAGGCGGGCGATGCCGCCGTCGGGGTGCTGCTTGAGACGCAGGTGCGTGAAGCGCTGCTCGGCGTTCACCTCGAAGCCGTTGGCCGCGTGGCCGCCGACCGCGGTGCGCGGGACGAGGGTCGCCCACTTCACGTCGTCGGCGAGGAGTTCCGCGGGCGTGGGGGCGCCCTCGACCGAGGTGCCCTCGACGGAGACGGCCTGCGGGTAGTTGCCGCGGAAGTGGGCGGTGTCCACGACGATGCCGCGGACGACGCCGGGCGCGCCGAGCCGGATCAGCGCCCAGTCGTGGTCGTCCTCGGTGGGCCAGGGGTGCTCGGCCGAGACGCCGCGCCGGCGGCGGGTCTCCCAGCCGTCCATGACCTTGCCCTTGTGCCCGAAGTCCTCGGGGTCGAAGTCGGCCCGCTCGGGCACCAGCAGGTTCTCGCGCTGGGCGAAGAACTCGTCGTTGGCGGCGATGACGCCCGCGCCGAGCCGGCGGTCGGCCAGGTTGGCGTGCCTGGTGAAGGGGAAGTCGGCCGTACGGTAGTCGGCGTAGGGGTCGCCGCCGCCGTAGGGGTTCGCGTCGCCGGTGAAGCTCAGGGTCGCCGTCACGATGATCAGTTCGTCCTTTCCAGAAGTCGGCCGGTGGGTTCGGTGAAGCGGTCGTCGAGCGCGGGGTCGTAGACGCGCTCGCCGCGCAGCCAGGTGGATTTCACGACGCCGCGCAGGGTCTTGCCCGCGTACGCGGTGATGCGGTTGCGGTGCTGGAGCGCGGCCGGGTCGACGGTGAAGGTCTCGTCGGTGGCCAGGACCGCGAAGTCGGCGTCCCGGCCGGGCGCGATGGCGCCCTTGCGGTCGAGACCGGCGAGGTTCGCGGTGCGCTCGGACATCCAGCGGACCACGTCGTCGATGCCGTGGCCGCGCCGGGCCGCCTCCGTCCAGATGGCCGACAGGCTGAGCTGGAGCGAGGATATGCCGCCCCAGGCGGTGGCGAAGTCGGATGTTTTGAGGTCCACGGTGGACGGCGAGTGGTCGGTGACGACGCAGTCGATGGTGCCGTCGGCGAGCGCGGCCCAGAGCAGGTCCTGGTTGGCGGCCTCGCGGATCGGCGGGCAGCACTTGAACTCGCTGGCCCCGTCGGGCACTTCCTCGGCGGTGAGGGTGAGGTAGTGCGGGCAGGTCTCGACGCTGAGGCGGACGCCGTCGCGCTTGGCGGCGGCGATCAGCGGCAGCGCTCCGGAGGAGGACAGGTGCAGGATGTGGACCCGCGCGCCGAGCCGGCGGGCCAGCGCGATGAGGCCCTCGATGGCGCTGTCCTCGGAGACCTGGGGCCGGGTCTGCAGGAAGTCGGCGTACTTCGGGCCGCTCAGCTGGGGGGCGAGCCCGAGTTCGTGCGGGTCCTCCGCGTGCACGATGAGCAGTCCGCCGAAGCCCGCGATCTCCGCCATGGAGGCGGTCAGCTGGTCGTGGTTCAGCTCGGGGAACTCGTCGACGCCCGACGGCGAGAGGAAGCACTTGAAGCCGAAGACGCCCGCGTCGTGCAGGGGGCGCAGGTCCTTGACGTTGTCCGGGAGGGCGCCGCCCCAGAAGCCGACGTCGATGTGGGCCTTGCTTCGGGCCACCTCCTGCTTCACGCGGAGGTTGTCGACGGTGGTCGTCGGCGGCAGCGAGTTGAGGGGCATGTCGACGAGGGTGGTGATGCCTCCGGCGGCCGCCGCCCGGGTGGCGGTCCAGAAGCCCTCCCAGTCGCTGCGTCCCGGGTCGTTCACATGGACGTGGGTGTCGACGAGACCCGGCAGCAGGGCGTCGTCGCCGACGTCCTCCAGCCGCGCGCCCGCCGGCACCTCGGCGTCATGCGGCAGTACGGCGACGATCCGGCCGTCGGCGACGGTGACGGACGCGGGGCGCACGCCCTCGGGGGTCACGACGCGCGTGGAGCGCAGTACGAGTTGTACGTCGGGCAACGGACGCCCCTCCTTCGGTGCGGTTCCTCTGTTCACTGTCGCTCACCCACGAAACCAGCAGTATTCCGGAGAGCGGAAACGAGTTTCCTGTAGACGGAGTCTTCATGGCCGTGGCTCATGAGTCAAGACCTCCCTGGCGGACTGGACCTTGTCGCGGCAGCCCGCACGCACGACGCACGACCTGCGTCAACGCGCGCTCGGCGGCCAGTTGACCATCCGCTTGGGCCGCGGCGGGGCGTACGTGCGCACCTTGGAGGTGGACAGGCCGAGCCGGACGAGGGACTCGGCGATCGTCACGGCGGCGGTCACACCGTCGACGACGGGGACCCCGGTGCGCTCGGCGACGCGCTCGGTGAGCCCGGACATGCCCCCGCAGCCGAGGCAGATCACCTCCGCCCGGTCCTCCTCCACCGCGCGGGCGGCCTGGTCGGCGATCGCCGCGACGGCGGCCTTCTCGTCCCGCTCCAGATCGAGCACGGCGAGTCCGCTGGCGCGCACGGAGGCGCAGCGGGCGCTGAGCCCGGCGACGTGGAGGCGCTCCTCGATCAGCGGGACCGTGCGGTCCAGGCTGGTGACGACGGAGTAGGTGCGGCCGAGGAACTGGGCGGTGCTCGCGGCGGCCTCGGTGATGTCGACGACGGGTACGTCGAGGAGTTCCTGGAGGCCCTCGCGTCCGTGCTCGCCGTAGCCGGCCTGGATCACGGCGTCGAAGGGCTCCGGGTAGGCGCGCACGGCCTCCATCACGGCGATGGCGGCGAGGTAGCTCTCGTAGTTGCCCTCGACGGACTCCGCTCCGAAGGACGGGGTCAGCGGGACGATCTCGGTGCCGGGCGACGCCGCGGTGGCCGCCTGTTCACCGATCGAGTCGGTGATGGACCGTGTGGTGTTGACGTTGACGACGAGGATGCGCATGGTCGGCTTTCTGGTGATGCTGCTGGACGGCTGGTGCGGTGCGCGGCGCGGGCGCGGCTCATTCGGCGGCGACCGCGATGGCCTCGCCGTCCACGTCCCGGATCAGGACGTCACGGTCGGCGATGGCGGAGTAGAGGACGGCCCCGAGGATGGCGCCGACGAACCAGGAGAAGCCGGCCACGGCGTGGAAGGCGGGCACCAGCGCGAGGACGACGGCGATGGCCGCGGAGGGCACGAAGGCCCAGACGGCCCGCGGGTTGTAGCCGCGGCGGTAGTGGTACTCGCCCTGCGCGTCCTCGGTGTAGAGGTCGGGGACGTTGACCCGGGCCCTGCGCAGCAGCCAGTAGTCGGCCATGATCACGCCGAACAGCGGTCCGAGCAGGGCGCCGAGGCCGCCGAGGAAGTACTCCACCGCGATCGGGTTGTTGTAGAGGTTCCACGGTGTGATCACGAGGCCGACGCACGCGCTCACCAGGCCGGCGCGGCGGAAGTTCAGCCGGTGCGGGAAGAGGTTGACCAGCGCGTAGATCGGTGCCACGAAGTTGGCCAGCAGGTTCACCGCGACGGTCAGGGCGATGAGGGCGAGCGAGGCCGCGGCCAGCAGGATCATGTTCGGGATGGTGCGGACGATGTCCGTGGGGCTGGTGATGATCTGTCCGTCGAGCTTGAACTGCGCGCCGCACAGGACCGCCACGATGACGGCGAAGAAGAGCATGTTCACCGGGATGCCGATCACGTTGCCGCGGACGATCGAGGCGCGGCTCCTGGCCGAACGGGTGAAGTCGCAGAAGTTCAGCACGAAGGTGCCGTAGATGACCACCCACAGCGCGGCGGCCTGCAGGACGTGCATCCACATCGTGCCGCCCGAGAGCGGGTGGCCGTCGGACAGGGAGATCGATCCGCCCGCCCGGAAGAACATCCACGCGGCCAGGGCGCTCATGGTGATCAGGGTGGTGGGCGCGGCGAAGGCCATGTAGCGCCGGATCATCTGCATGCCGTAGCTCACGATGAGGACCTGGAGCAGCCACAGGGCCATGAAGGTGATCCAGCCGAGCAGGGTCTGCCCGAGCACGGAGTGCTTCTCCAGGCCGCCCAGGCCGGGGAACATGGCCACGAGCAGCGCGCTCAGCACGGAGGCGGCGAGATAGGTCTGGATGCCGAACCAGGCGATGGCGACGCCGCCGCGGACGCCGGCGGGTATCTTCGCGCCCTTGATGCCGAACGCGATGCGGCTCATGACGGGGAACGGGACGCCCGTCTTGTGTCCCATGAACCCGGACAGGGTGAGCAGGAGGAAGAGCAGGAGAGAGGCGAGTGCGAAGGCGGCCAGGATGCCCCACACGTTCAGGCCGAGCGCGAACAGTCCGATCGCGAAGGCGTAGTTGCCGAGGCTGTGCACATCGTTGGCCCAGAGCGTGAAGACGTTGTAGGCGCCCCAGCGGCGCCCTTCTCTCTTCGTGGGGGCGAGGTCGTACGTGTACAGGCCAGAACTCGCGGTGTTGCCGGTGTCCACGGACGATCGGTCATCCACAGCAGGAGGCATACGGGCTCCCGGGGAGGGGAAGGTGGGGGAACGTTCGGTGTTTTCCACAGAACGGAAGTAAACTTCCGGTGGCCAGAACGTAGTTTTCACCGAGAGCACCGTCAAGGGTCAGCCCGTAATTCAGACGAGGATATGGACAAACCCTTGCTGATCGGCAGGAACGGTCCATGACAGGCCTGGGTGGGCATCCGACCAGGCCGGTAACATGCGGCCACACCCGCAGAAAGGAATGCGACGTGCCGCCGTCAGACGAGCGCAAGTCCTCCGCCTCCGCCGGCCCCGCCACCGGTGGGGTCCAGTCCCTCGAGCGCGCCTTCGACCTGCTCGAGCGGATGGCGGACGCCGGGGGCGAGGTGGGTCTGAGCGAGCTCTCCGCCGCGAGCGGTCTGCCGCTGCCCACCATCCACCGGCTGATGCGGACCCTGGTCGCCTGCGGCTACGTACGGCAGCAGCCGAACCGCCGGTACTCGCTCGGGCCCCGCCTCATCCGCCTCGGCGAGTCCGCCGCGCGGCTGCTCGGCACCTGGGCCCGGCCGTACCTGGCCCGGCTGGTGGACGAGACGGGCGAGACGGCGAACATGGCGCTGCTGGACGGGGACGAGATCGTCTACGTGGCGCAGGTGCCGTCCAAGCACTCCATGCGGATGTTCACCGAGGTGGGCCGCCGGGTGCTGCCGCACTCCACGGGTGTCGGCAAGGCGCTGCTCGCGCACACGTCCGACAACGAGGTGCGCGCGCTGCTGGCCCGCACCGGGATGCCGGCCGCCACCGACAAGACCATAACGACCCCGGAAGGCTTCCTGGCGGCCCTGGCGGAGGTCCGCCGGCTCGGCTACGCGGTCGACGACAACGAGCAGGAGATCGGCGTCCGCTGCCTCGCGGTCACCGTCCCCGACAGCCCCACGGCCGCGGCGATCTCCATCTCCGGCCCGGCGGGCCGTGTCACGGACACCGCGACGGAACGCATCGTCCCGGTCCTCCAGCAGGTGGCACGGGACCTCTCCAAGGCCCTGGCCAGCTCGGGCCCGGCGGCCTGACCCCCGGCCGAGCGGCGCGGGGACGGGCTCGGCCCGGTCGACCCCCGCCCCGGCCGACCGCGGCTCACACTCCCCGGCCGACCGGCTCCAGGAGGCCGTCCCTCATCTCCCGTACCGCGTCCGCCGCGCTCAGGTGGGCGCGGTCGTGGGTGACGAGGACGGTCGCCGTGCCGCGGGCACGGGCGAGGCCGGTCAGCAGGTCGATGACGGCGGCGCCGCGTTCGTGGTCGAGGGCGCTGGTGGGCTCGTCGACCAGGAGGACGGAAGGGTCGTTCATCAGCGCTCGGGCGATGTTGACGCGCTGGCGCTGACCGCCGGAGAGCTGGTGCGGGCGCCGGTGCGCGTGGTCGGCGAGGCCCACCGCGGCCAGGAGCTCGCGGACCCGGCCCGCGGCCGGCCGGCGGCCGTCGAGGCGGGCCATCACCTCCAGCTGCTCCGCCGCCGTCAGGGACGGCAGCAGGTTCGGCTGCTGGAAGACGATCCCGATGCTGCGGCGGCGCAGCACCGCCCGCTCCCCGGCGCTCAGCTCCCCCGTCGGCGTACCGTCCACGCACACGCGTCCGCTGTCCGGCGTGATCAGCGTGGCCGCGACCGCGAGCAGGCTGGACTTGCCCGAGCCGGACGGCCCGGCCACCGCCGTGACCGTGCCCGCGGGCACCTCGAGGCGTACCCGGTCCAGGGCGGTGAGCCTGCCGTCGCCGTCGGGGTAGGTCAGGGTGATGTCGTCGAGGAACAGGCTCATCGCACGCCTCCCAGCGCGGTCAGCGGGTCGACGGCGGTGATCCGCCGGACGGACAGGCCGGCGCCCAGCACGCCCAGGGCGGCCATCACCGCGGCGGGCAGCAGGACGGTCGGTGGGTCGAGTACGAAGGGAACCGCGCTGCCCCGCACCAGGGCAGCACCGGTCAGGGCCGCGAGCCCGGTGCCGAGCAGCGTCCCGCCGGTGAGCAGCACCGCGGCCTGTCCCAGCGCGTCGCGCAGCAGGTGGCGGGTGGAGGCGCCGAGCGCTTTGAGCACGGCGATGTCGGGGGACCGCTGGATCGTCCACACCGTGAAGAACGCCCCGACGACCAGCGCGGAGATGGCGAACAGGAAGCCGCGCATCAGTTGCAGCGAGCCGTTCTCGGCCTGGTAGGAGCCGATCGCGGTCAGCGCGTCGTCCTTGGCGAGGGTCCTCGTGCCGGCGGTCCGGTCCACGGCCGGGACGTCGGCGCCCCGTGTGCGCAGCGCGATCACGGTCGCCCGGCCGCCGTCCCACGCCGTCCACACCACGGGTGTGTGACTGTAGGAGGCGCCGCCCGCGACGGCCGCCACGGTCCAGGTGGCGGAGCCGAGCCGGACCCGGTCGCCGGGGGCGACGCCGAGTGCGGAAGCCGCCTTGGCGGAGAGCACGGCCCGCCCTGGCGCCACGCCCTTCGGTGCGATGCCGGCCGACGGGCGTACGGCGAACTCGGACACCGCCGCCGTGCGGCTCCCGGCGGCCGCGTCGAGCGTGCGGATCGCGACCGGCTCCGCGTACGGAGCGCGCTCCGCCCATCGCCGGACGGCCTCGGGCGGCAGCGAGGAACCGGTGAACGACACCGGCCGGCCGCCGGGCGGCGCGGCGAAGGCGAGGTGGTCGGCGGGCAGGGCCCGCACCGCGGAGACGTTCTCCTCGGCGAGCCCGGCGGTGAGTCCGGACAGCAGCCCCACGAGCAGGGTGATCAGTGTGACGACGGCTCCCATCAGGGCGAACCGCCCCTTGGCGAACCGCAGGTCTCTCCATGCGACGAACATGCCGTCCACCCTGCGCGGCGCCGCCCCCGCCAGGCATCGCGCCGGGGCACGGCTGTCGCGGATCGTAGGAAGCAGCCGACTTTCGAACTTTCGGTTGACCGGCGCACCGCCCGGCCCGCCTACCCTGGACCCGTCATGGACATCCGCCCCCGCTCCCCCGTCGTCGCCACGCTGCGCCTGTGCCTGTACGCGCTGTTCGCCGGCCTGCTCGTGCTCGCCGCGGCCCGCGCGCACGACGCGGCCACCGTGGCGGCCGCGCTGGGAACCGGCGCGGTGTTCGCCTGGGGCGCGCTGAGCCCGGCCACCCACCGCTCGCAGCGCGTGGCCGCGGTGTGGCTGGCGGCGCTCTGCGCGGCCTGGCTGGTGCTGCTCGCGTTCTCCCCCGAAGCGGTGTGGGCGGCCTTCCCGCTGTACTTCCTCCAGCTCCATCTGCTGCCCGTGCGCTGGGGCCTGCCCGCGGTCACCGTGACCGCGGGCGCGGCCATCGCCGGTTTCGTCGGGCACGGAGAACGGCTGAGCGTGGGCGCCTTCATCGGCCCGCTGCTCGGCGCCGGGGTGGCCGTCGCCACGGTCCTCGGCTACGAGGCGCTGTACCGGGAGAGCGAGCGGCGCCGTGAGCTGATCGAGGAACTGGTGGCCACCCGCGCCGAGCTGGCCGACGCCGAGCGCACCGCCGGCACGCTCGCCGAACGGGAGCGGCTGGCCCGGGAGATCCACGACACGCTGGCCCAGGGCCTGTCCAGCATCCAGCTTCTGCTGCGCGCCGCCCAGCGCGCGCTGCCCGACGGCTCACCGGCCGCCGCGCACATCGAGCAGGCCCGCGCGACCGCACAGGACAACCTCGCCGAGGCCCGCCGCTTCGTGCACGCGCTGACCCCTCCGGACCTGGAACGCGGCTCGCTGGCCAAAGCGCTGGAACGGCTGTGCTCGGGCCCGGCCGCCCCGCCCGAGGTCCGCTTCACGGTGAGCGGCGCCCCGGCCGGGCTGCCCACCCCCTACGAGGTGGCACTGCTCAGGATCGCCCAGTCGGCGCTCGGCAACACCCTGCGGCATGCCCGCGCCCGGCGCGCGGAGATCACCCTGAGCTTCATGGACACGGCGGTGGCGCTGGACGTCGTCGACGACGGTGCCGGTTTCGACCCCGGTGCCGAGCACTCCGCCGCACGGCCCGGCCGGACGGCGGACGGCGGTTTCGGGCTGCCCGCGATGCGCTCGCGGGCGGAGGCGCTGGGCGGGACGTTCACCGTGGAGTCGTCGCCCGGCCAGGGCACCGCGGTGGCGGTCACGCTGCCGTACCCGGACTCAGGAGGCGGCGCGTGACGATCCGGCTGCTGCTGGCGGACGACCATCCCGTGGTCCGCGCGGGCCTGAAGGCGGTGCTGGCCGCCGAGCCCGACTTCGAGATCGCCGGGGAGGCGCCGACGGCGGAACGCGCCGTGGAGCTGGCCGCGGCGGGGGGTGTGGACGTGGTGCTGATGGATCTGCAGTTCGGTCCGGGCGGAGCGCACGGCGCGGAGGCGACGGCGGCGATCACCGCACGACCCGGCGCACCGCGCGTCCTGGTGCTCACCACGTACGACACCGACGCGGACATCCTCGCCGCGGTGGAGGCCGGCGCGGCCGGCTACCTCCTGAAGGACGCGCCGCCGCGGGAACTGGCCGCCGCGGTGCGCACCGCCGCCTCCGGCCGCTCGGCCCTCGCGCCCCTGGTCGCCCACCGGCTGATGGACCGCATGCGCACGCCAGCGGCCGCGCTCAGCCGCCGCGAGCTGGAGGTGCTGGAACTGGTCCGCGACGGCCTGTCGAACCTCCGGATCAGCAAGCACCTGTTCCTGAGCCAGGCCACGGTGAAATCCCATCTGGTGCACATCTACGCCAAGCTGGGCGTGGAGTCGCGCACCGCGGCGGTGGCGGCGGCGACCGAGCGGGGCCTCATCCGGCGCCTGAGGCCGTGAGGGACACGGACACCAAGAGCCTGCCTGCGCGGAACCCGGTCTGCGGGCACGGGCGCCGGCGTGGCCCGGCGCCCGGTCGCCGTCGGCTCGTCAGCCTCGCGGCTGCTCGCCGAACAGGTCCACCGCCGTACGCACCTGGGACAGTCCGGACGCCAGGGCGCTGACCGAGCCGATGGAGCCGGCGATCAGGAGCAGGGAGCGGCGCAGGCGCGGGAGTTCGGGGGTGCCGTGGGTGGTCATCGCGGCGAGTGCGGCCAGTTCGTCCTCGGCGACGACTCGGTCGGTGAACTCCGCCGGATACGATGCGAGTTCGCGGCGCAGCCGGGCCACCGCGGTCCGCAGTTCCGTCACTCTGGGATCCTCTTTGCCGCCGGTCGCCGGCCGCCGGTCCAAGCTCCGCAACACAGCCCCTCCCCCTCGCACGCCGTCGTGCGCCGTCCCCTCCGTGGTCCCGTCGGACATCCCTGTGGAGCGGGTCGGGCGCCGGGGGACGCAGATCAGTAAACGCCACCCGGGCCCGGGCGCGCCACCGCGGGGACCGAAATTCAGCCCCCGCACACCGGCTCGACAACGGCCGGTGCGCGGTATGCAGGAGCCATGACACGCACAGAGGACGAGATCGCGGGACTGGTGCTGGCGGCCGGCGGCGGGCGCCGGCTCGGCGGGCAGCCCAAGGCCCTGCTCGCGCACCGGGGCCGGCCGCTGGTGGAGCACGCGGTCGGGACCCTGCGGGCGGCCGGATGCGAGCGCGTCCACGTGGTCCTGGGTGCGCGGTCGGCCGAGGTGCGGCGGCGCGCGGAGCTGCCCGGCTGTGCGCTCGTGGACAACCCGTACTGGGAGCAGGGCATGGGCTCCTCGCTGCGGGCCGGACTGGACTCCCTCGCCGGCACGGGGGCGCGGGCCGCCCTGGTCCTGCTCGTGGACCAGCCCGGCGTGAGCGCGGAGGCGGTGGCCCGGGTGCGGGCCGCGTACCGGGACGAGGGCGCGCTGGTCTCGGCCACGTACGACGGCGTGCGCGGTCATCCGGTGCTCCTCGGGGCGGCCCACTGGGACGGTGTCGCGGCGAGTGCGACCGGCGACCGGGGGGCACGCGCCTATCTGAGGGCGCACGAGGGAGCGATCACCCTCGTCGAGTGCGGGGACGTGGCACGGGCGTACGACATCGACACCGAGGCCGACCTGGGCCACCTTGAGTGAGCGGGACGGCACCGAGCGCCACCTTCCCTCGACCCGAAGATTCTCGACATCAACACACCTTGAACTTCCACCATGAGGAAACTACTATCCACATTTCAGAAGCACCCGTCGCCCCCCGGGTGCGGTATGCCGCTTTCGTGGCCATGGGCACCCGGTGCCACGGCAAGGTGGCACTGAACGTGGTTCGCCGAAGAAGCTCCCCCGAAGGAAGTGACAGCTCATGTCCGCACCAGCGCCGTCCCCGCTGGCCATCGTCGACGCCGAGCCCCTGCCCCGGCAGGATGAGGTCCTCTCCGACGCGGCGCTCGCCTTCGTGGCCGAGTTGCACCGGCGGTTCACCCCGCGCCGCGACGAACTCCTCGCCCGCCGTGCGGAGCGCCGCGCCGAGATCGCCCGCACCTCCACGCTCGACTTCCTCCCGGAGACGGCCGCGATCCGCGCGGACGACTCGTGGAAGGTCGCCCCCGCCCCCGCGGCCCTGAACGACCGCCGGGTCGAGATCACCGGTCCCACCGACCGCAAGATGACCATCAACGCGCTCAACTCGGGCGCGAAGGTCTGGCTCGCCGACTTCGAGGACGCCTCCGCCCCCACCTGGGAGAACGTCGTCCTCGGCCAGCTCAACCTGATCGACGCCTACACCCGGAACATCGACTTCACGGACCCCGGCTCCGGCAAGTCCTACGCGCTGCGCCCGAACGACGAACTCGCCACGGTCGTCATGCGCCCGCGCGGCTGGCACCTGGACGAGCGTCACCTCGTCGACGCGGACGGCACCCAGGTGCCCGGCGGCCTCGTCGACTTCGGCCTGTACTTCTTCCACAACGCCAAGCGTCTGCTCGACCTCGGCAAGGGCCCCTACTTCTACCTGCCGAAGACGGAGTCGCACCTGGAGGCGCGGCTGTGGAACGACGTGTTCGTCTTCGCCCAGGACTACGTCGGCATCCCGCAGGGCACCGTCCGCGCCACCGTCCTGATCGAGACGATCACCGCCGCGTACGAGATGGAGGAGATCCTCTACGAGCTGCGCGACCACGCCGCCGGGCTGAACGCGGGCCGCTGGGACTACCTGTTCTCCATCGTCAAGAACTTCCGTGACGGCGGGCCCAGGTTCGTCCTGCCGGACCGCAACGCGGTCACGATGACGGCTCCGTTCATGCGCGCCTACACCGAACTCCTCGTGCGCACCTGCCACAAGCGCGGCGCACACGCGATCGGCGGCATGGCGGCCTTCATCCCCTCCCGCCGGGACGCCGAGGTCAACAAGGTGGCCTTCGAGAAGGTCCGCGCCGACAAGGACCGCGAGGCGGGCGACGGCTTCGACGGCTCCTGGGTGGCCCACCCCGACCTGGTGCCGATCTGCGCGGAGTCCTTCGACAAGGTCCTCGGCGACAGGCCGAACCAGAAGGACCGGCTGCGCGGGGACGTGCACGTCGAGGCGGCCGACCTGATCGCGATCGACTCCCTCGACGCCAGGCCGACGTACGCGGGCCTCGTCAACGCCGTCCAGGTCGGCATCCGCTACATCGAGGCCTGGCTGCGCGGACTGGGCGCGGTCGCCATCTTCAACCTGATGGAGGACGCGGCCACCGCGGAGATCTCCCGCTCGCAGATCTGGCAGTGGATCAACGCCGGTGTCGAGTTCGAGAACGGCGAGAAGGTCACGCCGGAACTGGCCCGCAAGGTCGCCGACGAGGAACTGCAGAACATCCGCGAGGAGATCGGCGACAATGCCTTCGCCGCCGGTCACTGGCAGCAGGCCCACGACCTGCTGCTCCAGGTCTCCCTCGACGAGGACTACGCCGACTTCCTGACCCTGCCGGCGTACCAGCAGCTCAAGGGCTGACCCCCCGCACCGCGTCGAACGGCCCCGGAACTCTCGTCTCCGGGGCCGTCGCGCGTCGTGCCCCGGCTCATCCCAGGTGCGCGGACCAGTCCTGTGCGGCCGCCGGTCTGCCGTGCAGGTCGGGGACGGTCTTGAGCCAGTCCGGGCGGCCCGCCCGGGTACGCGCCGCGCGCCGGGACTCCTCCGCCGCCAGCTCCTCGCGGCTGGGGAAGTCGGTGGGCAGCCAGGCCGGGGACGCCTCGACGCGGGCGGCCAGGTGGTCGACGTAGGCGTGCCGGACGTCGTCCGCGGTGGCGAAGCCGGGCTCGTCGGCGAGCCAGGCGTCCGGCACCTCGGCGAGGACGGACCGCAGCAGCTCGCGGGTCACCCTGGGGGCCAGCTCGGCGTCGGCGGCGCGCACGTCCGGCGCGTACCGGCCGAGGGCGTGATGGCGGAAGTCGTAGGCCTTCTGCGGCTCCGCGGCGTCCCAGCGGTGGTGGAAGACCAGGGCCGCGCCGTGGTCGATGAGCCACAGGCGCGGCGGCGCGGTGCCGAAGGTCGGCCACACCATCAGGTTGGAGCTGTGGACGGTGCGGTCCACGTTGACGGTCAGCGCGTCCAGCCAGACGATCCGGCCCGCCTCCACGGGGTCCACCGGGAAGTGCTCGGCGACCTCGGGGGTGAAGTCCGCGGCGCCCGGCAGGTAGTCCATGCCGAGGTTCACGCCCGGGCTCGCGTCGAGCAGGTCGCGCACCTCCTGGTGCGGTTCGTGCGCGGCGATCACCGGGTCGAAGTGCACGAGGACCAGCTCGGGGAAACGCAGTCCGAGGGCGCGCGCCAGCTCACCCACGATGACCTCGGCGACCAGCGCCTTGCGGCCCTGCGCGGAGCCGGTGAACTTGACCACGTACGTCCCCAGGTCGTCGGCCTCGACGACGCCGGGCACCGAGCCGCCGGACCGCAGGGGCTCGATGTAGTGGGTTGCGGTGACCTCTCTCATCATCTTCCAATGCCCCAGGGGTCGCTTGCCTGACATTCCACGGCCGGCTCCGATGCGGTGCGACCCGGGAAAACTCCATGGTAACGAAGCGTGACAGCCGGGATCGAAAGATCCTCGCACCGCATTCGGCGGTGGCGTGTTTAGCACGGGTCCTCACGGTCACGCGAAGGTGGAAGTGCATGGAGCACCGGCACAACGAAAGGGCAGACTCATGACGGAGTTCCATCCCGCCACCACGACGGACTCCGGCGCGCCGGTGGAGAGTGACGAGCACTCGCTCACCCTGGGCCCGGGCGGGCCGGTCCTGCTGCAGGACGCCTACCTGATCGAGCAGATGGCCCAGTTCAACCGGGAGCGGATTCCCGAGCGCCAGCCTCACGCCAAGGGGAGCGGCGCCTTCGGCCACTTCGAGGTGACCGAGGACGTCAGCGCCTACACCATGGCGACCGTGTTCCAGCCGGGCACCCGCACCGACCTGGTCATCCGTTTCTCGACGGTCGCCGGCGAGCGGGGCAGCCCCGACACCTGGCGTGACCCGCGCGGCTTCGCCGTGAAGTTCTACACCACCGACGGCAACTACGACATGGTCGGCAACAACACGCCGGTGTTCTTCGTGAAGGACCCGATGAAGTTCCAGCACTTCATCCGCTCCCAGAAGCGCCGCGCGGACAACAACCTGCGCGACCACGACATGCAGTGGGACTTCTGGACGCTCTCGCCGGAGTCCGCGCACCAGGTGACCTGGCTGATGGGAGACCGCGGCATCCCCCGCAGCTGGCGCCACATGAACGGCTACACCTCCCACACCTACATGTGGATCAACGCCAGGGGTGAGCGGTTCTGGGTGAAATACCACTTCAAGACCGACCAGGGGATCGAGTTCTTCACCCAGCACGAGGGCGACCAGATGGCCGCCGTCGACACGGACTACCACACGCGCGATCTCTTCGAGCACATCCGTGACGGCGACTTCCCCAGCTGGACCCTGTACGTGCAGGTCATGCCGTACGCGGAGGCCGCGCACTACCGCTTCAACCCGTTCGACCTCACCAAGGTGTGGCCGCACGGCGACTACCCGCTCATTCCGGTCGGCCGGATGACGCTGGACCGCAATCCGACCGACAACCACGCGGAGATCGAGCAGGCGGCGTTCCAGCCCAACAACTTCATCCCCGGGATCGGGCCGAGTCCGGACCGCATGCTGCTGGCCCGGCTGTTCTCCTACGCGGACGCCCACCGGCACCGCATCGGCGCCAACTACCAGCAGCTTCCCGTGAACGCCCCCATCGTCGACGTCCACACCTACTCGAAGGACGGGGCGATGGCGTACCGGAAGCGGACCGATCCGGTGTACGCGCCGAACTCCAAGGGCGGTCCTGCCGCCGACCCCGACCGCTTCGGACCGCCGCCCAGCTGGACGGCCGACGGCGAGATCGTCCGTACCGCGTACGTCTCCCACCCCGAGGACGACGACTGGGGGCAGCCCGGCACGCTGGTCCGCCAGGTCCTGGACGACGCCGCGCGGGACCGTCTGGTCGACAACGTCGTCGGACACCTCCTCAACGGGGTCAGCGAACCGGTCCTGGAGCGGGCCTTCACGTACTGGTCGAACATCGACGAGACGATCGGCAAGCGCATTGCCGACGGCGTGCGCTCCAAGGCCGACGAGAAGGATCCGAAGGCCGCCGAGCAGGGCAGCCCCGCACGGCGCAGCATGCAGCACAAGGCATGACGTCCCCGGGGGCCGCCGCGGGTCGCACGATCGGGAGCCTGCCCCGGAGGGCAGGCTCCCGTCGGCCTGCGCGCGTCCGCGCGTGCGCGCTTTCCCGTCCTACTTGGTGGTGACCGTCACCGACGCGTCAGCCGTCCCGGCGAGCACCTTGGCGTCACCGGAGTACTTCACCGTCACGGTGTGCGTGCCCGCCTTGCGGAACACCGGCAGCTTGACGTTCGCCACGCCGCCGCTGAGCTTGGCGCCGCACGTCCGGCCGTCGACGGTCACCGTGACGGTGCCGGTCGGCTTGGCGCCGGCGGCCGTGACCGTCACGTGCGCCATGGCCTCGGTCTTGTTCACCACGACCTTGTTCGGGGTGACCTTGAGGCCGACCTTGGAGGCGATCTTCCCGGACTCCGAGCGCGTGTTGAGGCCGACGACGACGGGGTCGTGGTCGGAGGCCGAGAACGGGTCGTCGGCGTTGAAGAGCTGCGTGACGTTGTAGTTGTAGCGGCTGTAGTTGTAGGCGACCGACTCCTGGGCGTTGATCTGCCAGACCGTCGCGCCGGTGACCATCGACCGCGCGGCCGGGCTGGCGACGATGTGATCGAGGGTGCCCTGGAGGCCGTGGAAGGCGTAGGAGTAGTGGTCCGGGTCGTACGCCGACCCGAGGTCGCTGTAGCCCTGGCTGTACAGGTACTCCATCGGGTCCTCGTGGTTGTAGGCGTTGAAGTCGCCGACGAGGAACACCTTGTCCGTCTTCAGCGCCTGCGCCTGCTCCTGCGCGAAGCCGAGCATGTCGTGCGCCTGGTGCGTGCGCGTCTCGTTGTAGGCGCCCTGGTTGTAGGCGGGGCGGGGGTCCTCCTTGTCGCCGGGGTAGAGACCGGCGCCGGTTCCGCCCTTCGACTTCAGGTGGTTGGCCACGACCAGGAAGGCGTCGGAGTCGTTGGTGCCGAAGGCCTTGAAGCCCTGGGCCAGCGGCTCGCGCGCGATGGAGAAGTCCTGACCGGGACCGGAGAGGTCCTTCAGGATGTGCGAGACCCCCACCGGGGAGACGTCGGCCGGCTTGTAGATGAACGCGGTCCGGATGACGTCCTCGGCGCTCACCGCAGGCCGGTCCACGGCCGCCGGCGACGGAGTGAAGGCCCAGGTGCCAGCGCCCGCCTTGGCGTTGAGGGCGTCGACCAGGCCCGCGAGCGCCGTGTCGCGGTCCTGCCCGAACTTGGCCGAGTTCTCGACCTCCTCCAGCGAGACCACGCTGGCCCCGAGACCGTTGATGCCGGTGACGATCTTGCTCTGCTGGCGCTTGAAGCTGACCTCGTCGGCGGCACCGCGCGGGCCGGTGGCACCGCAGTCGTTGACCGCGATGTGGTTGCCCTGGCGGTCGTTGTAGAAGGAGCACTTCCCCAGGCCCTTGGCGATGTACAGGTCGCCCGTCATCGGGAAGTAGTTCTGCACGTTGAAGGTCGCGAGGCGGACCTCGCCGCCCACGGCCGCCGGCTTCGCCTTCTGGGCGCGCGTGTCGGAGAAGGTGACGATGTCCGTGCCGGCGCCCTTGACCTGGCCGGTCGGCTGGAAGTTCCACAGCGAGTTGCGGTACTCCAGGACCACGGGCTTGTGGAAGGTCACCTTGGCGCCCACGCTGACCGAGTTGTCGGCGGTGAGCCAGGGCAGCGGGTCGCTGGCGGCGGCGCCGGTGGCGGTGTAGCCGACGCTCGCTCCGTCATCGAGAGTGATGGCGTGGGAGGCGTTGTAGTCGGCGGCCTGCTGCGCGGCGTCGCTGCCGGCGGTGCCCGCGTCCGTCGGCTGGCGCAGCATCTTGTTGCCGGCGGCCAGCCCGATCTGCCCGTAGAAGTTGGTGTTGTAGTTGTCCGTCACCGTGAAGTCGCCCTGGGGCGCGATGAGCTCGCCTTCGTGCGCCTCCTTCTGGGCGTCCGTCTCCAGGTCGCTCCACGCGATCCTGAGGGGCGTGACGGACGGCAGCGGGGTGGACAGCTTCGTGACGGCCGGGAAGATGATCTCGGTGGTGCCCGCGAACTCCTGGACCGTACCGCGCACCTGGACGCTGTCGCCGATGGCCACGGTGCCGGCGGCCTGCGACCCGTAGACGAACACGGCGTCCGAGGCTCCCGGGGTCTTGTCGTCGGCGACGGTGCCGCCGGAGCCTCCCGTCTGGATGTAGAAGCCGTTGAACCCGCCGGTCGCGTACACCGCCGTGACGACACCCTCGGTGGTGACCGTCTTGCCCGCCAGCGGCGAGGTGTCGGTGTTGGTGCCCTGGATCTCGGCGATCGTCACCTCGCCGGCGTCACCACCCGAGCCGTCGCCGCCCGAGCCGCCGTCGCCGGGCGCGTTGCCCGAGTTCTTGGGGGCGGGCTGACGAGTGGTGAAGTCGACGCTGTTGTTGTCCGTGTCCACACCAGGGGTCACGCGAGTGACGGCCGTGGTGTTGCTCGGCGCGGGAGCGGCCGCGCCCTCGACGACCGAGGCGGTGCCGAAGCCGACCGTGTCGATGACGGCACTGGCGGCGTCGTTCAGCGTCACCGAGCCGTCGGTCGCCGACATCGCCAGCTGACCGCTCACGTCGGGTGTGGGCAGCGGCGTGGTGCCGCCGGTGCCCTTCGCCTCCTGGACCAGGTAGTAGCCGTGGGCCGGCACGCTGCCGGAGAGGGCCGTCGTCCCGCCGAGGTTGCCCTTGGCGCTGAAGTACGACACCGACCAGCCGCTCACGCTGACGGCCGCGTCGGTCGGGTTGAAGAGCTCTATGTAGTCATTGGTGTAGGTGGAGCCGGAGTTGCCGCCCCCGCCGTACACCTCGTTGATCACCAGTGCGGTACCGGCCGGGTTGGCGTCGGCAGGCCCCGCGAGGAAGCTGCTGAGACCGGTCACGGCAAGCACGATGCCGGTGGCCCGGACCAGAGTCCGACGGGACCGGGAGTTCCTCGGAAGAGGAAGAGACATGGAGTCGCTCCTGAAATTGGAGAACGGCGGCACGGGGCAACTGGAACCCGGGTACGACCGAACAAGGCGAAGCGAGTAAAACCGTGACTCCCGGCCGGTATCCCAACGGCGGGTGAACGGTTTGTCTCGATCTCTCCAAAACCAGGACGGCTGCATGAGGGGGCGTCAGAATTGCGCGGCTGAGCACGCCTTGACCCACGGGCGGCCGTCACGCGCCGGAGCGCCGTTCGCCGCACCCGCCGGGGTCAGCGCGGGATTCGGGTGGTGACCAGCGGGTTCGGCAGCGGCTGGTAACGGGCCGCCGCGCCGTCCGCGCCCGTCCAGCGCAGCAGCAGGTTCGTCTTGCCGGGCACGGTGGGCGAGGTGAGCAGGGCGGCGGCCTCGGGCAGCTCCTGGCGGGCCAGTTCGCGGCGGGCGGCGGGCCAGGGGTCGAGGCCCGGGTGGCGTTCGGCGAGGGCGGCGGCGATCTCACCGAGATGGTTGACGACCAGGCAGTACACCAGCCGCTCCCATCCGGCGGCCCGGGGGACGTCCGGCACCAGCTTGACGCCCTCCGCGTCCCGGAAGAGCGCCTGCACGGGCATGCCGTCGGCGTCCACGGCGATCAGCGAGTTCTGCAGATGGGCCTCAAGGACGACGCCGTGCCGGGCGAAGGCCCCGAGGGCGGGGGGTACGACCTGGCGCAGATACGCCTCCCACCACAGTGCCGGGTCCACCGGGCCGTCCAGCGGGTTGCCGCCGAAGCCCTCGGCCAGGGCGGCGGCGAGCAGCGGGGTCGACCCGGGCACCAGGTGCTCGCCGAGTCCGTCGCGGACGACGACGGCGAGTTCCTCGAAGGCGAACGCGGCGGTGCGGTAGCCGCGGTCGGACAGCCAGGCCGCCGGGCCCGGCAGCCGGCCGAACGCGGTCACGACGGCCGTGTCGGTGCGGCGCAGCTCGCGCAGGTCGCGCCGCCACAGCCGTCGTACGTCGTTGGTGATCCGTACGTCCAGGCTGAACTTCAGGAAGAGGTCCGCGTCGGGGATATGGACGGTGCGGACGGCCGCCGTGGGCCACACCGCGCGGTCCGTCGTGCCCAGCCGCAGCAGCCGCCCGTCGGTGAAGGCCCCGGCCAGGTCGCGGCCGACCAGGTCGAGCTGCCAGGGGTGGGCGGGCAGCAGGCGGTAGCCGGGCGGGGCCTGGCCCAGCGCGCCGAGCGCCGAGGTGTCGCCCTCCTCGACGGCCACGTCCTCGCGCACCCCGAGCAGCACCAGCGGGAAGCGGGCGTGCGCCTCGGGCGCGTACGGCAGCCAGGAGGCGACCGGGCCGCCCCCGCGCGCCTTGGGCGCCGGATGGTACGGGTGGCCGGTGACGAGCGACTGCTCGGAGCGGACGTACGGGTCCTCGGGCACGGGCGCGCGGTCGCGGGCGGCGAGCAGCGCCGCCACCGCCTCCCGGCTGTCGATCATCTCGGCGGGCAGTTCGTCGTTGGACAGGCCCGTGTACCGGCGCAGCTCCTCGGTCACGAGTTTGACCAGTTCCGGGTGGCCGATCCGCTGCCAGCCGTCCGCTGCGTACACCTCCGGCGCGGTGGGCCGCCGCCCGCCGCGCACCCGCAGCAGCCGGCCTCCGCCCGGCAGCCGGTACGTGCGGGACCCGTCCGAGTCCCGGCACGGCTGCGCGACCTCGCGGAGCAGGCAGTTCAGCAGGGGCGCGGCCGCGTACGCGTCGGCGCGCTCCGCGAGGTCGCCTGTCAGGGACGCGATGTCGCCGGTGTCAGGCGCGGTGCCGTCGGTGGGGGGCGTGAACTCCATGCGTTTTACTCGGTCCGTTCGGTCCATAAGTCCACACGGTGCGAAGGTGATCAGTATGTCTGCCCGGCGCGCGCCGACCTGACGCCCGCCCGTATCGGAGGAGTCCGACCGTGCACCGTCCCCCAGCCACCGAGACCGAGGTCGCCGAGGAGCTGGCCGCCGTGCGGCCCGACCTGGCCCCACGGTACGCGGCGCGGCTGCGCGGCGCGCGGGCCGCCGTACTGACCCGGCTGTGGCGGGCGCTCGCCCATGAGCCGCTGCCGTGGATCACCGGCCGGGAGCGCACGCGGAACGCGCTCGTCCTGCGGCTGCGCGACGGCCGCCTGCTGGAGGGTCCGCCACCGGACCCGTACGCCACCTCCGGGTACGTCACGGCCGTACGTCTGGCCGGGACGGTCCACGAGGATCCGGCGCGACTGATGCGCGACCTCGCCGTGCCGCACGGCGGCTCCCTCGCCGCCGAACTGGGACACAGTGTCGCCTCGCTGGCGCTGTCGCGGGCCGACCAGCCGCCCGAGGGGGCGGCCTCCCCACGGGAGTGGCCGGTGACGGACTGGCAGTGGGAGCAGCGGGTCGTCGACGGTCACCCGTTCCACCCCAACTGCCGTTCCCGGCCGGGTTTCTCGGTCGCCGAGCAGCTCGCGTACGGGCCCGAGCACCGGCCGTCGGTCGAGCTGGGCCTGCTACCCGTCCCGGAGCGGGACTGCCTGGTGAGCGGGGCGTGGCCGGAGGATCTGCGGGACGGCGGGCGGCTGCTGATCCCCGTGCATCCCTGGCAGGCGGCGCACGTGCTCGAGCAGCCCCGTGCGGAACGTGTCCTCGCGGCGCATCCGCTGATGTCGCTGCGGACGCTGGCCGTGCCCGGCGGACCGCATGTCAAGACCTCGCTCAGCGCCCGGCTGACGTCCTCGGTCCGGGACATCTCGGTCGGCTCGGTGACCGCCTCCGCCGCCCTGTCGGACTTCGCCGTGGACCTGGCGGCCCGCACGGACGGCCTGCTGCACATCACCCGCACACTGGGCGCGGCCACCGCGGGCTCCCCCGAACTGGCCGCCCTGTGGCGCGAGTCGCCGCGGACGTACGCGGCGCCCGGGGAGCATGTCGTGCCGGTGGCGGCGCTGCCCACCACGGACCTGCCCGACTCGCCCGCCTGGATGCGGGAGTTCACGCGGCTGGCGCTGACCGTCGGCCTGCATCTGCTGGAGCTGGGGGTGGCCCTGGAGGCGCACGGCCAGAACCTGCTCGTGGTGCTGTCCGGGTCCGGCTCCCCGCTGCGGCTGGTCTACCGCGACCTCGCCGACATCCGGATCAGTCCCGCCCGGCTCTCCCGGCACGGTATCGCCGTACCGGAGTTGCCGGCCCGGAACCTCACCGACGACCCGACCGCCCTGCGCCGCAAGCTGTTCGGCTCGCTGGTGGCGGGCGCGCTGGCGGGAACGGCCGGATCGGCGGCGGCGCTGCGGGCCGCGCTGGAGCCGGCCGTAGGGGAGCTGCCGCGCACCCCGGACCTCGTCGCGCTGCGCGAACAGCCTGTTCCGGCCAAGGCGTTGACGCTGATGCGGCTGTCTCCCGGCACCCCCGGCGACCAGTGGACCGTGCTGCCCAACCCGCTCGTTTTGGTCCCCGGCGCGTCGGATCAATAAGATCCGCCGATGATCACAAGACAACGGCTGGCGGCGGGAGTCTGTGCTCTGCTCGCCGCCCTGACGGTGGGGATGGCCTTTCCCACCGGTGCGGTAGCCGACGAGACGGAGGGGCAGGACGCCCCGAAGGTCGAACTCGTCCTGGATGTCAGCGGGTCCATGCGGACCCGGGACATGGACGGCGGGTCGCGGATGGCCGCGGCCAAGCAGGCGTTCAACGAGGTGCTCGACGCGACCCCGGAGGAGGTCCAGCTCGGAATCCGCACCCTCGGTGCCAACTACCCCGGCAACGACCGGCAGACGGGCTGCAAGGACACCGCCCAGCTCTACCCGGTGGGCCCGCTGAACCGGACCGAGGCCAAGACGGCGGTGGCGACGCTGGTGCCGACCGGCTGGACCCCGATCGGACCGGCGCTGCAGAAGGCGGCCACCGACCTCGACGGCGGCAACGGCATGCGCCGGATCGTCCTGATCACCGACGGTGAGGACACCTGCCAGCCGCTGGACCCGTGCGAGGTGGCCCGCGAGATAGCGGCCAAGGGCATCGGTCTGACCATCGACACCCTCGGCCTGGTGCCCGACGCCAAGACCCGCGACCAGCTCATCTGCATCGCGGAGGCGACCGGCGGCACCTACACCTCCGTGCAGCACAAGGAGGAACTCAGCGACCGCGTCGGCCAGTTGGTCGACCGGGCGGCCGACCCGGTGGTGACGCCGGTGGCCGCGGAGGGCGCCACCGAGTGCGCGAAGGCTCCGACGCTCAAGTCCGGTCTCTACACCGACCGTGAGGAGTTCGGGCAGCAGCGCTGGTACCGGGTGGACGTCAACCCGGGTCAGGAGCTGCGGGCCTCGGTGAGCGTCGCCGCGGACCGTGCCGTCGACCCCGACTACGGCCTGCTGGTGCGCGCCGTGACGGAGCATGGCCGGGAGATCGTACGCGGCGAGGCGGCGGGCAACGGCCGTACGGACGTGATCTCCACGGGTCTGCGCTACCCGAAGCCGGAGAGCGACGACGAGAGCGCCCCGGCCGAGACCGTGTGCCTTCAGATCACCAACGCCTTCTCGGCGGCCTCCGGGGTGAAGACCACTCCGGGCATGCCGCTGGAGCTGACCGTGGACGTGGTGGACGGTCCGGGCAAGTCGAGCGACGTGGCCTCCTTCGGTCTCGGCCGCGGCTGGTGGCTGCTCGGCGCGCTGGTGCTGACCGGCTTCGTCGCGGGCCTGCTGTGGGGCTGGGTGTCGCGTTGGCGCGTCGCGATCTGGAGGACGAACTGATGCGTATCAACCGTGTGCTGGGCGCCGCACTGCTGGCGCTCGGGCTGGCCGCGGGCCCCGCGGCCGCCGACTCGTCGCCCTCGGCGGACCCGTCCGGCGACAGCGGGGCGCCCAGCCAGGCCGGCACCTCCTTCCGTAGCGCGACCGAGATCGAGCAGGGGCAGCAGGCGACCGCCAACGGCTCCACGGGCGACTACATGTACTGGTCGTTCGCCGCGGACGCCGGGCAGCGCCCCACCGTCAAGGCGACGGTGAAGCTGCCCGACTCGCACGCCTCGCAGACGTGGCAGATCGACGTCTACGACGGTCTGCGGCGCCGCCAGTCCTGCCAGTACGGCGTGCAGACCCGCACCGCGGGCCAGGGCACGGCATCGGTCGACCTGGCCTGCGTGCTGCGCACGGTGCGGGCCTGGGCCGAGCCGTGGGCCAACGACCCGCTGCCGGGCACGTACTACGTGCGGCTGACGGCGGTCGGCCTGCCGGCGTCCGACCTGGGGCTGCCGGTCAGCGCCGAGGTGAAGGCCGAGTCCAAGGAGATCGGCGGCGCGGCCGCGGTCGACGGTTCGCTCGCGCAGCCGCTGACCCCGGGCATCGCGGTCAAGTCCGAGCAGGACAGCGGCGGTTCGAACGACGACGGCGGCAAGAAGAAGTCGGCCGTGCTGTCGAGCATCGAACCCGACGGCGGCTGGTCCTCCGGCTGGTGGTCCGACCGCTGGGTGTGGACCGGCATCGGCGGCGTCCTGGCCGCGCTGGCGGGCATCGGCGGATACGCGCTGACACGCGGATCGGGTCGCCCCTCGCGGATGCCGCCGGGGGTCTGACACACACCTTCGCCCGACACGAACCGTGAAGGCCCGCTCCCCTCGGGGGGCGGGCCTTCGCTCATGCCCCGTTCGCGCGCAGGGCCTTGGCGGCGGGGCCGCCTCCGGTCACCTCGACGCGTCCGTCCCGTAGCGCCTCCGCGAGGCCCAACTCCCCGCGGCTGACGGCCGTGCACGTGGCGGAGTCCAGAGCCAGCCGGGCGTCCGGTTCCTCCGGGGCGGGGCCGTACCCGTAGAGCGCGCCCTCCTCGGCTCCGACGTACAGATGGAAGTCGCCTTCGTCCAGCCGGACTTCGACGACGCCCGCCTCGACTCCGGTCTCTTCCAGGGCCCGCAGCAGGGGCAGCGCGAACCAGTGGGCGCGCAGTGCGTCGGTGGGCCGCCGCTCCCCCAGCTCCGCCTGCCCCCACTCCCCGAGCGCGCGCAGCACGGGCAGCAACTCCCGACCTCGTGATGTGAGTTCGTAGACGTGGGCGGCTCCGGGTGGCGGCAGCCGGCGCCGGGTCGTCAGCCCGTCCCGTTCCATGTCCTTCAGCCGTGAGGCGAGCATGTCCGTGCTCACTCCCGGCAGGTCGGCGTGCAGATCGGTGTAGCGGCGCGGCCCGGCCAGCAACTCCCGGACGATCAGCAGGGTCCAGCGGTCCCCGACGGCATCGAGCGCGCGGGCGGCGGAGCAGAACTGGTCGTAGCTACGTCGAGGCGACATGCGAGGCAGTGTAGACGCGTTGTTGGACTTTCCAAGCTCTCACTTGGTAAAACCAAGCAGGATCAGTCACCGGAGGGATGCGGCGCATGGAGTTCCGGCAGTCGAGCAAGCTCAGCGAGGTCTGTTACGAGATCCGCGGCCCGGTGATCGAGCACGCGGACGCACTGGAGGAGGCCGGCCACAGCGTGCTGCGGCTGAACACCGGCAACCCGGCGCTCTTCGGCTTCGAGGCGCCGGAGGAGATCCTCCAGGACATGATCCGGATGCTGCCGCGGGCGCACGGGTACACCGACTCGCGCGGCATACTCTCCGCCCGCAGGGCCGTCGCCCAGCGCTACCAGACCCTCGGTCTCGAGGTGGACGTCGACGACGTCTTCCTGGGCAACGGCGTCTCGGAACTGGTCTCGATGGCCGTCCAGGCACTGGTCGAGGACGGCGACGAGATCCTCGTCCCCGCCCCGGACTTCCCCCTGTGGACGGCGGTGACGACCCTGGCGGGCGGCAAGGCGGTCCACTACCTGTGCGACGAGCAGGCCGACTGGTACCCGGACCTGGACGACATGGCCGCGAAGATCACCGACCGTACGAAGGCCGTCGTGATCATCAACCCCAACAACCCGACGGGCGCGGTCTACCCCAAGGAGATCCTCGAAGGCATCCTCGACCTCGCCCGCCGCCACGGCCTGATGGTCCTCGCCGACGAGATCTACGACCAGATCCTCTACGACGACGCCGTCCACCACTCCACCGCGGCGCTCGCCCCCGACCTGGTCGTCCTCACCTTCTGCGGCCTGTCCAAGACGTACCGCGTGGCGGGCTTCCGTTCCGGCTGGCTGGTGGTCACCGGCCCCGGACAGCACGCGAAGGACTACCTGGAGGGCCTGACGATGCTGGCCTCCATGCGCCTGTGCGCCAACGCCCCCGCCCAGTACGCCATCCAGGCCGCCCTCGGCGGCCGCCAGTCCATCCGCGAGCTGACCGCGCCGGGCGGCCGGCTGCGCGAACAGCGCGACGTGGCCTGGCGGAAGCTGAACGAGATCCCGGGCGTGACGTGCGTGAAGCCCAGGGGCGCGCTGTACGCGTTCGCCCGCCTGGACCCCAAGGTCCATCCGATCCACGACGACGAGAAATTCGTCCTGGACCTGCTGCTGCGCGAGAAGATCCAGGTGGTGCAGGGAACGGGCTTCAACTGGCCCGCCCCCGACCACTTCCGCATCCTCACGCTCCCCCACGCCGACGTCCTGGACACGGCGATCAGCAGGATCGGCCGGTTCCTCGGCGGCTACCGGCAGTAGGGTCCGGCACCGTGCGGAAACCCCTTCGAGCCCGCCACCCGCGCCGTGCTACGGTCCCGGAGTCGGCCGCGGGACTTCGGCGCGACTTCCGGAACCTGCCTGTCAACTACTCGTCACCGAGGTGACGCGTTTGCACAACGGGCGTCACTGGGTATGACGCTGCGTTTGCGTCCAGCCCCGGCCCGGCGCGTCTGCTCCGGTGCTGGGGCAGGGGCCGTTGACGCAGCCCCGCGTCGCCACAACTCCCACGCTCGGGCGCGGATGTTGCGGGAGCCGTTCCGGTCCGCGTGATCAACGAATCCGCAGGACCGGCACGCGAACCGGGCCTGGCTCACCCGGTTCGCCCTGTCGATGTGCCCGCACTCGGCGCAGGTGCGGGAGGTGTACGCCGGATCGACGTACACCACCGGTACCCCGACCCTGCGGGGCTTGTACGCGATGAACTGCCCGAGCTGGTGGAACGCCCAGGAGTGCAGGGTGGCCCGTTGGGGCTTGCGGAGCCGTACCCGCTCGCGGATGCCCGTCAGATACTCCAGGGCGACCCCGCGAGCGGTGCGTTCTGCCTCGGCCACGACATGCTTCGCGATCTTGTGGTTGATGTCCTTCGCCCGCCGCGCCTCCTTGCGCCGCCGCTTCTTCAGGCGGCGCTTGGCGGACGGGGTGCCCTTCTTTTGCAGCTTCGCCCGCAGCTTGCGTTCCCTGACCCGGGTGCGGTTCAGCTCCCGTCCGGCCATGATCTCGCCGTCGGACGTGGTGGCGATGTTCACGATGCCCAGGTCGACGCCGAGGAAGTCCACCGGATCGGTGTTCGGCGGCTGCTCGGGGACATCGCAGGTGGCGTTCAGGAACCACATGCCGTCCCGCACCAGCAGGTCCGACTCGCCCCGGCGGTAACGGGCCAGGGTGGCCAGCTGTTCGACAGAGGCGGTGAACGCCACGTCCTTCACCCGCCCGGCCGTCGTCCAGATCGAGATCCGCCGCTTGGGTATCTGCCAGGACAGCATCCGGTCGTCGTAGGGCTGCGCACTCTCCGCCCGGAAGGCGATCGGCTTCTCGGCGGCCCTGCGGTAGCGCTTGGAACCCGGCCTGCCCAGATTTCCGGCCTTCAGGTTCGCTCGCAGCGTGGCGTAGGCATCGCAGGTCTTCTTGATCACATGCTGGGCAGCCTGCGCGCCCAGCCCCCACCGCGTTTTGATCTCACGGTAGGCGTGCTCACGCAGCGCGAAGCTCTTCTTCACGTCCTTGTCGAACGCAACGCCGCTCGCCCAAGTCGCCGCCTCATTACAGGCGTGCAGGCTCGCCTCGAGTGCCGCCGCCTGCACGGGCGTAGGCAGCAGCCTCACCTGCACCACCAACTTCACGGTCACCGACCGTAGACTCCCGTGCGAGCGACCATGGCGCGTTCCCCCATCCTCCACCGCACCGAGTGACCCACTCAACTGCGCGTTCGGGTAACCACTACTGACGGCCAAACAGTCCTTCGAGGAGTTGGACGCCGAAGTCGCCGAAGCGAACCGGTCTAAGCCTTCCGGAAGAAGTTCGGCGAAATAGTCCGCCCGCACATGGATGACGCCCACGACGCGTTCCAGGACTCCGCCACCGCCCTGGCGGACCGGGCAGCGTACATGGAACGTGACTTGGGGCGGCATCCCCGGTTTCGTCACGTTCCTCGACGAGCGTCATGTAGCCGCCCGAGGCGAACCGACGTTGACAAACGATGACAGTCGGCGACCATGTAGGCGCACGTCAGACCTCAGTATGTATGGCCGGTTGGCGCGTCACGGATGGTGTTGAGTGTGCGCGTGGACAATCTCGCAGGCGCAACGAAGACGGCAATCATCGCTCCCATACCTGAGGCGGAGGCGGTCGTGGGGCCCTTCCGGCACATCTTTGACCACACGGCATCCTGTCCCGTTCCGGCGCACATCACGGTCCTCTATCCGTTCCTCATGCCTGACCGCATCACCAAGAGCGTGATCGACGATCTGCGAGCATGCTTGGCAACGGTGCCCGCCTTCACCTGCACCTTCTCCCAGGTCGCATGGTTCGGACAGGACGTCATGTGGCTGGCGCCAGACCCCGATGCGCCGTTCCGCGCGCTCACTGAAGCCGGGGTGCGTCAGTTCCCTGAGTGTCCGCCGTACCGGGGAGCACATCCAGACCCGACGCCGCACCTGACTGTCGGGAGCACGCACCTGGCTGATCTCCTCTCCATGCAACAGGCAGCCACGGAATTGGAAGCGGAGCTGCCGATCCAGGCCCGAATCGACCGCGTCCGCTTGATCGCTGGGAGTGACACACCAGGTTCGTGGCACACGGTGAGCGAGTTCACGTTGCCGACCGCATAGCCAGGTTCCAAGCGTGCCCCCCATGCCCCACAGGGAGCTTCGACGACGCGGAGCCACGGAGAACTGCGGAGGTCACGCGGGCGAAGGGCCCAGCCTGCCGAGCCCTTCGGTTCTCTCGCTACTGCGCGCTGCGGAACTACTTCACGTGGACGAAGTCACCAGTGGCGTTGACTGCGGGAGTCGAGGTCGTACCGGCGAAACTCCAGCGCCAGTAGCCGTCCTTCACTGCCTTGACCGTGGTCTTCAGCGTGCCGGTGTTGGAGCTCTTCACCGTCTTGACGGTGGTGTATGTGCTGCTGTTCTTCTTCCGGAACTGGAGTTTGACCGACTGGGACGTGTAGCCCGCGTACTTACGGGTGTCCCAGTCGGCCCGGTCCAGCTTGCCCGTGACCGTAATGGTGCTGCCCTTCTTCACGGGCTTCGGGGAGGCTTTGACCGTCAGCCGTGACAGCCGCTGGAACCTGACCGAGGAGAACTTGTCATTCTCGGTGAAGCTCCCGTCCTTGCCCCATGCTGCGGCGTAGACCCGCCAGGTCGTGGCGTTGGTGTTCCACAGGTATCCGGGATCGACCGTGATGATGAAGGTACAGGTCGAGGTTGTGGCTTTCGCGGACCTGCACTTGGCCCTTTCCCCGTCCGGGTGGAACCCGAAGCCGTACAGATTCGGGTTGCTGTCGCGGCCTCTCCACATGTAGGAGAGAGCGTCCTCGATGCCCGAGGAGTGGGACGCGGTGACGGAAACCGTCTCCTTCTTGGTGGCGGTGGTACCGAGCACGATCGGCTTTCCACTGTTCACAACGACCTTGCTGATCACCGGGGCGGCGTCCGCCCCCGTCAGCGCGAACGATGGGCTGCTCGCATGAGAAACCGGCACGGCGAAGGCGGACAGGGCCAGGGTGCCGGAGACAGCGGCAACAGTGGCGCGAATACGCATTTGTTCCCCAAGTCTGCTCTGTGGGTCTGCTGACCCGACAGACCAGACCTGCTGCGAACGTGAAAGGTTGCACAAGGACGAAATCGTCGCCAAGATCGATTTGAGACGGCCAAATACCCCGCTCCGCCCCGTCAGTCGAACCAGCAACCCCTGGCCAGGTGCGCCGTCCGCGACGGATCTGCCGAGTGCTTGCCGTACCGCTCGATGTGGTCGTGGACAACCTGGTGGTCGCGGTGACAAGTAACCGTCGCCTTGCTCGGCCAACATGCCGTCACGTTCCTCGCCTGCGGCGCGGTGGTGATGTCGCGGTGCCGGTCCGTGCTCCGAAAGTGCCCGGGGCGCGAGGCCCCGCCGTGGGCGCGTGCGTCCGCGGGTGGGCGGGGGCGGGCTCGTAGCCTGGGAGGCATGGGTGATCTCTTTCTCGTACGGCACGGGGAGACCGAGTGGTCGCGGTCCGGGCGCCACACCGGATGGACGGACGTACCGCTCACCGAACACGGGCAGGAAGAGGCGCGGCGGCTGGCGCCGTTGATCCGCTCGTACCGGATCGGGGCGGCCTTCGTCAGCCCCTCGCAGCGGGCGCGGGAGACGGCCGAGCTGATCGGGGTCCACGACGCGCGGGTCGACGCCGATCTGCGGGAGTGGGACTACGGCGGCTACGAGGGCATCACGACCGACGAGATCCAGCGGACGCGTCCCGGCTGGTTCCTGTTCACGGACGGCGTCGCCCCGGGACCGCCGGAGCATCCCGGGGAGAGCGTGGAACAGGTCGGGGAGCGGGCCGACCGGATGCTGGGCAAGGTGGACGCCGCGCTCGCCGACACCGGGGCGGCCGTCCTGCTGGTGGCGCACGGGCACTTCCTGCGGGTGCTCACCGCCCGGCGGCTCGGACTGCCGCCGTCGGCGGGCGCGCTGTTCCAGCTCGCCACGGGCACGGTGGGCCGGCTGGGCACGGAGCACGGGCGGCCGGTGATCGCGGGCTGGAACATCCAGGCGGCGCCTTCGGCGTGAGCGGCTGCGGGTCGTTGTCAGTGCCGGGTCCTACTCTTCGAAGCAGCTGACCGACGACCGTCCGACGATACGGGGAGGCCGCGCCGTGACTCGACCGCCCACCGCCGCGCAGCGCCGCGTCATCGACGCCGCCGACCCCGTGACCGGCCGGCTCAGGGGTACGGAGGCGCAGCTCGCGGCGCTGGTGAAGCGCGGGCTCGCGTTCCGGCACCCGCGCCCGCCGCACGACCATTTCCTCACTCCCGCCGGGCATCGAATACGGGAGGAGAAAGAAGGAGATAAGGAGGAGAAGGCTTCCCCGGCCGGGGAGGCGGCCGACGGTACCGGTGTGTTCTCCGCCCGCGTCGGCGGTGAGGAGGAGCCGTACGACGGTCCCGGGCGGGTGCGCGAGGTGCACAGTGCCTGGCAGGGGCTGCTGGAGCTGCGCCGGATGACCAATCCGGACGGTGCCGTCGAGCGGCCGTGTGGCTGGGAGCGCGCGCATCTGGTGCGGGCCGCCGCGCTCGCCCTGGAGGCGGCGGGGCTGCGGCCCGACGGGCCGGGCGCCGGCGGTTACCGGGTGCGGGCGACCCCGCAGCCGGAGGCGGTCGCGGTGTACGGGCCCGACGGCGCGGCGCTGCGGGCGTGCGCGGCCGCGCTGGAGCGGGCGGGCTGGCAGGCCGGGGAGTACACCGAGCCCCGCACGAGGGCCCGGTACCTGCTGGCCTCGCCGCGCAGGGTGTGAGAGGCAGGGGCACGGCGAAGCCGCCGTACCCCTTTCACCCCGCGTCCCGCGGGGGTCAGCGCACCACCGCGATCTCCTCCCCCGCCTCCATCGGGTGAGTGACGTCCTGGGCGCCCACGGAGCCCGGCTTGCCCAGGTGGTTGAAGACGAAGTTGAGCAGGACGGCCGCGACGCAACCGGTGGAGATGCCGGAGTCGAGGACGATCCGGGCGGTCTCCGGGAAGGCGTGGTAGAAGTTCGGCGCCGTGATCGGGATGATGCCGACGGCGATCGAGACGGCGACGATCAGCACGTTGTTGTCCTTGTCGAGGCCGGCCCGTGCCAGGGTCTGGATGCCGCTGGCGGCGACCGAGCCGAACAGGACCACGCCCGCGCCGCCGAGCACCGGGCGCGGTACGACGGCGATGAGCGAGGCGGCCATCGGACACAGGCCCATCAGGACCAGGAAGCCGCCGCCGAAGGCCACCACGAAGCGGCTGCGGATCCGGGTCATGGCCACCAGGCCGATGTTCTGCGCGAAGGCGCTGCACATGAAGCCGTTGAACAGGGGGCTGAGGGCGGAGCCGAGGGTGTCGGCACGCAGGCCGGCGGCGATCGTCTTCTCGTCGGCCGGGCGTTCCACGATCTCGCCGAGGGCCAGCATGTCGGCGGTGGACTCGGTCATCGAGACCACCATGACCACGCACATCGACAGGATCGCGGCGACCTTGAACTGCGGCGCGCCGAAGTGGAACGGGGTCGGGAAGCCGACCACCCGCGCCTCCGCCACCGGGCCGAAGTCCGTGACCCCGAACGGGATCGCGATGATCGTGCCGGCGACCAGGCCGAGCAGGACCGCGATCTGCTTGACGAAGCCGCGGGTGAAGCGGCGCAGCAGCAGCACGATGACCAGGGTGATGCCGGCGAGGGTGAGGTTGGTCGCCGAGCCGTAGTCGTGCGCGGCCGGATTGGGGCCCTGGGCCCAGCCGAAGGCGACGGGCAGCAGGGAGACGCCGATGAGGGTGATCACGGTGCCGGTGACCACGGGCGGGAAGAAGCGGATCGCCTTGCAGAAGATCGGCGCGGCCAGGAAGCCTAGGACGCCCGCCACGATGACCGCGCCGAAGATGATCGGCAGGGCGTCGGACTTGTCCTTGGTGGAGGCGACGATCGCGGTCATGGGGGCGACACCGGCGAAGGTGACGCCGTTGACGAAGGGGAGCCGGGCGCCGATCTTCCAGATGCCGAGGGTCTGAAGGAACGTGGCGAGACCGGCCGTGAACAGGCAGGCCCCGGTGAGGAAGGTCAGCTCGGTGCCGGACAGGCCGACGGCCGCGCCGACGATCAGGGGCGGGGCGACGACGCCCGCGTACATGGCGGCCACGTGCTGGAGGCCGCTGGTCGCCATCTTCAGGACGGGGAGTTTCTCGTCCACGGGGTGGGTGGTGGACTCGGCTGGCTGTCGTGCCTCGTCGCGGGACGTGGGGTGAGCGGCCACGGCTGCTCCTCCGGTCGGTTGACACGTCGTCTTCGACGTGGGTGTCAAGGAGGTGGTGCGTGTGGGCATGGGGGTACCTCCCTGCTCGAGCGAAGCCGAGAGCTTGGGGGAGGGACCGGGGACGGGCCCTCGGGGGCCCGCGGTGGGCGACGGAGGACCGTTCCGGGGCGCGTGTCCAAGCGCGCCCCGGAGCCGGCCCGCCGTGGACCCCGCTCGGGTCCACGGCTACCGGTCGGGAGCCGTCCCTCCCGCCCGGAGTTCCTTGAATCGGTCAGCTTCGCGCAGTGATCCGCGCCAGCCGCTGTGCCTCGGCCCGTGTGGCGCGGGCGATGGCGTCCTCGTCGGCGGTCAGCAGCCGGCCGTCCTCGACGATCTGCCGCCCGTCCACGAAGGAGGCGGTGACCGGTGCCGCCGCGCCGAGGACCAGGGCGGCCACCGGGTCGGCGATCGAGGCGTGGGCCAGTGTGTCCATCTTCCACAGCACCAGGTCGGCCAGCTTGCCCGGCTCCAGTGAGCCGATCTGGCCGGCCCGGCCGAGCACCTGGGCGCCGCCGTAGGTACCCAGGCGCAGTGCCTGGCGGGCGGTGAGGGCCGCCTCGCGGTGTGCGCCGAGGCGGTTGATCAGCAGGGCGTTGCGCAGTTCGGTGTGGAGTTCGCCGGACTCGTTGGAGGCGGTGCCGTCGACGCCGAGGCCGACCGGGACGCCGGCCGCCAGCATGTCGGGGACACGCGCGATTCCGGCCGCCAGGCGGGCGTTGGACGAGGGGCAGTGCGCCACGCCGGTCCTCGTGCGGGCGAAGGCGGCGATGTCGGAGTCGTTCATGTGGACGCAGTGCGCCATCCACACGTCCTCGCCCAGCCAGCCCGTGGACTCGAAGTAGTCGGTGGGTCCCCTGCCGAACAGCTCGTGGCAGAACTTCTCCTCCTCGACCGTCTCCGAGCCGTGGGTGTGCAGCCGTACGCCGAGCCGGCGGGCCAGTTCGGCGGCCTGCTCGAGCAGTTCGGTGGAGACGGAGAAGGGTGAGCAGGGGGCGACGGCGACCTGCGTCATGGCGTCGAAGGAGGCGTCGTGGTGCTGTCGCACGGTCTCCTCGGTGGATGCGAGCGCGTCCTGGAGCGTCTCCACGGCGAAGTCCGGCGGCAATCCGCCGTCCTTCTCGCCGCGGTCCATCGAGCCGCGGGCGAGGGTGAACCGGACGCCCGTCTCGCGGGCGGCCCGGATGATCGCGCCGGACAGGTCTCCGGAGCCCCGCGGGAAGACGTAGTGGTGGTCCATGGCGGTGGTGACGCCGCCGCGGGCCATCATCGCCAGCGAGCCGCGGGCCGCCGCGGAGACCATCTCCTCGTCGATGCGCGCCCAGGTCGGGTAGAGCGCGACAAGCCAGTCGAACAGGTTGTGGTCGGTGGCCAGGCCCCGGGTGATCCACTGGTAGAAGTGGTGGTGGGTGTTGACCAGACCGGGCGTGGCCAGATGGCCGCTCGCGTCGATCCGGCGTGTTACGTCCTTCAGCCCTTCGGGGGCCTTGCCCGCGCCGACCGACTCGATCCGGTTGCCGGCGAGGACGAGGTGTCCGAGGGCGTACTCGGTGTCGTCCGCGTCGACGGTCGCGATCGCGCAGTTCTCGATGACAACGCGCTGGGCTGCCGATGGTGCCATTGCGCTTCCTTGTCTTTGGTGGCGGCCCGTGGACGTGGGACGTCCGCGGGGAGGGCACGGCAGGACCCTAGGAGGATTTGAGTGCCGGAGCGGTGCCGCTCCGGGTGCCGAGGTGGTGGAAGAACAGGTTGAGCAGGACGGCGGCGATGGCGCCGGCGCTGATCCCGGAGCCGAGCACGGTCTGGGCCCAGGCCGGGAACTGGGTGTAGAAGGTGGGGGCGGCCAGCGGGATGATGCCGGCGCCGAGGGCCACGGCGACCAGGATGATGTTGGAGCTGTCGTCCAGTCCGGCCTCGGACAGGGTGCGGATGCCGCTGACGGCGATCGAGCCGAACAGTACGATGCCGGCGCCGCCGAGGACCGGCATCGGTACCAGGGAGACGACCGCGCCGAGGACCGGGAAGGCGCCGAGGACGAGCAGGGCGGAGCCGGCGGCGGCGACGACGTAACGGCTGCGCACCCGGGTCAGTGAGACGACGCCGACGTTCTGGGCGAAGGCGGAGGTGGGGAAGCCGCCGAAGACGGGGCCGAGCAGGGTGGCGATGCCGTCGGTGCGCAGTCCGCGGGTGATGGTCCGGGCGTCGGCGCGGCGGTCGCAGATCTCGCCGAGGGCGAGCATGCCGGCGCTGGACTCGGTCATCAGCACCAGCATCACGATGCACAGCGACAGGATGGCCGCTGGCTGGAAGACGGGCGTGCCGAAGGCGAAGGGGGTGGGCAGCGCGGCGAGGGGGGCGGAGGTGATGCCGCGGAAGTCGGCCATGCCGAACGGGAGCGCGGCCAGGGTGCCGACGAGCAGTCCGAACAGCAGGGCGACCTGTTTGACGAAGCCCTTGCCGAAGCGCTGGATCAGCAGGATGACGACGAGGGTGAACGCGGCGAGGGCGAGGTTCTTCATGGAGCCGAAGCCGGCGGCGGTCCTGTCGCCGCCCTGCGCCCAGCCGACGGGCACGGGCATCAGCGTGACCCCGATGAGGGTGATCACCACGCCGGTGACGAGCGGCGGGAAGTATTTCAGCAGCCTGCCGAAGAACGGGCCGACGGCCAGGCAGAAGGCGCCGGCGACCATCACGGCGCCGTAGATCGCGGGGAGTTGGTGGCCCTTGGTGTTGGTCTCGGCGATGGCGAGGATCGGGGCGATGCCGGCCGAGGAGGCGGCGTTCACGAACGGCAGGCGGTTGCCCACGAGTTGCTTGACGCCGATGGTCTGGAGGATCGTCGCGACGCCGGCGATCAGCAGGCTGGCGGCGATGAGCCGGGTGCGGGCCGCGATGTCGAGTCCGCAGGCCTGGCCGATGATGAGCGGAGGGGTGACAACGCCCGCGTACATGGCGGCGATGTGCTGGAGCGCGGCGGGGGCGAGCCGCGAGGGGTGGAGTCTCTCGTCCACCGGGTGCACGGACGTGACGGCGTCCTCGGTGTGCACCGGCGGGGTGGAACACGGGCCTTCGACGGACCCTTGAGCAGGCAGTGCCATTTCGTTCCCTCCGGTGTGGCGCGCCACCGGTCCGGAGCGGGTCCGGTGGCGCGCGTCCCGCGTCAGAGGTTTGTCATGTCGACCGGGATGAGCTGCTCGGCGCCGTCCCGCAGGATGGTGGCCTCGATCAGGCCGTACGGGCGGTCGGCGGCGTAGTAGACGGCACCGTCCTTGGCCTCGTTGTCGATCCCGAAGGGCGACAGGTCCGAGCGGAAGTGGTGCTTGTTGGGCATCGAGAAGCGGATCTCGTCGACCTCGTCGCGGGAGTTCAGCACCCGCACACCCATCTCGAAGAGGGTCTGCTGGAGCGAGTACGAGTAGGTCTCGGCGAACGCCTGCAGCGCGTGTTTGCGCACTCCGTTGTACGAGCGCTCCCAGTCGGGGGCGTCGGAGTCGATGCCGTTCCAGTTGTGCCGCCACCAGGTGGAGACGGTGGTGGCGAGGATGCGGTCGTGGTCCTCCGGGAGGGAGGTGTACTTGTCCTTGAGGAAGCCGAAGAACTCGGAGTTGGTCGAGTTCAGTACGGTCAGGTCCTTGAACCCGGAGAGCACCTGGATTCCGTGGCCGTCGTAGGTGATCTGCGCGACGCGGGTCTCCTGGCCCTTGCGGACGAAGGAGTGGGCGATCTCCTCCGAGCCGACGAAGCGCGCGCCGGACTGCGAGGTCTCGATCCGCTCCCAGGCGTACTCCTCGACGCGGATGCGGGCCCGGTGGATGGGCTCGGTGTTGTCCACGAAGTGGCGGGCGAGCCTGACGCCGAAGTCCTCGGCGCTCCGGATCCCGTGCTCCTTGGCGAAGGCGAACACCGTGTTCTTGGTGGTGTCGGTCGGCAGGACGTTCGCGTTGGAGCCGCTGCGGTGGACCTCCTCCATGTCGCCGGACAGGGCGACGGAGACGTTCAGGTCCTTGATGTGGTGCGTGTCGCCGTCACGCGTGATCTTGACGACTCGGTTCTCGGCCTTGCCGTACTGGTTCTGTCCCAGGACGAAACGGGTCATGGTGTCGGTCAGCTCCCTCGGTAAACGGAGTAGCCGAACGGGTTGAGCAGCAGCGGAACGTGGTAGTGCTCGCCGGGCACCACCGCGAAGGCGATGGTGACCTCGGGGAAGAACACGGGCCGGCCGTTCTCGCTGTCCCGGAGCGCGGGGGCGTCCTGCTGGGCCGCGGCTTGTTTCTTGGCGAAGTACGTCTCGGTGTCGAACTCGAGCCGTACGTGGGTGGTGCCCTCCGGCGGTGCCGGTAGGTCCTTGCACCGCCCGTCGGCGTCGGTCGAGGAGCCGCCGAGCGCCTGCCAGTCGGCTTCCCGGCCCGAGCGGGCCAGAAGGCGGACGGCGACGCCGTCGGCGGGGCGGCCGGCGGAGGTGTCCAGGATGTGCGTGGACACGGAGGCGGTGGTCTCGGTGCTCATGGTTTCCTCTTCGGGCGTCTTCTCAGGCGTCTTCGAGCAGCCGGGCGAGCCGGATGCGGTTGATCTTCCCCAGTTCGCTGCGGACGATCTCGCGTTCCTGCTCCGGCGCGTTGCCGATCCGCTCCTTGAGCGCGTCGCGCATCTGCTCGCCGGTCCGGCCGGTGGCGCAGATGAGGAAGACGTGGCCGAACTTGTCCTGGTAGGCCAGGTTGAGGTCGAGCATCTCGGCCTTGAGTTCCTCGGAGGCGCCGGCCATTCCGCGCTGTTCGCGGGCCGAGGCCGGGTCGCCGGGCTTGGGACGGCCGATCGGTGGATGGCCGGCCATCGCCTCCTCGAGGTCCGCTGGGGTCAGCTCCGCCATGGCGGCGTCGCTCACGGCTTCGAGGTCGTCGGGGGTGTCGCAGGGGCGGGCCGCCAGCAGCCGGTCGGCCCACGCCGTGCTGGCGCACGCCTCCAGAAGGGCGACTCGGGCCGCGTCTTCGGGGAGGGCGTTGAATCGGGCGAGGCCCGGTGGCGTTGAGGTCGAAGTCACGGGAGCCTCCGTGGGCTGTTGACGGCCTTCGCGTGGAACGGGCTGCGGACAGCTAACGCCCTGACGAACACCGCGTCAACAGTTTGTTGAAAATTCCGGGCCGTCGTCCTGCCCGGCTGTGGCTCAGCTCTGCTTGTCGCGGTTGAGGTAGTTGTAGACGGTGAAGCGGCTGACGCCCAGCGCGCTCGCCACGGTCTCCACCCCGTGCCGGACGGAGAAGGCGCCGCGCGACTCCAGGACCCGCACGACCTCCTGCTTGGCCTTGCGGTCCAGATCCGCGAGCGGCATGCCCTTCCTGCGCTCCATGGCGGCCAGGATGTGGTCCAGGGAGTCGGCGAGCTGCGGCAGGCGCACGGCGACGGCGACGTCACCCTCCCAGAGGAGCACGACGTCGTCGGGGCCCGCCTCGTCGGGCGGGAGCATCCGGCCGCCGATCGCGTCGACCAGCGGCTTCAGGGCCGCGATGAAGGACTCCTCCCCGATCACCTCGCGTCCTCCCCGAGCACGGTGACCTGGAGGGAGATCCGGGTGGCGCCGGCCCCGAGGGTCCTGCGCAGCAGGGCGTCCACGGCGTCCAGGACGACCTCGGCGCCCCCCTCGGCCGTGTTGCCGAACGGGCCGACGTCCACGGCGTCCAGCTCGGCGTCCTCGACGACCTCCCGTGCCACCAGCGCGTGCTGGGGGGCCTCGTCCAGATCGAAGGGTTCGGTCGTGAACTCCACTCTCAATCGCACGCGCACAACCTAACGCGCGGGCCGGTTACCGGGCAGCCCCTCGCGGCGGGGATCCATGCGGGAGCCCGCACCCTCTTGACAAGCCGCGACACCCCCCGGCAGTCTTCCATTAAGCAGAAACAAACTTCCGCAATACGGAATACCGGCGACAACGGAAGGGAGCGCGGCCCTGATGGGATTCGCAGACCAGCGCTTCAACGTCAACCTGTCGATCCTCTTCACGGAACTCCCGCTCCTGGAGCGGCCGGCGGCCGCCGCCGCGGCCGGCTTCACCGCGGTCGAGCTGTGGTGGCCGTGGATCGACTCCCCCACCCCGGAGCGTGCCGCGACCGACGCCCTGAAGAAGGCGATCGAGGACGCGGGCGTACAGCTCACCGGCCTGAACTTCTACGCCGGACGGCTCCCGGGCCCCGACCGCGGCGCGCTGTCCGTGCCCGGTGAGGAGTCGGAGCGGTTCCGCGCCAACATCGACGTGGCCGCGGAGCTCGCCCGGTCCCTCGGCTGCACGGCCCTCAACGCCCTGTACGGCAACCGGGTCGAGGGCGTGGACCCGGCCGAGCAGGACGCGCTCGCGCTGGACAACCTCGTCCTCGCGGCCCGGGCCGCCGACGGCATCGGCGCGATCCTGCTGGTCGAGGCGCTCAACAAGCCGGAGTCGCCGCTGTACCCGCTGGTGAGCGCCCCCGCCGCCGTCGAGGTGGTGGACAAGGTGAACGCGGCGTCGGGTCTCGGCAACGCCAGGTTCCTGATGGACCTGTACCACCTGTCCATGAACGGCGAGGACCTGCCGTCGGTGATCGAGCGGTACGCCGCGCGGACCGGCCACGTCCAGATCGCGGACAACCCCGGCCGCGGCGCGCCCGGCACGGGCTCGCTCCCCCTGGAGGACCTCCTCGACCAGCTGGGGAAGGCCGGTTACGACGGCTGGGTCGGCCTGGAGTACAAGCCGGGCGATCGCCCGAGCGCCGAGGCCTTCGGGTGGCTGCCGGCCGTGGCCCGAGCGGCCCGCTGACCCACCCGGACCCCTTTCACCGGGCCCCGACTCCCAGACGCAGCACAGAAGTCAGAAAGGCACCCGCACATGACCACCACCCTCCCCAAGGTTGCTTGGATCGGCCTCGGCATCATGGGCTCCCCCATGTCCGAGAACCTGATCAAGGCGGGCTACGACGTCACCGGCCACACGCTGGAGCAGGCGAAGCTGGACCGGCTGACCGCCGCGGGCGGCACCGCGGCGGGCTCGATCGCCGAGGCGGTCCGGGACGCCGACGTGATCGTCACGATGGTGCCCGCGTCGCCGCAGGTCGAGGCCATCGCGTACGGCCCGGACGGCATCCTGGAGAACGCACGCTCCGGCGCGCTGCTGATCGACATGTCCTCGATCACCCCGCAGACCTCGATCGATCTGGCCGCCGCCGCCAAGGACAAGGGAATCCGGGTCCTGGACGCCCCCGTCTCGGGCGGTGAGGCGGGCGCCGTCGAGGCGGTGCTGTCGATCATGGTCGGCGGCGAGCAGGCCGACTTCGACGCGGCCGAGCCGCTCTTCGAGGCGCTGGGCAGGACCATCGTGCTGTGCGGTCCGCACGGCTCCGGCCAGACCGTGAAGGCCGCCAACCAGCTCATCGTCGCCGTCAACATCCAGGCGTGCGCCGAGGCCGTGGTCTTCCTGGAGAAGTCGGGCGTGGACCTGAAGGCGGCGCTGGACGTCCTGAACGGCGGTCTGGCGGGCTCGACCGTGCTGACACGGAAGAAGGACAACTTCCTCCAGCGCGACTTCAAGCCGGGCTTCCGTATCGACCTGCACCACAAGGACATGGGAATCGTGACGGACGCGGCCCGCACCGTGGGTGCCGCCCTGCCCGTCGGCGCCGTGGTGGCCCAGTTGGTGGCCTCCCTGCGCGCGCAGGGCGACGGCGGCCTGGATCACTCGGCCCTGCTGCGGGCCGTGGAGCGCCTCTCCGGCGCCCAGGTCTGACCGGCCCCCCGGACCTCCGGACGGCGCCGCCGCCGACATCTGTCATGTCGCGCCCAGGCGGCGGCGCCGTCCGGATTGCCACCACCTCTTGTTCAACAAACTGTTGACGAGGCGATCGCGCCGCTCCTAGGCTCCACGCCAGCGGAAACTCCACGAAGCGGAAACATATTTCCGCATGCACTCTGCACGGAAGGTCCCCGATGTCGAAGCGCGTGCTCACGACCGAGTCCGGCGCCCCGGTCGCCGACAACCAGAACTCCGCCTCCGCCGGCATCGGCGGCCCTCTCCTCCTCCAGGACCAGCACCTGTTGGAGAAGCTGGCGCGCTTCAACCGCGAGCGCATCCCGGAGCGCGTGGTGCACGCCCGCGGCTCCGGCGCCCACGGGTACTTCGAGGTGACCGACGACGTCACCGCCTACACCCACGCCGACTTCCTGGGCGCGGTCGGCAAGCGCACCGAGGTGTTCGTGCGCTTCTCCACCGTGGCGGACTCCCTCGGCGGCGCGGACGCGGTGCGGGACCCGCGCGGATTCGCGGTGAAGTTCTACACCGAGGAGGGCAACTACGACCTCGTCGGCAACAACACCCCGGTGTTCTTCATCAAGGACCCGATCAAGTTCCCCGACTTCATCCACTCGCAGAAGCGCGACCCGTTCACGGGCCGTCAGGAGCCGGACAACGTCTGGGACTTCTGGGCGCACGCCCCCGAGGCCACGCACCAGGTGACGTGGCTGATGGGCGACCGCGGCATCCCGGCGTCGTACCGCCACATGAACGGCTACGGCTCGCACACCTACCAGTGGACGAACGCCGACGGCGAGGCCTTCTTCGTCAAGTACCACTTCAAGACGGACCAGGGCATCCGCTGCCTGACCACCGAGCAGGCCCAGGAGATCGCGGGCACGGACCCGGCCTCCCACCAGACGGACCTGCTCCAGGCCATCGAGCGCGGGGTGCGCCCGTCCTGGACGCTGTACGTCCAGATCATGACGGCGGCCGAGGCGGCCGGTTACCGCTTCAACCCCTTCGACCTGACCAAGGTCTGGCCGCACGGGGACCACCCCCTGCGGCGGGTGGGCCGGCTGGTCCTGGACCGCAACCCGGACAACGTGTTCGCCGAGGTCGAGCAGGCCGCGTTCTCCCCGAACAACTTCGTGCCGGGCATCGGCCCGTCGCCGGACAAGATGCTCCAGGGCCGGCTGTTCGCCTACGCCGACGCCCACCGCTACCGCCTGGGCGTCAACCACACCCAGCTCGCGGTGAACGCCCCGAAGGCGGTACCCGGCGGCGCGGACAACTACGGCCGCGACGGCCTCATGGCGGCCAACTCCCAGGGCCGGTACGCCAAGAACTACGAGCCGAACTCCCACGACGGCCCCGTCGAGACCGGCCGTCCGCTGTCGGCCCCGCTCGCGGTGAACGGCCACACGGGCACCCACGCGGCGCCCGCCCACACCAAGGACGACGACTTCTTCCAGGCGGGCGAGCTGTACCGGCTCATGTCCGAGGAGGAGAAGCGGCGTCTGGTCGCGAACATCGCCGGCGGCCTCGCGCAGGTCTCCCGCGACGACGTGATCAGGAAGAACCTCGCGCACTTCCACGCCGCCGACCCGGACTACGGCAGGCGCGTGGAGGAGGCGGTGCGCGCCCTGCGCGAGGACTGACACCGAGCCGCGTACGGGGTCCGCCGGGAGGTCATGCCCCGGATCCCGTACGCGTACGGCCCGCCCGGGCCGTCGGGCGACCCGGATGAGGGGTGGCCGCCCGACGGCGGTGCGGGCAGGGCACAGGGACCGCGGCGGCGTGTGAGCCAGTGCGGTGGTGAAAGCGACGGGAGCGTCCTCTCGACCTGAGGGAGGCCGTCCCGGAGCCGTCGCACCCGCCGCGGTCCCGGCCCTCCGCCTCGCGCGTGCGGTTCCTGGCGCGAGGCCCTCTGATCCCGTCCGGCGGCGCGAACGTCCTGTCGCGCCCAGTCTCGCGCCGTCGGACGGCAACCAAGCGGTTGGCGGCGGAAGCGCCGGACCCGGGTCGTCACCCGGGTCCGGCGCTTCTCGGCGTGCGGACCGGGTGCCACGGCAGGAGGCTGAGGGTCAGGAGGCTTGAGGACATGAACTACCCCACGCAGCATCCGCACATCGTGGTGCACGCGCCGGCCCTGGACGGCTCCCGGCGGGTGACCGAGGGCGACGTGACCCTCGGACTCGCGTCCCACCTGGACGACGTGGTCGAGATCCTCCGCCTGGCCGACCTGGACCGCGTAGAGGTGGAGGAGAGCGACCTCATCGAATGGCAGGGCGGCGGCCCGGACAACTGGCCGGGCCTACCGGCCCACGACGACACCTGACGACTCCGGGCAGCCGGATCGACGGACCGGGGGCGCCCGGAGGCCCGGGAGCGACCGGACCGCAGACCGGATGACCCGGCGCGGGCCGGGCGCAGGCCGGGCCGCCAGGCCGGGCCGCCAGGCCGGACGCAGGCCGGACGCAGGCCGGACGCAGGCCGGAGGCCGAAACGTCGGGCCCCAGGCCGGAGTGTGGTGATGCCTGGCGGGGCCCGAGTGGTGAGGTGGCCGGGTCGGACGGGAGGCCGGGTGGCTACGGCAGTGGGCGTAGGGGGGCTACGGCATGCTCAAATCATGCTCTGAAGCCGGGCCCGCAGGTATCGGGCACCCCCCGGAGCGGGCACATTCCTCTCGACGGGGCCCGCCGGTACGGGGGTGGCGGGCTCCGTTCCGGCCGCTGGGGGTTCCCATGGACAGTGACGCGACGAACCGCCTCGCGCCGCACGAGATCGCTTTCCTGCGCGGCGGCCGCCGCGCCGCCGTCACCGTCGCCGTGCTCGCCCTGCGGGCGAAGGACGCCGTCGGTCCCGGACGCGGCGGCACGATGCGCACCACGGGACCGGCCCGCGGCGCCCTCCCCCACCTGACGAAGACCGTCCACGCCGCTCTCTACCGCCCCGCGGGCATGCGGCAGTTACTGGATCGCGAGCCCGTCGCCCGCGCGCTGACCGACCTGCGCCACGAGCTCACCGACGCCGGCCTGCTGCGCGTCTTCCCGCCCGGACGCACCCGGGCCGGCCGGCAGGCCCTGAGGGACCTGCGGGACCGGCACCCGCTGCCCACGGCCGGAAAGGGCCTGTCGGCCGACGACCGGCTGCTGGCCGTGGCCCTGTACGGGAACCCGGCGCTGACCCGGCTCATGCCGCGCTTCGCGCGGGAGGCGGGGCTCCTCGGGCGGGGCGGAACGACCGAGGGCGAGCTGCCGCACTCCTGGGGCGGCGGCTCGGGCGGCTTCAGCTGCGCCTCCGCGTGACGGCACCGCCGAGGCACGCCGGAACAGCGAGAAGGGGGCGGCCCCAGCTGGCGGGCCGCCCCCTTCGATCGACGTGCGCGTCAGACCTTCAAGGCCCTGATGGCGGTCGGGGCATGACCCGGCTCGGTGGCGACGTCCTCGAACTCGACCACGTTGCCGATGTCGTTGGTGCCCGACATCGAGATGTTGGTGACCCGCTCCAGGATCGCCTCGACGACGACCGGCACACGGTGCTCGGCGGCCAGCTTCCTGGCCTGCTCGAAAGCCGCGCCCAGCTCGTCCGGGTCGGTCACCCGGATCGCCTTGCAGCCCAGACCCTCGGCGACCTTGACGTGGTCGACGCCGTACACGCCCAGCTCGGGCGAGTTGATGTTCTCGAACTCCAGGTTGACCTGGAAGTCGATGTCGAAGGCGCGCTGCGCCTGGCGGATCAGGCCCAGATAGGAGTTGTTGACCAGCACGTGGACGTACGGGATCCGGTGCTGCGCCCCGACCGCCAGTTCCTCGATCATGAACTGGAAGTCGTAGTCGCCGGAGAGGGCGACGACGGACGCCTCAGGGTCGGCCTTGGCCACACCGAGCGCGGCCGGGACGGTCCAGCCGAGCGGTCCGGCCTGGCCGCAGTTGATCCAGTGCCGCGGCCTGAACACGTGCAGCATCTGGGCGCCGGCGATCTGCGAGAGGCCGATGGTGGAGACGTACCGGGTCTCGGGCCCGAAGGCCTTGTTCATCTCCTCGTAGACGCGCTGCGGCTTGATCGGGACGTTGTCGAAGTGCGTACGGCGCTGGAGCTTCGCGCGCCTCTCCTGCGCGGCGGCGGCCCACGCGGAGCGGTCGGGCAGCCGTCCGGCCGCCTTCAGCTCGCGGGCCACCTGGACGAACAGCTCCAGCGCGGCCTTCGCGTCGGAGGCGATGCCGTAGTCCGGGGCGAAGATCCTGCCGATCTGGGTGGGCTCGATGTCGACGTGGACGAACTTCCGGCCGGCCGTGTAGACGTCCAGCTTCCCGGTGTGGCGGTTGGCCCAGCGGTTGCCGATGCCGAGGACGAAGTCGGACTCCAGGAAGGTCGCGTTGCCGTAGCGGTGCGAGGTCTGGAGGCCGACCATGCCCGCGTTCAGCTCGTGGTCGTCGGGCAGGACGCCCCAGCCCATCAGAGTCGGCACGACCGGAACGCCCGTCAGCTCGGCGAACTCCACCAGGAGTTCGGACGCGTCGGCGTTGATGACCCCGCCGCCCGCGACGATCAGGGGCCGCTCGGACTCGTTGAGCAGCGCGATCGCCTTCTCGATCTGGGCGCGGGTCGCGGCCGGCTTGTAGACGGGCAGCGGCTCGTACGTCTCCGGGTCGAACTCGATCTCGGTGAGCTGGACGTCGATCGGCAGGTCGATCAGGACCGGGCCGGGACGCCCGGAACGCATCAGGTGGAAGGCCTGCTGGAAGACGCCGGGGACCTGCGCGGCCTCCAGGACGGTGACGGCCATCTTGGTCACCGGCTTGGCGATCGAGGCGATGTCGACGGCCTGGAAGTCCTCCTTGTGGATCACGGCGGTCGGGGCCTGGCCCGTGATGCACAGGATCGGGATGGAGTCGCCGGTGGCCGAGTACAGCCCGGTGATCATGTCGGTGCCGGCGGGGCCGGACGTGCCGATGCAGACGCCGATGTTGCCCGCGCGGGTCCTCGTGTAGCCCTCGGCCATGTGCGAGGCGCCCTCCACGTGGCGGGCGAGGGTGTGGTTGACGCCGCCGGACGCCTTGAGCGCCGCGTAGAAGGGGTTGATCGCCGCGCCCGGCACACCGAACGCGGCGGTGACGCCCTCGCGCTTGAGGATCTCAACTGCCGCACGGGCAGCGGTCATACGAGCCATCGAGTTCTCCTGCTTCGGCTGTCTTCGGCTGTCGGATTCGCACGCCCGTCGCGCCCCGCGGTTGTGACTATTCCGTATAGCGGAAAATACTTTCTACTATCTGGAAGCAATGTAAGTGGGGCCCGCGAAGTGCGTCAAGAGCGGGCAGACAGTGACCCCGGGCGGCGGATTCCCCGAGCGGGCAGGGGTTCGACGGAGCCCGACAGCCCGTCTATTCGCGACCCGGACCCGGCCGGGGGGAGTCGTGCGAGGTCGTTCCGGGTTTGGTGTGGAGGACCTCGCGGGCCTGCTCGGCGGCGCGGGTGATGCTTTCGCTGATGAAGTCGAGAAAGCGGGCGATATTCTCCAGACGGGTGGCTGCGGGAGTGTGGGGGCCGAGGACGGCGACGCCCTGGCGTGCGGTCTCGACGAGCTGGTCGTTGGACCGGGCGCTGGCGATCGTCGCCTGGTAGAAGAGCTCGTCGTCGACGATGTACCGGTCGCGGCGGCGTTCGTCGCGTTCCCTGCGAACGAGGCTCTGGCTCTCCAGGAAGGCGATCGCCTTGGAGATGGAGGCCGGGCTGACCTGGAGGCGCTGGGCGAGCTGGGACGCGGTGAGACTGCCGGCGTCGGTGGTGAACAGGCAGGTCAGCACCCTGGCCGTCATCTTGGGCAGGCCCGAGGCCATGAGGACGGTGGTGAGCGTCTCCTCGTACTCGGCCACGGCCTCGGCGTCGCGGCCGTGCGACTGGGCGACCGACTCCGGCCTGCGGGACGGGGCCGTCCCGCGCCTGCGAGCGCGCCGTTCGGTGGCGCGGTGGGCCAGGTCGGCGCGGTAGGCGGTGGGGCCGCCGTTGCGCATCACCTCACGCGTGACCGTCGACGTCGGACGGTCGAGGCGGCGGGCGATCTCGGCGTAGGGGAGGCCGTCGGCCAGCCCCAGCGCGATCTGCTGACGCTCCTGATGGGTGAGTCTGCCTCCCGGCATCGCGATCTCCTTGCTGATCCTTCGTGGTGTCCCCGGCTCTCACCCTAGCTTTCACTCATCACCCATTGCAACGACCGGAGCAGTCGTCGTTGCATTACCGGCGCGACCGTTGCAACACTTTTTCGGCCCCAGCCTGCATGAATGCCATTTCAGTGCAACAAGCATGTTGATGGTTCCTGGAATGCAACGTAGCGTTTCTGACATCGGAAACAACGAGCGAGCACAGGAGAGCATGATGCAGAAGTTCGACACCCCCGCCCCGATCTCCGTCGTCCTGGACATCCCCGCCGGACGCGTCCAGTTCATCGCCGCCGACCGCGCGGACACCACCGTCGAGGTCCTGCCCGCCGACGTCTCCAAGAAGCGTGACGTCCAGGCCGCCGAGCAGACCACCGTCGCCTACGCCGACGGCGTTCTGCGGGTCCACGCCCCCGAAGCCCGGAACCAGGTCTTCGGTCCTTCCGGATCCCTTGAGGTCACCGTCCAGGTGCCCGCCGGCTCCCGCGTCGAGGGCAAGGCCGCCGGCTCCGAACTCCGCGGCGTCGGCCGCCTCGGCGACGTCGTCTTCGAGGGCGCGTACCGTCAGATCAAGATCGACGAGGCCGCGAGCGTCCGCCTCACCGCGGTCGACGGCGATGTCGAGGTCGGCCGGCTGGGCGGCCCCGCGGAGATCAGCACCCCGAGGGGCGACATCCGGATCAACGAGGCCGTGCGCGGCACGGTCGTGCTCCGCACCCAGTCCGGCGACATCTCGGTCGTGGCCGCCGGCGGCGTCTCGGCCGCGCTGGACGCCGACACCGGCTACGGCCGTGTCAGCAACGCCCTCAAGAACGACGGCACCGTGGAACTCGACATCCGCGCCACCACTTCCCGGGGCGACATCACCGCCCGCAGCCTCTGAAGGGTGTCCATGGCGAGGGTCGCCCCGCGGCCGGTGAACCGCGCGGCCGGCGCTCCACGCACTCCGGGTGCGTGAGCGCCGGCCGTCCGCTCACAGGGCGTACTTCTCGCGGAGTTCGATCTTGCGCACCTTTCCGGAGACGGTCATCGGGAAGGAGTCCAGGATCCGCAGCAGGGTCGGGATCTTGTAGTGGGCGAGCCGGCCTTCGCAGAAGGCCCGCAGATCCTCCAGGGTCGGCGCGTCGTCCGCGTCCAGCGGGATGACGCAGGCCAGCACCGCCTCGCCGTACTTCTCGTGCGGCACGCCGACCACCTGGACGTCGCGGATCTTCGGGTGGCCGTGGAGGAACTCCTCGATCTCACGCGGGTAGACGTTCTCGCCGCCACGGATGATCATGTCCTTGATGCGGCCGACGATCTCGACGTACCCGTCCTCGCGCATCACCGCGAGGTCCCCGGTGTGCATCCAGCGGCCCGCGTCCACCGCCTCCGCGGTCCTCTCCGGCTCGTTCCAGTAGCCGAGCATCACGCTGTAGCCGCGGGTGCACAGCTCACCCGCCGTGCCGCGGGGCCGGGTGACCCCGGTGGCCGGGTCGACGACCTTGACCTCCAGATGCGGCAGGACACGGCCGACCGTGCCGGTGCGGTGTTCGAGGTCGTCGTCCATCCGGGTCTGGAGGGAGACCGGCGAGGTCTCGGTCATGCCGTAGCAGATGGACACCTCCTCCATGTGCATCTCGGCGACCACCCGCTTCATCACCTCCACCGGGCAGGGCGAGCCCGCCATGATGCCAGTGCGCAGGGACGACAGGTCGTACGAGGCGAAGTCGGGGAGGTTCAGCTCCGCGATGAACATGGTCGGCACCCCGTACAGCGAGGTGCAGCGTTCCCGCTGGACCGTCTCCAGGGTGGCCTTCGGATCGAAGGACGGCGCCGGGATCACCATGCACGCGCCGTGCGAGGTGGCCGCCAGATTACCCATGACCATGCCGAAGCAGTGATAGTACGGAACGGGGATGCAGATCCGGTCCTGTTCGGTGTAGCCGACCGTACGGCCCACCCAGTAGCCGTTGTTGAGGATGTTGTGGTGGGAGAGCGTGGCCCCCTTGGGGAAGCCCGTGGTGCCCGAGGTGTACTGGATGTTGACCGGGTCGTCGCAGCTCAACTCCGCCTGGACGGCGGCCGGTCGATCCGCCGGCACCTCCGCCGCGGCCGCCGTCAGCGCGTCCCACGACGGATCGCCGATGTAGATCGTCTCGCGCAGCTCGGGGCACCTGCCGCGGACCTGTTCGACCAGTGCCCGGTAGTCGGTGCCCCGGTGGGACCGCGAGGCGACCAGCAGCGAGATGCCGGCCTGCCGGAGCACGTACTCCACCTCGTGGGCCCGGTAGGCCGGGTTGATGTTCACCATGATCACGCCGATGCGCGCGGTGGCGTACTGGACGAGCACCCACTCAGGGCAGTTGACCGCCCAGATCCCGACCCGGTCGCCCCTGGCCACGCCCTTGGCGAGCAGTCCGCGGGCCACCTCGTCGACGGCGGCGCCGAACTCGGCGTAGGTCCAGCGGCGTCCGGAGGGCGCGTCGACGAGCGCCTCGCGGTCGCCGAAGGCGGCGACCGACCGGTCGAGGCGGGCGCCGATGGTGTCGCCCAGCAGCGGTGTGCCGCTGGTTCCGTGGGCGTAGGACGGCTCGCTGACGCGAGGTTCGCTCACCGGAAGTCCTCCTCGCGGTACTCGTTCGCCGAGCCCTGGGCCGTCGCCTCGCGCAGCTCGATCCGGCGGATCTTGCCGGAGACGGTCTTGGGCAGCTCGCCGAACTCCAGGCGGCGGATGCGCTTGTAGGGCGCGAGCACCTCCCGGGAGTGCTCGAAGAGGGCCTTCGCGGTGCCGGTGTCCGGCTCCCAGCCCTCGGCGAGGACGACGTACGCCTTCGGCACCGCCAGCCGCAGCGGGTCCGGCGCGGGCACGACCGCCGCCTCGGCCACCGCCTCGTGCTCCAGCAGCGCGCTCTCCAGCTCGAACGGACTGATCTTGTAGTCGGACGCCTTGAAGACATCGTCGGAGCGTCCGATATACGTCAGATATCCCTCTTCGTCCCTTGAGGCGACGTCCCCCGTCCGGTAGTAGCCGCCGGCCATCGCCTCCGCGGTGCGTTCCGGGTCGCCGTGGTAGCCGGTCATCAGGCCGACCGGGCGCGCGGACAGGTCGAGCGCGATCTCGCCCTCGGCGGCGCCGGGCGCGCCGGAGACCGGGTCGAGCAGTTCGACGCGGTAGCCGGGGCTGGGCCGGCCCATGGAGCCGGTCTTCAGCGGCTGGCCGGGGCTGTTGGAGACCTGCACGGCGGTCTCGGTCTGCCCGAAGCCGTCCCGGATGGTCACGCCCCAGGCGCGCCGGACCTGCTCGATGACCTCGGGGTTGAGGGGTTCGCCCGCGGCCACGGCCGCGCGCGGCGGGGTGCGAAGCTGCGAGAGGTCGGCCTGGATCAGCATGCGCCACACGGTCGGCGGGGCGCAGAAGGTGGTGACGCCCGCGCGGTCCATCTCGGCCATCAAACGGGCGGCGTCGAAGCGGGTGTAGTTGTGGATGAAGACGGTCGCCTCGGCGTTCCACGGCGCGAACAGGTTCGACCAGGCGTGCTTGGCCCAGCCGGGCGAGGAGATGTTGAGGTGCACGTCCCCCGGCTTCAGGCCGATCCAGTACATGGTGGCCAGGTGCCCGACGGGGTACGAGACATGGGTGTGCTCCACCAGCTTGGGGCGGGCCGTGGTGCCCGAGGTGAAGTACAGCATCAGCGGGTCGTCGGCGAGGGTGGGCCCGTCCGGGACGAATCCGGCGGGGGCGACATAGGCGTCCTCGTAGGGCTCCCAGCCCTCCTCCGGAAGGCCGCCGACGGAGATGCGGGTGTAGGTGCCGGGGACATCGGCGAACTTGGCGGTGTCGGCGGCGCGCGCGATCACGTGCTTGACCCGGCCGCGTTCGACGCGGTCGGTCAGGTCGGCCGCGCCGAGCAGCGGGGTGGCGGGGATGACGACCGCGCGCAGCTTCATCGCGGCGAGCGCGGTCTCCCACAACTCGGCCTGGTTGCCGAGCATGACGAGGATGCGGTCCTCGGCGGCGACGCCGCGGTCGCGCAGCCAGTTCGCGGCGCGGCTGGAACGCTCGGACATCTCGGCGAAGGAGAGGCGTGTCTCGGTGCCGTCCTCCTCGACGATGTGCAGGGCGGTGCGGTCGTTCCCCTCGGCGACGGCGTCGAACCAGTCCAGCGCCCAGTTGAAGTGGGTGGGGCGGGGCCACTCGAAGCCGGTGTAGGCGGTGGCGTAGTCCTCACGGTGTTCCAGCAGGAAGTCCCGCGCCCTGCGGAAGAGCTCCGTCGCCGTCGTCATCTGTCCTCCTTGGTTCCGGACCATTGCCGGGCGGCTCTCTGCCATCGTGTAATCCGTGATGTGTGTCTCACTACCCCCGAACGGGGGTGTGGTGGGCGGGCGGGTCCGGACGGTCCACGGCGAAGGGGCGAGCGGGTGAGGGCGGACGCGGCCGGGGCGGCGGAGATCCGTGGTGCGCTGGTGCGGCTGCGGCGTGCGACGGGCCTTCCGGTCGCCTTCGGCGGTCTGGTCGAGCCGGGCCGGCCGCGGGTGCGGATCAGCGAGCTGACCGGCACGACGACGTGCGCGCTCCGGGCGCTCGCGGTGAACTCCGGCAACGGGCTCGGCGGCAAGGCGGTGGCGCTGGGCCGCCCGTGCGCGGTCACCGACTATTCGCTGTCGCCGCGGATCAGTCACGAGTACGACGTCCCGGTCGCCGCGGAGGGGTTGCGCTCGGTGCTGGCCGTGCCGGTGGTGGTGGGGCGCCGGGTGCGCGGCGTGCTGTACGGCGCACTGCGCACAGCCCAGCCGCTGGGCGACCGGACGCTGGGCGCGGCCGTGGAGGCGGCGCGGGACGTGGAGCAGGCGCTGGTGGCCCAGGAGCGGGCGCGGGACCTGCTGGCCGCGTCCCGTACGGTGCGCGCCCCGGACCCGGCGGACGGGGCGGCCTGGGAGCAGGTCCGCGAGGCCCACGCGGCCCTGCGCGCCCTGGCCCCGCGGATCTCCGACCCCGCCCTGCGCGCCGAACTCCTCGACGTCTGTGGCCTGTTGACCCCGGTGGCCACCCCGGTGGCGGGTGTCAGCCTGGCCCCGCGCGAGATCGACGTACTGACCTGCGTGGCCGCCGGCGCGACCAACGCCACCGCGGCGTCCCGCCTGGGCCTGAGCCCGGAGACCGTCAAGAGCTACCTCCGCTCGGCCATGCGCAAACTGGGCGCCCACACCAGGGGCGAGGCGGTGGCCTCGGCCCGCCGGGCGGGGGTATTGCCGTAGGACCGCTGCCCCCGCCGACCCGGGCCGCGCCAGCCCGCCCGTCCACCCGTCCGCCCGTCCGCCCACGGGGGTCGTATTCATTCAGTGGTGCTTTGAATATGGCCATGCTTCGGGCGCTGTTATTTCGCTCACCTCCCCGGCTGTCCGAAATTCACGGACGGGTTGCCTAGAATTTGGCCCGAACACGACACTCGAGGGGAGCGGTGACCGTGCGACGGGACTTGAAGGGCCCTGCGAACTGCCGTTCCGAGCTGGTCATCGGCCAGGAGGAGCCCTCCGCTGCGGCGCGGGAGCAGCTCGCGCGCGGTGGGAGTGTGCTGCTGCACGGCCCGGCCGGAATAGGAAAGTCGACGGTGCTGCGGGCATTGGCCGCGGAATACGCCCCGAGCGCCCGCATCGTGTTGCGCTGCTCCGCCACCGAGTCCGAATCCCACCTGCCCTTCCTCGCCCTGGCCGACCTCTTCGGCCTGGTCCTGGACGAGGTGTCCGGCAAGCTGCCCGCCGCCCAGCACACCGCGCTGGAGTCGGCGCTCACCGGCCGCGGCGAGTCCACCCTCCAGCGCGACGGACTCGCCCTGCGCCTCGCCGTGCTCTCCACGTTGCGCGCGCTCGCCGCGAAGGGCCCGGTCCTGATCGTCGCCGACGACCTCCAGTGGCTGGACTCGGCCAGCGCCGAACTGCTCGGCTTCGCCGCCCGCCGCCTCGGCGAGACGCCCGTGCAGATGCTGTGCGCGGTGCGGACCGAGGAGGAGGAGTACGACCGCCATCTGCGCGCCTGCCCGCCCGACACCCTCTCCGTCCGGCTGGGCCCGCTGACCCGTACCCAGGTCTCCGCCCTGCTCGGCCACCGCGGCTACTCCAACCTGCCCCGCTCCACCGTCCGCGACATCCACCGCACCAGCGGCGGCAATCCCCTGTTCGCGCTGGAGCTGGGCCGCGCCCTGGCCGAGAGCCCCACCCCGCCCCGGCCCGGCGAGCCGCTGCCGGTGCCGACCTCGCTGCGCGCCCTCGTCCTGAGCCGCCTCGAGATGCTCTCGGACGAGGCCCGCCGCACCCTGCTGGTGGCCAGTGCCGGCGCCCGCCCCACCCCCGCCCTGCTGCACGCCGCCGGCCGCGGCAACGCCGAGGGGGAGTGCGCGCAGGCCGCCGAACTCGGCCTGCTGGCCACCGAACCGGAGGGCCCCGCCGTTCGGTTCGCGCACCCGCTGATATCGGCCGCCCTGTACGCGGAGGCGCCCGCCCAGGAGCGGCGGGCCGCCCACGCCGCCCTGGCCACCGCCGCACCCGACCCCATCGAACGGGCCCGGCACCTGGCCCTGGCCACCACCGGCACCGACCCTGAGGTGGCCTCCCGGCTCGCCGAGGCCGCCGCGCTGGCCCGGGACCGCGGGGCGCCCTCGGTAGCCGCCTCACTGGGCCTGCTCGCCGCCCGGCACACCCCGCCCGGCAGCGAACCGGGCCCGGACGACCGGCGGTTGCAGGCCGCCGAGGACGCCATCACGGCCGGCGAGGTGGACCTCGCCCGGGACATAGCCCGCGAGGTGCTGACCCGGGCCACCGTGCCCGCCGAACGGGTGCGGGCCTGGATGGTGGTGATCGAGTCGGCCGGCCAGGCCCTCGGGGACGTGGACGGGGTCTTCCCGCAGGCGCTCGCCGACGCGGGCGACGACCCCCGGCTGCTCGCCCTGGTCCACTACCAGCTCGCCTGGCGCGGACTGGTCGTGGAGGGCGACTTCGCCGAGGCCCGCCAGGAGGCCGCGCACGCCGCCGAACTGGCGGAGCGCGGCCGGGACCGGCGCATCGAGCTGATGGCGCTCGCCTTCCAGGCCTCCACCGAGACCCTGATGGGGCATCCGAACGCACCGGTCACCATCAAGCGGGCGCTGAGGGAGCCTCAGGACCCCTACGTGGCCTGCCATCACAACGGCGTCGGCTCGGCCCGCTACCGCTGGCTGCTGATGAGCGACCGGCTGCCCGAGGCCCGCGCGACCATCACCGCGCTGCTGCGCGAGGTGCGGCGGCGCGGCATGGTCGAGAGCGAGGTGCACTTCCTGCGGCTGCTCGGCGAGACCGAACTGCGCTCCGGCCACTGCGGCCGGGCCCTCGACCTGGCCCGGGAGAGCCTGCGGATGGCCCGGGACACCGGCATCGGCGAGAGCGCCTCGGCCACCCTCGCCTCCCTCGCCGAGGCCTCCGGCGGCAGCACCGACCGGGCGCTGGCGCTGGCCCGTGAGGCGGTGGGGCACGCCGAGGAGGACGGCGACCAGATGTACCTCTCGCGCGCCCTGACCGCCCTGGGGCACGCCCAGTTGGTGGCCGGGGACGACCAGGCCGCCGTGACGGCGCTGTACCGGGTCCGGGAGCTGGAGCTGGGACTCAACATCACCGATCCGGCACGCGGCCGCTGGCACGGCGACCTCGCGGAGGCCCTGGTGCGGACCGGGGAGCTCACCGAGGCCCGGCGCGTCATCGACGCGGCCCGCGAGCACGCGCTGCGGCTCGGCCGCGAGAGCGTGCTGGCCGTCCTCGACCGCTCCGAGGCGCAGGTGCGCGCCGCGCACGGCGAACGGGACGCCGCCATAGCCCAGTTGACGTCCGCACAGGACCGGCTGGCGAAACTCGGCAACGGTCTGGAGGAAGCCCGAGCCGCGTTCGCGCTGGCCCGGCTGCGCACCCTCGCCCCGGCCCTGGGAGTCGGCCGGGGCGAAGCGGCTCCCGCGCCGGGGCCGACGGCGTACGACGAGGCGGCACGGCTGTTCCGGCGCTGCCGCGCGCTGCCGTGGCTGCGCCGGGTGGAGGAGGCCGCCGCCGCCCGGCCCGCGCGGCAGCCGGAGGTGGCCCCGGCGGCGCTGGACGGACTGGCGGCGATGGAGCGTCAGGTGGCGTCGCTGGTCATGGAGGGCGCGACCAACCGGGAGATCGCCGCGCGGCTGTTCATCAGCGTCAAGACGGTGGAGGCGACCCTGACCCGGGTCTACCGCAAGCTGGGGATCCGGTCGCGCGTCGACATCGTCCGATTGGCGGCAGGCCGGCGCGCGAAGTGAGCGCGGCGCGGGTTGACTGACCGCGTGGACGACCGCGTGAACGCAGTGAGGACCGGCACCGGGGCGCGCCGCGCGACGAGAGCGGACCGCCGGAGCCCACCGGGACGGGACCGAGGGATTTCCCTGCCCGGCTCCCCTAGGGAGTTCCCTCATTGGAGGAGGGTGGGCCCGGTCCTAGCGTAAGGGGCGTGCCGCTCGCCCGGGCACACGGGACCCGAGCACGGACCCCACGACCCCCGTGCTCCCCCGCCCGCGCGATCCCCCGACGGCCTGCCCAGAGGAGACGCATGTCCGGCCTCACCCGCGCCAGACGGACCGCCGCCGCGGTCGCGGTCGGCGCTGCCGCGGCCGCGCTCACCGCACCCTCCGCGGCCGCCGCTCCCCGGCCGGTCGTCGGCGGCACGGCGACCACGACGGCGGAGTACCCGTTCGTCATGCAGATCACGGACGCGGCCGGCGCGCAGTTCTGCGGCGGCACCCTGGTCGCCCCCACGAAGGTGGTCACCGCCGCGCACTGCGTGGTCGGCGATATCGCGGACAGCCTGCGCGTGGTGGGCGGACGCACCCGCCTCGACGGCACCGACGGCACGGTGGGCGAGGTCGGCGGGGTCTGGTTCGACCCGGCCTACACGGACGCCGTCAGCGGCGCCGACGTGGCCGTGCTCACCCTGAAGGCGCCGATGCCGTACGCCACGGCGCCGTACGTCTCCCCCACCGGCGGCGGGGTGTACGCGCCCGGCATGACCGCCCGTGTCCTGGGCTGGGGCACCCGCGGCAAGGACGGCGGCTCCTCCGACCAGTTGCGGACGGCGGCGGTGCCCGTCGTGTCCGACAGCGGCTGCCGCGACTCCTACGGCTCCGACTTCGTCGCGAGCGACATGGTTTGCGCCGGATACACATCCGGTGGCGTAGACACCTGCCAGGGCGACAGCGGCGGTCCCCTGCTCATCGGGGGCGTCCTGGCAGGGATCACTTCCTGGGGCGACGGCTGCGCCGAGGCGGGCCGGCCGGGTGTCTACACCCGGCTGGCCTCCTTCTCCAGCCTCGTGACCGAGCAGGTTCTGACCTGAGCGCCGCGCCCCGGTGAAGCCAGGGGGCGTTGCGAGCCACCACGAGCGGCCCGCAACGCCCCCTTTCCACGTCCACGCCCCGGCTTTCCGGAGCCTCACCGTCCTACGACGGTCCCGAACCGTATGTCGTACGACGCCCCCGGGTGCAGGGCGGCGAGCATCCGCTCGGCCTCGGCGGTCACGTCCTGCCGCTGCGCCCGGGTCAGCGGGTCGAAGGACTCGATGACCAGGGTGTCGCCCTCCGGTTTCCACAGCCCCGCCAGGAAGCCGTCGACGAGGAGGGTGCGATGGGCCTGGTTGCCCGTCGCGTTGCGGCCCCGGTACCGCGCGGGCACCACGCGGGCGCGGTCGGCGTGGGAGAGGAGCAGGTTGTCGTACTCGGGCAGGAAGCGGGGCGGTGCCGGGGTGTCCGGGTCGGGCCGGGGAGCGCCGGGAAGGTCGAACAGCTCGGTGCCGCCGTCGTCCCGGAACGTGAGGAGCCGGGGTCGGAGGCGTTCGAAGACGGGGCGCAGCCGGGTCAGGCCCGCCCAGGTCTGCATGTCCCGGACGGAGGCCGGACCGAAGGCGGCGAGGTAGCGCAGGACGGCGGCTTCGAGGGCGGTGTGGTCCCCTTCCCGGTGGTCCCCTTCCCGAGGGGTGGGGGCCGCGGGACGGCCGAGCCAGTGCTCGGCGGTGGTGAGGGCGACCTGCCCGCCCCTGTCCCACAGTCCGCGCGGGGTGACCTGCACCAGCGGGAGCCGGCAGCGGGCGGCGACGCCGAGGGCCTGCGGGTCGGCGTCGGGCCACTGGGCACCGAGCGCGGCGCGCAGCTGGGCCATCGTGCGCGGCTCGGCTTCGACGAGGTCGCGGGCGAGCGCGGTGAGCCGGTCGAGGTCGACGCCGTGCAGGCCCTTGCGGAACAGGTGCAGCTCGCGGTCACGGGCGCCCTGCACGAGCGGCCGCAGGGTGAGACAGTCGTCGGCGGTGTGGGTGTGGATGGTGGAGCGCAGGGTGACGATGCGGACCACCTCGCGGGCGGCCATCGGCTCCGCCAGCCGCTCCGGCGCGAAACCGTCGAGGCGGGCGGCGAGCGCGTAGTACGGCGGCCTGACGTTCTGCGCCTGGAGGCCCACCAGGTGCTCCACGGCCGCCCCGGCCGTCAGCGGTGCGCGGCGCAGCAGCAACTGCCGGTCCAGGGTCGCCCGGTTGAGGGCGCGCGCACCCAGCACGGGGGCCGACGCGGTGGTCGTCGTCTTCGTCATGGCCGCACGGTAGCGGCCATCGAGGACAGGATCTGTCCTCTTTCGTCGGTCCTCTTCCGTCAGGGACGTGGCGGTCCTTCGCCGGGGCCGCGGTCGCCGGCGGCGAGGGGCGGTTCGGTGGCGTACCAGCCCGTCCAGTGGCGGACGGTGATCGCGATCACCGGTCCGTGCGGCGGGACCTCGCGGTACTGCGGGTACTTGCGCAGCAGCGGGGCGAGCGCGGTCCCGTACTCCGCCACGGTCCGCTCGTCGTCCGCGTCGGGCGGCACGATCCGGGCGTCGCCGTCGGCGCGGGCCCACCACAGGCGGTCCCAGTCCTCGTCGTAGTCGTCCGCCAGCAGGGACACGGACCCGGTGGCCTCGATGTGGCGCAGGCGGGCGAGCCGGGTCGTGGTCTTCGGCTTGCGGTCGACGGCCGTGACGAGGCCGTCGTCGCCGAGGGCGGCGAACACCGTGGGCACCAGGTGCGGGCGGCCCGCCGCGTCCACCGTGGCCAGCCGCGCCACCCGGGCGGCGAGGAACCGGCGGCGCGCCTCGCCGGGGTCCATGCGGGGCACGGGCGTGCCTCCTCTCAGCCGTCCGTCAGGGCCCGCAGCACCTCCTCGTCCGTCAGCTGCTCGAAGTCGCCGTACCAGACGCCCACGGCGGTGAAGCAGGACGGCTGGTGGAGGCAGATCAGCTCGTCGGCCTCGCCGCTCAGCGCCCGTACGGCCTCGGGAGCGCCGACGGGGACGGCGAGGACGGTGTGCGCGGGCGAGCCGCGCCGCACGTGCCGCAGCGCGGCGCGGGCGGTGGAGCCGGTGGCCAGGCCGTCGTCGACGACGATCGCGGTACGTCCGCGCAGGTCGAGGGCGGGGCGGCCGTGGCGGTAGCGGCGGGTGCGGCGGCGGAGTTCGGCGCGTTCGCGCTCGACCACCGGGGCGAGGTCCTCCTCGGTGAGGCCGAGCAGGTGCAGGGCCGTCTTGTCGAACAGCGGCGGGTCCTCCCCGGCGATCGCGCCGAGGCCGTACTCCTCCTGCGAGGGCGCGCCGATCTTGCGGACCACGACCACGTCCAGCGGGGCGTCCAGCGCCCGCGCGACCTCCCGGGCCACCGCGACACCGCCGCGGGGCAGCGCCAGCACGACGGGGTCGGGCAGTGCGCCCGCCTCGTACCGGGGGCGCAGCCGTTCGGCCAATCGCCGGCCGGCCTGCGTCCGGTCCTCGAACCTCATGGGCGTCCCTCCTTCCGCCCTGCCGACCGGGTACCCCGGGGCACCCTTCCGGCCACATGCCGCGGGCGCGGTTCGGCGCGCCGGTTAGTCCGGGGTGGGAGGGGCAGTCGGAGAGGACTCACGGCAGACCGGTTCCCCGTAGGAGCAACAGTGTCGACAGGCCGACTCCCCGACCGCGAACAGCGGATCCTGAACGAGATAGAACGCGCCCTGAGCCGTGACCGCCGTCTGGTCCGGCGGCTGCGGTCCGGGCGCAGGCTGCCGGTCCTCTCCCGGGTGGCGTCCTACGCCCCTCCGATGTGGGCCGTGATGCTGCTGACGGCGGTCTCGCTCGCCCTCCTGACGGCCGGTGCCGTCACCGCGGAGCCGGGCGTGATCTGGGCGTTCGCGGCGGTGTGGCCGGTGACGCTGTTCTGCGTGCTGCGGCTGCTGTGCCGCCGGGCGGAGCCCTGACGCACCGCCTTGCGCGCGGCGGCCGGTCCGCGGTGCGCCGGGGCGCTCGGCCAACCGTGTGAGCGGGTGGCGAAAGCGCGGTGGGGTGCCCCCGATTGCCTACGATCGTGCCGTGGTCAACTTCTCGCTCGAACGCACCGCGCCGCTCCCCCTCGACGAGGCGTGGCGGCGGATCACGTGGTGGTCGCGGCATGCCGACTCGGTGCCGCTGACCCGTATCCGCGTGGTCACGCCCGCGCCGACCGGTGAGGGCACGGTGTTCGTGGCCCGTTCGGGGATCGGCCCGCTCGGCTTCGACGATCCGATGGAGGTCACCGTCTGGCGTCCGCCGGCCGACGGCGAGCCGGGGCTGTGCCGGGTGGAGAAGCGGGGCCGGGTGGTGCTGGGCTGGGCCGAGTTCGAGGTCCGGCCCGGTCCCGGGGGCCGGACGCGGGTGGTGTGGCGGGAGGAGCTGCGGGTCCGCTTCCTGCCGGGTCTTTTCGACGAGCCACTGCGCGGCGCGGCCCGTTCGGTGTTCGGGCGGGCGATGAACCGGCTGCTCAGGCAGTCCTCGTAGAGCTGTCGTGACGTCAGGCCACCCAGCTGATCCGCCCGTTGGCCGTCGATAGGCCGTCGTGGTGGATCGGGGTGTGCGCGCCGGTGAGGGACATCCCGCTGCCGCCGCGCCGGGCGGCGACGATCTCTGAGGCGATCGACAGGGCCGTCTCCTCGGGCGTACGGGCGCCGAGGTCGAGGCCGATCGGGGACCGCAGCCGCGCCAGCTCCCGTTCGGTCACGCCGACTTCGCGCAGCCGGCGGTTGCGGTCGAGGTGGGTGCGGCGGGAGCCCATGGCGCCGACGTAGGCGACCGGGAGGCGCAGCGCCAGCCTGAGCAGCGGGACGTCGAACTTGGCGTCGTGGGTCAGAACGCACAGCACCGTACGGGCGTCGACGCCGGTGCGGGCGAGGTACTCGTGCGGCCACTCGACGACGATCTCGTCGGCCTCCGGGAAGCGCGCCCGGGTGGCGAAGACGGGCCGGGCGTCGCACACGGTGACGTGGAAGCCGAGGAACTTGCCGACGCGTACCAGCGCCGAGGCGAAGTCGATCGCCCCGAAGACGATCATCCGGGGCGGCGGCACGGCGGACTCGACGAGGACGGTGAGCGGGGCGCCGCAGCGCGATCCCCGCTCGCCGATCTCCAGGGTGCCGGTGCGTCCGGCGTCCAGGAAGGCGGACGCCTCGGCGGCGACCGTGCGGTCCAGTTCCGGGTGACCGCCGAGATGGCCCTCCCGGGAACCGTCCGGGCGGACCAGCAGGGCCCGGCCCGGCAGCCCCGTCGGGCCGGACACGATCCGCGCCAGGGCCGCCGCCTCCCCCCGCGCGGCGGCGGCCAGCGCGGACGCGGCCACCGCACGGGCCGGATCGGCGGCCCGCAGCGGTGTGACGAGGATGTCGATGACGCCGCCGCAGGTCAGGCCGACGGCGAAGGCGTCCTCGTCGCTGTAGCCGAAGCGCTCCAGGACGGTTTCGCCGTCCTCGAGCGCCTGCCGGCACAGCTCGTACACGGCGCCCTCCACACAGCCGCCGGAGACGGAGCCGACGGCCGTGCCCTCGGCGTCCACCGCGAGGGCGGCACCCGGCCGGCGCGGTGCGCTGCCGCCGACGGCCACCACGGTGGCCACGGCGAAGTCGCGTCCCTGCGCGACCCACCGGTCCAGTTCCTCGGCGATGTCCAGCATCTGTCGGTCTCCTTGCGACGGTCGTGGGGAGGGCGGGCGAGAGGTTCTAGCGCACGCCGAGCCAGCTCTCGATGGGGTGGAGTGCGAAGTAGACGAGGAAGACCGCCGTCAGGCCCCACATGAAGGCGCCGATCTCCCGGGCCCTGCCCTGCGCGGCCTTGATGGCGGTGTACGAGACGACGCCCGCGGCGACACCCGTGGTGATGGTGTACGTGAACGGCATCAGGACCACGGTGAGGAAGACCGGGATCGCGGTGGACCGGTCGGCCCAGTCCACGTGCCGGGCGTTCATCAGCATCATGGCGCCGATGACCACCAGCGCGGCGGCGGCGACCTCCTGCGGGACGATCGCGGTGAGCGGGGTGAAGAACAGGCAGGCCGCGAAGAACAGGCCGGTGACGACGGAGGCGAGTCCCGTGCGGGCGCCCTCGCCGACGCCGGTCGCCGACTCGATGAACACGGTCTGCCCGGATCCGCCGGCCACTCCGCCGATCGCGCCGCCCGCGCCGTCGATGAACAGCGCCTTGGACAGGCCGGGCATCCGGCCCTGTGCGTCGGCCAGCTTCGCCTCGGTGCCGACGCCGATGACGGTGGCCATCGCGTCGAAGAAGCCGGCCAGGACCAGGGTGAAGACGATCACGCCGACCGTCATCGCGCCGACCTGTCCCCAGCCGCCGAACTCGACGTGCCCGAAGAGCGAGAAGTCGGGCACCGACACCGCGCTGCCGTGCAGGGCGGGCGCGCCGCCGGCCCAGGCGTCGGCCTTGACGACCCCCGCGCCGTTCAGGACGGCCGCCGCCACGGTGCCGCCGACGATGCCGATGAGGATGGCGCCGGGGACGTCGCGGGCCTGGAGCATGAAGATCAGCAGCAGGGTGCAGGCGAAGAGCAGCACCGGCCAGCCGGCGAGTTCGCCCGCCGGGCCGAGGGCGAGCGGCGTGGACCTGCCCTGGTGCACGAAGCCGGACTTGTAGAAGCCGATGAGCGCGATGAACAGGCCGATGCCGATGGTGATGCCGTGCTTGAGCGCCTGCGGGATGGCGTTCATGATCATCTCGCGCAGGCCGGTGACCACCAGCAGCATGATGACGACGCCGTAGACCACGCACATGCCCATCGCCTGCGGCCAGGTCATCTGCGGCGCGACCTGCGAGGACAGCACACCGGAGACGGACAGCCCGGCGGCGAGGGCGAGCGGCACCCTGCCGACGAGGCCCATCAGCAGGGTGGTGAGGGCCGCGGCGAACGCGGTCGCGGTGATCAGGGCCTTCTGGCCGAGGGTGTCGCCGGCGGCGTCCTTGCCGGACAGGATCAGCGGGTTGAGGAGCAGGATGTACGCCATCGCGATGAAGGTGGTGACGCCGCCGCGCACTTCACGCGCGACCGTGGACCCCCGCCGGGATATGTGGAAGTAGCGGTCGAGCCAGGACCGGCCCGCCGGGACGCGGCTGCCCGCGCCCGCGTCCTCGGCGGTGGTCCTCGGCTCCACTGACTGCTGGGTCATGGGCCATCTCCCAAGGTTCACAGGGACACCCGATGCCGTGGACGGGCATGCGGGATCTGGGAATGGACGACCCGGGGGACGGCCCGAGACGAACAGTTGGGGTCCCCGGGGGGCGAACTCCCCCCGGGGGTTCAGCGGTTCGGACGCCGTGGGCTCACATGCCGGTGAGGTGCTCCGGCCGGACCGGCGTGCGGTTCAGCTCCAGCCCCGTCGCGTTGCGGATCGCCGCCAGGACGGCGGGTGTCGACGACAGGGTGGGGGCCTCGCCGATGCCGCGCAGCCCGTACGGCGCGTGGTCGTCGGCGAGTTCGAGCACGTCGACGGGGATGGTCGGCGTGTCGAGGATGGTGGGGATGAGGTAGTCCGTGAAGGACGGGTTGCGCACCTTCGCGGTCTTCGGGTCGACGACGATCTCCTCCATGACCGCCACGCCGAGGCCCTGGGTGGTGCCGCCCTGGATCTGTCCGACGACGGACAGCGGGTTGAGCGCCTTGCCGACGTCCTGGGCGCAGGCCAGCTCGATCACCTTCACCAGGCCGAGTTCGGTGTCGACCTCGACGACGGCGCGGTGCGCGGCGAAGGAGTACTGCACATGGCCGTTGCCCTGACCGGTGCGCAGGTCGAAGGGTTCGGTCGGCCGGTGACGCCACTCCGCCTCCACCTCGACGGCCTCGTCCTCCAGGAGGTCCGCCAGGTCGGCGAGGGCCTCGCCGCCGTCGGTGACCACCTTGCCGCCCTCCAGCAGGAGTTCGGCGGTGGCCCAGGCCGGGTGGTAGGAGCCGAACTTGCGGCGCCCGATCTCCAGGACCTTCTCGCGCACCAGCTCGCAGGCGTTCTTGACGGCGCCGCCGGTGACGTACGTCTGCCGGGACGCGGACGTCGAACCGGCGCTGCCGACCCGTGTGTCGGCCGGGTGGATGGTCACCTGGGTGACGCCCAGTTCGGTGCGGGCGATCTGCGCGTGGACGGTGACGCCGCCCTGGCCGACCTCCGCCATCGCGGTGTGCACGGTGGCGACCGGCCGGCCGCCGACGACCTCCACGCGGACCCTGGCGGTGGAGTAGTCGTCGAAGCCCTCGGAGAAGCCGACGTTCTTGATGCCGACCGCGTAGCCCACCCCGCGGACGACGCCTTCGCCGTGCGTGGTGTTGGACAGGCCACCGGGCAGCTGCCGGACGTCGGCGCCCTCGGAGCTCTCCCACTGGCGCTCCGGCGGCATCGGCATCGCCTTGACGCGGCGCAGGAGTTCGGCGACCGGGGCCGGGGAGTCGACCGGCTGCCCGGTCGGCATGATCGTGCCCTGGGACATGGCGTTGAGCTGCCGGAACTCCACCCGGTCCATGCCGACGGCGTCGGCGAGCCTGTCCATCTGCGCCTCGTAGGCGAAGCACGCCTGGACCGCGCCGAAGCCGCGCATGGCGCCGCAGGGCGGGTTGTTGGTGTAGAGGGCGATGGCCTCGATGTCGACGTCGTCGACCTCGTAGGGGCCGATGCCGAGCGAGGAGGCGTTGCCGACGACCGCCGGCGAGGCGGATGCGTACGCGCCGCCGTCCAGCACGATCCGGCACTTGACGTGGGTGAGCCTGCCGTCCTTGGTGGCCCCGTGCTCGTAGTACAGCTTGGCCGGGTGGCGGTGGACGTGCCCGAAGAAGGACTCGAACCGGTTGTAGACGATCTTGACGGGCTTGCCGGTGCGCAGCGCCAGCAGGCAGGCGTGGATCTGCATCGACAGGTCCTCGCGCCCGCCGAAGGCGCCGCCGACGCCGGACAGCGTCATACGGACCTTCTCCGGCGGCAGTCCGAGCACCGGGGCGATCTGGCGCAGGTCGCTGTGCAGCCACTGGGTGGCGACGTAGAGGTGGACGCCGCCGTCCTCCTCGGGCACGGCGAGCCCGGACTCGGGGCCGAGGAATGCCTGGTCCTGCATGCCGAAGTGGTACTCGCCCTTGACGACGAAGTCGGCTCTCTGCGCGGCCTGTTCGGCGTTCCCACGGACGATGGGCTGGCGGTGCACGATGTTGGGGTGCGGGACGTGACCAACGTGGTGGTCGGTGCGGTTCTCGTGAACGAGGACGGCGTCCGGCGCGGTCGCGGAGGCCTCGTCGGTGATCACCGGCAGTTCCCGGTACTCCACCCTGATCCTGGCGGCGGCGCGGCGGGCGGTCTCCGGGTGGTCGGCGGCGACGACGGCGACGGGCTCGCCGTGGTGGCGGACCTTGCCGTGGGCCAGGACCGGGGTGTCCTGGATCTCCAGGCCGTAGTTCCTCACCTCGGTGGGCAGGTCGTCGTACGTCAGCACGGCGTACACGCCCGGCATGGCGAGGGCCTCGGCGGTGTCGATCGAGACGATCTCGGCGTGCGCGACCGTGGACCGCAGGATCTGGCCCCAGAGCATGTCCTCGTGCCACATGTCGGAGGAGTACGCGAACTCGCCGGTGACCTTGAGGATGCCGTCCGGGCGGAGCGTGGACTCGCCGATGCCGCCCCTGGTCCCGGAGCCCTGGGTGACCTTGGTGGGGACGCCGGTGGGGCCGCGGTCCCGGCCGAACGTGGTGGAGGTCTCGGAGGAGGCCATGTTCAGACCCCCTCGGACTGCCGGGCGGCCGCCAGGCGGACCGCGTCCATGATCTTCTCGTAGCCCGTGCAGCGGCACAGGTTGCCCGACAGGGCCTCGCGGATGTCCCCGTCGGTCGGGTCGGGGTTGCGCTCCAGCATCTCGTCGGCGGCGACCAGCAGACCCGGGGTGCAGAACCCGCACTGGACGGCGCCCGCGTCGATGAACGCCTGCTGGATCGGCGAGAGTTCACCGCCCGCGCCGGTCTGCGCGCCCGCCGCCTGCCACCGCTGGGCGTCCTCCAGCGTCGTACCGCGGGCCTCGGTGCCGCGCGACCGCTGCTCGGCGAAGTCGGCCAGGCCCTCGACGGTCACCACCTCGCGACCCTCGGCCTGCCCGGCGGCGACCAGGCAGGAGCACACCGGCACACCGTCGAGGCGCACCGTGCACGAGCCGCACTCGCCCTGCTCGCAGGCGTTCTTGGAGCCGGGAAGTCCCAGCCGCTCGCGCAGGACGTAGAGCAGGGACTCGCCCTCCCAGACGTCGTCGGCCTGCTGCGGTCGTCCGTTGACGGTCAAGTTGACGCGCATCACGCAGCGCCTCCCCTCTGACAGGCGGTGCCTCGTGCGCCGCGGTAGGACTCCCAGGTCCAGGAGAGTGTCCGGCGGGCCATGACGCCCACCGCGTGGCGGCGGTAGCTCGCGGTGCCCCGGACGTCGTCGATCGGGTTGCAGGCGGCGGAGCAGAGCTGCGCGAACTGCCTGGCGACCGACGGGGTGATGATCTCCCCGCTGTCCCAGAAGCCGCCCTCGTCGAGCGCGGCGTTCAGGAACTCCTCGGCGGCCCTGGCCCGGACGGGCGTGGGCGCGGCCGAGCCGATGCCGGTACGCACCGTCCGGGTCTCCGGGTGCAGGGCGAGGCCGAAGGCGCACACGGCGATGACCATGGCGTTGCGGGTGCCGACCTTGGAGAACTGCTGCGGTCCGTCGGCCCTGGCGACGTGGACGGCGCGGATCAGCTCGTCGGGCTCCAGGGCGTTGCGCTTGACGCCGGTGTAGAAGTCGTCGATCGGGATGCGGCGGGAGCCGCGGACCGACTCCACCTCGACCTCGGCGCCGGCCGCCAGCAGGGCGGGGTGGGCGTCGCCCGCCGGGGAGGCGGTGCCGAGGTTGCCGCCGACCCCGCCGCGGTTGCGGATCTGCGGGGAGGCGACCGTGTGCGAGGCGAGGGCCAGGCCCGGCAGCTCGGCCCGCAGGTTCTCCATGATCCTCGTGTACGGAACGGAGGCGCCGAGCCGCACGGCGTCCTCTCCGACCTCCCACTCCTGGAGGTCGGCGACCCGGTTCAGGTCGAGGAGGTACTCGGGCCGGCGGTGGTCGAAGTTGATCTCGACCATCACGTCGGTGCCGCCCGCGATCGGCACGGCGGCGGGGTGCTCGGCCTTCGCGGCGAGCGCCTCCTCCCAGGTGGCGGGGCGAAGGAAGTCCATGACCGGCTCTCTTCTTCGTCTCTTGAGTCGTCGTGAGTCGTACGGATTGAGCCAATCCGTGTGCGGCGGGCCCGGCTCGTTCCTGTCCCTTTTACGCGGAGTGGGGTCAGTACACCGTTCACCGCTCCGGCCCGGTCAGTCACCGAAACCATGAAGGGTTTGGCTGGCCAGCGCGGGCATCTTGTAGATTCGTATGAAACGAGGCCTTCAGAAACCTCTTCCGTTCCCCTGGAAACAGCGGTGGCCGAGGGGACGCGGTCTCACCTCCTGGCGGAGCTGCTGCCCGGCCACACGGACGGGCCCTCGCCACATGATCCATCGTAGTTTTCGAGACACAGAACGGCGGCGACGAGAATGCGGCTGCGCGCCCTGCTGGACAACACCGATGCGCTGGGCCTGAAGCTGCTCGGCGGGGAGGAGGAGCTGGACCGCACCGTCCGGGGTGTCATGACCACCGACCTGCGCGATCCCAGCCGCTACCTCTCCGGCGGTGAGCTGGTGCTGTCGGGGCTCGCCTGGCGCCGGGACGCCGCCGACTCCGAGCCGTTCGTACGCATCCTGGTACGGGCCGGGGTGGCCGCCCTGGCCGCGGGCGAGGCGGAACTGGGGCCCGCGCCCGACGACCTGGTGGCGGCCTGCGCCCGGCACCGGCTGCCGCTGTTCGCGGTGAACGAGTCGGTGGCGTTCGCGACGATCACCGAGCACGTCGTGCGGCAGGTGTCCGGCGAGCGCGCCGGTGACCTGGCCGCCGTGGTGGAGCGGCACCGCAGGATGATGACGGCCGGCCCGGCGGGCGGCGGCCCGGACGTGGTCCTCGACCTGCTGGGCTCCGACCTGGACCTGCGGGCCTGGCTGCTCTCGCCCACCGGCCGGCTCATCGCCGGGCCCGGGGTGCCGGGGCCGGCGCCGGCCCCCGACGTGTGCGCCCGGCTCGCCGCCGAGTACCTGTCGGCCGCCCGCACCGGCCGGCGCGCCCCGCACCGGGTGACGCTGGGCCCGGCGACGTACTCGCTGTTCCCCATCCGCGGCGGCCGCTCGCCGCAGGCCGCGCAGCCCGCGCAAGCCCCGCAGACCGAGCCGGACGTGCGCGAGACGGTGCTGTCGGACTGGCTGCTGGCCGTGGAGGCGGACGCGGGCGAGTGGCCCGACGAGCGGCTGGACCTGCTCCAGGGCGTCACCCAGCTCATCGCGGTCGAACGGGACCGCCGCGACGCGGCCCGCACGGTGCGCAGGCGCCTGGCCCAGGAGGTGCTGGAGCTGGTGCAGACCGGCGCGCCGCCCGCGGAGGTCGCCGCGCGGCTGAGGGTGGCCGCGCCGGTGCTGCTGCCCGGTGTCGGGGCGGCGCCGCACTGGCAGGTGGTCGTGGCGAGCGTCGAGTGGGACGACGGGCAGGGCGAGGGCGGGCGGATCGCCCAGGCGCTCCTGGAGGAGATCCTCGTCGACGCTCCCCCGGGCTCCTCGGGCGGGGGGACGGCCGGGGGCGGTCCCGAGCCCGCCGCCCGGACGGCCGTCGCCCACACGGACGACGAGGCGGTCGCGCTCGTACCGCTCCCCGCCGTCCCGGCCGAGCACGACGGCTCCGAGACCGGGATCCTCGCCGACGCGCTCCTGGAGGCCGTACGCGATCCGCTGTCGGCCGGACTCGACGGCGACGGGCGGCTCACGCTGGGCGTCAGCGCGACCGTGCACTCGGCCGAGGGGCTGCGCGGGGCGCTGGAGGAGGCCCGGCACGCCCGGCGGGTCGCGGCGGCGCGCCCGGGACGCGTCTGCGCGGCCGGGCACCAGGAGCTGGCCTCCCACGTGCTGCTGCTGCCCTTCGTCCCGGACGACGTGCGCCGCGCCTTCACCGCGCGGCTCCTCGACCCGCTGCGGGAGTACGACCGCCGGCACCGGGCCGAGCTGATCCCCACCCTGGAGGCATTCCTCGACTGCGACGGCTCCTGGACCCGCTGCGCCACCCGGCTCCACCTGCACGTCAACACGCTGCGCTACCGGGTCGGGCGTATCGAGCAGTTGACGGGCCGTGACCTGTCCCGTCTGGAGGACAAGCTGGACTTCTTCCTGGCGCTGCGCATGAGTTGAGGCCGTGACGGACGAGGGGGGCGCGCCACCTGCGCCCTCCTCCGTCCCACGACTTTGTGAAATTTTTCACCCATCCTCTTGGCCGGGCCACGGATTTCGTGCTGAGATGCCGCCACCACTCAAGGCTCGATGGCGTGCTCGGGGAGGGCAACGTGGCGCATACCGCCATGTCTGGTAACGGAACGACCCCTGGTGACGATCCACTCCAGACCGCGGTATGGCGGCTGCGCTCACGCGCGTGCTGGGCCGACGCGGCGGCGCTGCTCCAGTCGGCCACCGCGGCCGCCGCGCTCCAGAGAGCGGCGTTGCTGGTCGAACGCTGTCTGTACACCGAGGCGGGCTGGGAGGAGGCCGAGGACGCGCTGCGCACCGCGGAGGCGCTGGCCGACACCGACGAGGAGCGGGGCGCGGCCGCTTGTGAACGCGGGTACCTTGCCTACGCGGCCACGCTGCACGGCGTACGGGACCGGGCGGACGAGGCGCGGTCGGCGCTCGGCCGGGCCGCTGCGCTGGTGCCGCCCGGGGCGCCGGGGCGGGCCCTGCTGGACTTCCGGCGCGGTCTGATCGCGGAGAACCTCACCCGGTCCCCGCAGGCCGCGCACGCCGCGTTCCGCCGCGCGCACGCGGGCGCGGTCGCCCACGCCGACACGCTGCTGCTCTCCTTCACCTGGCGCCATCTGGCCGGACTGGCGCTGCGGGACGGCGAGTTGGCCGAGGCCCGGAACGGTTTCGCGGAATCGCTCCGCATCAGCGAGGAGCTGGGCTACCTCGTCGGCACGGCGCCGGCCCTGGTCTCCCTGGCCGACACGGAATCCGAACCGGAGGCGTCCCGCCTGCGCGAGGAGGCCCGCCGTCTGTTCCGTCTCCTGGGCGGCGTACCGACCTGGCTGGCCCACCGCCTGACCCCGGCCCCACCGACACCGGGCGCGGCGACGGTCTGAACAGGGCGCGGGCCGCCCACGGCCCGCGCCCTTCAGTCCGCCGTCCCGCTGGTCCGCTACTCCGCTACTCCGCTACTCCGCTCCCGCGAAGTGTTCGGTGGCCAGGGTGCGGACCACTTCCACGTCGCGGGCGACGAGGGCGTCGAGGAGGGCGGTGTGTTCGGCCGCGTCGGCGAGCAGGTCGGCGCGGGCCGGGCGCACGGCGCCGCCGACGAGCGGCCACTGCGCGCGGCGGTGCAGGTCCTCGGCGATCTGGACGAGCTGCTCGTTCCCGGAGAGGGCCAGCACCGCGCGGTGGAAGGCGCGGTCGGCGTCGGCGTAGGTCGCCCGGCAGCCGGAGGACGCGGCCCGCACGGTGGCCTCGGCGAGCGGCCGCAGTTCGGCCCAGCGCTCGACGGGCACGCGGCGGGCCAGCCGCAGCATCACCGGCACCTCCAGCAGGGCCCGCACCTCGGCCAGTTCGGCGAACTCACGGCCGTCGCGCTCGACCACCCGGAAGCCGCGGTTGGGCACGACCTCCACGGCGCCCTCCAGCGTGAGCTGCTGCATCGCCTCGCGCACGGGCGTCGCGGACACCCCGAACCGCTCGCCGAGCGCGGGCGCCGAGTAGACCTCGCCGGGTTTCAGCTCCCCCGCCACCAGGGCGGTGCGCAGGGCCTGCAGGATCTGACCGCGCACGGAGGAGCGCCTCACCAGGGGCCGGGGGCCCGGCACGGGCGGTTCGCCGTGCGTGTGCTCGCCGCGGACGCCCTCCGCCGGGCCGCCCGCGGCCTTCCGCTCCCGCCGCGGATCAGCGGCTTCCTGCTCGCGCCGCAGGCGCCCGGCCTGCGGCTGGCGCGGCACACGCGGCACGGCGCTCCCGCCGGCCCCGGAGGTCCGGATGCCGGTGGAGTCCTGCGCGCCCTGCTTCACGGTTCTCCTCCGGGCTTGGGGTGCTTGAGGTGCTTGTGGTCATTACGGCGGGTTGTCGCCCGGCCGTCAAGCACCTTAGGCACTGTAGGCCAAGGCTTCACATTCCGATTGAGTGAAGTAAGGTAAGCCTTACCTACAGTCGACGTGAAAACGGTGGATCCGGCATGCCTGTGCCCTCTTCGGCCGTGGCGGACGCCTACGCCCGCCTCACCGAGGTCTTTCCCGGCCTCACGGTGACGGAGCCCGGCCCCGGCGAGCCCGTCCCGGACGGCGGCGGCTGGACTCCGGCCGCCTCCCTCGCGGCGGGCGGGACCGGCCTGGACGCCTTTCTGGCCTGGGACGACGCCCAGGTGCTGCGGGACTACGGCACACCGGCCCGCCCGGACGTCGTGGCGAGCTTCGGACTGCACCGCTACGCCTGGCCCGCCTGCCTGCTGTTCACCGTGCCGTGGTTCCTGCACCGCCGGGTGCCCCGCCTCCCCGTGACCCACGTCTCCTACGACCGCGCCGCGGGCCGCATGGCCGTACGCCCCACCGCCTTCGCCTGCCTGCCGGGCGACCCGGCGGCCGCGCTGCCCGGCGCGCGCGTCGTGCCCGACGAGGAAGCGCTGCGCGCCGAACTGCGCGCGGCCGTCGCCGAGCACCTTGAGCCCGTGCTGACCGGGTTCGGCCCCCGTATGCGCCGGCGCGGGCGCGCCCTGTGGGGCATGGCGACCGACGAGATCGTCGAGGGGCTCTGGTACGTCGCCCATCTGTTCGGCGAGCGGCGGCGGGCGATGCGCGAACTGGAACTGCTGCTGCCGGGGGCGACCCGGCCGTACGTCGGCTCCGCCGCCTTCCGGGAGCTGACCGGGCCGCACGGCGAGTCGCTGCCCACCCGCGACCGGGCGAGCTGCTGCATGTTCTACACCGTGCGCCCCGAGGACCCGTGCGTCACCTGCCCGCGCACCCGCGACACGGACCGGATCGCCAAACTGACGGCCGCGGCCACGGGTTGAATCCCCGTCACACCGGGACGAACCCGGCCCGGTGGTCCATCCCACCCCCCGCGATCGCGTAGGATCATCTGCGACTGGGACGCCCACAAGGTCACAGGTGATTCACAAAATCCTCACCTGCCGCGGGAACTATCCGCGGAACCATCCGTATGGGTAGTCTTATTCGAACTCAACTCCCGCCCCTCAAGCGGCAGTTCGAGCAGAACGCCGCCCCGGGCATCCCCTTGCACCTCCTTGGCGGCCTCTTGCCCCGAAAACCCCTGAGGGCCGCTGGGATTGGGTCACTATGGCGGGCGTTACGCCCTATCCCAATGCAAGGGACCCCAGATGAGACTGACCGACATATCGCTGAACTGGCTGCTTCCGGGCGCCGTGCTGCTCCTGGGCGTGCTGGCGGCGGTTGCGGTGCTCGTGCGCGGCAAGCGCTCCTCCGGGGAGAACGCGAGCGCGGACGACTCGTGGGAGCGCAGCGAGGAGCGTCGCAGGCGCAAGGAGGCCGTCTACGGAACAGCCTCCTACGTGCTGCTGTTCTGCTGTGCGGCGGTGGCCGCCGCGCTCTCCTTCCACGGCCTGGTCGGCTTCGGCGAGCAGAACCTCGGCCTGAGCGACGGCTGGCAGTACCTCGTGCCGTTCGGCCTGGACGGCGCGGCGATGTTCTGTTCCGTTCTCGCGGTGCGCGAGGCCAGCCACGGTGACGCGGCGCTCGGCTCCCGCATACTCGTGTGGATGTTCGCCGCCGCCGCGGCCTGGTTCAACTGGGTGCACGCGCCCAGGGGCCTCGACCACGCGGGGGCGCCGCACTTCTTCGCGGGCATGTCGCTCTCGGCCGCGGTCCTGTTCGACCGCGCGCTGAAGCAGACCCGCCGGGCCGCCCTGCGCGAGCAGGGTCTGGTGCCGCGCCCGCTGCCGCAGATCCGCATAGTGCGCTGGCTGCGGGCGCCGCGTGAGACCTACAAGGCCTGGTCGCTGATGCTCCTGGAGGGCGTGCGCAGCCTGGACGAGGCGGTCGAGGAGGTGCGCGAGGACGAGCGTCAGAAGACGGAGAACCGGCGGGTGCGGCGCGAGCAGGAGCGCATGGAGCGGGCGCAGCTCAAGGCGCTCAGCCGGGGTCACCGCGGCTTCGTCGGGCGCGGCGCGCGGCAGACGGAGCAGCAGGCCCTGGAGCGCGGCTCCAGCCAGGTCACCGCGGAGCCTGCCATAGCGGCGGCGGAGCTTCCGGCGCTCACGCGCCCGTCCCTCCAGCCCGTCCGCAAGGGTTCCGAGAGCGGCGCCCTGGACCTCACCGCGGAGGACGACACAATGGCTCTGCCGCGTCTCGACTCCCTGGAGCGCAAGCTCAAGGACCTGGAGCAGCAGTTCGGCTAGGAACCGGTCGATCGGACCGGTGACGGGTGGGGCGCGGCCGTGCGGGCCGCGCCCCACCCGTTTCACGCGGCCTGTGCGCCCAGTTCGAACCAGACGGACTTTCCTACGCCGTGCATGCACACGCCCCAGGTGTCGGCGAGGGACTGCACCAGGACCAGGCCGCGCCCGCCGGTGCTCTCGCCCGTCCCCTGGGCCCGGGGCCGGGGCCGGCGGGCCACGAAGTCCCGTACCTCGACGCGCAGTCCGTGCGTGGACACGGTGGCCGTCAGGACCGCGTCGGCGTCGGTGTGGACGAGCGCGTTGGTGACCAGTTCGCTGGTGAGCAGTTCCGCGACGTCCGACGTGCCCGGCCCGCCCCAGTGGCGCAGCAGTGCGCGCAGCGCCCGTCGTGCCTCGGGCACCGCCTTGAGGTCGGCCCGTCCCAGCCTGCGTCTGAGCTGGGGCGGCACGGGCCACCCGGGTAAGCCGTCCGACCGTGCGTCCGCCGCTCTTTCGGTGTGTTCCTCCGTCGTACGAGCCGAGGAGGCCCCGGCCTTCGCGGGACCGCCCCCTCGTGCCTGCCTCTCCATGTCCCCCGTCCGCGTGCCGATGTCGGTTCCCCTCCGGTTCGAACACGTTCACGGAGATCCATGCCCCGTAGGGCGCTCGCCAGTCATGTGGAATGGCCCACGTCCGGATGTCCGGAGCCGCCGCTCTCCCGACGGGCCTACGGGCGGGGCACGTTGCGCAGGTTGGAGCGGGCCATCTGCACCATCCGGCCGACGCCTCCGTCCAGCACCATCTTCGACGCCGACAGCGCGAACCCGGTGACCATCTCGGCCCTGATCTTCGGCGGGATCGACAGGGCGTTGGGGTCGGTGACGACGTCCACGAGGGCGGGGCCCTTGTGGCTGAAGGCCTCCTTCAGGGCGCCGGCGAGATGTTTCGGCTTCTCCACCCGGACGCCGTGGGCGCCGCAGGCGCGGGCGACGGCGGCGAAGTCGGGGTTCCTCATGGCCGTGCCGTAGGAGGGAAGTCCCGCCACCATCATCTCCAACTCGACCATGCCCAGGGAGGAGTTGTTGAACAGGACGACCTTCACGGGCAGGTCGTACTGCACCAGGGTCAGAAAGTCGCCCATCAGCATGGCGAATCCGCCGTCCCCGGACATGGACACGACCTGACGGCGGCGGTCGGTGAACTGCGCGCCGATCGCCATCGGCAGCGCGTTGGCCATCGAGCCGTGCGAGAAGGACCCGATGACGCGGCGGCGCCCGTTGGGCGAGATGTAACGGGCGCCCCAGACGTTGCACATGCCGGTGTCGATGGTGAACACGGCGTCGTCGTCGGCCACTTCGTCCAGGACGGCGGCCACGTACTCGGGGTGGATCGGGACGTGCTTGTCCACCTTCCTCGTGTACGCCTTGACGACCCCCTCAAGGGCGTCCGCGTGCTTCTTCAGCATCCGGTCCAGAAAACGCCGGTCGGTCTTGACCCGCACCCTCGGCACGAGACAGCGCAGGGTCTCCTTCACATCGCCCCACACCGCGAGGTCGAGGCGGGAGCGGCGGCCGAGGTTCTCCGGCCGGACGTCGACCTGGGCGATCTTCACATCGGTGGGCAGGAAGGCGTTGTACGGGAAGTCCGTGCCGAGCAGGATCAGCAGGTCGCACTCGTGGGTGGCCTCGTAGGCGGCGCCGTAGCCGAGCAGTCCGCTCATGCCGACGTCGTACGGGTTGTCGTACTGGATGAACTCCTTGCCGCGCAGCGCGTGCCCGACCGGGGACTTGATCCGCTCGGCGAACTCCATCACCTCCGCGTGCGCGCCCGCCGTGCCGCTGCCGCAGAAGAGGGTGATCCGGTCGGCCTCGTCGATCAGCTCGACGAGCCGGTCGATCTCGGCGTCGCCGGGCCGGACGGTGGGCCGGGAGGTGACGATGGCGGTCTCGGCGGACCGCTCGGGCGCGGGCTCGGCGGCGATGTCGCCGGGCAGGGCCACCACGCTGACGCCCCGGCGTCCCACCGCGTTCTGGATGGCCGTCTGGAGCAGCCGGGGCATCTGCTTGGGGTTGGAGATCAGTTCGCTGTAGTGGCTGCACCCGGCGAACAGCCGGTCGGGGTGGGTCTCCTGGAAGTAGCCGAGGCCGATCTCGCCGGAGGGGATGTGCGAGGCGAGGGCGAGGACCGGGGCCATGGAGCGGTGGGCGTCGTACAGGCCGTTGATCAGGTGCAGGTTGCCGGGCCCGCAGGAGCCGGCGCAGGCCGTCAGATGCCCCGTGATCTGGGCCTCGGCGCCGGCCGCGAAGGCGGCGGTCTCCTCGTGGCGGACGTGGATCCAGTCGATGGCGGCGTTGCGGCGGACCGCGTCGACGACCGGGTTCAGGCTGTCCCCGACCACGCCGTACAGGCGCTTGACCCCGGCGCGGACGAGGATGTCGACGAACTGCTCTGCGACGCTCTGCTTGGCCATGGCTCTCGGGCACCCCTTCGGTCTGCCGCGGATCCTCAGCCTCCATGAAGGCACAGCCCCGGCGCTCACGCCTCCCACACGGCGGCGGCCGTACGGTCGTCCGCGTATCCCTTGACCCGCGCCTGGGCGTCCGCGAGGAACGCGGCGAGGCCCGGCGGGGCGGGCTCGGACCACCGTCGGGCGAGGTGGGCGGACAGCTCCGGCTCGCCGCGGAGCGGGTCGGCCAGACCGGCGGTACACATCAGCAGCGTGTCACCCGGTTGGGCCACGGAGGCGCGGAAGCGGAAGGGTTCGCGGGGCGGTTCGGGGGCCGGGTCGTACGGGTTCGGCGGGGTGGTGATGCCGAGGTCGATGGTGAGCCGGTCGCCGTCCGGCGTCCCGGACGGCGGCGAGCCGAAGCCGACCACGGGGTGGCCGGGCGTCTCGGCGACACCGGGTTCGATGTCCTGCCACTCGCCCTCGCGCAGCCGGAACAGGCCGCCGGGGCCGACGCCGAAGAACACGCGCACGCGGCAGTCGGGGTCGGCGGGCAGGAGCAGGCAGCGCAGGCCGGCCGAGTACTGCCCCGGGTCCACGCCCTGTTCGGCGGCGTCCGCGCGGAGTCTGCCGAGGCTGCGGTCGGTGAGTCGGTGCAGGCCGGACTTCAGGTCGCCGCGCCGGGCGGCGCGGATGTCCTCGGTCAGCCGTTCGTGGCTGCGGCCCACGGCCTCGGCGATCCAACGGCACACCTCGGCGGCCGCGCGGTGCGCGCCCGGGGCGGCGCGGGGGCCGGTGGCCATCGCGACCAGCACGAGTGCCTGGTCCCCCGCGCCGAAGCGCGCGGTGAGCATCGCGTCGCGCCGCGACTCGCCCCGGTACCTCGCGGAGTCCCCGCGCACCGACGCCGCCCGCAGCGTGCAACTCCCGTACGCGGCCCCGTCCAGCACGGTGTCCGGCACCACGTCGTCCAGCCCCTCCGGATCGGCCACCGGCAACGCGGTGGGCTCGGCCGCGTAGGTGGGCGGCCGGGATCCGACATAGGCAACGGCAAGCCCGTCCTCGCGAGCACCCGCAGCGACGTACACCACCCCACGCCCGGAGCCCCCTACGACGTCCGGGGATCCCGACGGAGGAGGAGGTGCGGAGTGCGGCGGAGGCGCGGCGGAGGACGGACGAGCGGGTGGGACGGAGGGCACGGAAGCTTCCGGGGGCGAGGACGGGGGCGGAGAGGCGGGCGCGGGCACGGACGCTCGCGGAGGCGAGGACGGGGGCGGAGAAGCCGGCCCGGATGGAGGCGAGGACGAGGGCGTAGAAGCGGGCGCGGGTGGAGGCGAGGACGCAGGAGGCGAAGACGCCCACGGGGGCGCGGACGGAGGAGGTGACGAGGACGGAGGAGGTGACGAGGACGGGGGCCGCCTCGCGGCGGGGCCGGTCGGGTCGGCAGCGCTCCTGGGCGAGGAGCCGCCCGAACCAGAGCCGGTCACGCCCCAGGGCGTCGACTCGGCGGGCCCGGCCGAGTCGGTGGCGCTCCTCGGCGAGGAACCCCCCGAACCAGAGCCAGTGTCACCCCACGACGCCGACTCAGCGGCACCGGCCGAGTCGGCAGCCCCCCTCCGCGAGGAACCGCCCGGACCGGAACCGGTGGCGTTCCAGGGCGTCGGCTCGGCCGACCCCGGCCGTCGGCTCTCGCCCGGTTCCTCGGTGGAGGTGGGCGGTTGGGGCGGCCATTCCGATGCCGAGCGTCCCTCGTCCCTGGTCACCCTCGAATCCGCCCCGGACCCCCAAGCGACCCCCGGCGCCGGGCCGTCGGACGGGGCCGTACCCGAAGGCGGGGCCTCCGGTGCGGTGTCGGGGGTGTCTCGCCACCAGTCGCGTTCCGGAGACGGGGCGTTGGCCGGGCCGTCGGCCGGGGCGGGTGGTGGCGTGCCCCGGGTCGGGCCGCCCAGCGTTCCGGTCGCCGAGGCGAAGCGGTCGTCCAGGGTGTCGGCCTCGGACGCGGGGCCGGTGTCCCCGGCGAAGTCGTTGTACAACTGGCCCCACCAGTCGTCGTCCTGACCGGTGGGACGTCCCCCCTGCTGGCTCATGCCGCCAATTGTCCACCGCACGGGCCCCGTGGGAACGGGGCATGGGGAAATCCGGACGAAGTCGCCGGGCGGCTCCACCCCCCACGGAGGAGCCGCCCGGCGCGACCACGGTCCGGTCGGCCGAAACCCCGCCGTCCGGAACACCCCGACGCGGCCCCCCGTGTCCGGACCGGGCACGGCGGGCCGGGGCCGCCGGACGCCCCGGCCACCGCACGGGCCGCGTATCCGCGCAGGCCACACCGGTGGCCGGACACCGGGCACTCGTCGATGCCTCGGTGGCGCCACCTTGTCAGAGTGACCGGTGGTACAGCGATGATGTGCCGCGGCGGGTTTGCGCCGTGGCTGTTTCCCGCCACCGCCGACGCGCCGCGCAACGCGATGCCGTGGTTCCGAAAGGGGAGGGACAGCAGCTGATGCTGGCAGCGATAGGCCTGGACGAGACACATGAGGCGGCGTACCGGGCCCTGGTGTCCGTGGGCGCCGCCGAGGTCCCCGATCTCGCGCGCCGGCTGACGCTCGGCGAGCGGGACACCGAGCACGCCCTGCGCCACCTGGAGCGGTACGGACTCGCCGCCCAGTCCCCGACCCGGCCCGGCCGCTGGGTGGCCGCGCCGCCCGGGGTGGCGCTGGGCGCACTGCTCACCCAGCAGCGCCACGAACTGGAACGGGCGGAACTGGCCGCCGCGCTGCTCGCCGAGGAGTTCCGCGCCGCGGCCTCCGAGCCCGCCGTGCACGACCTGGTCGAGGTGGTCACCGGCGCCCCCGCGGTCGCGCAGCGCTTCCTCCAGCTCCAGCTCGGGGCGAGCGACGAGGTGTGCGCGCTGGTCACGGGCAACCCGATCGCCGTCTCCTCGCTGGAGAACCACGCCGAGGAGCAGGCGGTCGCCCGCGGGGTCCGCTACCGGGTGGTCCTCGAGCGCGCCGTACTGGACCGGCCTAACGGTGTCACCGAGCTGACCGCCGCGCTCAGCCGCGACGAAGAGGTGCGGGTGGTCGAGACGGTGCCGACCAAACTGGTCGTCGCCGACGGCACGCTGGCCATGGTGCCCCTCACCTCGCACACCCCGGAGCCCACCGCGCTGGTCGTGCACGCCAGCGGCATGCTGGAGCTGCTGTACGGGCTGTTCGAGTCGGTGTGGCGGCAGGCGCTGCCGCTGCGGCTCGGGGCGTCCGGGGTGACCGAGGAGGGCCCGGACGGCCCCGACGCCATCGACCTGGAGGTGCTGTCGCTGCTGCTGGCCGGGCTGACCGACGCGAGCGTCGCCAAGCAGCTCGACCTGGGCCTGCGGACCGTGCAGCGCCGGGTGAAGCGGCTGATGGAGCTGACCGGGGTGAGCACCAGGCTCCAACTGGGCTGGCACGCCTACGAACGGGGCTGGGTGGCCCGTGAACGCCACGGCTGAGGCGGCTACAGCGCGCCCTCCAGCGTGAGCAGCCGCACCTTCCGCTCCAGGCCGCCCGCGTACCCGGTCAGGGAACCGTCCGCGCCGATCACGCGGTGGCAGGGACGCAGCAGCAGAAGCGGGTTGGCGCCGATGGCTCCGCCGACGGCCCGGACGGCGGGGCGGGGAGCGCCGATCCGCGCGGCGATCTCGCCGTACGTGGTCGTCGAGCCGTACGGAACGTCGTCGAGGGCGGCCCACACCCGCTCCCGGAATTCGGTGCCAAAGGTGCGCAACGGCAGCCGGAACTCCTTGAGTTCACCGGCGAAGTAGGCCCGGAGCTGTTCCTCGGCCTCGCGGAAGGGCCCGGCGTCCCGCCGCCAGGCGGCCTGGACCTCGCGACCGCCCTTCTGGCCGGGCACGGACAGCGAGGTCAGCGCGCCGGAGGAGTCGGCGGTCAGCAGCAGCGGGCACAGCGGGCTGTCGAGGGTGGTCCAGTACGTCGTACCGGCAGGGGTCGTGAGCGGGTGCGTGGTCATGGGGTCGTCTCCAGCTCTTCGGCGGCACACAGGTGCCGCAGGGCGTACGAGCGCCAGGGGCGCCAGCTTTCGGGGGTGTCCGCGCCGGGCGGGGCCACGTCGGGGTCGCCGAGGGCGCGGGTGCGGATGACGGCGGCCGTGGCCGGATCGAGGCCGGGCAGGGCGAGCAGCGCGCGGTGCGTGTCGTCGCGGTCGGCGCCGGGGTCGAGCCGTACGGCGCCGTCGGCGAGGGCGGCGGCCAGGGCGCCCAGGGGACCGTCCGGCTCGGCCCCGGCGAGGGCGTCAGGCTCGGGGAAGAGGTGGGTCAGCGTGCCGCTGGGCGCGTCCAGGGCCTTGCCGTGGCGCCGTACCAGCTCGGCGGCGGCCGCCGGGCCCACCAGCGCGCGGATCGCGGTCTCCGGCGGGTCCGCCGAGCCCGGCGAGCGCAGTCCTGGCCGGACGGCGACCAGCGGGGCCAGCCGCGGGTCCGCGCCGAGCCGCTCGTCGACGGCGTACGGGTCGGCGTCCAGGTCGAACAGGCGGCGCAGCCGCTGCACGGCCGTGGTCAGATCGCGCGGGTCGGTCAGGTGGAGCCGGGCCTCCAGCCAGCCGCCCGGATGGGCGCCGGACCCGGTCCGCGGCGCGCCGGAGCGCTCGTCCACGGCGACGGTCCCGGTGCCGTACGGCAGACGCAGGGTGCGCCGGTAGGTCCGCCGGCCGGGCGGGCCGCCGATCTCCTCGACGCCGGGCACGGCCTCGCGCTCCAGCAGGTCGAAGACCGGGCCCGACTGGTAGGGGCCCCGGTGGGCGAGCCGCAGCGGGATGCCCGCGGTGGGTGCCTCGGGGCGGCCCCGGGCTCTGCGGGCGGTGGCGCGCAGTTCGCTGGGGGTCGCGGCGTAGACGGACCGCATCGTGTCGTTGAACTGCCGCACGCTGGCGAACCCGGCCGCGAACGCGATCCGGGTGACCGGCAGGTCCGTGGTCTGGAGCAGGACGCGCGCGCTGTGCGCCCGCTGGGTACGGGCGAGCGCGACGGGCCCGGCGCCCAGTTCGGCGGTGATCTGTCGGCGCACCTGCCGCTCGCTGTAGCCGAGCCGCGCGGCGAGTCCGGCGACGCCCTCCCGGTCGATCACGCCGTCGCCGATCATCCGCATGGCCCGCCCGACGGCGTCGGCCCGGACGTTCCAGTCGGCGGAGCCGGGCACCGCGTCCGGCCGGCAGCGCCGGCAGGCGCGGAAGCCCTCGCCCTGCGCGGCGGCCGCCGTGGCGTAGAACCGCACGTGGTGCCGTTTGGGGGTGACGGCCGGGCAGCTGGGACGGCAGTAGATCCCGGTCGTCTCGACGGCGAAGAAGAACTCCCCGTCGAACCGGCCGTCCCGGCTGCGTACGGCCTCGTACCTGCTGTCCTCGTCCATCACGCCGTCCAGTGTCCGCCCCCGCACGGGGACGCCGCTGGCGGAAATCGGACACTGCGGCCAAGGTGACGAGTCAGTGCCACCGCCCCCGCTTGGCCTCCATCGCGGCCCGGCCCTCGGCGCCCTTGCGTTTCCAGTCCCGCCGGATCTCCGCGCGCAGCCGCGCGTCGGTCTTGGCGACGATCCACTGGTTCTCGCGCAGGAGCTTGCGGTAGCTCTCCAGCCGCCGCTGGGGCAGTTCACCGGCGTCGAGGGCGGCGAGCACCGCGCACCCGGGCTCGCTGTCGTGGGCGCAGTTGTGGAACCGGCACCGCCCGGCCAGCTCCTCGATCTCGGAGAACACCTGTCCGACCCCGCCCTCGGCGTCCCACAGGCCCACTCCGCGCAGCCCCGGGGTGTCGATCAGCACACCGCCGCCGGGCAGCGCGAGCAGGTTGCGGGTGGTGGTCGTGTGCCGGCCCTTGCCGTCGACGTCGCGCGCGGCCTGTACGACCATGACGTCGTCGCCGAGCAGCGCGTTCGCGAGCGTGGACTTGCCCGCTCCGGACGAGCCGAGCAGCACGGACGTGCCCGAGGAGACGACGGCGAGGAGGACGTCGAGCCCGTCCCCGGTCAGGGCGCTGACGGGCAGCACGGGCACGCCGGGCGCGCTCGTCTCCACGTCCTGGACGAGGTACCCGAGTCCCGTCGCGTCGGGCACGAGGTCGGCCTTGGTCAGGACGATCAGCGGCTGCGCGCCCGACTCCCAGGCCAGCGCCAGGTAGCGCTCGATACGGCCGAGATCGAGTTCGACGGCGAGGGACACCGCGACGATCGCGTGGTCGACGTTGGCGGCGAGGATCTGCCCCTCGGACCGCTTGGAGGAGGTGGAGCGCACGAAGGCGGTGCGGCGCGGCAGTGTCGTACGGACGTAGCGCGGGTTGCCGCCGGGCTCGACGGCGACCCAGTCGCCGGTGCACACCACCCGCAGCGGGTCGTGCGGGGTGACGAACGCGGTGTCGGCGCGCAGCACACCGCCGGCGGTGACGACGTCGCACTGTCCCCGGTCGACGCGGATCACCCGGCCCGGCAGCAGGCCTTCGGCGGTGTACGGGGTGAAGGCCGTCTCCCAGCCCTCGTCCCAGCCGTAGGGGGCGAGAGGGTGCGGTGAGACGGAAGACGGAAGAGAAGGGAGAGAAGGGAGAGAAGGGAGAGAAGGAACGGAAGGAACGGAAGAAGCGGAGGTACCCAAGGGGGGGACCCTTCACGAGGGCGGCCCCGACGGCCCGCGCGGGTGTGCGCGGGCGTGGCGGTGTCAGCCGGTGGCCGCGGAGGTGGAGTGGATGATCCTGGGATTGCGGGCAGCGCCCATCACCGAGACAGCCATGGGTCACACCTCCTCTTTCTCAACGAGAACTCACCGGAACTCACGGGAGCTCAGCGCACCGGAGCCGACCGGCAGCGAGGGCCGTCGGCCTCCGCTGGTCGCGCGCCTCACCGTAGGGGAGCGCGGTGAGGCGCCGCCACCGAATTACGGTGGCGGCGCCCGCCGTCATCCGATGCGTTCCCAGCCGCGTCGGGGCGGCCGCGTGCCGAGGCGGGGGTCGCGGCTGCGGTAGACGATGTAGGGGCGGGTGAGGTAGCCGAGCGGCGCGGTGAGCATGTGGACCAGCCGGGTGAAGGGCCAGGCGGCGAAGAGCAGCATGGCGCTGACGGCGTGGAGTTGGAACAGCAGCGGTACGCCGCTCATCAGGTCCGGGCGCGGTTGCACGGCGAAGATGGACCGGAACCAGGGGGAGATGGTCCGCCGGTAGTCGTAGCCCCCGCCGACGACGTTGGCGGCGACGGTCGCGGACAGTCCGAGCGCGATGGTCACGGTGAGCGAGACGTACATCGCCTTGTCGTTGCGGGTGGTGGCGGAGAACACCGAACCCACCGTGCGGCGGCGGTGGATGAGGATGGCGAGACCGCCCACCGTGCACAGCCCGGCGATGGTGCCGAGGACGACGGCCAGCCAGTGGTAGGTGGTCTCGCTGATGCCCACCGCCCGTGTCCAGCTCTCGGGAACGGCCAGGCCGCCGATGTGGCCGAGGAGCACGACGAGGATGCCGAAGTGGAACAGCGGGCTGCCGATCCGCAGCAGCCGTTTCTCGTAGAGCTGCGAGGAACGGGTGGTCCAGCCGAACTTGTCGTAGCGGTAGCGCCAGATGTGCCCGAGGACGAAGACGGCGAGGGCGAGGTAGGGCAGCACCACCCACAGCAGGATGCCGCCGGTGCCGGTCTGGGCCGCCGTGGAGAGGGGCTGCGCGGGTGCGGTCGTCATCGCGGGCCTCCTGCCGGGCCGGCCATGAACTGGGGTGGCGTGTAGGGGGCGAGGCCGACCTGTTCCTCGGGCGGGCCCTCGGCGGCGAGCCGGGCGACCGCCCGCTGCTCGTCGCCCTTCAGCGGCGGCAGCGTGGCGGAGACGGACTCCAGTAAGGCCGTCCAGGGCGAGTCCTCGGCGTGCAGGGCCAGGCGGAGCAGTTCGAGACCGGCGCGGTGCTCGGTGAGCCGCGCCGCTCCCTTCCGGGTCCGGTCCCGCCCGTTGGTCGCTCGCTTCCCCGGCGGACGGCGCCCGCCCGTTCACGAACGGCACGACCGCACCCGCGCACCAAAGGATTCCACCGACCGGGCCGTCCCGCCCCCCGAGGCGGCGGGACTTGAGGCGCCCGGCGGGACCCCGCCGAAGAGGGGGCCAACAGGCCCTAACGGCGGGCCGGGTGCGCGGCGACCATGGGAGGGTGTCCGACAACGATGGCTTTCGCTCGATGGACCGGCAGGAGTGCCTGCGCCTGATGGCCGAGGTACCGGTGGGCCGTGTCGTCTACACGCGGCAGGCGCTGCCCGCGGTGCTCCCCGTCAACTTCGCCCTGGCGGCTGACGCGTCCGTGCTGCTGCGCACCTCCGCCGGATCGGACCTCGTGCGCGCCGTCGACGGGGTCGTGGTCGCCTTCGAGGCGGACGCCTTCGACGCGGAGAGCCGGTCGGGCTGGAGCGTGGTCGTCACCGGCCGGGCCACCGTGGTCACCGATCCGGTCGAGCACGAGCGTCTCCTGCGCACCGGGCCGCGTTCCTGGATGCCGATCGAGGAGGACGTCTTCGTCCGCATCGAGGCCACCATGGTCACCGGACGGGAACTCACGGATCTGCGCGTCCCGGGCTGAGCGGCCGCGCGACGACGGTTCGACGACCCGGGCGGGCCGGGGCAGGCGTGCGGGACGCCGCCCGGCCCGCCCGTCGTGTGCGTTCACCCCGTCCCTTCGGCCCATGCGCCGGCCGCGCGCGGGGTGCGGCCGCCGTCCGGGCCGTAGCCGAAGCGGATCAGCAGGTGGGGGCGGCAGCGGAGTCGCGGCGCGGCCATCGCCGCCCGCAGGTCGGGCCACTCCATCGCCTGGTGCAGCATCGAGGTGCGCACCCCGTACCGGGTGGCCACCAGCAGGGCCCGCTGCATCCCCTGGCCCGCGCGCAGCCAGTCCTCCCGCCGGTCGTGCGGGGTCCACAGGAGGGCCACCTGCGCGTGCCGTTCGAAACGCAGCGCGGGCGGACGCAGCCCCGGCAGCGGGCCGGTGAAGTCCCGCACGGGCATCCGCCCGGCCGTGTCCCGCGGGCCCAGCGAGGTGAGCGGGATGCCGTGCGGGAAGGGGGTGTCCGGCGCGTTGACCCAGGCCCTGCTCTCGGCGGTGCGGGCCGGGTCGGCGGCGTTGCGCGCCTCGGCTCGCGCGGTCAGGCCCAGCAGGTGCCGGGTGCCCGCGAAGTCGGGTACGTCCAGGTGGGCCCCCTCGGTCCGGGCCGCCTTGACCATCTCCAGCACGATGTGCTCCGGCACCGGCCGTCCGGTGAACGGCATCCGGCTGGTGTGCCGGCGCGCGATCGCGTCGTACAGGCCGTCGTACGACGGCCGCGTGTCCGGCGCCGCCACGAACAGCCGGACGGTGGCCAGCAGGCCGGGGTCGCCCGGGTCGGGCAGGAGCGTCACGAGGGGGTCCCAGCCGAGGTGGGCCGCGGCGACCCGCAGGTTGAGGACGGCCGCGCCCACGGAGAGGTGCTGGGCACGCTGCACCGGATCGGTCAGTGGCAGGGACCGTGAGTCCGCGCGGACGTGGACGGTCCGGGTGCCGGCGTCCATGCCGAACCGCCAGGGCTGGGTGTTGTGGATCGACGGAGCCGCCACGGCCGAGTACAGCAGGCTCTCCAGGGTGGTCGCGTCGACTACCGGTGTCCGCATGACGGCTCCTCCCGTGGGCTCCCCTGTCGCTTCCCCGCCCACCCTCCGCCGCCGGCGGGCCGGGCCGGAAGGGCTCAGCGGGCCCTCGGTGGGGCCGCAGGTCCCGACCCGGTCCGCGGCCGGCCGCCGGGGCCGGACGGCCCTGGTGCCGCGACGGCCCGTGTGGTGTCATGGGAGTGACGGGAAGGATCGGAAGACGCGGGGAAGCGGCGAGAGGCCGCGCACCGCGCAATCAGGATCCGCGAGAAGTGGATTGTCCTTCCCGTCCATTCCTGCCCGCCGCACCCGGGCCATTCGCGTGCGTCGCTCCCCGGCATTCGTGTGCGCCGCGCCCGGAGACGTCCTGGCCCGGTGTCCGTCGCGCCCGTCCCTTCGTGTCCGGCCGGAGCCCGGGCCCGGTCCCTGCACCGGCCCGCTCACCGGTCCGCGGGGGTGATGCGGCGTCCTGTGAGACGGGCGGGGCGGATGCGCACCCAGAGGGTCCGGGGCCCGCCCGCCCAGGGGTCGGAGTGGGCCCGCTCCCCCAGCCGGCGTACGGCATCGGCCTCCGTGACCGCCTCGGCGCGGCCGACCGCCAGCACGCTCCAGCCCTGGCTCGTCGTCTCGTCGACGTGGTCCACCTCGAAGGCCACCTCGTGGCCGACGGCGCAGGCGGCGACCGTGCCGGGCTCGGTGCGGAAGACGAGGTCGTCGTCCACCACGTCGTAGTTGACCGGGAAGACGGCGGGCCCGTCCGGGCCGGTCAGCGCGACACGTCCCACTCCGTGCGTGGACAGCAGCGTCCGGCACTCGTCAGGGCCGAGGTCGGTCAGGCGGGGGTGGAGCAGTGCCTGCCCCTGCCCGGGTGGCAGGTCCTGGTCGCCGCCGCTCAGCGTCAGCAGCGTGGTGTCCAGCGCGTCGGCCAGCCGCACGACGGTCCCCGTCCCGGGCGCCGAGGGGCGCTGCTCCAGATACGCGAGGTACTGCGGGGACATCCGGGCCCGGCCCGCCGTCTCCTCCAGGCTCAGTCCCCGCTCTCGACGGGCGGCCGCCAGACGCCGGCCGAAGTCCCCCGGCCGGGCGCGCCCCGTGCTGGAGGGCTCCTCGGGGGCCGGTCCGCCGACCGCGGTCTCCCCGTCCTCGGCCGGGTGCCGGACGTGGGCGTCCGGGCCGGGGAACACCAGCGTGATCTCCCCGGTGTCGGACCAGCGCACGTCGTACGGCGGGGTGCCGTCCTCGTGGTGCAGGCCGACGATCTCGCCGTCGCGCCGCAGGTCTCCGGTGGCCGGGCTTTCGACGACCAGCCGGTCGCCGAGCTGAGCGTGCATGGCGATGCCTCCCTCAAGGGGGTCCGCACTCCAGGATCCCCCGCCCCCGGCGCCCGCACCAACGGGCCCGGGGGCCCGGCCGCGCGAGGCCCCGGTCAGGAGGTTCCGCGCAGCCGGTCCTTGGCCTGGGTGGCGATGACGGCGGCCTGGATGCGCCGCTCCACGCCGAGCTTGGCGAGCAGGCGGGAGATGTGGTTCTTCACCGTCTTCTCGGCCAGGTAGAGGCGCTGGCCGATCTGGCGGTTGGTCAGGCCCTCGCCGATCAGGGCCAGGATCTCCCGTTCCCGGTCGGTCAGTCCGGGCAGCGTGTCCGGCTCCTCCTGCGGCTGCTGTCCGCCGCGCAGCCGGGCCATCAGCTTCGTGGCGGCGCTGGGGTCGAGCAGCGACTGGCCGCCGGCCACGGTGCGCACCGCCGAGACCAGGTCCGAGCCCCGGATCTGCTTCAGCACGTAGCCGGAGGCGCCCGCCATGATCGAGTCCAGCAGTGCCTCCTCGTCGTCGAACGAGGTCAGCATCAGACAGGCCAGTTCCGGCAGGCGGGAACGCAGCTCGCGGCAGACGGTCACGCCGTCGCCGTCCGGCAGGCGGACGTCGAGCACCGCCACGTCCGGGCGCAGGGCGGGGACGCGCACCAGGGCCTGGTCGGCGGTGGCGGCCTCGCCCACCACCGTGATGTCCGGTTCGTCGTTCAGCAGGTCGTGCACCCCGCGCCGCACCACCTCGTGGTCGTCGAGGAGGAAGACCCGGATCGGGGTGTCCGGTCCGGCCTGCTCGCGGTCCGCCATCGGTCGCTCCTTGTGAATGTGTCGGCTTTCCTCAAGGATCCTTCCCCGAAGCACGTGTGCGGACCAGGGCCGGTCGGCCCTGGTCCGCACACGCCCTCGATGGGATCCTGTCCGCCGCCCGTGCGCCGGGGAGGGCGTCCCGGTCAGCCGTCCCAGGACCAGTCCGCCACCTCGGGCAGGTCCACGCCGTGCTCCCGGATCCAGGCGTGGTGGCGCAGCCGGGTGTCCTCCATGCGCTGGCGGACGGCGGCGGCGCGCACCGCGAGGCCGGGGACGCGGTCGATGACGTCCATGACCAGGCGGTAGCGGTCCAGGTCGTTGCCGACCACCATGTCGAACGGCGTGGTCGTGGTGCCGATCTCCTTGTAGCCGCGCACGTGCAGGTGGGGGTGGCCGGCCCGCCGGTAGGCCAGGCGGTGGATCAGCCACGGGTAGCCGTGGTAGGCGAAGATCACCGGCTTGTCCCGGGTGAACAGCCCGTCGTACTCGAAGTCGGTCATCCCGTGCGGGTGCTCCTCACTGGGCAGCAGCCGGGCGATGTCGACGACGTTGACCACGCGCAGGGCCAGGTCGGGCAGGTGCCGGCGCAGCAGCTGGGCCGCGGCCAGCACCTCCTGGGTGGGCACGTCGCCCGCGCAGGCCAGCACGACGTCCGGTTCGCGGGTGCCGTCCTCGGTGCTGGCCCAGTCCCAGATGCCGGCGCCGCGCGCACAGTGCACGGTGGCCTCCTCCATGGAGAGCCAGTCGAAGCAGGGCTGCTTGCCGGCGACGATCACGTTGACGTAGTCGCGGCTGCGGAGCGTGTGGTCGGCCACGGAGAGCAGGGTGTTGGCGTCCGGCGGGAAGTAGACCCGGACCGCTTCGGGGCTCTTGTTGAGGATGTGGTCGACGAAGCCGGGGTCCTGATGGGAGAAGCCGTTGTGGTCCTGGCGCCACACGTGCGAGGTCAGCAGGTAGTTGAACGAGGCGATGGGGGCCCGCCAGGACAGCCTGCGGGTGGTGCGCAGCCATTTGATGTGCTGGTTGACCATCGAGTCGACGATGTGCACGAAGGCCTCGTAGCAGGAGAACAGTCCGTGCCGGCCGGTGAGGAGGTAGCCCTCCAGCCAGCCCTGGCAGGTGTGTTCGGACAGGATCTCCATCACCCGGCCGTGCGGGTCGAGGTGCTCGTCCACCGGCAGGGTCAGGGCCTGCCAGGCCTTTCCGCTGGCGCCGTAGACGGCCTGGAGGCGGTTGGAGGCGGTCTCGTCGGGGCCGAGGAGCCGGAAGTCGCGCCGGTCGGTGGTGGCGGCCATGACGTCCTCGAGCAGGTCGCCGAGGACGCGGGTGGGCTCGTGCAGGGTGGCGCCGGGCTTGTCGACCTCGACGGCGTACTTCTCCAGCGGGGGCAGCGGCAGTTCGCGCAGCAGGAGGCCGCCGTTGGCGTGGGGGTTGGCGCCGAGGCGGCGGGTGCCGTGCGGGACGCAGGCCAGCACGTCGGGGCGCGGGGCGCCGTGCTCGTCGAACAGTTCCCCGGGGCGGTACGAGCGCAGCCACCGCTCCAGTTGCCGCAGGTGCTCGGGGTTGTCCCGGACGCCGGCCAGCGGGACCTGGTGGGCGCGCCAAGTGCCCTCCACGGGCACCCCGTCGACCTCGGCGGGACCGGTCCAGCCCTTGGGGGTGCGCAGCACGATCATGGGCCAGCGGGGCCGCTCGGTGGCGCCGTCGGTTCGGGCGGCGCGCTGGAGGGCGGCGATGCGGTCGAGGGCGGTGTCCATGGCCGCTGCCATGGCGCGGTGCACGGCGGCGGGGTCGTCGCCGGTGACGTGGATCGGGTCGTGGCCGTAGCCGCGGAGCAGTTCGTCGAGTTCCGCCTCGGGGAGGCGGGCCAGGACGGCCGGGTTGGCGATCTTGTAGCCGTTGAGGTGCAGGACCGGCAGGACCGCTCCGTCGTGGACCGGGTCGAGGAACTTGTTGGAGTGCCAGGACGCGGCCAGCGGGCCGGTCTCCGCCTCGCCGTCGCCGATCACGCAGGTGACGACCAGGTCCGGGTTGTCGAGCGCGGCGCCGTAGGCGTGGGAGAGGGAGTAGCCGAGTTCGCCGCCCTCGTGGATGGAGCCCGGTGTCTCGGGGGCGACGTGGCTGGGCACCCCGCCGGGGAAGGAGAACTGCTTGAACAGCCGCGCCATGCCGGGGGCGTCCCGGGTGATGTCCGGATAGGTCTCGGTGTACGAGCCCTCCAGCCAGGAGTTGGCCAGCACGGCGGGCCCGCCGTGGCCGGGGCCCCAGACGCACAGGGCGTTCAGGTCGCGGGCCCTGATGACGCGGTTGAGGTGGGTGTGGACCAGGTTGAGGCCGGGCGAGGTGCCCCAGTGGCCGAGCAGGCGCGGCTTGATGTGTTCCGGGCGCAGCGGTTCGGCCAGCAGCGGGTTGCCCATGAGGTAGATCTGGCCGACGGAGAGGTAGTTCGCGGCACGCCAGTGGGCGTCCAGCGTCGCGAGCTCCTCGTCCGTGAGCCCGGCGGCTGCCTGCTGCGTCTCGACGGACATCGGGTTTCCTTCCGGGTCGGGACAGCGGTCGGGGTACGGCGTACGGGTGGGGGTGTACGGGTGGGAATACCGCGTGCCGGTGGCACACGGTCCCACCCTCCATGTCCCGCCCGGGTACCCGACAGGGCCGTTCGGGTCACTCCTCGGGCCGGGCGCCGGGGCGCCGGGCCCGCGGGGCCGTTCGCGGGTCCGGGGTCAGCCCGTCGCGCAGCTGTGCCCGTTGAGCGTGAAGTCGTACGGCGCGGAGTTGTGCCCCTGCCAGGTGCCGAGGAAGCCGAAGGACAGCGTGCCGTTCGCGGGGACGGACTTGTTGTACTCGGCGGCGGTGGCGGTGACGCGGGAGCCGTTCTGGACGACGGTCGCGTCCCACATCTGGCCCACCCGCTGCCCGTCCGCGAAGGACCAGGCGACGCGCCAGGTGTCCAGGGAGCGTGCGGTGGTGACGGTCACCTTGGCCTGGAAGCCGTCGGTCCACTGGTACGTCCGGTCGTAGTCGACCCGGCAGATCCCCGTCCCGCCGCTGTCCGGCCCGCCGGTTCCCGTGCCGCCGGGCTCCGGGCCGCCCGTCCCGTCCCCGTCCTTCGCCGGGTCGGGCGAGTCGCCGCCGGACGCGGTGGCCGAGGCGGTGCCCTGCGGTTCCGGGTCGGGGTTCTCACGCCCCGACCGGGTCGCCGCGCCGCTCGCGGACGACTCGTGGACCGCGGACACCGAGGCCGGGACGGATGCGGACGGCAGGGGCTCGGCGGCCGGCGGACCGGCATCCGGGTCGAGGGCCGGGCGACCGTCGGTGACCGGCAGGCGGGCGGCGTCGTCGCGCGTGTCGTCGTTGGCGGAACCGCCGAACGGCATCATCGACACGGCCAGCGCCAGCCCGGACAGGGCGACCGCGGCGGCGAGCAGACCGCCGCGCACGATCCGCGCACGGGCGGCGCCCTGCTGCGGCTCCCCGCCGTTGTCCGCCACCGCGGGGCGGCGGGCACCGAGGCGCACCTCGGCGGCCCGGCGGCGGCGCTCCAGGTAGGCGAGGCCGCCCCAGCCGATGACGCCGCCGGCCAGCGCGGCGGGCAGTCCGCCGCCGTGCGGCCGCAGACAGGCGGCGGCCTGCGCGCACCCCTCGCAGGTGGCGAGGTGCCGGGAGAGGTCCTCCGGGGTCTCCGTGGCCGACGCGGAACGGGTGACCGCGTCCAGCAGCCCGGCGTAGCCGCGGCACTCCACGTCCATCGGGGTGTCGAGGTGGTTGCGGCGGCAGCGGTCCCGGAACAGGGTCCGCACCTGGTCGAGTTCCTCGGACATCCGCGCGGGGTCCAGGCCCAGCCGGCGGGCCACCACGGTCGACGGCAGCGCCTCCACCTCGGCCAGCCACAGGAGCCTGGCGTCCGGTTCCTGGAGGTCCCGCAGGGTGCGCAGTGCGAGCGGGCGCCGAGGCGGCGGGCCGCTCCAGCGTGCGGCCTGGTCGGAGTTGAGCCACAGACGCAGGTCAGGGGCGAGCCGGTCCCCCAGTCCGTCGGCCTCCCAGGACGCGGCGGTGGTGCGCACGGCGGCCAGCGTCAGCGGGATCGCGGGCAGCCGGGGCGTACGGCGGCCCCGGGACGCGCCGGCCTCCGCGGCCCGGACCTCGCGCACACCCGCCGCGAAGGCCTCCGCGGCCAGTTGCCCGGCCGCCTCCGAGCCGGCGGTGCACAGGTCGGCGTAGGAGAGCACGGCGTCCCAGCACTCGGCAAGCAGCGCGGCCTCGGTCGCGTCCTTGGGGCTCGGCAGGTCGGGCATGGGTCTCCTGCATCCACGGGCGAGGTCAACTCTCTGCGCTCAGGGAGAAGTTGGGGGGCACCTCGGGGTAGAGCACGAGCTTTTCACGCCTTTGACACAACTGACAAGCCACGTATGCAATTGTCGTGACGGATCCCGTGGTCCTCGACTCCGCTCCGTAGTACGGACCGAAGTCCCCAATCGACTCACGGGACCCGAAAACGCGCGGCTGAGGGCTACCGCGCCGCCCCCTCGGCCTCCGGGGACGTCTCCTCCGCCGCCGACAGGCTGTCCATGAAGGAACTGACCGAGAACACCGCGTTGCCGGGGCCGGCCGGGCCGTAGCCGGGGGGCGAGGAGAGACCGAAGTCGTCCATCGTCGCGCGGTAGGCTTCGAGGAGCCGGATGTGGTACTCCAGCGGCGCGCCCTGCGGGTTGGCCTTGCCGAGCGGGGTGGTGGGCTCCGGGCACCAGGTGGTGAAGCGGGGCGTGATGCCGTGCGACATGAAGAAGCGCAGGCCCTCGGTGGTGGACGCGATGGCCTCGTCGACGGTGGTGAAGCCGAAGGGCTCGGCCATCTCCACGCCCGCCACGAAGTTGGGGATCACGTTGCGCGCGCCGAACACCTCGGCGGAGTCCAGGATGCGGCGGTGCCACTCGTCGCGGCCGACGTAGCGTTCCTTGCCCGGGCAGTACAGCTCGAACAGACGGCGGTCCCACACCTCGAAGTTGGGGTGGTAGATCTGCACGCCGTAGTCCTTGAACCGCTGCACGTCCGGCTTCGGCAGCGCCTGCGCGACGACCTTGCCGATCCAGCGGCCGGGGAAGCGCTCCTCGATGGCCTTGGCGTAGTGGCCGTAGAAGTCGGCCTCGTCGCGGCCCGCCACCTTGGACGTGACGGCGCCGCCGGTGAGGGTGTACGCGGTGGACGCCTTCTGGGTGTCGTACCGGTCGATGATCTCCAGCGCCTCCAGGACTTCGTCCACGTCCTTGACGCCGGTGTAGGGCCGGCCGGCCGCCTTGTGCTGGCGCCAGTTGTGGTTGATGTCGCAGTACTGGCACTCCTCCTTGGCGCCGAAGTACTGGCAGACCCGGAAGACGGTGAGGTAGATCAGGTAGCCCCACTGGATGGTCGGGGCGACCTCCATCACGGACTTCCCGTTGGACAGCGTGTGCCGGTAGTACTCGGGCATGGGCGGCACACCGACGTCGGCGATCCGCTTCCCGTCCAGGTAGAGCCCGAGCAGCCCCTCGCCGTCGGCGGCGACGCGGTAGGGCGAGGCGGGATTCACCCGTACGGAGACGACGGTCCGCCGCAGGTCGTACGGTCCGCCGGTGAGGATGATCTCCTCCGGCGGCCGCCGCAGCGCGGCCTCGCCCAGCTCGGGCAGGGTGCCGTGGTCGAAGGAGAAGATGAAGTACGACTTCGGCTTGACCTCGCCGCTCTCGTTGTCACTGAGCGCGGACGGGTCGAAGGCCACGCCGCCCCGGAGCAGATCCTCCTTGAAGACGGCCTCCCGCGGCACGTGCGGGAAGCGCTCCATCAGATCCTCGACCAGCTCGGTACGGCTGCCCATCCCGTTGACTCCTCCCGACTCGGGTGTACGACTTCTCACGGTATGCCTACGCTCGCGCGCAGGTCGTGCCGGGTCCCCCGCACGGAGGCCGTGAACCTCTGTCGGGTGGCCGTCGGGTACGTTCCCCCGTGACCTTGTGGGCCGTGGTGTGAGGGTGAGGCGGAGCGGGATGACCGGGACTGGAACCGTGACCAACTGGGCGGGGAACATCACCTACAGCGCCGCGGAGGTGGAACGGCCGGGCTCGCTCGACGCCGTGCGGGAGCTGGTCGCCCGCAGTGCGCGGGTGCGGGTGCTGGGCAGCGGGCACTCCTTCAACGAGATCGCCGACCCGGGCGCCGGGGGCACCCTGCTGTCCCTGGAGGCGATGCCCGCCGAGGCCGACGTCGACACGGCGGCCCGCACGGTCCGGGTGGCCGGCGGTCTGCGGTACGCGGAACTCGCCCGCCGGGTGCACGCGCACGGCCTCGCCCTGCCCAACATGGCCTCCCTGCCGCACATCTCGGTGGCCGGCTCGGTGGCGACCGGCACCCACGGCTCCGGCGTGGGCAACGGACCGCTGGCCGCGCCCGTGCGCGAGGTGGAGATCGTCACCGCGGACGGCTCGACGGCCGTCATCGGCCGCGGCGACCCGCGGTTCGGCGGCGCCGTCACCTCCCTCGGCGCGCTCGGCGTGGTCACCGCCCTCACCCTCGACCTGGAGCCCGCCTACGAGGTCGAACAGCACCTGTTCACCGAACTCCCCCTGGAGGGGCTGGACTACGAGACGGTGGCGGCCGCCGCGTACAGCGTCAGCCTGTTCACCGACTGGCGCGACCCGGGCTTCCGCCAGGTGTGGCTCAAGCGGCGCACCGACCAGCCGCTGCCCGCCTTCCCCTGGGCGGTGCCCGCCAAGGTCGCGCTGCACCCGGTGCCGGGCATGCCCGCGGAGAACTGCACCCGGCAGTTCGGCGTGCCCGGCCCCTGGCACGAGCGACTGCCGCACTTCCGCGCCGAGTTCACCCCGAGCAGCGGCGCCGAGCTCCAGTCCGAGTACCTGCTGCCGCGCCGGTACGCCCTCGACCTCCTGCACGCGCTCGACGCGATCCGGGAGACGGTCGCCCCGGTGCTCCAGACGTGCGAGATCCGCACCGTCGCCGCCGACGAGCAGTGGCTGAGCCCCTCCTACGGCCGGGACACCATCGCCGCGCACTTCACCTGGGTCGAGGACACGGCCACGGTGCTGCCGGTGGTGCGCCGTCTGGAGGAGGCGCTGGCCGGCCTCGAACCCCGCCCGCACTGGGGCAAGGTGTTCACCACCCCGTCGGCCGTACTGCGCGAGCGTTACCCGCGCCTGGACGACTTCCGCGCGCTGGCCCGGGAGCTGGACCCGGCCGGAAAGTTCACGAACGCCTTCCTCGCGGACCTCCTGGCTCCGTGACCCGCACCTCCGCCCACACCACCTTGTAGGCACGGCCCGCCCGTCGCTCCACGCCCCACCGCTCGGACACGGCGGCCACCAGCACGAGTCCGCGCCCGCCCTCGCCGTCCGGCTCCCGCACCACCGGGAGCCGTTCGGTCCGCGCGTCGGCCACCTCCACCCGGACGACCGCGCCCTCCCACAACAGCCGGACGCGGAAGTCCCGCCCGGCGACGCGGCCGTGCCGGACGGCGTTGGCGGCGAGTTCGGCGACCACCAGGGTCACGTCCTCGCCCGCCTCGCTTCCGTACGGGAAACCCCAGGCGTCCATCCGATGCGCCACGAGCCGCCGCGCGAGCCGGGCACCGCGCGGGGTGCAACTGAACAACTGGCTGAACATACGTACGGTGACGGGCTCCTGGAGCCGGTGGTCTGACGTGCATGGCCCGACGGTCGCGCAGGTCACACGGGCCGAACCAGGCACGGCGCTCGTACGCCGCACACTGTAGGAGTTCACGCCATGGACAGTGGGTGTCACGGGGCGTGACCCTGGGTGCCCTCGCGGAGTTGGGAACTTCAGCGGACTCGGGGGTTACCTGCCATGACCGAAACCACCAGCACCAACACGGCCACGACGACGACCACCGGCGAGCCCGAACCGTCGGACAGCATGAAGGCGTTCGGCGCGGCGCACAAGGCCTTCCGCAAACGGGCGGGCTACACCCAGGAGGACTACGCCCCGCTCGTCGGCTACCAGCCGGGAACCGTGGCGTCGATCAAACAGGGCCGACGCTTCCCGCCCCGCGTGTTCGTCGAGCGCGCGGAGGAGGTCCTGGACGCCTTCGGCGCGTTGAAGGGCGTGTACAAGCACGTCGGCCGGGAGAAGGGCCTGGCGTCCTGGTTCCGCCAGTGGGCGGAGCTGGAGGAGCAGGCGATCAGTCTGTACACCTTCGAGAACCGGCTGGTGCCGGGGCTTTTGCAGACGGAGGCGTATGCGCGGAGGCTGTTCAGCGAACGTCTTCCGCTGCTCACCGACTCGCAGATCGAGGCGATGATCACGGCTCGCATGGAGCGCCAGTGCCTGCTTGCCGAGCGAACGGCCACGGCGTACAGCTTCATCGTCGAGGAGCACGTCTTCAGACGGCGGACCGGCGGCACCGACGTCACCAACCAGTTGATCGACCACATCCTGGAAGCAGCGGAACTCCGGAACGTGGAGTTTCAGTTGATGCCGATGGATCGCGACGTCCACGCGGGGCTCAACGGCCCCATGCAGTTGCTGGAGACCCCGGAGAACGAGTGGTTCGGTTACTGCGAAGGCCAGGAAAGCGGGCAGCTCATCATCACTCCCAAAACGATCAGCGTGCTCCACATGCGCTATGCGAAACTGCGTTCGCAGGCCCTCACTCCGGAGGACTCCCGGAGCCTGCTGGAGCAGATGCGAGGAGCGCCATGAGCACCGATGAACTGGCCTGGTTCAAGAGCAGCTACAGCGGGACCGACGGCGACGACTGCGTCGAAGTAGCCCTCGCCTGGTTCAAGAGCAGCTACAGCAGCGGCACCGACGGCGACTGCGTCGAAGTGGCCCTCGCCTGGCGTAAATCGACGTACAGCGGCGACAGTTCAGGCGACTGCGTCGAGGTGGCCGCCTGCCCCGGCACCGTCCATGTCCGCGACTCCAAGAACACCGCCGGCGCTCAGCTCGCCCTCTCCCCCACCTCCTGGTCGGAGTTCATAGGGTTCGCCGCGCATGAGTGACCTCTGCTTCGACGTGTCCGGCAGCGGGCCCGTGCTGCTCGTCCTCCCCGGTGGGGCCGGGCATCCCATGGGGCTGGACCGGATGACGGCGCGTCTCGGCCGCCGCTTCACCGCCGTGACCTACGACCCCCTCGGCCTCGCCCACGGACGGCTCGGGCAGCCCGTCGCCGACCAGCGGGCCGAGGAGTGGAGCGACGGGGCGCGCCGGGTACTCGACGAGGTACTGTCCGACGGGGAGTCGGCCTACGCGGCACCAGCTCCGGCGGCATCGCCGCCCTGGACCTGCTGGCCCGTCACCCCGAACGGCTGCGGCACGTCGTCGCCCACGAGCCTCCGTGCTTGGCGGCGCTGCCGGACGGCGCACGGCAGCGGGAGCGGTTCCGGGAGGTGTACGACACGTACCGGGCGGCGGGGCCGCAGGCCGCGGGAGCGCGGCTCGCCGCTGTGCTGGAGGAACGGGAGGCGGAAGAGGACGGTCCGGGCGGCCAACCTCTCTCCCGCGACGAGGAGTTGTCCTCTCCGATGGCTCTCTTCCTCGCTCATGTGCTCGTTCCGTTCACCTCGTACGTGCCGCACCCGGCGCCTTTCTCGGCACCTCTGACGCTCGCTGCCGGCGCCGACTCCCGCGGGCAACTCCTGCACCGCACCGCCGCGTTCCTCGCCGAGCGGTACGGCGGCGGCTTCGCGGAGTTCCCCGGGGGACACATCGGCGCCGTCCAGCACCCTGAGGCGTTCGCGGACCGCCTCGCGGAGGCGCTGGGGGCCGGCCGCACGGGCGTGGAGGGCTGAAACAGCCCGCTCCCGCATCCTCTTTTTTGTCTCACCCACAGGCTTGTCAGGGACATGCATCGCTTCTATAGTCCGGTTCTAAACGATGGGAGCGCTCCCACAGAAGCGCGAACGGGAGCACTCCTCCTCCCCTACGACGTCGCCCCTCGAAGAGGCCCCCCTATGCGACTGCTGCCCCATCGGCTCGACACCGCGCGCGGTGTCCTGTGCGCGCTGCTCACCGCTCTCGCCCTGGTCGCCGCCTTCCTGGCGGCCGCTCCGGCGGCGCACGCGGACACCCAGATCTGCGACGCCTACGGAACGACCACGATCCAGGGCCGCTACGTGGTCCAGAACAACCGCTGGGGCACCGACGCCGCCCAGTGCATCACCGTGACGGACTCCGGATTCCGGATCAACCGGGCCGACGGCTCCGTGGCCACCAACGGCGCGCCGAAGTCGTACCCGTCCGTCTACAACGGCTGCCACTACACCAACTGCTCGCCGGGCACGGCACTCCCGGCCCGGCTGGACACCATCTCCAGCGCGCCCACCAGCATCTCGTACAGCTATGTCAGCGACGCGGTCTACGACGCCGCGTACGACATCTGGCTGGACCCGACGGCCCGCAAGGACGGCGTGAACCGGACCGAGATCATGGTCTGGTTCAACAAGGTCGGCTCGATCCAGCCGGTGGGCTCGCAGACCGGCACGGCCACGGTCGCCGGGCGTTCCTGGCAGGTGTGGTCCGGAAGCAACGGTTCCAACAACGTGCTGTCGTTCGTCGCCCCGTCGGCGATGAGCAGCTGGAACTTCGACGTGATGGACTTCGTCCAGCAGGCCGTCTCCCGCCAACTGGCGTCGAGCAACTGGTACCTGACGAGCGTGCAGGCCGGCTTCGAGCCCTGGCAGAACGGTACCGGGCTCGCCGTGACGTCGTTCTCCTCGGAGATCCGCACGGGCGGCAGCGGCGGCGGGAACGGCGGAGGCGGTGGGGGCGGCAACCCCGGTGGCCAGACGGCCTGTTCGGTGACGTACGCCACGAACGTCTGGGCGGGCGGGTTCACCGCCGACGTGACCGTCCGCAACACCGGTTCGGCGGCGGTGAACGGCTGGCAGCTCGGCTTCACCCTGCCCTCGGGGCAGCGCGTCACCAGCGCCTGGAACGCGACGGTGAACCCGTCCTCGGGCGCCGTCACCGCGACCGCCCTGTCGCACAACGCGCAGATAGCGCCGGGCGGCAGCCAGACGTTCGGCTTCCAGGGCACCTACAGCGGCACGTTCGCCGCGCCGGGCGCCTTCACCCTGAACGGCAATGCCTGCACCACGGCCTGACACGCACACGGACAACCCGATCAACCTCAGCAGGAAGGAAGTACCGAACGTGGCTCGACGCAGCAGACTTCTGTCGGTGGCGGCGGCCTTCGCCACCCTCCTCGCGGCACTGGGCCTGACCCTTCTCGGTCAGGGCCGCGCCGAGGCGCACGGTGTGGCGATGATGCCCGGTTCGCGCACCTATCTGTGTTACGTGGACGCCCGTACGGCGACCGGCAGCCTCGACCCGACGAACCCCGCGTGCCGGGACGCCCTGAACAAGAGCGGTGCCACGCCGCTGTACAACTGGTTCGCGGTGCTCGACTCCAACGCCGGTGGCCGGAACTCGGGTTACGTGCCGGACGGCACCCTGTGCAGCGCGGGAGACCGCTCGCCGTACGACTTCTCCGCCTACAACGCCGTCCGCGCCGACTGGCCCAGGACCCATCTGACGTCCGGGTCCACGATGCAGCTCCAGTACAGCAACTGGGCGGCGCACCCGGGTGACTTCCGGGTCTACCTGACCAAGCCGTCCTGGACGCCCACGTCCCAGCTGCGCTGGGCCGACCTGGACCTGATCCAGACGGTCAGCAACCCGCCGCAGGTGGGGTCGCCGGGCACCGACGGCGGCCACTACTACTGGAACCTCCCGCTGCCGTCCGGCCGTTCGGGCAACGCCCTGCTGTTCATCCAGTGGGTGCGCTCGGACAGCCAGGAGAACTTCTTCTCCTGCTCGGACATCGCGTTCGACGGCGGCCACGGCGAGGTGACGGGCATCCGGAACTCCGGCTCGGGGACTCCGACGCCGACCCCGACGCCCACGCCCACACCGACCCCCACCCCCACTCCCACCCCGACCCCGACGCCGACCCCGACCGGTCCGCAGACCGGCTCCTGCATGGCCGTGTACAACGTGGAGAACGCCTGGAGCGGCGGCTTCCAGGGCTCCGTGGAGGTGATGAACCACGGCACGGCAGCGCTGAACGGCTGGACGGTGACCTGGAAGCCCGGCACCGGCACCAAGATCAGCAGTGCCTGGAACGGCAACCTGACCACGGCCGGGGACGGCACGATCACGGTCAAGAACGCCGACTACAACCGGACCGTACCGCCCAACGCCAGTGTCTTCTTCGGATTCACGGCCACATCCACAGGCAACAACTATCCGATCGGCTCGATCAGCTGCACCGCGAGCTGACGCATACCCCGGGCGCGCCGGCACTCCACCGGCGCGCCCTCTCCTCCGCGGCTCGGCTGCTCATGACCTTGACTCGGTCATTGAAGTTCCCGGCCAAGGTCGCCCCGCCGACCTGATACTTTCCCACTAGGTTGATGCCCGTGACTGCATCGAAACCGTCCAAGCTGAGACGGATAACCACGGCGCTCGGTCTCACCCATGCTCCAGGCGGCGAGCGCCGTCCCGGAGATCCTAAGATCTCCCGATTCGGCCGTGGCGTCTCGCCGCGTCTCGATCAGGAGCTCAAGGACTTGCGAAGCCGAGTCGCAGAGCTTGAGCGACTGTCCCGCCGCTCAGAGCCCGAGGACGCGCAGAACTGAGCATGCCCCGCACGAGCCCGATCGTTGGCCGGGACGCGATCTTCCAAACCAGTGCTGCATCACGCAACGTTTGCCTCGTCTGTCAGACTGCTCGGGTGATCGTCAGACTCGCGCGCGAGCAGGACTTGCCTGGTTTTCTCGGTTTGGCAGCCCAGGTCGAGCACTGGTTCGGCCCGATGGTCGAGGACCCTGGTTTCCATAGCGCCGTGGACAAGCACATTCGCCGGTCCGCCGCGCTCGTCGCCGTCTCCCCGGAATCGGTACTCCTCGGCGGCCTGCTCTTTGGTGCGAAGCCCCCGATTTACCACGTCCACTGGCTCGTCGTCTCTGAGAAGGCGCGTGGGAAGGGCGTCGGTGGGGCGCTGATGGCCGACGCGACGCGCAGGTTCGTGCTCGGCCCGGGCAGCATTGAGGTGGTCACCTTCGGGGCCGACCACCCGGGCGCTGTTGCCAGCGGCGCACGCGCCTTCTACGAACGTCTCGGCTTCACCCCTGCCGAAGCCACTGATCCGGGTCCGGAGGGCGGTTCACGGCAGATCTATCGCCGGGCGGTCACCTGATTCAGGCGACAACTGCCCTGGCGACGACCTCGCGTAGGCGTTCGTCGGGCATTGCTCTCCGAAGCCGCTCCACCGCCCACTCGGTAGGGTGCGCCTCAACTGCGGCCACTCTTGAGGGAAGCACGATGATCGACCAGAGCAACGAGGTAAGAACCGGCTTCAGCGTGCATCCGCTCTTTGTTTTCGGGCTCGGGTGGCTGCTGGGGCTGGCCTCTCTGATTGAGCGAGTGCCGCTGATCGGACATGGCCGCGAGTACGGGCTGTGCCATCCCGTGCCGGCTCTGAATCCGTTCACGAGTACCGCGCTCGCCCTGATCGGCGGCGCGTTCCTGGCGTCAACACTCGGGGCAGTCATGGCGGCGCGGACCAGGCGTCCCCGCCGCGTGCTCCCCGTCGCCTGCTTGCTGATCGTCAGTGCTCTTCTGATAGCGGCCGACAGGGTGGATGCCCATGGGGAACGGGTCGCGGCAGAAGCGGAGCGGGCTTACGCATCAGCTCCCGCAGACCAATGCGACTACACACCAGACGTCTACACCGCCACCCCAGGCTGGTTCTCCTGGTAGCCGGCACAGGGAGTCGACGACGCCGAGCCGTCCGGTTCGGAGGTCATCCCGAGGTCTCGTCCACCGCCACGCATGCCGCCGCTACGGTTTCGGCAGGGCTTCGTACCCGGCGAGGAAGAGCCTGACACGGCAATGGTCTTCGGCCTGGACGAACACCTGCTGCCCCCAGTGGGTGGTGAGACGCTGGGCGACAGCAACCAGCCGCCGGCGCTCCTCCGGTGTGTACGCCGGGAAACGTACCCAGCCCTGGTCGGCGATCGTGTTGCCGAGTTCGCTGAACAGCACGGCGCGGGCTCGCTGTTCTTCCTCCTCGGTGAGCGGTGTGGTGGTGTCCTCCGCAGGCAGCAGCCGGACGTTGTAGAGGTCTCGTATCACTGCGCGGCTCGCAATCTGCTCAGGGTCCGTTCGCGAGAGCCTACGTGGCCGGAAGCGACCGCCCCAGGCGGGCGAGCGGGGACAGGGCCATCAGCGCCGGGGAGAGCAGCATGCCCGCGGCCGTCACCAGGAGGCTGGTGCGCAACCCCCACTCCTCCGCGAGGAATCCGCCGAGCAGCGAGCCGAGTGGGGTCAGCCCCATGCCGACGAATGTGATCGTCGCGGCCGCGCGGCCCTGCATCCCGTCCGGAGTGACGGCCTGCCGGACAGCCATGACCGTGACGTTCACCAACTGTCCGCCGGCACCGAACACGAAGTTGATCGCGAGCAGCGCGAGAACAGTCACCGCGGAGGAGCCGTGCACCGCGGGCACGCACAGAAACACGCCGTCGCCGAGTGCCGCCGCGGACACGAGCACCGCGCCATGACCGAACCGGCGCGGCAGGCGGGCGGCCAGCACCGAGCCCAGGAGTGCGCCCGGCCCCGTCGCAGCGAGCGCCAGGCCGACGGCGGCCCCCGACAGGTGCAACTCTCGCGGCAGGAAGAGCAGATAGACGGTCATCGTGGCCGACAGGAAGAACTGGAAGGCGGCCGAGGCGAGGCACACGGTCCGCAACGAGGTGTCGCCGGCGACGAAACGAAGGCCCTCGTAAATGCGCCGCCAGACCCGAGGTTGACGTTCCGGGCGCTGCGGGAGCGATTCGGTCCGGCGGATCCGGCGGACCGACAGGAACGACAACGCGAAGAACAGCGCGCTGGAGGCGGCGGCGATCGGCGCCGACAGCAGTGACACCAGCGCACCACCGAGGGCGGGACCGCCGATCTGCGCCGCGGACCGGCTGCCTTCGAGCGCGCTGTTGCCCCGCACCAACTGATCGCGTCTCACCAGCCGTACGAGAGACGCCTGGTACGCCACGTCGAAGAACACGGACAGGGCGCCGACGGCGAAGGCGACCACGAGCAGCGCGGGCAGACCGAGCCAACCGAGGAAGCCGGCCACGGCGGCGGCGCCCAGCGCCAGGGTCCGGCCGGCGTCCGTCAGCACCATCACCGTGCGCGCCCGCCACCTGTCGACCCAGGCGCCGACGAAGAGCGAGAGCAGCAGGATCGGCGCCTGCCCCACCGCGCGCAGCACGCCCAACTGACCGGCACCGGCGTCGAGCGTCAGGACGGCGAAGAGCGGCAGCACCACCAGACTTGTATGCTCGCCGAGTTGGGAGACCGTCTGACCCACCCAGAGTCTGCGGAAGTCGCCGTCCCGCCACAGACTCGACGAAACAGGCCGAGCGGAATCGGAAGCAGCGGATACATCGGAGGAAGCGAACGGCACGAGAATCCCTTTGGATTCCTGGTTCCTGGCGGTGCTCTTTGTGGGCTTCGGGCTGGCCTTCGTACGTCTCCGGAAGGGCCGACGTCTTGTCGGCCTGGTCAAGGCTTCCACCGCCACGGGAACCCTGTGCTGCTTGTTCGGCTGGTTTCAGGTCGTCTTCGCTTTCCCGTCGCACGCGTGTCCCGAACTCTTGCACAGGTTCTCCATCGTCCACTTCGACCGCTACGAGAACAGCGTTTTCCCCGTGCAGGCCACCTGCTACTGGGACAACGGTGAGCAGAAGGAACTCGTGAGCGGCTGGGTCAACCCACTCCTGTTCACCTGCCTGGCCACGTTGACCGGCTGCCTGCTGACGCTGGCGGTCCTCGCCTACCGCCGCCACCGGAATGAACAAGCCCGTTGAGCGACGCCCCTCACCTACTCGCCCAGCTCAGCGAGCAGCGCCGTAGCCGCGGTCAGGCTCGCACAGTCCCGGGAGCCGATGCTCCGCCCCCGTCCCGCGACGCCGGATCATCGATTAGCGTCGTGGCATGGACAGCGTCACCTCCCCCGCCCTCGCCGACGCGCTCGCCGGTGGGGCGGTCGTGCTGGACGGCGGGATGTCCAACCAGTTGGAGTCGGCCGGGTACCGCCTGGGGGACGAGCTGTGGTCGGCGCGGTTGCTGGACGAGCGGCCGGAGGCGGTCACTCGGGCGCATCTGGCGTACTTCGAGGCGGGGGCGAGCGTCGCGATCACCGCGAGTTACCAGGCCACCTTCGAGGGGTTCGCGAGGCGGGGGATCGGGCGGGAGCGGGCGGCCGGGCTCATGCGGCTGAGCGTGGAGTCGGCACGGGAGGCGGCGCGGCGGGCGCGCGCGCTCGGAGTGGTGCGGCCGCTGTGGGTGGCCGCGTCGGCGGGACCGTACGGGGCGATGCTCGCCGACGGCTCCGAGTACCGCGGCCGGTACGGGCTCACCGTGGACGAGCTGGAGCGCTTCCACCGGCCCCGCCTCGAGGTGCTGGCCGCCGCCCGGCCCGACGTGCTGGCACTGGAGACGGTGCCCGGCACGGAGGAGGCGCGGGCGCTGCTGCGGGCGGTGCGCGGGCTGGGGGTGCCGGCCTGGCTGTCGTACACCGTCGCCGGTGACCGCACGCGCGCCGGGCAGCCGCTGGAGGAGGCGTTCGCCCTGGCCGCCGACGCGGACGAGGTGATCGCGGTCGGCGTGAACTGCTGCGCTCCCGGCGACGCGGCGGCCGCGGCGCGCACGGCCGCCCGCGTCACCGGCAAGCCGGTCGTGGTCTACCCCAACAGCGGTGAATCCTGGGACGCCGAGTCCCGCGCCTGGACCGGCCGCTCCACCTTCACCCCTGACCAGGTGGCAAGCTGGCACGCCGCGGGCGCCCGCCTCATCGGGGGCTGCTGCCGGGTGGGACCGGACGCGATCGCGCAGATCGCCCGCGTACTGGCGACCCCGTAGCGGTCCCACGGCACCCTCACAGGGCCGCGCGGTCGATCGGCCGCGCGGCCGGAAACCGACATCGCACTCGTCGAGAAAGCCCTCCCCGAAGGAGTCAAGAAGTGGTGACCGCCGCAACGAGGAGCACCGCATTGCTGGCCGCATGCGGAGTTCTCATGCTGACCTCCGCATGCGGAACAAGAAGTTCCTGCACGGTGGCCCAGGCCGGCTCCTCCGTGGTCATAAACCTGCTTTTAGGGCCGACTACCCGGATCTCGCGGGCGGCACCTTCCAGTTGTGCGCCGCAAGCCACTGCGCCCGCGGGAAACTCCAGCCGGCGTCGCTTCTGAGTACCCACGTGTTCCTCCCGAGCGACGTGGGAGCTCGCACCGTCACCGTCCGGCTGCGCCTCACCGCACCCGGAGCGCACTCGCCCAGCGTCGACCAGAGCACGACGACCACGCTCATCCGGACCGACACGATCTGTGACGGGACCTACTACTGGCGTGAATTGGCGCTGACTCCGGCCGGCGGTTTGAGCGAGTCGGTGCCGACAACAGGTCCATGGGACCCGAAGAATGCAGCGAGGCCTACCGTGCCCCCGGCCCAGCCTTCGACGGCTGGTGCCTCGCAGGAGCCATCGGACCGCACAACGGTCAGCCCCTCGCCGTGATCCGCTGACGTCCGGGACCAGGGCCTGTCCATGGGGGCGAGCCCTGGTTGCGGGCCGGCGAGACACGGCGGTGGCCCGCCTGCTGTCGAACCGGTTCCGGACACGGCTCCCTCCGGCAGGGGCTCGTCAGCGGCCCGCCACGCCGCCCGGGCGGCGCAGGCGGCGTACGACCGCTCGGAGTTCTCCGGCGCGGGGCCGGGCGCCGTCGGGGACGGTGAGCGGTTCGGGAGGTGCCGTCCACAGGGCGAGTTCGGCGTCGCGTGGGCCGTGGGTCGTGTGTGCGGGGCCGTCACCGAAGACGCGTACCGGGTGGGTGGCGTCCCAGGGCTGCCAGCCGGGGTCGCCGTCGGTGGCGAAGCGGACCCAGGCCGTGTGCAGGGCGTCGGCCAGCTCCTGCGGGGCGCCCTCGCCCGCGAGCCTGCGGGAGTCCGGGGTGTCGCCGGTATCGAAGACGAAGCCGAGTTCCAGGGCGTGGCAGGAGCCGAGGTCGGGCAGCAGCGAGGGCCAGGCGAACTCGTAGACGTACGACGAGCCGGGGCGCGCGTCGGCCAGCCGGTGCAGCGGGCGGCGCAGCAGGTGGTCGGTGACCATCTGGCCGACGATCTCGGCGGTTCCGGCGCCGGGGAGAAGCGCCCGGTAGCCGCGGACCACCTCGTGCCCGCAGTGGCAGCGGGCCATGGCCCCGGCCAGCGCGACCGCGCCGAGCCGGTCGACGCGCTCCAGCAGCCCGCCGGGGACCAGCCACAGCCGGTACTCGTCGCGGGTCCAGCCCATGAGGAGGTCCGCTCCCCGGGCCGCGTCGCCCTCGACCAGCGCCTTGAGCGGGTCGCTCGGGACGAGGTCGCCGTCCACGACGATGCCGAAGGCGGGTCCGCCGAGGACCGGGCTGCTGAGCCGGCCGACCTCGGCCTGGGCGCGCAGCAGCAGGGCCCGGTCGACGGCGGCGAACGCCTCCGCGGTGGCGGGCACCTTCAGCAGGTTCGCCATGCGGCGCACCATCCGCCGTACGTTGCCGCGGTCGGCGGCCTCCGGCGGCCCGCTCTGCAGGACCGCGCGCCGGAACAGGCCCTGGGCCTGCGGGGCGGCGATCAGGGCGCCGATGCTGATGGCTCCGGCCGACTGGCCGCACAGGGTGATCCGGTCCGGGTCGCCGCCGAAGGCCCCGATGGACTCGTGGACCCAGCGCAGGGCGGCGAGCTGGTCGCGCAGGCCGGGGTTGGCGGGGGCGTCCGGGAAGAGTCCGTAGCCCTCGACGCCGAGCCGGTAGTTGACGGAGACCAGGACGACGCCGTCACGGGCGAAGGCCCGCCCGTCGTACACGGGCACGGCGGAGGAGCCGCGGGTCAGCGCGCCGCCGTGCAGCCACACCATGACGGGGAGCCGGGCGCCCGGGTGCGGGTCGGGTGTCCACACGTTGAGGTTGAGGCAGTCGTCGCCGGGGACGACCGGGTCGGACAGGTAGCGGGCGAAGGCCTCGGAGTACGGGGGCTTCGGCGCGGTCGGGCCGAAGGAGGCGGCGTCGCGCACCCCGTCCCAGGGCTCGGGCGGCACCGGCGGGCGGAATCGCCGGGGGCCGAAGGGGGGCGCGGCGTAGGGAATGCCGCGGAACACGGCCACACCGTGCTCATGCCGGCCTCGCACCGCCCCGTGGGGAGTGGTGACCACGGGGTCCGGTCTGTCGGCTCTGTCGGCCCTCATACGTCCACCAGCCCTTCGCCGCGTGCGACACCGGCATCACGGAAGCGTCCCGTCACCCCCCGGTATTCCCGGCGCGCGGGGCGCGGGCACCGCCGGCCGGTGGAGCCGCCGAGTCCCGGTGCCGCCGCCTCAGCCGGCCGCGAGCCCCGCCGCCCATTCGATGCCGCCGCGCAGATGGGCGCGGAAGTCCGGGTCCGCGTAGGCCTCGGAGGCGTGGCCGAGGGCCGTGTAGAAGACGCGGCCCCGGCCCTGTTCGCGGCACCACACCAGGGGGTGGTCGGCGCCCATGCCGCCGCCGCGGTACGACGACTCGTCGGCGCGGGCCAGGACCCTTACGGTGCCGCGCGGGTTGGTGCGGAAGTCGTACCACTCGTCGGTGAAGGCCCACTCGGCGGGCAGGTGCCGGGTGGCCGGATGGTCCGGGTCCTCGACCAGGACCCGGCCCGGCTGGTACTCCGGGTGCCGGGCGAACCGGGCGCCGAGCAGTTCGCCGTAGTGGGGCCAGTCGTACTCCGTGCAGGCCGCCGCGTGCACACCGACGAACCCGCCGCCCCGCTCGACGTAGGCCGCGAGGCGCTCCCGGCCGGCCGGTGTGAGCACCTCACCGCTGGTGGAGAGGAAGACGACGGCGGCGTACCGCTCCAGGGGCCGGGCGAGGGCCTCGGGGTCCTCGGTGTGCTCGACCTCGAACCCGCCGAGGGCGCGCAGCGCGGCGACGGCGTCCGGGATGGAGTCGTGGCGGTAGTCGGCGGTACGCGTGTGGACGAGAAGTCGGCGGCCCATGGCGAACGAGCCTACGCCCCGGGCCCGTACGGCGGCACCGGGCGGCGTCCGGTCACCCCTTGGACGAGCCGTTCTGGTCGTCCTTGTGCGGGCTGCGCGCGTGCGTGGTCCGCACATGGGAGCGCAGCCGGGCCGTCACGTCCTCCGGGGGCAGGAAGCGCGACCAGCGTTCGGGGAACTCCGCGGGCATGTCGGGGTCCTCGGGGTCGTCGGGCTCGTTGTCGCGGGTCGCGGCGGCGCGGGCGACGTACTCGGCGATCTGCGCCTCGCGCACCCGCTCGTTGGCGGCGCGGGCCGAGGCCGTGCCGGCGGTCGGCCAGACCCGGTCGATGGCGGCGTTGACCGCCGCCCCGACGAGCACCGCGAACGCGGACACACCGATCCACAGCAGCACGGCGACCGGCGCGGCCAGCGAGCCGTAGATGGTCGGGCCCTCCACGGTGCTGGTGAGGTAGATGCGCAGCAGGAAGCTGCACACCACCCACATGGCGAGGGCGACCAGCGCCCCGGGCACGTCCTCGATCCACGCGGAGCGCACCGGCACGGACACGTGGTACAGGGTGGTCAGGAAGACGACGGACAGCACGATGACGACCGGCCAGTACAGGATCTGGACGACCGTCGTCGACCACGGCACGATCCGCACCACCGCGTCCGGTCCTGCCACCATCAGCGGCAGCGCGATCGAACCGATCAGCAGGGCCACGATGAACAGCCCGAAGGCCAGCAGCCGGGTCTTGACGATGCCGCGCACGCCGTCGAGGCCGTACATGACGGTGATCGTGTCGATGAAGACGTTCACCGCGCGCGAGCCCGACCACAGGGCGAACACGAAGCCGATGGAGATCACGTCGGGCCGGCCGCCCTGCATGACGTCCCGCAGGATCGGCTCGGTGATCTCCTTGACGCCCTGGTCGGACAGGACCGTGCGGGAGGCGTCCAGGATGTTGCGCTCCAGGCTCGCGATGGTGTGCGCGCCGGTCCAGGAGTCGACGTAGAAGAGCAGTCCGATCAGGCTCAGCAGCAGCGGCGGCACGGAGAGCAGGGAGAAGAACGCCGCCTCGGCCGCCAGGCCCAGGATCCGGTACTCCATGCACGAGTTGACCGTGTCCTTCAGCAGCAGCCAGGCCATCCTGCGTTTGGATACGTTCCGGTAGAGGGCTCGTGCCCGGTGGAGGCGGCCGGAGGGCCTTTCGGAGGATTCGCTGGCTGACTGCTGCACGACCCAAAGGTATCTCCGTCGGCCACCCTCCCCCTCACCCGCCAGGGGAGTCGGCCACCGGGCAGGGCCCCGGGGCTCCCCGGCGTCCGCGTGATGCCCGCGGCCGTACCGCGCGGTAGGTTCCGTTCCATGGCACCCAGCACGCACACCGTGACCAACCAGCCGCCGCCGCTGGTCGGCTACGACGTCTTCGCCGCCGACCGGGCCCTGGCCGAGGCGGTCGTACGGCACGTGGAACCGGGGCTGCTCGACGAGGTGCGCGGGGAACTGACGGCGCTCGGGCAGGCCGCCGGATCGGCCCAGGTGCGGGAGTGGGGAGCGCAGGCCGACGAGAACCCGCCGCGGCTGCGCACCCACGACCGCTACGGCCACCGTGTCGACGAGGTCGAGTTCCACCCGGCCTGGCACCGGCTCCTCGGCAAGGGCGTCTCGTCCGGGCTGACCGCGGCCTGGAACCGCCCGGCCGGGCATGTGCGGCGGGCGGCCGCCTTCCTGGTGTGGACGCAGGCCGACGCGGGCACCTGCTGCCCGCTGTCGATGACCCACGCGGCCGTGCCCGCGCTGCGCACCGACCCGGAACTGGCCGCCGAGTGGGAGCCGCGGCTGACGTCCGTGATCTACGAGCGCGAACTGCGGCCCGCGCACCTGAAGGCCGGGGTGCTGTTCGGGATGGGCATGACCGAGAAGCAGGGCGGCAGCGACGTACGGGCGGGCACCACCGCGGCCAGGCCGCTCGCCGAGGACGGCGCCTACGAGCTGACCGGGCACAAGTGGTTCTGCTCGGCGCCGATGTCGGACGGGTTCCTGGTGCTCGCTCAGGCGCCCCGCGGGCTCACCTGCTTCCTGGTGCCGCGGGTGCTGCCGGACGGCACGCGCAACGTGTTCCTGCTCCAGCGGCTCAAGGACAAGCTGGGCAACCGGTCGAACGCCTCCGCCGAGGTCGAGTTCGACGGGACCTGGGCGCGCCGCGTCGGCGAGGAGGGACGCGGGGTGCGCACCATCATCGACATGGTCGCGGCGACCCGCCTCGACTGCGTGCTCGGTTCCGCGGGTCTGATGCGGCAGGCGGTGGCGCAGGCGGTGCATCACTGCGAGCACCGCGAGGCGTTCGGCGGCAGGCTCGTCGACAAGCCGCTGATGCGCAACGTGCTGGCCGACCTCGCGCTGGAGTCGGAGGCGGCGACCACGCTCGCGCTGCGCCTGGCGGCCGCCTGCGACGACGGGGGCGAACAGGAGCGGGCCCTGTTGCGGATCGCGGTGCCGGCCGCCAAGTACTGGGTCACCAAGCGGTGCGCGCCGCTGACGGTGGAGGCCTCCGAGTGCCTGGGCGGCAACGGGTACGTGGAGGAGTCCGGGATGCCCCGCCTGGTGCGCGAGTCGCCGCTCAACTCGGTCTGGGAGGGCGCCGGGAACGTACAGGCGCTGGACGTGCTGCGGGCGCTGACGCGGGAGCCGGGGGCGCTCGACGCCTATCTGCGGGAGGTGGGTGCGGCGCGCGGCGCCGACCACCGTCTCGACGCGGCGATCAAGCAGCTGCTCACCGAACTCGCCGATCTGGAGGGCATGGAGGCCCGGGCCCGGCGGCTGGCCGAACGGCTGGCGCTGGTGCTCCAGGGGGCGCTGCTGGTGCGGTTCGCGCCGTCGGACGTCGCCGACGCGTTCTGCGCCTCACGGCTCGGCGGCGAGTGGGGGGCGACGTTCGGGACGCTGCCGCACACGCTGAACCTGGCGGCGGTGGTGGAGCGGGCACGCCCCGCGCCCTGACGCGGGGGTGGTGCTGCGCCGACACGGCACCACCCCCGCTTTCCGGCCCGTTCCAGGCCGTGCGCGCCGCACGCGGCGGCGTTGAACAATCTTCAATGAACTCAAAGCCGTTCACCAGGGTTGCAAGGGGTTGCAACATGCGCGTCCGCGTGAGCGGACCGCGGCCCTCCGGCCCGGCCGGCCGGCCCGGTGGACAGGGCGGCCGGGTGGGCATGGCCCCGGCGCCGTGGGGAAGTCGGTTGCCCCGACCTCTTTCATGGGAGGACTCAGTGGCGAAGGCGCCGGTGGACGTGGCGCGACTCGTCGCCGTCGATCCGGCGCAGGCGGCACGGGTGCTCGGCGAGACGCGCGCGGCGACGCTCGCCGGGCAGCGGGCGCGGGTGGGGTGGCACCGCGTCAGGTGATCGGGCAGTCCTGGAAGCGGCTGCTGCGCGGCGGTCTCGATCCCGAGCAGGACGCCCGGTCCGGGCTGTTGGCCCGCGAGGAGGTGAAGCGGCGGCGGGAGGCGTCCCCGCTGCGGCAGGTGCTGCCCGCGCTGTGGGAGGGGCTGCTGCCGGCCGCGGACGCCGCCCCGCATGTCGCCGTGGTCGCCGACGCGGAGGGCCGGGTGCTGTGGCGGGAGGGCGGTACGCGGGTGCTGCGCCGGGCCGACGGGCTGGGTTTCGAGGTCGGCGCCGACTGGCGGGAGGACGTGGCCGGCACCAACGGGGTGGGCACGGTGGTGGTGCTGCGCCGGCCGGTGCAGGTCTTCGGCTCCGAGCACTTCCTGCGGGCGCACGCCTCGTGGACCTGTGCCGGGGCGCCCGTCACGGACCGTTCCTATGGACTGAGCTGGAGTGAGTCCTGGGTCCAGGGCTCGTGCTCAGCCGTGTGCCCCGAACGGTTGTGGGCACACTGGTCGCCCGCTTTCGCTCCGCGTCCGGGCGGCACGGATCGTGTCCGTGGTCCGGGAACGCGGGGGCGGGGTCCCTCACGTCCCGGGCTTCCCGGTCGGGCCTGGACGGTCCGATGCCCCACACGATCGCTCCGGTCGTGTGGGGGCGGTGCCGTCCGACGCCGGATCGGGTGTCCCAGGGCGCGTCGTCCGATCGCCACGGCGGCAGCGTCGTGCCGCGTGGTCTTCCTGTTCTCGCTGGTGAGGGGTTTTTGCCAGTGCTGGGCGCCCCAGCGGCTGGTGTAGGCCGGGTCGACCGCGACAACGGCGACGCCCAGCTCGGCCGCCATGGACACCAGCCGGGCCCGCAGCCGGGAGGTGGGCATCCCGGAGATCAGTTTGCGGAACCGTTTGCGGCGGCCGTGCCTCTCCCGGGTCTTCTCGGCGGCGAAGTCCAGGTCCTCGATCGCGAGGGCCAGGCCGTGGCGTGCGGTCCAGTGCAGGCGGATCAGGGCGTGGCGTACCTGGGCGTCGCGGTGGTGTGCGGTGCCGGTCAGTCGGTAGTCGAATCTGCGGGGCGCGCCGACGGGGTTGCCGCGCGATGGGCCGCGACGCGGTCGGCCCACTGCCCGCCCCGGTGGTGGAAGACGATCCGGCAGGCGAGTACGTACCGGCCGTGAGGTCTGTTGGCCAGGTAGGCCAGCGACGCCGGAAGCCGGGTGCTCACCTCACCCTCCGGCGTGACGCGGATCGTCTCGTTGCCGTACCGCTTGCCGGACTCGCCATCAGCCTGCAGGAACCACCGCTCGGCCTGCCACCGCAACCGCCACTGCACCTCCGTGATCTGGGCGGCCCTCAGGTGGTGCCGGGTCCGGAGCAGTTTTCCGCCGCCGCGCACCACGTGCCCGCCCGGCCTCAAAGTCGGCCCGTACCTGCTCCAGCCGGTCCTGAAGCACATGCAGGCGCCGGGACTTGGCGAACCACTCCCGCCGCGAACCGTAGCCGCCCGGCGTGTTCCTGGTTCCCTTGGCCCCGATGGGCTGCGCGAGCCGGTGCGTGATCGTGTCGATGCCTGCCCGCAGACTCTGGAGGTGGGCGAGCTGCCCGCGCCGGGCCAGCGCCCACTGGTCGTGCGCTGCGGGAGCTGCACATGGCCTCGCTGGAGCGGCTGCGGGCCGTCGCGGCGCCGGTGCTGGCCCGGCTTGGCGGCCGGGTGCTGGTGGTGGACGCGGACGGCTGGACGGTGGCGGTGACGGGAATGCCGTACACGGCGCGGGTCCCGCTGCCCAAGTCCCCTTCGGCGGGCCCCGTGTGGCTGCCGGAGATCGGCCTGTGCTCCCTGGAGCCGCTGGCGGACGGCTGGTTGGTGCGGGCCGGTGAGGAACCTGCCCCGTACGACGGCGCCCGGATCGTGCTGGACCTGACCCGGCCGCGCCGCTGGTCGGTGACCGTGCTGGGCGACGGAGGCACTTGGGTCCATGAACTGAGCCCGCGCCACGCCGAGTTGCTCTACCTGCTCGCCGTGCACCGCTCCGGCCACAGCGCCTCGCAGCTCGCCGGGGCCTTGTTCGGCGACCCGGACCGCAAGGTGACCGTGCGCGCCGAGATGTCGCGGGTACGGCGCTATCTGGGCCCGTTCCTCGAACACCGCCCCTACCGCTTCCGCGAGGACACCGACGTCGAACTGCTCCTGCCGGACGACCCGGCCGACCTCCTCCCCCACTCCGCGGCACCGGAGGTCCGGGCGGCGGCTGTTCGGGCGGCGCCGGCGCTTCACGGGAAGCAAGTCGTCACCGTGCCGTGAGTGACGCGGGTGGGTGAAGACACACTCCCCGTTAGGTCAGGGGTTCGGCCGCCGGTGGCATCTTCCGCATATTTGCAGGGTCTTCGACCTGTCGCGGGCCGGACTGCCGTAGCATCGCCGCAGGGCCGTCCCAGCCGCTCCTCGGTCAACGCTCGGACCTTCCGTAGCAGTTGGCCCGTAGGTGCGGAACCGGCGTCCCGGAGGCGGACCGAGCCCTGAAAAGGGGGCTGTATGAAGCAGCGCGGCAGACACCGCAGGCGCAGACGGGGCAGGGCGCTGCGCGCCACCCTGGCCGGGGCCGGCCTCGCGCTGACCGCGGCCGCCACGATGATCAGCACCTCGCAGGCCACGGTCGCCGACGACCCAGGGGCCCTCAGGCCCCTCACCTCGGCCGCCGAGCTCGACCGGCTGCGGCTGACCGAGCAGCCGGTGCCCCAGCGGTCCCTCGACCGGCTCGCCAAGGCGATGGGACGGCCGGTCGGTGTCGGCACCGTGCTCAGCGGCGCCGACCGCTCGCTGCGCGGCGCCGACGAGTGCGGCGCCGAGGAGAGGAAGGCCCTGCCCGTCGAACCGGCGGCCACGCGCGCGTACTGCTGGGACCCCGCGGACTCCGCCACCGACCTGTGGCGGCCGGAGTCGGTGACCACCTCGGGGGACGCCGAGAGCGACGGCCGGTGGGCAGGACACCAGGTGATCCTCTCCGGCTGGACGCGCGAGGCCGACGACGGCCGCGGTCTGGCCCGGGTGGCCTTCGTCGACGCCGACGACCCGCGCCACCTCACCTACACCTGGGCCCTGCTCGCCGTCCCGGTCGATGGCGGACGCGACTTCCGCGGGCTCGTCTCGCACGTGTCGGGGATGGTCTGGTACCGGGACAAGCTGCTGGTCACCACCTCCGGCGGCGAGAGCGACGCGCTGTACGTCTACGACCTGCGCCGCATCCACCGCGCCACGGTCGGCGGCGAGGCGGTGGGCCGGGTACCGGGCGGCTGGTCGGCGCACGGCTACCGGTGGGTGCTGCCCGCGGTCGCCTCCTACCGCCCGGCCGACGGCAACTGCGTACGGGAGACCGGCACGGGCCTGTCCGCGGCGCCCTGCCCGGACGGCCTCTCCCTGGACCGCAGCTCCACGCCGGACAGCCTGGTCGCGAGCCAGGCCGTGCCCACGGAGGGTGGCCACCACACACGTCTGTGGCGGTACTCCTTCAGCCGGGACCCCGGCCGCTCCGGTCTGCTGGACACCGACTCCGGCGCCACGGTGACCTCCACCGAGGCCTACAGGACGAGGGCGGAGGACGTCCGGGGCGTCCTGTCGCACCGCCCGGGGCCGTTCGCGTCGCCGGACTGGTATCTGGGCCGCCCCGCGGACGAGGGCACCCACGGCACGCTGTGGCGGCAGGACGAGCGCGGCGCGAACGCCGCCGCGTGCGGTTCCGAGGACACCCATCGCTGCTGGGGCGACGGCACCGGCTCCCTGTCCTACTGGCAGGAGACCGGCGACGTGTGGTCCCTGTCGGGCCGGATGCTGTTCGCGCTGCCGCTGTCCGCGGTGGAACGGGAACTGCGGTAGGCCTGCGGACGGGAGCAGCGCCGGGCGGGCGCCCGGCAGCCGCGCCGGGCCGGGCCGCCGGGCGCGTCCCGAGTGAGACCCGGCACCCCCGATCGACAGCGGACCGGCGCGGATGATTCCCTGACCGGCATGACGAGCATCGCCGTGACCACCTGGTCCCTGGAGCAGACCTCCCCGACCGACCTCATTCCGGCCGCAGTGCCCGAGGGGGACGTACGGGTCGTCCGCTCCGAGATCCCCTCCCCCGAGTTCAGCCGGTTCCTGTACGCCTCGGTCGGCGGCGACATCCGCTGGACGGACCGGCTCGGCTGGTCGTACCCGCGGTGGCGGGAGTATCTGGAACGTCCGGGTGTCGAGACGTGGGTGGCGTACGACCGCGGCACTCCGGCGGGCTATGTCGAGTTGGAGGCGCAGGACGAGGGTGTCGTGGAGATCGTCTACTTCGGGCTGATCGCGGCCTTCCGCGGCCGTCGGATCGGCGGCCACCTGCTCTCCTGCGGCACCGCCCGCGCCTGGGACCTGGCCGACCGCCGGCCCGGGTGGACGCCGACGAAGCGGGTGTGGCTGCACACGTGCAGCAAGGACGGCGAGTACGCGATGGACAACTACCAGCGCCGCGGCTTCAATCTCTTCGACACCAAGGTCGAGGAGGAGCAGGACGTGGCCACCCCGGGACCGTGGCCGGGGGCGTACCCGGCCTGAGCTCCAAGTGGGCGCATGACGGCGGCGGATGCGCCGCACGACACCCCTGTCCCGCAGTACGGGACAGGGGTGTCCGCATGCCGGACGATGCTGGACGCTGTCCAGATCGCCGTGCCAGGCTTTCGGCATGTCTGGAACTGGAATCGCCTTGGTGAGCCGACGGCACGTCGACCACGGCCGCATGTCCAGCGCCATCTGTCCGGGGAGCTGACCCGGCCCGCCGTGGCCTGACGGCCACGAGCCCGGCGCCGCCGGCTTTTCCCGTTTTCCCTGTTCATACCGCTTTTCCTGCTGTCCCGTCCTGCGCACGGACGCGCCCGTTGGCGTGTCTGCCCGTGCGCCTGCACACGCACAGGTCCAGAGCCGTATTCCCGCTGTCCCGAAGGACGTATCGACCATGGCCGCCTCCCCGCAGAACCCCGCCGCGTCCCGCCGCAAGGTGAGCCGTCACCGCGGCGAGGGACAGTGGGCCGTGGGGCATCTGACCCCGCTCAACGGCAACGAACAGTTCAAGAAGGACGACGACGGTCTCAATGTGCGGACACGTATTGAGACCATCTACTCCAAGCGCGGTTTCGACTCGATCGACCCCAACGACCTGCGCGGCCGGATGCGCTGGTGGGGCCTGTACACCCAGCGCAAGCCCGGTATCGACGGCGGCAAGACCGCGATCCTGGAGCCCGAGGAGCTGGACGACCGCTACTTCATGATGCGTGTGCGCATCGACGGCGGCCGGCTGACCACCCGGCAGCTGCGGGTCATCGGCGAGGTCTCGCAGGAGTTCGCGCGCGGCACCGCCGACATCACCGACCGGCAGAACATCCAGTACCACTGGATCCGGATCGAGGACGTGCCGGAGATCTGGAACCGCCTGGAGGCCGTGGGCCTGTCCACGGTCACCGCCTGCGGCGACACCCCGCGCGTGATGATCGGCTCCCCCGTCGCCGGCATCGCCGAGGACGAGATCATCGACGCCACCCCGGCGCTGGAGGAGATCCAGCGCCGCGTCCTGGGCAACAAGGCCTATTCGAACCTCCCACGGAAGTTCAAGACGGCCATCTCCGGCTCCCCGCTGCTCGACGTGGTCCACGAGATCAACGACGTCGCGTTCGTGGGCGTGCGCCACCCCGAGCACGGGCCCGGCTTCGACCTGTGGGTCGGCGGCGGACTGTCCACCAACCCCAAGCTGGGCGTGCGGCTGGGCGCCTGGGTGCCGCTGGAGGAGGTCCCGGACGTCTACGAGGGCGTTCTGTCGATCTTCCGCGACTACGGCTACCGGCGGCTGCGCAACCGGGCCCGGCTGAAGTTCCTGGTCGCCGACTGGGGCGCGGAGAGGTTCCGCCAGGTGCTGGAGGACGAGTACCTGAAGCGGCCGCTCGTCGACGGGCCCGCCCCCGAGGAGCCGGTCCAGCGGTGGCGCGACCACGTCGGGGTGCACCGGCAGAACGACGGCCGTCACTACGTCGGTTTCGCCCCGCGGGTCGGCCGCGTCGACGGCGCCACCCTGACGAAGATCGCCGAACTGGCCGAGGCGCACGGCTCGGGGCGGGTCCGCACCACCGTCGAGCAGAAGATGATCATCCTTGACGTCGAGGGTGACCAGGTCGACTCGCTGGTCGCCGGTCTCGAGGCGCTGGACCTCACCGCCCGGCCGTCCACGTTCCGGCGCGGCACCATGGCGTGCACCGGCATCGAGTTCTGCAAGCTCGCCATCGTCGAGACCAAGGCGCGCGGCGCCACGCTGATCGACGAACTCGAGCGGCGCCTGCCGGACTTCGACGAGCCGATCACCATCAACCTCAACGGCTGCCCCAACGCCTGCGCCCGTATCCAGGTGGCGGACATCGGCCTCAAGGGCCAGTTGGTCGTCGACGACCGCGGCGAGCAGGTCGAGGGCTACCAGGTGCACCTGGGCGGCGCGCTGGGCCTGGAGCCCGGCTTCGGCCGCAAGGTGCGCGGACTGAAGGTGACGGCCACGGAGCTGCCCGACTACATCGAGCGGGTCCTGAGCCGCTACCAGGAGCGGCGCGAGGACGGCGAGCGCTTCGCCGCCTGGGCCGCGCGGGCTTCCGAGGAGGAGCTGTCATGAGCGAGCGTGCCGCCCCCTTCTACTGCCCGTACTGCGGCGAGGAGGACCTTCGGCCCAGCGAGGAGGGACGGGGGTCCCCCCTGCTCGAGCGAAGCCGAGAGCTTGGGGGAGGCGCCTGGGAGTGCGCGGGTTGCAACCGGGCCTTCCGGCTGAAGTTCCTCGGCCTGCTCGCCCGGGGCGTCCAGCGCACCGGCCACGAAGGGGACGAGGGGATATGACGGCCACTCAGGAAGCACTCGAAGAAGCCGAGTTGAGGGAGCTGGCCGAACAGGCGGGCCGTGACCTGGAGGACGCCTCCGCGCTGGAGATCCTCCAGTGGGCGGCCGGTGCCTTCGGCCGCCGGTTCTGCGTCACCTCGTCCATGGAGGACGCGGTGGTCGCCCACCTCGCCTCCCGGGCGATGCCGGGCGTGGACGTGGTGTTCCTCGACACCGGCTACCACTTCCCGGAGACCATCGGCACCCGCGACGCGGTCGAGGCCGTGATGGACGTCCACGTCATCACCCTCACCCCGGAGCGGACGGTCGCCGAGCAGGACGCGGAGTACGGCCCGAGGCTGCACGACCGCGATCCGGACCTGTGCTGCCGGCTGCGCAAGGTGCAGCCGCTGGAGGAGGGCCTGAAGGGCTACACGGCCTGGGCGACCGGGCTGCGCCGCGACGAGTCCCCGACCCGGGCGAACACGCCGGTCGTCGGCTGGGACGAGAAGCGGCGGAAGGTCAAGGTCTCCCCGATCGCCCGCTGGACCCAGCACGACGTGGACGCCTACGTCGCCGAACACGGCGTGCTCACCAACCCGTTGCTGATGGACGGCTACGGCTCGGTGGGCTGCGCGCCCTGCACCCGGCGCCTGCTGGAGGGCGAGGACGCCCGCGCGGGCCGCTGGGCGGGCAGCGCCAAGACCGAGTGCGGACTGCACGGCTGACCATGACCGTACCGCCGAGACATTCGACACTGTCGGCGAAAGCCTCCACCCACAGGGAGACACACGTGACGACCGGAGCCACCGTCTGGCTCACGGGTCTGCCGAGCGCCGGCAAGACCACCATCGCGCACGAACTGGCCGGACGGCTGCGTGCGGAGGGCCATCGCGTCGAGGTGCTCGACGGCGACGAGATCCGCGAGTTCCTCTCCGCGGGCCTCGGCTTCTCCCGCGCCGACCGCCACACCAACGTGCGGCGCATCGGCTTCGTCGCCGAACTGCTCGCCCGCAACGGGGTCAAGGCGCTGGTCCCGGTGATCGCGCCGTACACCGACAGCCGCGACGCGGTGCGCGAGTGGCACGCGAAGAACGGCACGGCGTACCTGGAGGTGCACGTCGCCACTCCGGTCGAGGTGTGCTCCGTACGCGATGTGAAGGGTCTGTACGCCAAGCAGGCGGCGGGCGAACTGACGGGCCTGACGGGCGTCGACGACCCGTACGAGGAGCCTCTGGCGCCGGACCTGCGCATCGAGTCGCAGCACCAGACGGTCCGGGAGTCGGCCGGTTCCGTGCACACGCTGCTCAGCGAAAGGGGACTGGCATGACGACCGTCGCCAAGACCAAGGCCGGTGACGAGGGGACGGGCAGCCCGTACGCCCTCTCCCACCTGGACGCGCTGGAGTCCGAGGCGGTGCACATCTTCCGCGAGGTGGCGGGCGAGTTCGAGAACCCGGTGATCCTGTTCTCCGGGGGCAAGGACTCCATCGTCATGCTGCACCTGGCGCTGAAGGCGTTCCGGCCCGCCGCGGTGCCCTTCTCGCTGCTGCACGTGGACACCGGGCACAACTTCCCCGAGGTCCTCGACTACCGCGACCGCACGGTGGCCGGGCACGGGCTGCGGCTGCACGTCGCCTCCGTGCAGGACTACATCGACCGGGGCGTCCTCAAGGAGCGCCCGGACGGCACCCGCAACCCGCTCCAGACCCTCCCGCTGACCGAGAGGATCCAGTCCGAGCGGTTCGACGCGGTCTTCGGCGGCGGCCGCCGCGACGAGGAGAAGGCCCGCGCCAAGGAGCGGGTGTTCTCGCTGCGCGACGAGTTCTCCCAGTGGGACCCGCGCCGCCAGCGGCCCGAGCTGTGGAACCTCTACAACGGCCGGCACGCGCCCGGCGAGCACGTCCGGGTGTTCCCGCTGTCCAACTGGACCGAGCTGGACGTGTGGCAGTACATCGCCCGCGAGGGCATCGAACTGCCCGGCATCTACTACGCCCACACGCGCGAGGTCTTCTCGCGCGACGGCATGTGGCTGACCGCCGGCGACTGGGGCGGCCCCAAGGACGGCGAGAGCGTGGAGAAGCGGCTGGTGCGCTACCGCACCGTCGGCGACATGTCGTGCACCGGCGCCGTCGACTCCGACGCCGACACCATCGAGAGGGTGATCACCGAGATCGCCGCCTCGCGCCTGACCGAGCGCGGCGCCACCCGGGCCGACGACAAGCTGTCCGAGGCCGCGATGGAAGACCGCAAGCGCGAGGGGTACTTCTAGAGATGACCACCACCACGGACCTGGCGTCCACCACCCTGCTGCGGTTCGCCACCGCAGGCTCCGTCGACGACGGCAAGTCCACCCTCGTGGGACGGCTGCTGCACGACTCCAAGTCGGTCCTCGCCGACCAGCTGGAGGCCGTGGAGCGCGCCTCCGCGAGCCGCGGCCAGCAGGCCCCGGACCTCGCCCTGCTGACGGACGGGCTGCGCGCCGAGCGCGAGCAGGGCATCACCATCGACGTGGCCTACCGCTACTTCGCCACCCCGCGCCGCCGGTTCATCCTCGCGGACACCCCGGGCCATGTGCAGTACACGCGGAACATGGTCACCGGCGCGTCCACCGCCGAGCTGACGGTGATCCTGGTGGACGCCCGCAACGGCGTGGTGGAGCAGACCCGCCGGCACGCGGCGATCGCCGCGCTGCTGCGCGTGCCGCACGTGGTCCTGGCCGTGAACAAGATGGACCTGGTCGGCCACCGCGAGGCCGTGTTCGCCGCGATCGCCGAGGAGTTCACGGCGTACGCGACCGAACTGGGCGTCCCGGAGGTCACCGCCATCCCGATCTCGGCGCTCGTCGGCGACAACGTGGTGGAGCCGTCCGCGACGATGGACTGGTACGGCGGCCCGACCGTCCTGGAGCACCTGGAGACGGTCCCGGTCACCCACGACCTGGCGCACTGCCACGCGCGGCTGCCCGTGCAGTACGTGATCCGGCCGCAGACCGCCGAGCACCCCGACTACCGGGGCTACGCGGGCCAGATCGCCGCGGGCAGCTTCCGGGTCGGCGACGAGGTGACGGTGCTGCCGTCCGGCCGCACCAGCCGGATCTCCGGCATCGACCTGCTCGGTGAGCCGGTCGACGTGGCCTGGACGGCGCAGTCGGTGACGGTGCTGCTCCGGGACGACGTCGACGTCTCGCGCGGCGACCTGATCGTGCCGGCCAAGGACGCGCCCGCGACCACCCAGGACGTGGAGGCGACCGTCTGCCACGTCGCCGACCAGCCGCTGACCGTCGGCCACCGGGTGCTGCTCAAGCACGGCACCCGCACGGTCAAGGCGCTCGTCAAGGACATCCCGTCCCGGCTCACCCTGGACGACCTGTCCCTGCACCCGCATCCGGGGCAGCTCGTCGCCAACGACATCGGCCGGGTCAAGATCCGCACCGCCGAGCCGCTGCCGGTCGACTCCTACGCCGACTCCCGCCGCACCGGCTCGTTCATCCTGATCGACCCCGCCGACGGCACCACGCTCACCGCGGGGATGGTCGGCGAGTCGTTCGCCGCGCCGGCACCGGTCAAGGACGCGGCGGACGAGGACGGCTGGGACTTCTGACCATGAACTCCCGTGACTTCTACTCGACGTTCGCCAAGGAGGGCGGCCGGGTCGGCAGCGGCGCCCTCGGCAGCGGACAGGGCGGGGTGGCGCGATGTGCGCGCTGACGTACGCGCACTGCCCGCGCGCCCTCACCCCCCACCGCCCGCACTTGACCCTGCCGACTTCCCGGCCACGGCCAGACCGGTCGTGACCGCCGGGCCTGCGAGAGGACAGCCTCCCGTGCCTGCCAGCCTTCCCCCGTTCCGCATCCGCCCGGCCGGGGGCTCCCCCGGGCCCGTACTCCGCCGCGGCCTCGCCGTGCTCACCGCCCTGCCCCTGCTCACGCTCGCCGCCTGCGGCTACGGCTCCCAGGCCGACGACGACGGCGCCCAGCGGAAGGTGGCCGCCGGCGCCGAGAAGACCGACGGTCTCGACTCGGTCAGGATCGGCTACTTCGGCAACCTGACCCACGCGACCGCGCTGGTCGGAGTCCAGAAGGGCTTCTTCCAGAAGGAGTTGGGCGCGACGGTCGTCAAGCCGTCGGTCTTCAACGCCGGGCCGTCCGAGATCGAGGCCCTCAACTCCGGCTCCATCGACATCGGCTGGATCGGACCGTCCCCGGCGATCAACGGCTACACCAAGTCGGACGGCAAGAGCCTGCGCATCATCGGCGGTTCGGCCTCCGGCGGGGTCAAGCTCGTGGTCGACCCGAAGAAGATCACGTCCCTGAAGGACGTCAAGGGCAAGAAGATCGCGACCCCGCAGCTCGGCAACACGCAGGACGTGGCGTTCCTCAACTGGATCGCCGAGCAGGGCTGGAAGGTCGACGCGCAGAGCGGCAAGGGCGACGTCTCCGTGGTCCGCACCGACAACAAGATCACCCCGGACGCCTACAAGGCCGGCTCCATCGACGGCGCCTGGGTGCCGGAGCCGACCGCGTCGAAGCTGGTCGCCGAGGGCGCCAAGGTGCTCCTCGACGAGTCTTCCCTGTGGCCCGGCAAGAAGTTCGTGATCACGAACATCATCGTGTCGCAGAAGTTCCTCAGGGAGCACCCGAAGGCCGTCGAGGCGGTGCTGAGGGCCTCCGTGGAGACCAACAAGTGGATCAACGCCCACCCGGACGAGGCGAAGGCCGCCGCGAACAAGCAGCTCGGGGCCGACTCCGGCAAGGAGCTGCCCGGGAACGTCCTCGACCCGGCGTGGAAGTCCATCCAGATCACCGACGACCCGCTGGCCTCCACTCTCGACACCGAGGCGCAGCACGCGGTCAAGGCGGGCCTGCTGAAGAGCCCGAGGCTGGCCGGCATCTACGACCTCGCCCCGCTGAACAAGGTGCTGAAGGCCGCGGGCGAGCCGACCGTCGACGACGCCGGTCTCGGCGCCCAGTAGATCCGTAGCCGAAGAGTTCCCAGGAGGTGACGACCATGGCCACGACCCTCGCCAGGGCCGCCGAGACCGTAGAGCACGCGGCCCGCCTCGAGAACGTCTCGAAGTCATTCGCGGCACCGGGCGGGCAGCAGCTCGTCCTTGACGGCATCAGCCTCGATGTCGCTCCGGGCGAGTTCGTCACCCTCCTGGGGGCCTCGGGCTGCGGCAAGTCCACGCTGCTGAACCTGGTGGCGGGGCTGGACCAGCCCACCGCCGGGTCCATCACGACGGACGGCCGCCCCGCCCTGATGTTCCAGGAGCACGCCCTGTTCCCCTGGCTGACCGCGGGCCGGAACATCGAACTCGCCCTCAGGCTGCGCGGGGTGGCGAAGCCGGAGCGGCGCGGCCGCGCCGAGGAGCTGCTCGAACTCGTCCGGCTGAAGGGCGCGTACGGCAAGCGCGTCCACGAACTGTCCGGCGGGATGCGCCAGCGGGTGGCGATGGCCCGCGCGCTGGCCCAGGAGAGCAACCTGCTGCTGATGGACGAGCCGTTCGCGGCGCTCGACGCCATCACCCGGGACGTCCTGCACGACGAGCTGACCCGGATCTGGCAGCAGACCGGGGTGTCGGTGCTGTTCGTCACGCACAACGTGCGCGAGGCGGTGCGGCTCGCCCAGCGGGTCGTCCTGCTGTCCTCCCGACCGGGCCGGGTGGCCCGCGAGTGGACGGTGGACATCCCGCAGCCGCGCCGCATCGAGGACGCGCCCGTGGCGGAACTGTCCCTGGAGATCACCGAAGTCCTGCGTGGGGAGATCCGCCGCCATGGCCAGCACTGAGACGAAGACGGCCCGGGGCGCCGAACTGGCGGGCGTCGAGGCCGGTCTCGACGCCCTGGAGACCACGGCGGCCGGCCGTACGCCGCTGCGCCGGACCCTGGTCGACAAGGTCCTGCCACCGGTCGTGGCGGTCGCGGTGGTCCTGGTGGTCTGGCAGGCGCTGATCTCCCTGAAGGTGGTCGACGACCCGAGCCGGCTGCCCTCGCCCGCCGACGTGGGCGGCGAGTTCAAGGACGCCTGGTTGCAGGGCAAGCTGCTCGGCTTCATCTGGACGTCCGTCTCGCGCGGGCTTCTGGGCTTCCTGTTCGCGCTGGCCATCGGCACCCCGCTGGGCCTGCTGGTGGCCCGGGTGAAGTTCGTGCGCGCGGCCCTCGGCCCGATCCTGTCCGGCCTCCAGTCGCTGCCGTCGGTGGCGTGGGTGCCGCCGGCGGTGATCTGGCTGGGCCTGGACAACTCGATGATGTACGCGGTGATCCTGCTCGGCGCGGTCCCGTCCATCGCCAACGGACTGGTGTCCGGCATCGACCAGGTGCCGCCGCTGTTCCTGCGGGCGGGCCGAACGATGGGCGCGACGGGTGCCCGGGGCGCCTGGCACATCGTCCTGCCGGCCGCGCTGCCTGGCTATCTGGCCGGTCTGAAGCAGGGCTGGGCGTTCTCCTGGCGGTCACTGATGGCGGCGGAGATCATCGCCTCCTCGCCGGACCTGGGCATCGGCCTGGGCGCGCTGCTGGAGAACGGCCGCAACGCGAGCTCCATGGCCATGGTCTTCGAGGCCATCATCCTGATCCTGTTCGTCGGCATCGCCATCGACCTGCTGATCTTCAGTCCGCTGGAGCGGCGGGTGCTGCGCGGCCGCGGTCTTCTCGTGAAGAGCTGAACGCCCATGATCCACCAGCCCGTTCTCCTCGTCGTCGCGCACGGCAGCCGCGATCCGCGCCATGCCGCGACCGTCCACGCCCTGGTCCGCCGGGTCCGGGCGCTGCGCCCCGGGCTGCGGGTGGAGACCGGCTTCCTGGACTTCAACGTGCCGTCCGTGCCGGGCGTGCTGGACGGCCTGGCGGCCGACGGAGTGCGGGACGTCGTGGCGCTGCCGCTGCTGCTGACCCGGGCCTTCCACGCCAAGGCGGACATCCCCTCGGTGCTGCGCCGGGCGCCGTCGCGGCTGCGGATCCGGCAGGCGGAGGTCCTCGGCCCCTCACCGCTGCTGACGGACGCCCTGGAAAGGCGTCTGTACGAGGCGGGGCTCGACCCCGCCGACAAGTCCTCGACCGGGGTCGTACTGGCCTCGGCGGGGTCCTCGGACCCGGAGGCGATCGCAGTGATCGCAGAAATCGCGCGGGAGTGGCGGCACACCGGATGGTGCGCCGTGCGGCCTGCGTTCGCCTCCGCGGCAGCACCGCGCACCGAGGACGCGGTGCGGGAACTGCGCGAACTGGGCTGCGCCAGCGTCGCGGTCGCCCCGTACGTCCTTGCACCGGGCTTCCTGCCCGACCGCATCGCCCGCGGCGCGACCGAGGCCGGCGCCGACGTACTGGCCGGGGTGCTCGGCCCGGCCCCGGAGGTGGCCCGGGTCCTGCTGGAGCGCTACGACGCCGCCCGGCTGCCGCTGTCGGCGGCCCTGGGAGCCTGACGGACGGGACGGGATCCGTCCGCGGCCCGGCACTCCCCCGTGGTGCCGGTCCGCGAACGGCCCCACCAGCGCCCGCCGTTGACCGGTGAGCGGTGGTGACATCCAGTTCAGCGTGCGGCGACGCGCAAGTGTCACTGCCCTGCCGTGGGCGGCGTCCCGAATGTGGATCATCCCGCCCATGCCGTACACGAGGCCCGCTCAGCCCGCCCGAACCGCCGCGTCCGCCAGTCGTGCCAGTTCGGTCAGCGGGAGTGAGCCGGCCGGCCGGTGTTCGCGGGCGAAGGTGTTGGCCAGGTGCTGGAGCAGTTCGTTCAGGGGGGTCGGGACGCCGTGCAGCCGGCCCAGGAGCACGATCTCCCCGTTGAGGTGGTCGGCCTCGATGGAACCGGTGCTGCGGGCGAGGGACTGCCAGGAGGAGCCGCCGCCGCGCGGGGCGCCGGGCAGCGGCACCAGGGTGATCTTGTCGCCGCGGACCTCCTTCTGCTCCTCGGCGCCCGCCCAGGGGATCCCGGCGGCGGCGAGCACCGCCTCGCCCTCGGCGCGCACCCTCCCGTACAGCGCGTGCGCCGCCTCGCTGTCCAGCGGGCCGCTGACGGCCTCGATCGCGTTGGCGAGGTTGCCGAGCAGCTTGGCGTACTGCCACCGGCTCACGTCCGGCACCACCGGCGCCTCGAAGTGCGCCGACTCCAGGTCGGCGGAGATCCGCCGCAGGATGTCGTCGGTGCCGCCCGGGTAGCGGCCCAGGTGCAGTATGCCGGTGAGCGGGGTGCCGGCGGCCGAGACGGCGCCGGGTTCGACGTGGGCCGCGGGCAGCCAGACGCAGACGCCGTACACGTGCCGGAAGCGTCGCAGGGCGAGCCGTTGGCCCTCCACCCCGTTCTGCGCGCACAGCAGCGGCAGTCTCCGTTCCGCGGTGCCGCCGCCCGCGACCGGCGCCGGGCCCCAGACCGCCAGCGCCGCCTCGGTGTCCTGTGTCTTGACGGCCAGCACGAGCACGTCGTCGGCGCGCAGTTCGCCGAGCGCCTCGGGCCCGTCCACGGCGGGCAGCCGGTACGGGAGTTCGCCCTCCGGCACCGTCAGCCGCAGTCCGTCCTCGCGCAGTGCCGCGAGGTGTGCTCCGCGCGCCACCAGCACGACCTCGCGCCCGCTCTGCGCCAGCCGCCCCCCGACAGCACCGCCGACCGCCCCTGCCCCGATGATGATGTACCGCATGGGAGGAGCCTCCCACAGCACTCCGTACGCCCCCCGGACGACCCAGGAGACCGTGTGACCCCGGAGATGTTCACGCTCGGCGGCGACCTGCCCGTACGGCGCCTCGGCTACGGCACCGCGCAGCTCACCGGCCCCGGCTACTGGGGTCCGCGCGGCGACGCCCGGGACGCGGTGGCCGTGCTGCGGCGGGCGGTGGAGCGCGGGGTGACCCTGATCGACACCGCGGACAACTACGGTCCGTCCGTCGCCGAGGAACTGGTCGCCGAGGCCCTGCACCCCTACCCCGAGGACCTGGTGATCGCCACCAAGGGCGGGGTGGTCCGCACCGGCGACAGCGCCTGGCACGTCGACGGGCGGCCGGAGCGGCTGCGGGCGATGTGCGAGGCGAGCCTGCGGAGGCTGCGGCTGGAGCGGATCGACCTGTACCAGTTGCACCGGCTCGACCCCGCCGTGCCGATGGCCGAACAGCTCGGCGCGCTCGACGAGTTGCGCGCGGAGGGCAAGATCCGCCACCTCGGCCTGGACACCGTCTCCGCCGAACAGCTCTCCTCGGCCCTGGAGTTGACCTCCATCGCCTCCGTCCAGAACCGCTACAACCTCGCCGACCGCGCGTCCGAGCCGCTGCTGGAGCTGTGCGAGGCGCGCGGGATCGCGTTCCTGCCGTGGTTCCCACTGGGCAACGGCGCGTTGACCGGGCACCCGGAGTGCGCCCGGATCGCCGCCGCGCACGGCGCCACGCCCGGGCAGGTGGCGCTGGCGTGGCTGCTGCACCGCTCCCCCGCGCTCTGTCCGACCCCGGGCACGGGCACCCTCGCCCATCTCGAGGAGAACCTGGACGCGGCGCGCCTGTCCCTCGGCGCCGCCGAGCTGTCCCGGCTGTCCGCCCTCGGGTGAGCGGGCCCGCGAGGGCCGTGAACGCGCGCGTCAGGCGTCCGGCGCGGTCAGCTCGACGAGTTTGAGCACCGTGTTCCAGTTCCTGCTGGTCGCGATCAGGTCCTTGTTCAGCCGCTTCCTGGACAGGTGCTCGGCGAGCTTGGAGCGGCCGAGCCCGTCCGGCGCGTAGAGGTAGAGGGCCCGGTCGCCGAGGCGGAACTCCTCGGGCAGGTAGGCCTCCTGGTCGATCTCCGCGTACCGCTCCGTCCCGACGGGCGCGGAGAAGTAGGTCACGTGCAACTGCCGTCCCTCCAGCTCGGCGGCCGGGAACGGACAGGACTCGGCGACCGCCCGCAGATAGGCGTGGTCGCGCACGATCACGTCCACCGGGAACCCGAACCGCTTCTCCAGCGCCGCCGTCAGCTCCGCGGCCAGCGACTCTTCATCTCCTTGACCGGCGGCTCCGTGACCAGCGGCGAAGACGGCCTGACCGCTCTGCAGATGGGTCCGCACCCGGGTGTGGCCGAGCTCCGCCACCAGAGTGCGCAGCTCGGCCATCGGGACCTTCTTGCCGCCCACGTTGATCCCGCGCAGCAGCGCGGCGTACATCGTCATCCGCCCACGATAGAACGGCGGGCGGAACGGGCACCCCTGATCCGCGCCCCCGATAAGCCCGGATAGGTGTAAGGGGTCGGCGTCCTCCCCAGTGCGGAGGAAACGGGGTCCGGCAGGAGGAGCCCGGGCGGGGGCACTTCACCGGTCAGCACGACGAGTGGGGCACCGCCCGGCACCTACCTTCGATGCGGAGGGCGACGGCAGGGGGCCGTCGCCGCGCACGAGGTCCGCAGGGCCTCTCAAGAAGGGGCAAGCCCGTCATGGTGAACGCAGAGACACGGGTGCGGGGCCTCGCCGCGCGGGCCGGCGGCTGGAGCGCCCGGCATCGATGGGCCGCCGTCGGGATCTGGGTGCTGTTCGTCGTGCTGGCGATGGGTCTTGGGTCGGCGGCGGGCCGGCTGGACGTCAAGGAGAGCGACCAGCTCAAGGGCGAGACACACACCGCGGCGAAGATCATCGAGGACGCGGGGATCAAGGAACCGGCGGGCGAGACCGTCCTGATCCAGGCGAAGGACGGCTCCGGCAGGGCCACGGACGCCGGCTTCCGGGCGGCCGTCGGCGAGGTGATCACGGCCGTCGAGGGGACCGGCCTGGTCACGGACGTGACGTCGCCGTACGACACGAGGACCATCTCCGGGGACGGCCGCAGCGCGCTGGTGCAGTTCTCGCTGCGCGGCGAGGCGGACACCGCGGGCGAGCGGGTGGAGCCCGTGCTCAAGGCCGTCGCGAACGTGCAGAAGGACCACTCCTCGCTGCGGATCGAGGAGATCGGCGGCGCCAGCATGCAGAAGCAGTACTCCGACGCCTTCGGGGACGACTTCCAGCAGGCCGAGTTCTCCGCCGTGCCGGTGGCCCTCGGCATCCTGCTGATCGCCTTCGGCGCGCTGGTGGCCGCGCTGCTGCCGGTGGCGCTGGCGATCACCGCGATCATGGCGACGATGGGCCTGATGGGCATCGTCAGCCACCTCCAGCCGATGAGCGACACCGCCAACTCCGTGATGCTGCTGGTCGGTATGGCGGTCGGCGTCGACTACTGCCTGTTCTACCTGCGCCGCGAGCGCGAGGAGCGGATGGCCGGACGGGACCCGGGGACCGCGCTGCGCATCGCCGCCGCGACCAGCGGGCGCGCGATCATCGTCTCCGGTGTCACGGTGTGCGTGGCGATGGCGGGCATGCTGTTCACCGGGGTCGCCGAGTTCGAGGCGATGGGCCTGGCCTCGCTGATGGTGGTGGCCGTCGCCATGGTCGGCTCGGTGACCGTGCTCCCGGCGCTGCTGTCGCTGCTGGGCGAGCGGGTCGAGAAGGGGCGCCTGCCGTTCCTGCGGCGGAGCGAGCAGGGCAACGGGGAGAGCAGGTTCTGGACGGCCGTACTGCGGCGTGTGCTCGCCCGGCCCGTGGTGTCGGCCGCGGTGGCCGTGGGCGCGCTGCTCGCCGTCGCGGCCCCGGCGCTGGGTATGAAGACCTCGCAGCTCACGCTGGACCAGGAGTTCGGCGACTCACTGCCCATCGTGCAGACGTACCAGCGGCTCAACGAGGCCTTCCCCGGCGGTTCCGAGCCGGCCCGGGTGGTCGTGAAGGCGAACGACATCAACGCCCCGGAGGTGCGGCAGGCGCTGGCCGCGTTCAAGGAGCGCGCCGTCGCCTCGGGCGCCTCTCGCGGCCCGGTCGACATCCGGCTGCACGAGGACCACAACGTCGCCCTCGTCTCCGTCCCGCTGGTCGGCGGCTCGGACCTCGACAAGGCGGGCAAGAGCCTGGAGAAGCTGCGTGACGAGGTGCGGCCCGCCACGCTGGGCAAGGTCGACGGCGTCCAGGCGCCGATCACCGGCCAGGTCGCCGGCTCGCACGACTTCAACGCGCAGCTCATCGGCTCCGTCGTGCCGGTGTTCGTCTTCGTCGTGGTGTTCGCCTTCCTGCTGATGCTGCTGTCGTTCCGCTCGCTGACCGTCGCGATCACCTCGATCGTGCTGAACCTGCTGTCCGTGGGCGCCGCCTACGGCATCCTCGTCGCGGTCTTCCAGCACGGCTGGGGCGCGTCCCTGGTGGGCGCCCACGGTGTCGGCGCGATCGTCACCTGGCTGCCGCTGTTCCTGTTCGTGATCCTGTTCGGCCTGTCGATGGACTACCACGTCTTCGTGGTCTCCCGGATCCGCGAGGCGCGGCTGCGCGGTCGCAGCACGAGGGACGCCATCCAGCACGGTGTGGTCACCACGGCGGGTGTCGTCACCAGCGCCGCGGTCATCATGGTCGCCGTGTTCGCGATCTTCGGGACGCTGTCGATGCAGTCGATGAAGCAGATGGGCGTGGGCCTGGCGGCCGCGGTGCTCATCGACGCCACGGTCATCCGCGGGGTGCTGCTGCCCTCGGTGATGTCCCTGCTGGGCGAGCGCAACTGGTACCTGCCCCGATGGCTGCACCGCCTCCCGGACCTCTCCCACGACGAGCCCCTGGAGCCGGCGGCTGCCCCGCCCGCTCCGCCCGCTCTGAGCAAGGGCGAGCCGCTGGGCGTGTGAGCCCTCGGCGGGCGGCGCTTGTCACCTCCACCCGGCGGGCAGTTCGGCCTCGATGAGGTCGGCGGCCCGCCGGGTGCCGCCTTCCCGGTCCATGGCGGCCCGGATGTCCCTCAGCCGCCGGGCCACCTCGGGGTCGTCGACGAGGGCGAGCGCGGTGGCGCGCAGGTTCCCGGCGGTCGCCTTCTCCGTGGGGAGGTGGCAGGCCACTCCGAGGTCCTGGCGCATGTCCGCGTTGCCGAACTGGTCGACGGCCTGCGGTACGGCGATCATCGGCGTCTCGGTGGCCAGGCCCTCCTGGCTGCCGCCGGCCCCGGCGTGCGTGACGAACAGGTCGGCCTGGCGCAGGATCGCCAACTGCGGCACCCAGGAACGCACTTCGACGTTCGTGGGGACCTCGCCGAGTTCGTCCGGGCGCACGTGCTTGCCCACCTGGAGCACCGTGTGCCAGCCCGGGAGTGGGCCGAAGGCCTCGACGCACTCCCGGTAGAAGGCGGCCTGTTTGGTGAAGGCGGAGCCGAGCGAGACGAGGACCACCTTCCCGGCCGCGGCGGGCCGCTCCCAGCCGCCCTCCGCCGAGCGGTCGCCCTGACAGGCGCCCACGAAGCTGTGGACCTGCTCGTCGACGCGGTCGGCGTGCGGTTGCAGTGCGCGGGGGATCAGGACGATCGAGCGGTCGGGGCGGCCGGCGAACGGGTCCGGGTGCAGGGTGATCCCGTTCTCCGCGAGCCACGCCTCGAAGCGGGCGTAGTAGGCCCGGCCGCGCTCCGTCTTCCGGGGCTCGGCCCACAGCGGTTCGGCGACCTCCTTCTCGTAGCCGTCCCAGGCCACGAGGTTCGGGGAGAGGGAGATCGCCGGCACGCCCCAGCGGTGGGCGAGGACGCGGGCCGGGTAGGAGGTGATGTCGTGCAGGACGAGGTCCGGCTCGTCGTCGCGGTAGGCCTCGATGAGCTGGGGCAGGGCCTGGATCGCGTCGTTCAGGAACGGTTCGACGTGGTCGAGCAGCGTGGATCCCCAGGCGGAGGGGTCGTCGTCGGGCGAGGGCAGCGTGGAGTTCCAGGGCTTCACCTCGGCGCCGGTCTCGGCGACCTTCTCCGCGAAGACGGGCGGGATGGCGTACGTCACCCGGTGTCCACGGGCGACGAGTTCCCGGATCACTTCGAGGCTGGGGTTCACGTGTCCGTGGGTGGCGACGGAGAACATGGCGATGTGGGCGCGAGTGGGCATGTCCCGGACCCTAGGCGAGACGATACGTCTCGTGCAGTGCGGTTTCGGTGAAGGTGGGCGACCCTCTCCGGCCCGGGCACCGGACACCGGCCCCGACCTGTGCGGATGCGACACTGACCCGGCGAAAGTGCGGGGCTCCGGTGTGGTTGCCGGGGTCCGGACGAGGACACGGAGGCTGAGGATGGACGAGGCGCGGGCTCGGGAGGCACTGGACGGGGCGGGGGTGTTGGCCGGTCCGGTGCGCGACGCGCGGCTGCTCGCGCTGGGCGAGAACGCGGTGTTCGCCGCCGGGGACCTCGTCGTCAAGGTGGGCCGGGACGCGGAGCTGTGGGACCGGGCGCGGCGCGAGCTGCGGACCGCGCTGTGGCTGGCCGAGGCCGGCGTCCCCGCGGTGCGGGCCGCCGCCGCGGAGGCGGTCCTCGTCGAGGGGCATCCGGTGACCGTGTGGCACCGGCTGCCCGATCCGGTACGGCCCGCCGGACCGGCGGACCTGGCGGAGCTGCTGCGGCTGGTCCACGCCCTGCCCGCCCCCGACTTCGAGTTGCCGCCCCGTGAGCTGCTCGGCGGCGTGGAACGGTGGCTGCGGCTCGCGGGCGACGCAATCGACCCGGCCGACGCTGCGTATCTACGCGAGCGCCGCGACGGCTTCGCGACGGCCGCCGCCGCGCTCACCCCGCATCTGCCGGCGGGCCCGATCCACGGCGACGCGCTGCCGCGCAATGTGCACATCGGTCCGGACGGGCCGGTCCTGGTCGACCTGGAGACCTTCTCCGCGGACCTGCGCGAGCACGACCTGGTGGTCATGGCCCTGTCCCGGGACCGCTACGGCCTGCCCGCCGAGGCCTACGACACCTTCACGCGGACCTACGGCTGGGACGTCCGGGAGTGGGAGGGCTGCGCCGTACTGCGCGGCGCCCGCGAGACGGCCAGCTGCGCCTGGGTCGCCCAGCACGCCCCCACCAACCCCAAGGCCCTGACCGAGTTCGAACGCCGGGTGACGTCCCTACGGGACGGGGACACGTCGGTGCGCTGGTACCCGTTCTGACCCTCACCCGGCCCCGGGCGCGACGACCGTGACGGGGCCGGCGAGCCGGCCGCCCGGACCACGTCTCCGATGACCGCGACGCGGCGACGAACGGAACCCGGCCCGCGCCGCAACATCCCTGGCCGGCGGGGCAAGTCGGCCACTGCGAGGGGAGCCGGACCCCGGGCGCGACGACCGGGACCGGCCGGACGGTCGGCCGCTGCGAACGGGCCCTGGACCGCAGGCACGACGACCGTACAGGGCCGGTGAGCCGGTCACTCACCCGGACCACGTCCCCGGCGACCGCGACCGACCCGGCGAACCCGCGGCGGCGACGAGCTGAACCCCTCCCACGCCACAACGACCTTGACGGACAGGGCAAGCCGGCCGCCGCGAACGGGCGCCGGGCCGCAGGTGCGACGAGCGGGGCCGGAGCGGCGAAGCCGGCTGGTCGGGGCGCCTGACCCGCGCGCGGGTGTCAGGCCGCCTCGGCCGTCGGCTGCCTCAGTGGCCAGGCGCCGTCGATCACCGCGGTCGGGTCGCCCTTGCGGCGCAGGAAGGCCTGGAAGTCCGCCGCCCAGGCGGCGTGCCACCCTATCTGGCGGCGGTGCAGCTCCGCCGGGCCGAGGGTCGCGACCTTGGAGTGGCGGCCGGCTATCGCGACGGCCAGCCGGGCCGCGGCGAGGGCGTCGGCCGACGCGTCGTGGGCGGCGTCCAGGACGACGCCGTACTCCGCGCAGACCGCCTCGAGGGTGCGCTTGCCCGGGCGGTAGCGCTCGGCCCAGCGGTCGATGGTGTACGGATCGACGACCGGCCCCGGCTCCGCTCCCCCCAGCCGGTCGCTCAGGGACGGCAGTCCGTACCGGCGCAGTTCGGCGGAGAGCAGGGTCAGGTCGAAGGCCGCGTTGTACGCCACGACCGGCACGCCCGCCTTCCAGTGGCCGGTCAGGACGTCCGCGATGGCGTTCGCGACCCGGTCGGCCGGCTCGCCCTCGGCGGTCGCGCGCTCGTTGCTGATCCCGTGCACCGCGACCGCCTCCGCCGGGATCTCCACGCCGGGGTCCGCCAGCCACTCCCGGCGTCCCTCCGGCTCCCCTCCCCTGACCTCGATCACGGCCCCCGTGACGATGCGCGCCTCGCGCGGATCCGTCCCGGTCGTCTCCAGGTCGAAGCCGATCAGCAGCTCCCGGTGCCAGCCCATGGCGGCCCCCTTCTCGGTGGTGCGTTCCCCCAGTGAGCACCACGATCGCACGCGCCACTGACAATCCGAGGACCACGTTCCGCTTACCGCCCGGGGACTGAGGTCGTTTCAGGACACCGGGCGCGAATCCGCCCACATCAGCTCGAACTCCTCGCGATAGGCGGAGAAGAGGCCACTTTCGTCGATCTCGCCGGGTTTGACCACCTTGTTCCCGTTCCGTAGAACGAAGACGGGAGCCTCCATGCCCCGGCTGCGCCGCAGATAGGACTGCACGACCGCGACGCCGTCCGAGCCGTCGCCGTCCATCAGGTACGCGGTGACGCGGGGGGTCTCGTCGTAGACCTGGATCTCGAAGGCGCCCGGGTCGCGCAGCCGGCCGCGCACCCGGCGCATGTGCAGGATGTTCATCTCCACCGCGCGGCTCAGCTCCCCGCGCTTGAGCCCGAGTTCGCGCTCGCGCCGCTTCACCGCGCTGGAGGCCGGGTTGAGGAACAGCAGCCGCACCCGGCAGCCGGACTCGGCGAGCCGCACCAGGCGGCGGCCGGAGAAGTTCTGCACGAGCAGGTTCAGGCCGATGCCGATGGCGTCCAGCCGGCGGGCGCCGCCGAACATGTCCTCGGCCGGGAACTGGCGCATGAGCCGCACCCGGTCCGGATGCACCGCGACCACGTCCGCGTACCGGTCGCCGACCAGGTCCTCGACCGCGTCGACCGGCAGCCGCCGGGCGGAGGGCACGTCCCCGCCGGTGCCGAGGATGTCGAGCAGCCGCGCGGAGGCCCGCTCGGCCTGGTTCAGCACCGCCTCGGACAGCGCCCGGTTGCGGGAGACGACGTTGCGGGTCACCTCCAGCTCGTCCAGGGCGAGTTCGACGTCCCGGCGCTCGTCTATGTAGGGCGCGAAGCACGGCCAGTGCTGCACCACCAGCTCACGCAGCTGCGGCAGGGTGAGGAAACTGATCACGTTGTCGTCGGCCGGGTCGAGCAAGTAGCCCTTGCGGCGGCTGACTTCGCGTACCGCGACGGCCCGCTGCACCCACTCCTGGCCGGCCGGTCCGGCGGCGGCCACCACCCAGTCGTCGCCGTGGACGGGCTCGTAGACGGGGCGCAGCACGGCGGCCACGACGGCGCGCAGCCGCTGTTCGACGAGGTTCAGCCAGATGTAGGCGCGACCGGCCCGCTGGGCGCGTGTACGCACCTCGCGCCAGGCGCCCGCGTCCCAGTCCAGCTCCGGCCCGATGGCACCCGCGTCCATCGGCCGGGCCAGGGACACCGCGCCGGAGGGGACGTCTGCGGAGTGCCCCTCGTGACCCTCGTCACCAGGGGGTAGCTCCAGGCCTCCCGAGCCCACCCGTGCACCGCCTTCCGCTCCCCCGGGCACTCCCCGTCCCAACGATCAAGGAAGGGTACTCCGGGAGCGGCGCGCGACGCAGCCGGATGCACAGCTCCTTTCTCAACTTCCCCACGCTACTTGCGCGTTCTGTCGACCGGGCCGCCGCCGAGTGAGCTGATTCATAGCCGGTGACCGGCACCGGCCGCCGTCCGCGGCCCGGGCGGTGCCGTACGCCGCCCTGTCCGCCCTGTCCGCCGTCCCGCCGGGTGAGCGCCGGGGCCGCCCGTTGACCCGCGGACACCCTGCACCTCACCTGTTCGGCACACGCACGTGTGTCACAGGTGCTTCCCCGACTTTTGTGGAGACTCGGTGTCAAGGCGCCACCCGCGGCGCCCCACACCTGAAAGAGTCTGGTCCATGCAGGTCTGGCCTGGAGAGGCGTACCCACTCGGCGCCACGTACGACGGCGCCGGCACCAACTTCGCGGTCTTCACGGAGGCCGCGGACCGAGCAGAGCTGTGTCTGCTGCACGACGACGGCTCGGAGACGGCGGTGGAACTACGGGAGAGCGACGCGTTCGTCCGGCACGCGTACGTGCCCGGTGTGATGCCGGGACAGCGGTACGGGTTCCGGGTGCACGGCCCGTACGCCCCGGAGCGCGGGCTGCTCTGCAACTCGGCGAAGCTGCTCCTCGACCCGTACGCGCGTGCGATCAGCGGCTCGATCCGATGGGGGGAGGAGGTGTACGGCTACCACTTCGACGACCCCGGCCGGCGCAACGACCTGGACTCGGCGCCGCACACCATGACGTCCGTCGTGGTCAACCCGTACTTCGACTGGGGCGACGACCGGCTGCCGCGCCGCGGCTACCACGAGACGGTGATCTACGAGGCCCATGTCAAGGGCCTCACCATGCGGCACCCGGGGCTGCCCGAGGAGTTGCGCGGCACCTACGCGGGGCTCGCCCACCCGGCGCTCATCGAGCATCTGACCGAACTCGGCGTCACCGCGCTCGAACTGATGCCCGTACACCAGTTCGTGAACGACCACCGTCTGGTCGACCTGGGCCTCAACAACTACTGGGGCTACAACACGATCGGCTTCTTCGCCCCGCACAACGCCTACGCGTCCTGGGGCGACCGCGGCCAGCAGGTCCTGGAGTTCAAGTCGGCGGTCCGGGCGCTGCACGAGGCCGGTATCGAGGTCATCCTCGACGTGGTCTACAACCACACCGCCGAGGGCAACCACCTGGGTCCGACGCTGTCCTTCAAGGGCATCGACAACCCGCGCTACTACCGGCTGACCGACGACCCGCGCTACTACATGGACACGACGGGCACCGGGAACTCCCTGCTCATGCGGTCCCCGCACGTGCTCCAGCTGATCATGGACTCGCTGCGCTACTGGGTCACCGAGATGCACGTCGACGGGTTCCGCTTCGACCTGGCGGCGACCCTGGCGCGGCAGTTCCACGAGGTGGACCGGCTGTCGTCGTTCTTCGACCTGGTGCAGCAGGACCCGGTGGTCTCGCAGGTGAAGCTGATCGCCGAGCCCTGGGACGTCGGCGAGGGCGGCTACCAGGTGGGGAACTTCCCGCCGCTGTGGACCGAGTGGAACGGCAAGTACCGCGACACCGTGCGGGACCTGTGGCGCGGGGAGCCCCGGGCGCTCGCCGAGTTCGCCTCGCGGCTGACCGGCTCCTCCGACCTCTACCAGGACGACGGCCGCCGCCCGCTGGCCTCGATCAACTTCGTCACCTGCCACGACGGCTTCACCCTGCGCGACCTGGTGTCGTACAACGACAAGCACAACCAGGCCAACGGCGAGGACAACCGGGACGGCGAGAGCCACAACCGGTCCTGGAACTGCGGCGCCGAGGGTGAGAGCGACGACCCCGAGGTGCTCGGGCTGCGGGCGCGGCAGACGCGGAACTTCGTCGCGACCCTGATGCTCTCCCAGGGCGTGCCCATGGTCAGCCACGGCGACGAGTTCGCGCGCACCCAGCGGGGCAACAACAACGCCTACTGCCAGGACAACGAGCTGTCCTGGGTGCGCTGGCCCGAGCCCGGCGAACCGGACGGCGAGCTGCTGGACTTCGTCCGGGCGATGGCGGCGCTGCGGCGGGACCACCCGGTCTTCCGGCGGCGCCGCTTCTTCCACGGACGGCCGGTGGAGGGCACGCACGACGACCTGTCCGACATCGCCTGGTTCACTCCCGAGGGCCGGGAGATGACCCAGCAGGACTGGGACTCGGCGCGGGCCTCCGCGCTGACCGTGTTCCTCAACGGCAACGCGATCTCGGAGCCGGGCACGCGCGGCGAGCGGATCGCCGACGACTCCTTCCTGCTGATGTTCAACGCCGCGCCGAAGCCGCTGGACTTCGCCGTGCCGGTCGATCACGGGCGCCAGTGGCAGGTGGTGGTGGACACCGCCCGCACGGACCCGGTCCCCCCGGGCACCGGCCCCACGGTGCAAGCCGGAGACCGGCTCACCCTGCCGGACCGCAGCCTGACAGTCCTACGCCGCCCGGCGTAACCCTCACCCACCCGAGCGACAGCCGACCCGGCCGGACGGGGGCACGCGGGCGCCCGGCCGGGCCAGGTGTGGGGCGCATGGTGGGTGGGGGGCGGTGAAGGTGGTCGGGTGGGTACGTAGTTCTTCATGACATCCGAGACATCCGGGCGTCCCGAGCCCGTCGTGCCCACGGCCACCTACCGGCTTCAGCTCCAGCCCGAGTTCCCGTTCGCGGCCGCGCAGCGGGCCGTGCCGTATCTGGCATCGCTCGGCGTCTCGCATCTGCATCTCTCGCCCGTCCTGGAGGCCGTGCCGGGCTCCGCGCACGGCTACGACGTCGTGGACCCCACCCGGGTGCGCGACGAGCTGGGCGGCGAGGAGGGCCTGCGGAGGCTTTCGCGCACCGCCCGGGAGCACGGGCTCGGCCTCGTCGTGGACATCGTGCCGAACCACATGGCCATGGCCCCGCGGCACAACCACGCCCTGTGGGAGGTGCTGCGGGAGGGCCCCTCGTCGCCGTACGCGCGCTGGTTCGACATCGACTGGGAGGCCCAGGACGGCAAGGTGCTGCTGCCCGTGCTCGGTCACCCGGTCGGCCGGGTGACCGGCGAGCTGAAGGCGGACGGCGACGTCCTGCGCTACCACGACCACGCCTTCCCGCTGCGCGAGGGCACCGAAAGGCTGCCCCTGCCCGAACTGCTGGACGCGCAGTGGTACCGCCCCGTGTGGTGGCGGCTGGCCCGCACGGAGCTGAACTACCGGCGCTTCTTCAGCATCTCGGAGCTGATCGGGGTGCGGGTGGAGGACCCCGAGGTGTTCCGGGCGACCCACGCCAAGATCCTCCAGCTGCTGGCGGAGGGCGTGGTCGACGGGCTGCGCGTCGATCACCCGGACGGGCTCGCCGACCCCGACGCCTACCTGCGGCAGCTGCACGAGGCGACCGGCGGGCGCTGGACGGTCGTCGAGAAGATCCTCTCCGACGGCGAGCACCTGCCGGCCTCCTGGCCGGTCGCGGGCACCACCGGCTACGACGCCCTGCGGCACGTCGACGGCCTGTTCACCGACCCGGCCGGAGCGGACGAGCTGGCCGAGCTGTACCGGAGGTTCGCCACTCCGCACGACGACGAGGGCGGCGACTGGGAGGCGACCGTACGGCGGGCGGCGTACACGGTGATCACGCACGAGCTGGCCGCCGAGACGGAGCGGCTGACCCGGGTCGCGAGCCGGGTGTGCGCCGGCTCGCCGGACCCGGCGCTGCGCGACCGCGCTCCCTGGGCGCTGCGCACCGCGCTGCGGGAGCTGCTGGTCCGCCTCCGGGTCTACCGGCCCTACACCTCCGTGGACCCGGCGTCCGTCGTCACGGAGGAGGCCGCCGCGCAGGCCCGGCTCGCCTTCACGGTGCCGGAGGAGGGCGAGGCCGTCGACGTGGTGCGCGACCTGGTCGTCGGGCGGGCCGGATCCGGGCCCGGCGCCCTGGAGTTCCGCACCCGGTTCGCGCAGGCCGCCTCCGCGCTGCGCGCCAAGTCCGTCGAGGACACGGCCTATTACCGGTACGTGCCGCTGCTGTCGGCCAACGAGGTGGGCGGCGACCCCGGCCACCCGGCGGTGCCCCCGGAGGACTTCCACGCGTACTGCGCCCGGGTGCAGCGCGACTGGCCGGCCACCGGCACGGTGGTGTCCACGCACGACACCAAGCGCAGCGCCGACGTACGGGCGGCGCTGGCCGTGCTCACCGAGTGCCCGCGGGTCTGGGCCGACCTGCTGGACATGGTGACCGGCGGCGGCGGGGACGTGCCGGACAGGCAACTGGCGTGGGCGGCCTGGCAGACGGTGTTCGGCCTCGGCCCCGCGGACGGTGAGCGCGTGCGGCAGGCCCTGCTGAAGCATGTGCGGGAGGCGGGCCTGCGCACGAGCTGGACCGAGCAGCGGCCCGACTACGAGGAGGCGGTGGCGCGGTTCGTCGCCGAGGGGCCGTGCGGGGCGCCCGCCGGCCCGGTGACCGCGCTGCGCACCGCGCTCCGGCCGCACATCCGGGCGAACGTCCTGGGCACGGCCCTGGTGCATCTGACGATGCCGGGCGTGCCCGACGTGTACCAGGGCACGGAGGCCGAGTACCGGGCCCTGGTCGACCCGGACAACCGGCGCCCGGCGCGGTTCCCGCCCGCCGACGCCGGCGACAAGGGGGCGGTGACGATGGCGGCGCTGCGGCTGCGCGCCCGGCGGCCGGAGGTCTTCGGTGCGGCGGCGACGTACGCGCCACTGCTCGCCGAGGGTCCGGCGGTGGCCCACTGCGCGGCGTTCGAGCGCTCCGGGGAGGTGGTCACGGCCGTGACCCGGCTGTCGCTGCGGCTGGCGAAGGAGGGCGGCTGGCGGGACACCCGGCTGCCGCTGCCGCCCGGCCGCTGGGCCGACACGCTGACCCCCGGGCGGGAGTTCGAGGGGCAGGTGCGCGTGGCGGAGCTCTTCGAGCGGCTGCCGGTGGCACTGCTGGAGCGCGCTTGACAGGACCCGGCGTCCGTGGGGTACTGCGGAATGCGAAGCCGGGAGGACAGGTCGGGGGTGAGTCTCCTGCCGGAGTTGCGCTACCCCAGTGTCGCCGAACTGGTGACCTCCGCCCGGGCGTTGGCCGCCCACCGGCCGGACCGGTGCGTGCTGAGGCAGGTCGGCCACTCACGCGCGGGACGACCGCTGCACCTGCTGTCCGTCGGGCACGCCCGGCGGGCGGTGCTGGTGGTCGCAGGCGCCCACGCCAACGAGCCCACCGGCGGCTCCACCCTCCTCGCCGTCGCACACCGTGTGCTGCGCGAGGAGCGGCTGCGGGCGGACACCTCCTGGCACTTCCTGCTGTGCGCGGACCCGGACGGGGCGAGCCTGCACGTCACCCCGGCCCCGCGCAGTCTGCTCGACTACCACCTCGGCTTCTTCCGGCCCGCCGGGCCCGAGCAGCCGGAGTGGTCGCCCTCCGTGCTGCCGCCCGACCGCCTGCCGCCGGAGACGCGCGCGCTGACCGGGGTGATCGACGAGCTGCGGCCCTACCTCCAGGTGACGCTGCACGGCACCGAACTGGGCGGAAGCTGGGTGCAGTTGACCCGTGACGTGCCCGGGCTCGCCGAGCCGTTCGGCAAGTCGGCGGCGCGGCTGCACATACCGGTGGAGACGGGCGCCTCGGACGCGGCGGGCTGGCCGGTGTCCGGACCCGGGGTGCGGGTGATGCCGGGCGCCGGCGCGGACCCGGCGTATCCGAGCATGCCGGACGACGCGCGGCACAGCACCTGGTTCCGTCCGCACCGGTACGGCGGCATGACCGCGGTCGTGGAGGTGCCGATGTGGGCGAGCGACCTGGTGGACGACCCCGCGCCGCATCCCGCCCCGGCGGCGGCGATACGGCGCCTCGCGCACCGGCTGCTGCGGGACGCGCGGGAGGTGGAGCTGGTGCTCGCCGACGCGCTGCCGCGCCTGCACGGGGCCGACGGGCCGCTGCTGCGGGCGGCGAAGTGGGGGCTGAGCCTGGTGCCGGGGCTGGCCGCGGACTGGCTCCACACGCCGCCCGCGGACACCACGATGGCGTACGTCGGCAGCGTGGACGCCTTCGGCCGCCGGCTGCCGCTGCGGGCGGCGGCGATGCTTCTGCGCACCCTGCGCGAGACCGACGACCGCGCTACCCCGGACCTGGAGCACCTGGTGACCACCTGGAGCGAGTCCTTCGCGCACCGCTTCCACGCCCGCTGGGTCCCTCTGGAGCACCAGATCGAGCACCAGAGCCACGCCGTCCTCACCACGGCCCACCAGGCCGTCACACCACCCGCCTGAACCCCCGCCGCACGCGCGCGTGGCGTGGGGGTCAAGGGGTGAGGTCGAAGACGTGGCCCGTTCTGGCGTTCATCTCACAGGTGTTGGAGAAGGTCTCCGTGTAGTCGACCCGGTGGCCCTTCCACTGGCCGCGGGCGTGGGCCGTGGCGGGAGCGTAGAGCATCGGGCAGAAGACGTCCCTTGGGGGGATGCGGTGGATGTCGCCGCCGGACGAGCGGAGCTGGGCGCACGCCTCGGCCGCGTGGGCATGCCCCTGGGGCGGGTCGCACAGGAGCAGGGCACCGCGGACGTTCCCGGAGCGGGCCTCGCCGTGGGTGACCGAGACGGAGAGCCAGTCTGACCGGCCGGTGGGCCGGTCGTCGGCCGCGGCCGGGGCGGCGCCCGCGAGCAGCAGGGCGGCCGCGGCCGTCAGACCGTGCCGCAGGCGGGTCGTGGCCGCCTTGGTGAGGTGGTTCATGCCCGGTGTATCGGCACGGCCACCCGATCACCTCACCCCGCTCACCCGATCGTGAGCGCACGCGCGCGTGGAACCCGCCGCCTGCGCGGCTCAGTTCGCGGAGAGCCGGAACGCCACCTGCCCGAATCCCACCTGGTCCCCCTCGCGCACGACGGCCGCGCCGACCACGCGCCGCCCGTTGACGGTCGTGCCGTTGGTCGAGCCGAGGTCGCGCAGCACCCACATGCCGCCCTGGTGCCGCAGCTCGGCGTGCACCCGGGAGACCGTCTCGTGGGTCAGCCGCAGACCGCACGCCGGATCGCGCCCTATCCTCAACGGGTGCCCGCTCCCGGCGAACGGCAGCAGCAGCTTGGGCAGCCGTTCGACCTGCCAGGCCCGCCGCAACCTCACGCCGAAGCCGGACACCGCCTCGACCGTGCCGAACACCAGCCGGGACACGCGTCCCTCGGTACGCAGGTCCGAGGTGAGCGCGGCGAGTTCGTCGGACCTGCGGGCGGCCAGGGCCAGCTCCATCCGCCGTACGAACGTGTCGTGGGACAGCCGGCCCATCGCGACGCCGTCACGGAGCACCTTCAGCGCCTTGTCGCGCTCCGCGTCGGACAGCCGCGCGGGGGACAAGGGAGACTCGGAGGGCGACGTCACGCTGCTGATTGTCGGTCAGCCGATCCCCTCGTGTCCAGCTATCACGAAGAGGCACACCTGGCCCTCGGATCCGGCGACACCCGCCGTGAAAGCGCGATTCAAAAGCGGATCGATCTCTTGTGGCGCACCATGGACGGCGACGTCACGGTGAGCGAACGAAGGGGAACCGTCCGTGCAGTTCGAGGTGTGGGCACCACAGGCCGGCCGTGTGACGCTCCAGTGCGACGGCGCCACGCGCGCGTTGGAGCGCGATCCGGAGCGGGAGGGATGGTGGACCGGTGAGGCCGAGGCGCGCGACGGCTCGCGGTACGGATTCGCGCTGGACGACGGCCCGGTGCTGCCCGATCCGCGCTCGCTCCGGCAGCCGGACGGACCGGACGGGCCGAGCGCGGTCGTCGAGCACACGCGGTACACGTGGCGTTCCGACGACCGGACCGGGCACCCGCTGCCCGGCGCGGTCCTGTACGAGCTGCACATCGGCACGTACACCCGTGAGGGCACCTTCGACGCGGCCGCCGAACGGTTGCCGCACCTGGTGGAACTGGGCGTCACTCACGTGGAGTTGATGCCTGTGTGCCCCTTCCCCGGCCGGCACGGCTGGGGCTACGACGGCGTGTCCCTGTGGGCGGTGCACGAGCCGTACGGCGGCCCCGAGGGCCTGAAGCGCTTCGTCGACCGGGCCCACGAACTGGGCCTCGGCGTGGTCCTGGACGTGGTGCACAACCACCTGGGCCCGTCGGGCAACCATCTGCCGCGGTTCGGGCCGTACTTCACCGACACCCACCACACCCCCTGGGGTGCCGCCGTCAACCTGGACGCGCCCGGCTCGGACGAGGTGCGCCGGTTCCTGATCGGCAGCGCGCTCGCCTGGCTGCGCGACTACCGGATCGACGGCCTGCGCCTGGACGCGGTGCACGCGCTCGTGGACACGCGCGCGTGCCACTTCCTGGAGGAGCTGTCGACGGCCGTGCACGCGCTCTCCGCCGAACTGGGCCGCCGTCCGTTCCTGATCGCGGAGTCGGACCTGAACGACCCGCGGCTCATCACCCCGCGCGCGGAGGGCGGCCTCGGCCTCGACGCCCAGTGGAACGACGACTTCCACCACGCGCTGCACTCGGCCCTCACCGGTGAGGCCCAGGGCTACTACGCCGACTTCGGGCGGGCCCCGCTCGCGGCGGTCGCCAAGACGCTCACCGGCGGCTACTTCCACGACGGCACGTACTCCGGCTTCCGGGGCCGCCACCACGGCCGCCCGCTGGACCGCACCCGGGTGGCCGGGCACCGGCTGCTCGGCTACAGCCAGACCCACGACCAGATCGGCAACCGCGCCCGGGGCGACCGCCTGTCCACGCTGCTGGCCGGCTCCCCGGGGCTGTCGGCCTGCGCGGCCACGCTGACGCTGACCGCGCCGTTCACGCCGATGCTGTTCATGGGCGAGGAGTGGGCGGCCGGCACACCGTGGCAGTACTTCACCGACCACACCGACCCGGAACTCGCGGAGGCGGTGCGCCGGGGCCGGCGGCGGGAGTTCGCCGAGCACGGCTGGGCGGAGGAGGACGTGCCCGACCCGCAGGACCCGGCGACCCGCGACCGCTCCTGCCTTGACTGGTCCGAGCCGGACCGCGAGCCGCACGCGCGCGTGCTGGCCTGGTACCGCCGGCTCACCGCCCTGCGGCAGGAGCAGCCCGACCTCACCGACCCCGATCTCGCCGACACCAAGGTGGCCTACGACGAGGAGGCCCGCTGGTTCGCCTTCCGGCGCGGGGACGTGCTGGTGGCGCTCAACCTCGCGAAGACGCCGGCGGAGATCCCGCTCGGCAACCGCCCCGTCGAGGTGCTGGCCGCCTGGGAGCCGGTCACGGCCCCCGGAGCGGACGGGGTGCTGCGCATGCCCGCGGAGTCGTGCGCGGTGCTGTTGCAGCACTGAGCACGGCACGGCGCGGCACAGTGCCGCGCCGCGTCCGGACGTCCGCTACTTCCCGGTGGCTCCGGTGGCGCCCGTGCCGCCGATGCCACCGGCGTCCCCGGTGTCCCCGGTGTCCTCCCGGAACTCCGTCACCCGCTCGAGGAGGATCGCCTCCCAGGCGTGGCGCAGCTGGGCCCTGAGGAGCGGCAGCGGGGCGTCGCCGCGGCCTTCGAGGCGTGCGGCGAGGCGGATCACGGTGTCGCAGCGGGCCAGCCACAGGCCGCGCAGACAGGGCCGGGCGCTGTAGCCGGCGAGGGTGGCGGCGCGCACCGCGGCGGGGGAACCGACGGCGACGGCGGCGCCGGCGATGTCCTCGGCGGGGTCGCCGACCACGGCACCGGTCCAGTCGAGGACCCCGCGCACCCGGCCGTCGGCGCTCACCACCAGGTGCTCGCCCGTGAGCTCGTGGTGGACGAGCACGGCGGTACCGGGCTGGGCGGCGAGCTGGGCCGCGGCGGGCGCGGTGAGCTGAGCCATCCGCGCGGGGTCGAACTCGTCGGCGGCGCCGAGGCGTTCGGCGGCGCGCACGGCCATGCGGCGCAGCGCCTCCAGGGAGCGCGGCGCGGAGCGCGGGACGCCGAGGGCCTGGGCCTGCCGGGCGGGGACCTCGCGCAGCCCGGTGAACAGTCCGGCCAGGTCGTCCTCGCCGACGGCGGAGACGTCGTGCTCGCCGGCCGTGCCGCCGGTGATCCGGATGTCCAGCGTGTACGTCAGCCCGGGCGCCCACTCGCCGTGCGCGACGCTGGCGGGAACGGCGACCGGGAGGTGCGGGCGGACCACGTCGCGCAGCCGCAGTTCGCGGCGCTGGCGCGCGGCGGCCTCACGGTCGGGGGCCAGGCGCAGCACATGGCGGGCGCCGACCCACCAGGTGGAGTGCTCGCCGCCCTCGGCGACGGGCCGGATCTCGGGCCCGGGGGCGGTGTCCTGGCCGTCCTTGAGCAGGGTGCGGACCAGTCTGCGGACGGTGTCCGCGGTGGGTGTCGGTGCCTGGGTCATCGTCGCGCCGTGTCGTTGCGGTTGCGGGGTGGGGACTGCCGGTGGTCAGTCCACTATGACCATCTCCCGGGTCGTGTCGTTGAGGCGGCGGCCTCCTCCCCCGGTCACGGTGACGATGTCCTCGATGCGCACCCCGAAGCGGCCGGGCAGGTAGATGCCGGGCTCCACGGAGAAGCACATGCCGGGCACGAGGGGCTGCTCCTCGCCCTCGATCATGTACGGCGGCTCGTGCGTGGTGACGCCGATGCCGTGGCCGGTGCGGTGGATGAAGAACTCGCCGTACCCGGCCCGGGTGATGACCGCGCGGGCGGCACGGTCGACCTCCTGGCAGGAGACGCCGGGACGTACGGCCCGGAAGCCGGCCTCCTGGGCCTCGCGGACGATGTCGTGCACCCGCCGCTCCTCGTCGGTCGGCTCGCCGACGTGCACGGTGCGGGTGGTGTCGGAGCCGTAGCCGTCCTTGAGGCCGCCGAAGTCGAGGACGACCATGTCACCGCGTTCGATGACGCGGTCGCCCACCTCGTGGTGCGGGTTGGCGCCGTTGGGTCCCGAGCCGACGATGGTGAAGTCCACCTGGGAGTGTCCGAAGCGCCGCAGCAGGCCGGCGAGGTCGGCGGCGACCTCGGACTCGCGGCGGCCGGAGAAGCGCACCGTGCGGATCTCCTCGAACGCGGCGTCGGCGGCCGCGCCCGCCGCCGCGAGCAGTTCCACCTCGGCCGCGTCCTTCACCGCGCGCAGCATGGGCAGGGCCTCGGTGAGGGAGGCGTACGAGGTCCCGGGCAGTGCCTGTTGCAGGGCGAGCAGGTGCATGGCCCACGTGTTGTCGCTGATGCCGTACCGGCCGCCGTCGTCGAGGAGGGCCGCGGTGACGGCGTAGGGGTCGGTGCCGTCGGTCCAGTCCCGCAGGGCCAGGGCGGACGCGCCGGCCGCCTTGGCGGCGTCCGGGGCCTCCAGGGTGGGCACCACGAGGACGGGCTCGGCGCGTTCGCGTCCGGCGGCGAGGACGAGCAGCGTGAGCCGTTCGGTGACGGCGGTGGGCGCGTACCCGGTCAGCCACGCCAGGTCGGGCCCGGGCGCCACCAGCAGTCCGGCCAGCCCGGCCTCGGCCGCCGCCCGGGCGGCGCGTTCCAGCCGGACCCTGTAGTCGTCGGCGCTGAAGGGCGCGAGCGCGATGCCGGTCATCCGGGCCTCCGTACACGGCTGAAACGGTGAGAACCACTACGGGCAGCATCCTGCCCGCCCCCGCCCCCCGACGCGAGCCGGTTGCGAATCCGGCCCGCGGTCGCGGCGCCCGCCCACCGGCGGGGCGCGGGTCGGGGCAGGGGGCAGGTCCGCGTGACCGGCTTCAGGTGACGATGCCCGGGGTGACCGTCAGCTGTTGGTAGGTGCCGGCGGTGTGGAGGACCGTGAGGGGGACTGCCCGGCCCGGCTGGGAGGCGGCGACGGCGCGGGCCAGGTCCGTCGCCGTGGCCAGGCGGGTTCCGGCGAAGGTGACGAGTACGTCGCCGCGGACCAGGCCCGCCGTGTAGCCCGGGCCGGGGACGTGGACGCCGACCACCCGGGCTCCCGGTCTGTCGTCGTCGACCACCTCCAGGCCGAGGGTCGGGCGCACGGGCACGGGCGCGGCGGCGGGCGTCGCAGCCGTACGCCCTTCCACATCCGCCTCCGCACCCGCCCGCGGTCGCGGCTCGGTGGTGGCCGGCCGGCTCGTGCCGGCCACCGTGGCGAGGCCGACGCCGGACAGGATCAGGGCGATCCCGGCGAGCACCCCGCCCGCCAGGGCCGCCAGGCGGCGGCCACGGCGGCGGCGCGGGACGGGCGGCCGCCGTACCGGCCCGTGCTCGCCGCCGTGCTCCTGTCCGGGCATCGGCCTGGGACGCAGCGCCGTCTGTTCCCTGGACTCCATCGACCGCCTCCGGTCAGCCCACGGGGAGGGCGGAGGCCGGCGTGCGGTCCGGCAGGAAGGCGTGGGCCCTGCTGCCCAGCCACTCGGCCTTGTAGCGGTCGACGCTCCGGTGCCAGTGGAGGATGCCCGCCATCCAGTTCTGAAGGTCGGCGACATAGCCGTGCATGGCCGCCCGCGCCTCCTCGGACAGCCCGAAGTCCTCGTAGACCACGGGTAGTTCATGGGCGACGACATGCTCGAACTGCCGCATGCGCTGGTTCATCAGGTCCTGGACGACCTTGAGGGCGGCCGGGTAGTCGATGCCGAAGAAGTGCTGCACGACCAGGACGGCGTTGTGGATCTCGCCCTCGTACTCGATCTCCTTCTGGTACGAGAAGACGTCGTTGAGCAGGCAGGCGTAGTCGACCGCCGCGTTCTCCAGGGAGCGGACCGGGCCGCTGCGGTAGACCTCCGCGGGGATGGCAGGGCCGTATCCCATCCGGCACAGGCTCAGGGTGAGGTCGGAGCCGAAGGTGGCGCGCCGCATCTCCAGGTAGTCGACCGGGTCGGGGACGCGGTTCTGGAGCTGGTTGGACAGCTCCCACACCCAGCTCTCGGTCATGGAGTCGATCGCGTGCTTCAGGGTGCGCCGCTGGTCGGGGGTCATGTCCGCGGTGGTGCGCGCCCACAGGTCGGTCAGGCTCCGCTCCATGGCGTTGAGCGGGACGGGCGCCGTCTCCCCCGCCACGGGCATGCAGGCCGACAGGCGGGCCGTGGTCGCCTTCGCGGCGACCAGATCCCGGCGGTGGCCGTACACCAGCGGGTAGTAGTCGTCGCCGTAGGTGCCGAAGGCGAGCCACTGGGCGCTCAGGTCGAGCGCCTCGGGCGTGGCGTCCGGGTCGATGCCGGCCGAGCAGAGCGCCAGGTCGTAGGCGGCGAGCTTGTCCTCGTCCCACACGCCCTCTTCGAGGATGCCCATGCGGTGGCACCAGTCGAGGAGCGTTCCCCGGGAGCGGTCCAGGTGGGGGCTCAGACCCAGCGGGTAGGGCATGCGGAGGTCGGGGATACGGGCCGGGCCGACCTTCTCGAACGGCACGTGCGTGTACGCGCGCAGCCTCTCCATCCCGGCCGCCGCGAGCAGCGCGCCCACGTCGGCCGCCGAGGTGCCGGGGCCCCCGGGCCGCTGCCAGGGGCTGGTGGGCCGGGCCCGCTCGTTCATGTACCGGCTGGAGCGGGTGTGCCACTCGTGACCGCCGGACTGCCAGTCCTGGAGGCCCTTGGCATACGCCGCCACCGCCGCCGTCTCGGCCGGGGTGAGGCCGTTCTCCAGGGCCAGCGCGGGCACTTCGGTGAGCGCGGTGTGCTCGAACTGGTGCAGACGGGAGGTGAGGACGTCGTTGACGGAGTCGGCGGCCTCCTGGGTGGTGCACCCGAAGAAGGTCTCCAGGACCAGGACGCCGTTGCTCAGCTCCCCCTCGTCCTCGACCTCCCGCTGGTAGGAGAAAAGGTCGTTGCGCAGGTGCACGGCGTCGGAGAACGTCTCCATCAGCACCCTGAGCGGCCGGGCCTCGGCGACGGCGGCGGGCACCTCGGCGGTCGCGTACTCCACCAGCCCCGCCGACCAGGGCGCGCCGCCGACCTTGCGGCGCATCTCGATGTACTCGACGGGGTTGGCGATCCGCCCCTCGTTGATGTTCGACAGCTCCCACAGGGACTCGTTCAGCAGGTGCTCGGTGGCCACCGCGAACCGGCGGCGCCAGTCGGCCGACATCGACGGCACCGTACGCGCCCACAGGTCGGCGAGGCCGGCCTCGACCGGGTTGCGGGGCTCGGGGACGGGGGTCTCGGGGTCGAGGGGCATGAACAGGGGGAGCCGGTCCAGGTATGCCTTGCCGCCCGCGCGGTCCTGGCTGCGCTTGAAGGTCTCCAGGAAGTGGTCGTCGAAGAAGAAGACCCACACGTACCAGTCGGTGATGAGCGACAGGGCCGGGCCGTCGCAGTCGGGGTGGGTGTAGGCGCAGAGCAGTCCGTAGTCGTGCGCGTCGAGGTCGGACTGCTCCCAGATCCCGGAGCCCTCCAGCATGCCCATGTCGCGCGCCCACCGCGTCGAGTGGGCGCGGGCCTCGTCGACGTTCGGGTTGAGCCGCGCGGGATACGGCATGTAGAAGTGCGGGAGTTCGAAGGGCTGCTGCGTCATGGCCGGGCCCTACCCGCGACACTCCGGCACCATCCGTACGCACCAACGCGATCACTCCATCGCGTGAATTCGCACGTGAACCGGGTGGTCGCGGGGGTGGGACGGTCCCGCCGGTCAGGTCCTGACCTGGATCAGCGCGTGCGTGCCGGCGACGCGCCAGCGCCCGTCCTCGGCGGCGTCCAGCGCGGCCTCGGTCTCCGCGTCCAGACCGGTGATCACGTCGGACTTCAGGGTGCGCAGGGCGGCGACGGGTCCGGGGAAGAAGCCGGTGGTGTCCGCGAACGGCGTGGTCGGGGGCCACAGCCGGTCGCCCACCAGCCGACGGTAGTTGAGGTCGCCCTTGAACACGGTCAGTGCCGCCTCGGCGAACTCGTCGCGCAGGTCCGCGGGCATGTCGGCGTAGGGCAGCGGGGAGCAGGAGAAGGGGTGCGCCCGGACGGTGAGCCGGCCGTCGGCCATCGCGGACCACAGGCGACGCCCGTGGTCCGCGGCCGCGCCGGGAGCCGCGGTCAGCCGGCGCACCGCGTCGACGACGTCGGCGGTGGTGGCGTCGGAGACGTAGTACGGGTACGGCTTGACATGCAGGACCGCCCGCCGGACGCGGCCCTGGGCGAGGAGGTGGGCCACGAGGAGGAGGTCGGGGACGAGTTCGCGGCCCGCGTTGTCGGCGACCAGGCAGAGCGTTCCGGTGCCGGAGGGCGGCAGCAGCGACCAGAGGGCCGCGCTGTCGTCGGCGACCAGGGCGGGCACGGGCGGTCCGGCCTCGGCGCCACCCGCCGACAGCCGGAAGCCGAGGTCCGCGCGGTTGCCCCAGAGGGAGCCGTGCAGCAGGGCGTCCGCGCGCCGCGCCGCCGGTTCGCTCTCCAGTGCGTCGAGCGCCGCCAGTTCCTCGCCGGTCTCCCGGGAGTCGAGTTCGGCGAGCTTGGACGGGCGGAAGGGGTCGATGCCCTGCCAGGGGCCGGTCCCGAAGTAGCCGACGGCTTCGAGGAGCCGGCGGTAGAAGTAGCTCTCGGACCACAGCCACGGCACGTCGAACCAGGAGTGACCGGCGTACCGATCCAGGCCCCAGGACCGCCAGCGGTCACGGTCGGGCGCGGCGGCGGGAAGGTCCTCGATCACGCCCTCGGCGCAGCTCTCCAGCAGCGCGTCCAGGGCGCGGTGCTGTTCGGGGCCGTAGGGGAAGGCGTCACGCACCTGCCGGACGATGGCCGGGTGCCGTTCGGCCAGCACGCCGTGCGGGAAGGAACCGGGTTCGTTGCCGAGGATGACGGGCGCGGACGGGTTGGCGGGCATGCGCCTCACCGTACCCGGCGGGTCAGAGGACGACGATCTCCCGCTCCAGGCGGGTGGCGAGGCTCAGATAGCGGGGGCGCCGGTGCACCGGCACCAGGCCGCGGATCAGCAGGTGCCACATCTCGGTCGTGCGGCGGGGCAGGCGCGCCATGGGCTCCAGGCGCCGGCCGGCGACGCGGGTGCCGATGAAGAAGCAGACGAGGGAGTGCGCGACGGCGTGGACGTCGACGTCCTGCTGGATCTCGTACTCCTTGACGGCGCCAAGGAGTTTGCCGGTGACGATGTCCAGCCATTCGGTGAACGGGTGCCGCAGCGGCGGCCGTACCTCGACCCCTCCGGTGGCCAGTCGCAGCCCGGCGCGGGTGACGGGGCCCTCCACGGTGAGGCGGGTGAGCGCGTAGGTGATGCGTATGAGGGCCTCGAGCGACGAATAGCCCTGCTCGTCCACCCGGTTGGTCACCTGCTGGGCGGCGCGGGACTGCAACTCCAGTATGGCGTGGGCCAGATCCTCCTTGGCCGCGAAGTGGAAGTACAGGGCGCCCTTGGTGACGTGTGCGTGTGCGACGATGTCGCTCAGGCTGGTCCGTTCGTAGCCGTGCCGGTCGAACAGGTCGGCGGCGGCTGTGATGATCGTCGCGCGGGTCTGTTCGGCACGTAACTGCCTCGGCATGGACAGAACACTCCCGGGGCCGTAACGAACGGGGCGGACCGTTTGTTTCTCACTCCGCGTACACGATAGCTCACCGCTACGAGGCGTCCACCAGGGCCCCTTGGGCCCCTGACGTCACCGGCCGCGTTCGGGCAACGCACTTGAACGCTCCGCGCCCGCCGCCCGTACTGGACCGGACAGCAGTCCGTTGACCCGCCGGCCAGGAGACGCCTTCCGATGACCCGGACGACCGCGCCCCTCAGGGGCACCGCAGCCGCCGTGGCGGTATCGGCCCTGCTCACCTTGTGGGCGGCGGGGCCCGCCCGGGCGCACGGCGCCCCGACCGACCCGGTCAGCCGGGTGTACGCCTGCTCGCCGGACGGCGGTCGGGCCGGTACGGCGGCCTGCCGGGCGGCCGTCGCCGCGAACGGCGGCCCCTTCACCGCGTGGGACAACCTGCGGGTGGCGAACGTGGGCGGCCGGGACCGCCAGGTCGTCCCCGACGGAAAGCTGTGCAGCGGAGGACTGCCCGCGTACAAGGGCCTCGACCTCGCCCGCACCGACTGGCCGTCGACCCGTCTGGCGCCGAGCGCGAGGCTCACCATGTCGTACGCCTCGACCATCCCGCACGAGGGCACGTTCAGGCTCTATCTGACCAAGCAGGGCTACGACCCGACGAAACCGCTGACCTGGGCGGACCTGCCCGAGCGGCCCTTCGCCGAGGTCAAGGACCCGCCGTTGACGGGCGGCGCGTACCGCATCGGCGCGACCCTGCCGGCCGACCGGACGGGCCATCAGGTCCTGTTCACCATCTGGCAGAACAGCAGCACCCCGGACACCTACTACTCGTGCTCGGACGTGGTGTTCGCGAAGGCGACGAACGCGGCGGTCGGCACGGACGGTTCGGGCGGCGCGAACGGAACGGCCGGACCGGCCGGGAACGGCTCGGGCGCGGCGACCGGGAGCCCGGCGGCCGGTACGCCGAAGCCGGACACCCGAAGCCCGAGCGCGAACCACTCGCACGCGTCGCACACGACGGCTCCGGCGGAGCAGACCCCCGACCCCGTGGCCGCCCAGGCGCGTTCGGCCGCACCCGACAGCAGCCCGGTGGCGTCCGCGACCGACACCGGCGGCGGGCCCTCGGCGCCCCTGCTGGCGGCCGGCGCCGCCGCGGTGCTGGTGCTCACCGCGGGTGTCGCCCTGGCCCTGCGGCTGCGGAGCCGCTGAAACCGCCTGCGCCGGTGGTCGGTTGACGCGGGCGGGCGCGCCCCCGTCGGTCACCGGGTCCGCGTGCAGGGCGCGTCGGCGTCCGGACCCCGCCGCTCGTGCCGTCGGACCGCCACCGCGAGGGCGAGTCCGTACGGTACGAGCACGACGGCGAGCAGGAGGTAGTAGGGCGGCGGAAGTTCCGTCATGCCCAGCGGCGGGCCCAGTGGACTGGCCGGGAGCAGCAGCCCGACGAGGGCGAGGACGGCGGCCGCCCGGCCCACGGGCCCGGGCAGCCGCCCCCGGCCGCACTCGCCCCGGCCGGTGCGCAGGAGCACCATCACCAGGGCCTGGGTCAGCAGGTTCTCGGTGAACCAGGCCGAGTGGAAGACGGCCTCGTCGTTCAGCGCGTCCGGCCCCCACAGGACGAGGGCGAGGACGGCGAAGGTGGCGAAGTCCGCGACCGCGTTGAGCACGCCGAACCCGGTGATGAACCGCAGGAAGGCACGCGGCCGCAGCACGGTCGGGCGGCGCGGCGCCGCCTCTCCCGGACGGTCGTGGGCGAAGGACGACTGGGCCGCGTCGAAGCAGAGGTTCTGCACGAGCACCTGCACCGGGAGCATCGGCAGGAAGGGCAGCAGCAGGCCCGCGACGAGCATCGCTATGACGTTGCCGAGGTTGGAGGAGAGCGTCACGCGCAGGTAGGAGGCGATGTTGCCGCTGGCCCGCCGGCCGGCCTCCACGGCATGGCCGATCGCGGTGAGGTCCTTCTCGGCGAGCACCACGTCGGCGCTCCCCCGGGCGATGCCGCAGGCCGCCCGGGGCGCCACGCCGACGTCGGCGGTCCGCAGCGCGGGCACGTCGTTGGCGCCGTCGCCGAGGAAGCCGACGGTGTGTCCCGCGGCCCGCAGCGCGGCGACGACCCTGGCCTTGTCGTCGGGTGTGCAGCGGGCGAAGACGGTGGTACGGGCGGCGGCGGCCGCGAGGGCGGCGTCCCCGGCGGCCCCCGGGCCCACGGTGTGCACCTCCCCCACGTCGAGCCCCAGGTCACGGCAGACGCGCGCGGCCGTGCCGGGGTGGTCGCCGGTGAGGATCTTGACGGTGACACCGGCCTCGGCGAGCCCGCGCAGGGCCTCGGCCGCGGTCGGCGCGAGCGCGTCGCGGAAGGCGATCAGGCCCCGGAAGGTCAGTCCGCGCTCGTCGGCGGGGGTGTAGTCGACGGTGCGGGCGGCGCGCTCGGCCGTGGCGAGGGCCAGCAGCCGCAGCCCGGCGTCCGCCTCCCGGGCGGCGAGCCGGCGCAGCCGCTCGCGTTCGGCGGGCTCCAGCGCGCAGCGCTCCAGTACATCCTCCACGGCGCCCCGGACGATGAGGAGGTGCCGGCCGAACCGGCCCCGCACCACGGCGGTGGCCAGGCGCCGCACCGGGTCGAAGGGGACGGCGGCGACCCCGTCGTGCTCCTCGCCGACCGCTCCGGCGGCCTCCAGGAGCGCCTCGTCGAGCGCGTCGGGCGCGGGCAGTTCGGCGAGCTGGAGGTTCCACCAGGCGCCGACCGCGGCCCAGCGCAGCACCTCGGGGTCGTCGCGGCCGTCCGTGTCGAGGGCCCGTTCGACGACGGGCCGGTCCTGGGTGAGGGTGCCGGTCTTGTCGACGCAGAGCACGTCGACAGCCCCTAGGTCGTGCAGGGCGGGCAGCCGTTTGACGATGACGCCGTGCGCCCCCGCGAGCTGCCGGGTGCCGCGGGCGAGGCAGAGGGTGACGATCACGGGCAGCATCTCGGGCGTGAGCCCGACGGCCACCGCCACGGCGAAGGGCAGGGTCTCCAGGCCGCGCCCGCGCAGCGCGGCGTTGGTCATCAGCACCAGCGGCGGCGTCACCAGCATGAACCGGATGAGCACCCAGGAGATGCCCTGCACGGAGCGGTCGAAGGCGCTGGGGCCCGGCCGGCCCGCGCGCCCGAGGCCCGCCGTGCCGTGGGCGGCGGCGAACCGTGTCCGCTCCCCCGTCTCCACCACCACGGCGGTGGCCGTGCCGGTGGCGACGCTGCTGCCCTGGAAGCACAGGTGCGGCTGCCCGAACGCGCCTCGCTCGCCGAGCCCCGGCTCCTCCACCGCCGCCTTGGCGACCGGGGCGGACTCGCCGGTGAGCGCGGCCTGGTGCACGGTGAGCCCGCGGGCGCGCAGCAGTCGTACGTCGGCCGGTACGAGGTCGCCGGGGCCGAGCCGGAGCACGTCGCCCGGCACCAGCTCGGTGACCGGGACCTCCCGGGCGCGCGGTCCTTCCCCGTCGGCGGTGCGCCGCAGCACGGTGGCGGTGCCGGCCACCAGTTCGCGCAGCGCGGCCATGGACCGGTCGGCGCGGTGCTCGCCGGTCGCGCGCAGCACGCAGCTGACCGCGACCAGGCTGAGGATCACCGCGGCGGTGCCCCAGGAGGCGACGAGGGTGGAGACGAGGCCGAGGCAGAGCAGTACGGCCGTGAACGGGTCGCGCAGGGAGCGCATCCATCGCAGGGGCCAGGAGGGGGTGCGTACCTCGGGGACCGTGTTCTCGCCGACCGCCGCGAGCCGGGCCTCCGCCTCGGCGTCGGTCAGTCCGCGCGGGCCGCTGTCGAGCCGCCGCAGTACCTGGAGGGGTGTTCCGTCGGGCGAGGCCGGGCGGGCCGCCGCGAGCTCAGAGGCCACGGAGGCGTTGCGCCGGGGCGCCGGCGGCGGCGCCCCGGTCGGTGAGCCGGGCCACCGTGAGCCGTACGACGTCGACCACGTCGGGGTCGTCGACGAAGTAGACCTGCCGTCTGCCCTCGCGGCGGGAGCGGACGAGCCCGGCGAGCTTCAGCTTGGTCAGGTGCTGGCTGACCGCGGGCAGCGCGCCGCCGACCCGCTCCGCGAGCCCGGTGACGTCGCTCTCGCCCTGGGCCAGTGCCCACACGATGTGCAGCCGGGCGGGTGAGGCGAGCAGCCCGAAGGCCGCGGCCGCCTCCGCGAGCACGTCGGCGGGCGGATCCTCGAAGCCACTGCCGGCTGCCGCCACGGTCGTCTTCCTCCTGTTCGCGCGCACTGTTCGCGCACCCTGATCGCACACGCCGGTCGCGCGGACTGTTCGCGCGCGCTGTTCCCGCGCCCGCACGCCCGGTACGGGCCGCCCCAGTCTAGGCGGCCCGTACCGGACGGAACCCGCCGGAGCCCGGTGGAGCCTGCCGGAGCCCGCCGCGACGGTGACGGCCGGAACTTATCCGTCGCCCCGTCAGTTTCTACGTTGCTGTAGATGCAGCACGGACGTGTCAGTCCACCCGACACCACATTTGGAGAGCACATGGCCCTGTGGGACCGCATCAAGGACTCCGCGACGCAGATGCAGACCCAGCTCGTGGCGAAGAAGAACGACCTGAAGAGCGGTGCCTTCCGGGACGCGAGCATGGCGATGTGCGCCCTCGTGGCCGCCGCCGACGGCACCGTCGACCCTTCGGAGCGTCAGCGTGTCGCGCAGTTGATCGCCACCAACGAGGTACTGCAGAACTTCCCCGCGGACGACCTGCGCCGCCGCTTCGAGGAGAACCTGGACAAGCTGACCGCCGACTTCGACTTCGGCAAGGTCAGCGTGTTGCAGGAGATCACCAAGGCGAAGAAGAAGCCTGCCGAGGCGCGTGCCGTGGTCCAGATCGGCATCGTCATCGGCGGCGCGGACGGCGACTTCGACAAGACCGAGCAGGCCATGGTGCGCGAGGCCTGCTTCGCCCTGGGCCTGCCGCCGCACGAGTTCGACCTCTGAACCGGCACGTCCTCAGGGCCCTGCTTTGCCGGGTGCCGGACGGTCGTCCGTCCGGCACCCGGCGAGCGGGCGGTTCAGCCGAGGCCCGCGGACTTCAGCCAGGCCTTGGCCACGTCGAGCGGGTCCTTGTTCTGCGACTGCACCTGGGTGTCCATGTCCAGCAGGGCGGCCGTGTCCAGCTTGGCGGAGACCGCGTTGAGCGCGTCGACGCCCTTCTGGTCCAGGCCGGACTTGTACACCAGCGGCTGCACGTTCTCGAAGCCGAAGAGGTTCTTCGGGTCCTGGAGGACGACGAACTTCTCCCTGGCGATGGTCGGATCCGTGGTGAACAGGTCGGCGACCTGCACGGTGTTCTTCTTCAGCGCCGCCTGGGTCAGCGGGCCGCCAGCGTCCAGCGCCTTGAAGGACTTGAACTCCAGCCCGTACTCGGACTTCAGGCCCTTCAGGCCCTGCTGCCGGGCCTGGAACTCCGGCGAGCCGCCGATGACCAGGTCCTTGGCGGCGTCCTTGAGGTCCGTGATGGACGACTTCTCGGTGAGGCCGTACTTCTCGGCCGTCGCGGCGTTGACGGTGACGGAGTCCTTGTCCTCGGCGGGCGCCGGCTCGAGCAGCGTGAGACCGGAGTCCAGCTTGGCGTTGATGGCGGCCGTCGTCGCCTCGACCGACGTGGGGGCGGCCTTGGAGTCGAGGTAGGCCAGCAGCGCCCCGTTGTACTCGGGCAGCACGGTGATCGAGCCGTTCTTGAGCAGGCCGTAGGTGGTCTCCCGGCTGCCGATGTTGGGCTTGTACTCGACCTTGATGCCCTTGGCCTTCAGGGCCTCGCCGTAGATGTCGGCGATGAGGATGCTCTCGGCGAAGTTGTTGGAGCCGACGACGACCTTGCCGCCGCTCGCCCTGCCCTCCGCGAGCGGGTCCTTGCCGGAGCCGCCGGACGAACACCCCGCGAGGAGCGCGGAGGCGGCGACGAGCGCGACGGCGGCCGCCCCGAAGTGGCTCTTGCTGGACGTGGTGCTCTTCGTGTTGGAAGTCACAATTCCCGTTCCCGGCTGAGAGGTTGTTCGGGCGCATGGCAGCGGCGGCTGCACGCGGGGCGCGTTTGCCGCGCTTTGATCCAATCCAGCCGCTTCTTCGTCAGTCAAGAGGCGCCGGGTCACCGATCGGCCTCGATGCGCGTCAGTCGCCATGGCGCACCCCTGGCGACACCGTCACCCGCGCGACCGCCCAGAAGAGCGCGAGCGTCGCCAGCGCCATCACGGCGACCAGCGCGGCACCGCCCACGACCTTCTCGTAGTCGTGCTGGTAGAGGCCGTCGACGATGTACCGGCCGAGGCCGCCGAGGCTGACGTACGCGGCGATGGTGGCGGTGGAGACGATCTGGATGGCCGCCGAGCGCAGTCCGCTGAGGATCAGCGGGAGGGCGACGGGCAGTTCGACCTGGAACAGGACGCGCGACTCGGACATGCCCATGCCGCGGGCGGCGTCCACCGGCGAGGGGTCGACGGAGCGCATCGCCTCGTAGCTCGTGATCAGGATCGGCGGTACGGCGAGGACGACCAGCGGGATCATCACGGGGAGCTTGCCGAAGCCGAGCAGGATGACCATCAGCACCAGCAGGCCGAAGCTGGGCAGCGCCCGCCCGGCGGTGGCGATCAGGGCGAGGGCGTTGCCGCCGCGCCCGTAGTGCCCGGTGACCAGGCCGACCGGCAGCCCGATGACGGCGGCCAGGCCCAGGGCCATCAGGGAGTACTGGACGTGCTCGACGAGGCGCGTGGGAATGCCGTCGTAGCCCTTCCAGTGGGCGGCGTCGCTGAAGAAGGCGTTGATGAAGTGCAGTACGTTCACCGGGCTGCGTCCTCCAGTGCGGGCGTGGCCGGTTCGGGCCGGTCCTCGGCGTCCGTCGGGGTGCGGGGGCGGGTGCCGCGCGGCATCCAGGGGGTCAGCAGCAGACGAGCGAGGACGAGCAGGCCGTCGACGACGACCGCCAGGGCCGCCGTGGTGAGGACGGAGTTCCAGGCGAGTTCGGGCCGGTTGTAGATCTGCGCGTCGTGCAGCAGATTGCCCAGGGCGCCCTGGTTGCCGATCAGCATCCCGACGCTGACGAGCGAGATGCTGGAGACGGCCGCCACCCGCAGCCCGGCGATGATGGCGGGCACCGCGATCGGCAACTGGACCTGGAGATAACGGCGTACGGGTCCCAGGCCCATGGCGGTGGCCGCGGCCAGGGTCTCCTGCGGCACCGAGCGGACGCCGTCGACGATCGCCGGGACGAGCACGACGAGGCTGTAGACGGCGAGCGGGATCATCACGGTCAGCTCGGTCTGGCCGGTGTAGTCGATGAGGACGACGAAGAACGCCAGCGACGGGATCGCGTACAGCACGGTCGTCAGGCCGAGCACCGGCGGGTACAGCCAGCGGAACCGGGCGCAGAGTTGGGCGAGCGGCAGGGCGGCGAGCAGACCGGCCAGTACCGGCAGCAGGGCCTCGCGCAGATGCAGGCCGATCAGGCCGAGCCAGGTGTGCTGGAGGTCGCTCGGAATGTCGAAGAATCGGTTCATCCGGCGACCCCGGCCTCGGCGCCGGCCTCTGCTCCGGCGTCGGCGCCGGTGTCCGCCGCGGCGGACCGCGCCCCGTCGCGCCCCTCGGCGTGGGCGCTGCGGATCGCCTCGCCGATGGTCTGCTGCGAGACGACGCCGACCGCGCGGCCGGTGCCGTCCACGGCGACCGCCCAGCCGGTCGGCGAGAGCACGGCGCCGTCGAGGGCGGCGCGCAGCGAGTCGGTGCCGTACTCGAAGGGCCGCCCGTGGGAGAGGAGCCGTGCCTCGTCGAGGGGGCCGTCGGACAGCGCGGCGGGCTCGCTCCAGCCGAGGGGCCTGCCGTCGGCGTCGGTGACGAGGAGGTAGGGCACGCCGGGGACGGCGCGGGCGGCGATCTGCTCGGCGGTGGAGTCCGCGGTGACGATCGGGGTCTTCGTCAGCTCCAGGTCCCCGGAGGCGAAGAAGGACAGCCGGCGGATGCCGCGGTCGATGCCGAGGAAGTCCTCGACGAAGGCGTCCGCGGGCGCGGAGAGCAGTTCGGCGGGCGGCGCGTACTGGGCGAGCCGGCCTCCGGTGCGCAGGACCGCGACCATCGTGCCGATCTTCACGGCCTCGTCGATGTCGTGCGTGACGAAGACGATGGTCTTGCCCAGCTCCTCCTGGAGGCGCAGCAGCTCGTCCTGGAGTCCCTTGCGCACCACCGGGTCCACGGCGGAGAACGGCTCGTCCATCAGCAGCACCGGCGGATCGGCGGCGAGCGCCCGCGCCACACCGACGCGCTGCTGCTGGCCGCCGGAGAGCTGGTACGGGTAGCGCTTGGCGAGCGAGGAGTCGAGGCCGACCCGCTCCATCAGCTCCGCCGCCCGCGCCCGGGACTTCTGTCTGCCCCAGCCGAGCAGGCGGGGCACGGTCGCGATGTTGTCGACGATGGTGCGGTGCTGGAAGAGCCCCGCGTTCTGGATGACGTACCCCATCGACCGGCGCAGCGTGTTGACGGGCTGGTCCTGGATGTCGACGCCGTCGAGGAGGATGGTGCCCCCGGTCGGCTCCACCATCCGGTTGATCATGCGCAGAGTGGTGGTCTTGCCACATCCCGACGGTCCGACGAGGACGGTGATCGAGCGGTCCGGTATCTCGAGCGAGAGCCGCTCGACCGCCAGCGTGCCGTCCGGATACCGCTTGGTGACTGAATCTATCCGTATCAAAACGCCGAATACCCTTCGGGTCTGGCAGGAGCTGTCCGCTCTCCGCCAAGGTCGCGCGGGCCGTTGCGGGAAGCGTCCGAGCACCTCGTGACGTGCGAGATCCGCACGCGACACCCCCCGTCCCCCGTAACCGCACCGTGCGCAAGCTGTGAGCCCGGCGCGCGGGCCCGCCCGACCGGACGGTTCCCAGGCCCCGTGGCGCCTTTCGACACCGACGCCTACCCAGCATCGCGCCCGCGACACCGGCGGGGCCACGCGATCCACGCCACGTCCCGCGCGCCCCGCCTCCGGCGCCCCGGTCCGGGCATGGGGCGGGGGCGGGCCCCTGAAGGCCCGTCCCCTTGACGGGTGCGGCGCGGGGCCGGGTCAGGTCCGGCCGGGGCCGCCACCGCCGAAGGATCCGCTGCTGCCCGGGTACCAGCGCCGCCGGTGCTGGTCCTGGCTGCGGCGGGTTCCGGTGGCGTGCAGCTCATAGGGCATGAGCCGCTCCCCGTCGTCCGGGTGGAGCTCGTCCAGCTCCCGCATCTCACTGATCTCGTGGACGGCGCCGGTGACCGGCAGGTGCGGCTGCTCCGCCTCGGTCGGCCGGTCCGGCTCGCGGCGCATCACACCGATGCCCATGCCGACGGCCCACACCAGGGCGATCACGATGACGAGTCCGCCCATGAACGCGCCGAAGGTGGCCCACACATTGGGCGCCACGGCCAGCACGGTGTAGGAGGCCATGTCCATGTCTTTCCACCCGCCTCACCAAGGAAAGCGAAGAGTGCCGGTGGCGCCCATGACGCCACCTGTGTCCCACATTGTCCCACTGTAGGAGTGCCCCGCAAAAGGTCCGCGACTCGCGGGGGTGCCCCGCGCGCCCGGTGGCCGCCGGTGACTACGCCGTGGCCGCCGGTGCTGGAAGATGTACCCATGGCCGGATTTCTGCGCGGGCCAGAAAAACAGCGGCGTCCGAAGCCGGGCGCGCGCAGCTTCGCCGCGCAGGCGTTCGCCCTCCAGATGGTGATGCTGCTGGTGCTCATCATCGCCGCCGGCACCGTCCTCGTGCTCCAGACCCGGAGCAACAGCCTGGCCGACGCCCGGCACCGCACGCGATCCGTGGCCGAGTCCTTCGCCAGCGCCCCGGGCACGGCGGCGGCCCTCGACAGCCGCGATCCGACAGCGGTCCTCCAGCCGCGCGCCGAGGAGGCCCGGAAGCGGACCGGAGTGGCCTTCGTGGTCGTGTACCGGCCGGACGGAGTCCGGCTCACGCACCCCGACACCGCCCTGATCGGCAAGCACGTCATCGGTCCGTACCGGCGGGCGGCCCGGGGCAGGTCCTTCACGGAGGTCATCGCCGGGAGCCGCGGCCCCGCGGTCGACTCGGTCGTCCCCGTCTTCCGGCCGGACGGCTCGGTCGCCGGCGTCGTGGACGTCGCGATCACGCTGGAGACGGTGAACGCGGTGGTCATGGACCAGCTCCCGGTCCTGCTCGGGGGCGTGGGGGGAGCGCTCCTGCTGGCCACGTGCGGATCGGCGTGGGCGAGCAGGCGGCTGCGACGGCAGACCCACGGCCTGGGCCACGTCGAGCTGACGCGGATGTACGAGCACCACGACGCCGTCCTGCACTCCGTGCGGGAGGGTGTCCTCGTCGTCTCGGGCGAGGGCCGGCTGCTGCTGGCCAACGACGAGGCGCGCCGACTGCTGGGCCTGCCGGCGGACGCGGAGGGACGCCGGATCGACGACCTCGGCCTGGAGCCGCGGGTGGCCGGGCTGCTTCGCTCCGGGCGGGTGGCCAGTGACGAGGTGCTACCCGCGGGGGACCGGCTGCTGATCGCCAACACCCGTCTCACGGACCATGCGGGAGGACCGGCCGGCAGTGTGACGACACTGCGCGACACGACGGAGCTGCGCGCCCTCTCCGGCCGGGCCGAGGAGACGCAGGAGCGGCTGCGGCTGCTGTACGAGGCCGGGGTGCGGGTCGGCACCACTCTGGACGTCGTACGGACCGCCGAGGAGCTGGCGGAGGTCGCCGTGCCCCGGTTCGCCGACCTGGTCACCGTGGAGCTGCTGGAGCCCGTCCTTCGCGGCGACGAGCCGACGGACATGGCGGACATGCGCCGCGTGGTCCTCCTCGGCGACAGCGTGAACCCGCCCGTCTTCCCCGTGGGCGGGCGGGTCACCTGGTTGCCCGGCACCCCCATGGCGGCGGCGCTGGAGAACGGTCACGCGGTGCTGGAGGCCGATCTGGCCACCCACGACTGGCGGGTCCGCAGCCCGGAGACGGCCGGAAGGATCCTCGACCACGGGATCCGCTCGCTCATCGCCGTGCCGATGCGGGCGCGGGGCGTGGTGCTGGGGCTGGCCGACTTCTGGCGGACGGACCGCCGCGGCCCCTTCGTGGACGAGGACGTCTCCCTCGCCGAGGAGCTGGTCGCGCGGGCGGCCGTGTCGGTGGACAACGCCCGCCGCTACACCCACGCGCGCGGCGTCGCCGTGACCCTGCAGCGCAGCCTGCTGCCCCGGGGGCGGCCCCAGCAGGACGCCCTCGAGGTGGCCCACCGCTATCTGCCCGCGCAGGCCGGTGTCGGCGGGGACTGGTTCGACGTGATCCCGCTGCCGGGCGCCCGTGTGGCCCTCGTCGTCGGCGACGTCGTCGGGCACGGGCTGCACGCCGCCGCCACCATGGGCCGGCTGCGCACCGCCGTCCTCAACTTCTCGGCCCTGGACCTGCCGCCGGACGAGATCCTGGTCCACCTCGACGAACTGGTCGCCCGGATCGACCAGGACCGGTCGGCCGAGGCCGAGACCGACCCGATCACGGGGGCCACCTGCCTGTACGCGATCTACGACCCCGCGGGCGGCTGCTGCACCGTGGCGAGGGCGGGCCACCCCGGACCCGCGCTGGTACGCCCCGACGGCACGGTGCACTTCCCCGAGGTGCCCGCCTCCCCGCCGCTCGGCCTGGCGGCGGGCCTGCCCGTCGAGACCGCCGAGCTGCGCCTGGCGCCGGAATCGCTCCTGGTCCTGTACACCGACGGGCTGGTCACGGACCGGGACAGGGACATCGGCACCGGCCTCGCCCTGCTGCGCGACACCCTGGCCGGCCGGCCCGTGCGCGACCCGGAGGAGACCTGCCGGGCGGTGATCGACGCCCTGCTGTCGGCGCGCCCCAGCGACGACGTGGCGCTCCTGGTCGCCCGCACCCGACTGCTGGACCCGTCGGACGTCGTGGCGTGGGACGTGCCCCGCGACTCCGCGTCCGTCGCCCGGGTCCGCGCGGCGTGCGCCCGGCAACTGGACGCGTGGGGCCTTCAGGAGGTGGGCTTCGACACCGAGCTGATGCTCAGCGAACTGGTCACCAACGCCATCCGCTACGGCAGCGAGCCGATCCGGGTCCGGCTGCTGCGCGACCGCGCCACCCTCATCTGCGAGGTCTACGACGGCAGCAGCACCTCACCGCACCCACGCCGCGCCGCCCTGACGGACGAGGGCGGACGCGGCCTGTTCCTCGTCGCCCAGCTGGCCCGCCGCTGGGGCACCAGGTACACCCCCCACGGCAAGGTCATCTGGACCGAACAGCCCCTGCACGGCGGCACCGAACCACAGCCCACCCCCGACCTGGGCGAGCTGCTGCTCGACCAGTGGGACGACGAGACACTCTGACGGCCACCCGGCCGCCCCGCCCGTCGGTCCCGGGCGGTCAGTTCTCGTCGGGGGCCAGGCGCAGGGAGATGGAGTTGATGCAGTAGCGCTGGTCGGTCGGGGTCGCGTAGCCCTCGCCCTCGAAGACATGGCCGAGGTGCGAACCGCAGCGGGCGCAGCGCACCTCGGTGCGGACCATCCCGTGGGAGCGGTCCTCCAGCAGCTCCACGGCGTCGGTGTCCTTCGGGTCGTAGAAGGACGGCCATCCTTAGTTCATGGATGCACACTATTTTGCCACCGCGTCATGAACGAGCGGATCATCGGCGTCATCCGCCTCTCGGACAAGACAGACGTCACAACCTCGCCAGAACGCCAACGATCCAGCATCGAAAACGCCTCTGCGGCACGGGGAGCGGAGATCGTCGGCTGGGCTGAGGATATCGACGTTTCCGCATCTCAGAAGTCCCCTTGGGAGCGCCCTGAACTCTCCAAGTGGCTGGATCATCCCGAGCAGTGGGACGCGCTCATGTTCTGGCGGCTGGACAGGTTCGTCCGCAAGGTGTCGGACTTCGCAGAGATGATCCGGTGGTGCCAAAAGTACGACAGGAATCTGATCTCCGCCACTGAGACGATCGACATCCGCTCCCCGATCGGGCGGGTGATCGCGTACATCGTCTCGGCTTTCGCCGAAATGGAGGCAGAGGCGATTCGCGAGCGCGTCACTGGGTCGCATGACTACTTGCGAAGAAACGGACGGTGGGGCGGGGGGCTCGCCCCATACGGCTACCAGGCGGAGCCCATCCCCGGCGGCAAAGGTGTAACGCTCGTGGAGGATCCCGCCGTATCGGAGATCTTGAGGGAGATCGCGCGGCGCGTGATCGCTCGCGAGTCCTATCTCTCCATCGCCGCCGACCTGAACGAACGCGGGGAACGTCACAGTCCGGGAGGAGCGGGACTTCCGACGCGATCCACATCGTGTCCCCTTGCAGGACAAGACACGAACCCTAGCCCTGGGGTAGATGGCAATGGTCCTCACATGTGCGGAGGCAACGGATGAGCTCCGTCTGGTCCACAAGACGCTTTCATGGCGCAGAGGCGCCCTTGACCAAGGTCCATTCGGGCTGTTCCGTTGTAGAAGTTGGGGCTTCAGACTCGGGGGTTATCTTCGTGACCAGGTCGGTTGGCGGTGCGCGGTGTCTCGGCAACGGCACCGGAGCGGAGTCGACCACTCCCCCGTCGGCTGGGACCTCCGTATGAGACTCGGTCGCGGCATCGCGATCGCTGGCGTCGCCGGAGGCGGCGCCGTGACCACGCTGCTGGTCGGGCTCGTCACGAACGCCGTGTCCAACCAGTCGCGGTGGCCCGGCTGGTTGGGGTGGTTACAGGAGCATGCCTGGTTCTCGTTCGTCGTGCTTGGCGTGACGATGGCGGGACTAACGGCCCTGCTCGCCGGGCTCTCCGAGGCTCGGCCTTCCACCACGCCGGGGCGATCGGAGGATGGAGCGGGGCCACCGGGAGCCGCCCAGGTGCTGCGTTCGTTGCCACGCGACACCGCCGCGTTCACCGACCGTGTAGGGGAGCTGGAACGGCTGATGGGCTCCGTACGGGCCTCGCAGGAGCGTGGCGAGGGGCTGCCCGTTCATTTGATCGACGGGATGCCGGGCGTCGGGAAGACCACTTTCGCCGTGCACGCCGGTCACCTGCTCTCCGAGCGGTTTCCCGATGGTCAGCTCTTCGTGAACCTCAACGGGTACACGCCGGGGCGCACCCCGGTGCAGGCCGGTGAGGCGCTCGCCTCACTTCTCGCAGCCGCCGGCGTGCCGACGCAGCAGATACCCGTCGGTGACGACGTCGGAGCAGTCACGGAGGCCCGGGCCGCCATGTGGCGGAGCAGGCTCGCGGACAAGAAGGCGTTGCTGATCCTCGACAACGCAGCCAGCTACCGGCAGCTCGAGCCGCTGCTCCCCGGTGGGAACGGGTGCCTGGTGTTGGTGACCAGCCGCAGGCGACTGGTGGCGAGTGAGGAGGTGGTCATGTCGGTGGAGGCGCTGCCGCCGGATCACGCGGTCGACCTCTTCGTGCGGCTCAGTGGGCGGCCGGCCGATGGCCTCGACCGGGGTGTGGCGGACGAACTGGTGCGACTGTGCGGGTGTCTGCCGCTGGGGGTGTCGCTGCTCGCGGCACGGCTGCGGCACCATCCGTCGTGGACCGCCGAGGACCTGCGCGGACGGCTGGTGGCGGCACGGGACCGGCTGGGAGAGCTGCGGGCCGGTGAACGCGCCGTCACCGCGACGTTCGATCTGTCCTACCGGGATCTCGCGCCGGAGCGGCAGCGCTTCTTCAGACAGCTCGGCTTCTTCCCGGGCACCGATCTCGACGCGCACGTCGGCGCGGCTCTGGGTGAGGTTCCAGTGCTGGTGGCCCGTCGGCACCTCGATGCGCTCTACGACGACCACCTGATCGACGAGCAGCCGGGGAGCCGCTACCGACTGCACGATCTCCTTCGCGACTACGCCCGGGGCCTCGCCGTCGAGGGGGACAGCATGGATGATCACGTACAGGCCGTCCAGCGTGTGTGCACCTACTACCTGGCCGCTCTCGCCGTCGCGAACGGGCACATCGTGCGCAGTGGAGCCGCGGTGCCTCCGGCGCCGGACGGCGCCTCGCGGGTGGAGACTCCGGCCATGGAATCGCGGGCGGGCGCCCTGAGCTGGCTGGAGGCCGAGCGGGCCAACATCCTCGCCTCTGTCCGGCAGGCGAACGGTCTCGCCCTGTACGACCTCGTGGTCCGGCTCGCCGCGGCCATGGCGCCCTTCCTGCGTCAGGCCGGCCCCTGGGACCAGGCCGTCGGGCTGCACCGGACCGCCGCCGAGGCCGCCCGCCACACCGGCGATCAGAGGGCCCGGGGTGACGCTCTCGCCGAACTTGGTGTCGTACGCCGCTTCATGGCGGCCTATCCGCAGGCGATCGAGGCACTGAACGACGCCGTGACGGCCTACGAAGCGGTCGACGAGCGGCGGGGCAAGGCGGACGCTCTGAACCAGCTCGGCATCGTCTGGTACCTGACCGCGGACAACGAGGACGCGGCGCGCGCCCAGGCCGAGGCCCTCTCCCTCTACCGTGAGCTGGACTACCGGCTCGGACAGGCGAACGCTCTGGCCGATCTCGGCATGACACACCGGCAGATGAGCCGGTTCGACGCCGCGGTGTCGGCACAGAGCGAGGCTCTGGCGATCTACCGAGAGCTCGGTGACCGGTACGGGGAGGCGAACTCCCTGCGGGACCTGGGCGTCGTGCACTGCCTCATGGGTGCTTATGAAGTGGCCGCTGGGCATCACCAGGAAGCGTTCGACATCTACCTGGAGCTGGACGACCGTGAGCACCAGGCCTACGCGCTCAACGAGTTGGGCGTCGTCCGGCGGCTGACCGGAGACACCGAGGGAGCGCGGACGGCACACAGCCAGGCCTTGACGCACTTCACCGAGCTTGGCGACCGGTTCGGCCGCGCCAACAGCATCCGCCACCTGGGCGTCGTGGAACGTGTGGCCGGGGATGCGACCGAGGCTATCCGGCTTCTGGAGGAGGCCCTGGAGGTCTACCGCGAGCTCGGCAGTCGTGGGGGTGAGGCCGCCTCGCTGAGCGAGCTGGGCGTGGCTCGCAGCATCGTCGGTGAGAGCGACGGAGCGGTCGAGGCGTTCCAGGGTGGACTGCGGATCCTCCGAGGCCTGGGCGACCGGTGCGGGGAGGCGGAGGTGCTGAACCACTGGGGCATGCTGCTGCTCAACTCTGGTGACCCGACGACCGCCCGCCAGCACTTCGATCAGGCCCTCACGCTCGCTCGGGACATCCGCTGCCCGTTGGAGGAGGCGCGGGCATTGGAGGGCATCGGCCGCTGTGACTGGACGGTTGACGGGCCTGGTCACGGCGTGGGCTCGTTGCGAGCCGCAGTGACGGTGTACCGGCGGTTGGGAGTGAGCGCGGCCGTGGACGACATCGAACAGTTGCTGGTGTAGCGGTCCGGTTGGCGCCGACCATGTGGCTGAATTCCCTGTGCCGGGCGAGTTGTTGAGGCTGCTACGGTTCCGGCTGGTCTGTCGCTTCAACCCCGTCTCACCGTGCCGCCTCCGGTACGTACCTCGCGAGGAGCGTTGGATGCCGTCACCCACGTCCGTCACTGAGCCGCACACCATCACGGCCGTCAGCCCGGCGGCCGTGGAGCCGACGGCGGCCGGCACCGCCGTCCTGGACCGCGTGGCCGCCCGTGTCCGGCAGCGGCTGGAGGCGGAGGAGACCGCGGAAGGCATGACGGGACGGTTCGGCGACGGGTCCCACGCGGCCTCGCTGATCTGGCCCTGGCCGCTGTGAGCACGTCCGCTCGATGACAGAAGCCGAAGGCCCCGTTCCTTTCCGGACGTTCATCCTCAAGGTCGCCAACCGCTGCAACATCGACTGCGACTATTGCTTCGTCTTCAACTCCAAGGACCAGGCGGCGCGACGCCTGCCCGCCCGCATGGACCTCGCCGTGGCCCGGGCCGCTGCCCGGCGGATCGGTGAGCACGCCTCCGCGCACGACCTTCGGACCATCCACGTCGTACTGCACGGCGGGGAGCCGCTGCTCGTCGGCGTCGGGCACATGGCCGGTCTGCTGGAAGCCGTCCGGGAGGGTGCGCCGGCCGGGACCCGGGTTCTTTTCGAGCTCCAGACCAACGGAACGCTTCTGTCCGGCGCCTGGCTGGACCTCTTCGAGCGGCACGAGGTCGCGGTCGGCGTCAGCCTCGACGGGCCACCGCGTGCGAACGACCGGCACCGGTTGACCCACGCCGGGCGGTCGAGCGCCGCCTCCGCAGTGCGAGGCATCGAACTCCTGCGGTCGCGGCCCCATCTGTTCGCGGGGCTGCTCGCCGTCGTGGACCTGTCCAATGACCCGGCCGAGGTCCACGACTACCTGGCGGCCTTCGAACCGCCCGTGATCGACTTCGGACTGCCGCACGCGACCCACGACGACCCGCCGTTCCGCACCGACCCTGGCGTGCCCGAGTACGGGCTGTGGATGAGCAGGGTGTACGACGCGTGGCTCGCCCGGCCCGAGTACCGGCACAGCGTCCGGATGCTGGAGGACATCGTGGCCCTCAGCTCCGGCGTGCGCGGCTCGGTGGAGACGCTCGGCCTGGCCCCGCCGACGAGCGTCGTGATCGAGTCCGACGGTTCCGTCGAGGCGGTGGACACCCTGCGGTCGGTCGAGGAGGGCGCCTCCTGGCTCGGGCTCGACGTCTTCAGCCACTCGTTCGACGAAGCGCTGTCGCATCCGAAGCTGCGGCACCGACAGCACAGCAGGAACGCGCTGGCTGAGAAGTGCCGCGCCTGCCCGCTCGTGGACGTCTGCGGCGGCGGCTACCTCCCCCACCGCTTCAGTGCCGCCCGCGGCTACCGGAACCCGTCCGTCTACTGCGCGGACCTGGAGTACCTCATCCGGCACGTCCAGGGCTCTTTGCGGGAGTACGGCTGGAATCCCCAGACGGGGGCTGCCGCGTCACCGTAGGCGCCGGTGCCGTACCGCCGCGTGGGGGTCGCGCGTTGGTACGAACGAGTGGGATAGCGACCGAAGCAACCGAGGAAGAGAGGGAGGCACCGATGAGCGTGACGATCCGCCCTGCGGAGAAGCGGGACGTCCCGGCCATGGCCGAGCTGATCGAGGAGATCGAGCGGTACTACGGCACGACCGACGCCGACATCCAGCCGCTGGACGAACGCCGCGTCCAGGTCGAGGAGGCCCTCTTCGGCTCGCCGCCGCTGGCCTCCGCGCTGCTGGTCGAGGACGACACCGGGGACATCGTCGGACTCGCCGCCTACTCCTTCCTCTGGCCGGCCGCCGGCTCCACCCACTCCCTGTTCCTGAAGGAGCTGTACGTCCGCGGCACCCTGCGCCGCCAGGGCATCGGTGCCCGCCTCATGGGCGAACTCCGTGCCCTGGCCGCCGCACGACCGGGCTGCAGCCGGGTCGAATGGATGGCTGACCGCGACAACCCAGGCGCACCGGCCTTCTACGAGGCACTCGGGTTCACCGAGTCAGACGGAAAGATCGTCTACCGGGTCGGCTCCGGCAACGCGTGAGGTGAGTGCGGCTGTGAAAGAAGAGCGCTGCGAGGAGTGCGGCAGCCGGGTCGTCATCGGGCTTGGGTGCGACTGCCCGCCGGGCTCGTCACCTTCGGTGGGCTCTCGTTCGGTGTCGACGTCCGTGAAGAGGGAGTGGCGTGCGCATCCGGATGACACGATCCTGATCTCTCCCGGGGAGTGCGCGCACCTGCCAGGCTGGTGCGACCACATGACCGAGGACGACGTTCGGCCGCCGCGGTGGGGGTGGATCCCGAATCCTCCGCACGGGCTATGGGAGCGGTTGAGCAGCACTTACCCGGCGACTGCCACCGCGGGCAATCCGAAACGGACGGCTGTGCGGCGGTGCAGCACCTGCGAGGCGAACCTCGCCCAGGGCTGATCGCCGCCCTCCACGACGGCTCTGCTCTCGCTTCGGTGGGCGCGGCCGCACCTGCCGACAGCCACGCCCGCTCGCATCGGAATCAGCAGGGATGTCAGTAGGTGATGACGAGCCGCGCGGAGGGCCGGTCGATCACGGCTCCGTCGACGAGGTCGCTGTCCGGCGTGTCCGCGGGGTAGGCGGTGATCACGGGGTCGACGGTCCTTGCCGGGCTCCAGGCACGGATCTGTGCGCAGATCCGCTCGGCGAGCTCGGCACCGGCGGGGCCGTAGCCGACGGCTCCCAGCCTGAACCGGGGTTCGGCGCCCTGGTCTTCGGCGGCCCGCTCCAGAGTGAGGTAGGCGATGGAGTCCCCCTCGACGAGGGCGGGGCTCAGGGCAGGTGAGGCGGGGCGGTGGAGGCCGGCTTCCATCGCCGCGGCCTTCGCAGTGATGCGGCAGGTCGCTCGCTCAGCGGCGCTCAGGCGCAGCCAGACGCCGTCGAAGGACTCGACGGAGCCGACCGTCGCCTCTGTCCAGACAACCGACTTCGGACGGGTGAGGACGTCGCGCAGGAGGTCGGGGGCGACGGGCTGGTCCTCGTCCCAGTAGAGCCTGACGAGCCGGTTGTCGTCGATGTAGTCGTCGCGCTCTCCGTCCTGGCCGATCACCGGGAGGAAGCCGCACATCTTCACGGAGTCGGACCGCATCAGGTCCTTCTCCCGTCGGAACGCCACGGACCTGGACAGCCCGCGCCATCGCAGCGGGACCACGAGGCGTCCGCCGACGGCGAGCTGGTCCCACCAGGCGCCGGGGAGGTCCCACATTCCGACCGCCGCGATCATCCGGTCGTAGGGACCGAACTCCGGGGCGCCCAGGGCGCCGTCCCTCGTGACCACCCGAACGTCGCTGTATCCGTTCGCGTCCAGCATCCGGCGGGCGTAGGCGGTCACGTCGGGGGCGATGTCGCACGTGGTGACCTCTCCGGACGTTCCGGTGAGGTACTTGAGCAGGGCGGCGTTGTAACCGGTGCCGGCGCCGATCTCGAAGACGTTGTCGCCTTCGCGGACCGCGAGCTGGACCAGCATGAAGTGCACGACGTCGGGCTGGGAGGCGCAGCTCAGCGGAAGTGCGTCCTCGTCCGGGTTCGCCTTGATGGTCACGCTCTTGTTGGCGTACGCCTCCTCGACGGTCGCGTCGGGGAGGAAGGCGTGGCGGGGTACGACCCGCATGGCGGTTTCGACGCGTGCGTCGCGGAGGCCGGAGACCTCCTGCTTCAGGATGGCGTCGACCAGGCGGTTGCGCAGGTCCTCGGGGGAGGCACCGGTGGTGTTGTTCATCGCGTCCTTCCGGAAGGTGCCCGGCCGTGCGTACGGCAGGGGCAGATCGTACTCATTCGCTGTGGTTCGGGGTGCGGTCCGCGGCGTCATCCCGCCACGAGCAGGCAGCGGTCCCACGGGGCGGTGGTCGCCGTGTTGACGGGGTCGCTGAGGCGGACCAGATGCATGCCCGAGGCGCCGTCCATGAGGCCGACGCCGGCCGGTAGTCCGCTGTGGTTCAAGTGCTCGTCGAGCCGGGTCCGCAGACGAGGCAGGTGTCCCGCGAGTTCGTCGTCGACGGCGTCGGCGGCGGCACGGGAGGCGGTCTGTATGAGCCCCGCCCAGCCGTGGCAGAGGGACGCGTCGGTGAGCAGGGCGAGCTGCTGGTCGTCCGCCAGGCATCCGACCAGGGCCTGTTCGGCCTGGCGTTGCCGGTCGCGGTCGCCGAGGGCGATACCTGCGAGTTGTTGGGCGCGGGCGATGCCGGGCGTGCCGTAGCACCAGGACGGGCGTCCGGGGCCTTGGTGCTGGAGAACGCCGCGCCGGTGTTCGACTCGGGTGATCAGGTCCGGCCACCAGGCGCGCGTGCCGGTGCCGTCGCGCCACCGATCAAACCGTTCGCAGATCCGGATGATGGCCTGCCGCTGTCCGGGCACGGTGTGGCCATGGCGCATGGCCGTGGCCAGCAGCGCGAGCGGTCCGCTGATGCCGTGGGCAAGACCGAAGTTCAGGTGTCCGCCGGGCCATCGCGGCGACGGGCGCAGATCGGGGCTGTCGCCTGTCCACCAGCCAGGGAGGAGCTGAGCCTCGACGCTGATCGGCTCGGTCAGCCGCACCAGGTAGGCGAGGGTGCCCTGCAGCTCCGTCCGGTGGCCGCGGTGCAGGTGGTACACGCCCAGCCCGGTCAGTCCGCTGATGAGGTCGTACTCGCCCAGGTTGGGCAGCGCGCCGCGGTCGATGCGCGCGTGTGCCCGCCAGAGGCGGTGGCGTGTGACGTCGGCAAGGTGTGTGTCCAGGGTCGCCAGGGCGCGGTTGGCGGTGTCGGTGTGCGTGAAACTGAGGACGTACGCGACGGCCGGGGCGCCCTCGTACAGGCCGCATGCTTCGGGAGCGGCCTGGATCGGGCCCTTGACCATGGCGGCAGCCCACGGCCGGAGCGCGTCCCTGTCGTCTTCTCCGGTGCGGGTCCTGACGGCATGTAGCAGAGCGGCTCCCGCCGCGCCGGAGTACAGCGACTGGCCCCAGCCGGGTCTCGTGGGTGTGGGCGGCGTGTCGTGGCTCATGGGCGGCTTTCCCTTGGCCAGGCAGCCCACGCGACGGCGGACTGACGGGCCAGGCGGCGGCAGATCCCCTCGTCCTCACGGTCCAGGCCTCGCAGGCGGTTGTGGTGCATGTGAAGCAGGGACTCCAGGACGGAGTCGCGGTCTATGCCCTCGGCGAGGTGCTCGCGATACAGCGCCAGGGCCGCGGCGCGGCGGTGCCAGGCGCCGGCCAGCGCTTCGCTCCAGCCACGGGGCCGGGGCGTGGCATGGCGAACGAGGTCAATGGTCTGGTCTCTGACGCCTCGTTCGCCGCGGGCCCCAGGTGCCGGGCGGCGCGCCAGCCATCGCATACCCTCGTCGGGGCCGAGCAGGCCGCGGGCGATGTCCACCATGCCGACCGCGGCCAGCGCGCGACCGTCGACGTCGTCGACGCCGTCGGCTCGTAGGCCCCGCAGTGCGGCGAGGGCGTAGGCGGAGTCGGCCGTGAACACCGCCTCGGCACCGCGCAGGGCGGCACCGGGCCCGTAGCGGCCGACCTCCGGGGTGTAGGTGTCGAACACGAGTCGACTGCTGAGCCCCTCGCGGCGCAGCGCCGCGGCCCATCGGGCGACGAGCTCGGTGTAGGCCGCGTACTGCCCGGGGCTGCGGGTGCGGATGCGCAGGCGCAGATGGTCGAGGTCGTGCGGGCTGCGGTATCGGACGAACCACCACTCGGGTTCGTCGGGGAGCTGGGCCGTGAGCTGCGCGAGGTGGGTGCCGATCAGCTCCTCGAACTGGTCGGGGTGGGTGTAGATCTTGGCGTTCAGCCAGGGTGCCCACACCGATCCCGGTACGGGTCCGAGGGTGTTGTTGGTGAGCACGGGGAGGGGGCCGGAGAGCGGGTCAGGGGCCGGCGGGCGCGTGCTGGTCATCGGCAGGGCGATCTCGTGGACGTGGCCGTCGATCCAGCCGTAGCTCTCCTCGGGTGGCGCCTCGGTGAGTACGGCCTGGCCTTCCCGGGCGAGGTGGGCGCGCAGGACGGCGACGTGGGCCGGCACGTCGAGCCGCAGCCGCCGCGTCCGGTCGTCCTCTCGTAGCTCGACGGCACCGTGGCAGTGCCACCGCTTCCGCCACCGGCCGAGGGCGTCCGCCCACTCGCGCGTCTCCGCTCCACGACCTGGCAGAGCGTCTGCGGTCAGGTTCCAGCGGCTGGGCGAGAGGATCACGCGCCCGTGGCGGACGCGGGGCAGGAACGGCAGCCGCGCGCCGTGCGGTCCCCAGTCGAAGCCGGTCCAGGCGGGGCCGAAGGCGCGGGTCAGGTGCGCCAGGAACCGGGCCAGGGGCGGGGGTTGCTTGTCCAAGGCCATGGCGTGGAAGACCTGCGGGTCCACCACGCGGCGGCGGGAGATGCTGACCAGGTACAGGCGGGTGTGCGTGGCCGTGACCGCGAGGTCGTCGACGTCGATGAGCGTCGGCCCGGTGTCGGCGGGGCCGCGGTGCTCGCCCAGCGGGATCACGTGCGGGAGATAGGCGGGGACGCGAGCGACGTTCTCGGTGTGCGGGTACAGCGGCGGAAAGGAGAGCTGGGCGGTCAGCGCGTTCTCGACGCTCGCGGGGACCTGGCGGTAGATCTCGTCGAGGCCAGAGCCGGTGGCGACCGGTGAGAACCGGGAGGTGAGCGTTCCCGCCGCGCGGGCCGGTGTCACGGTGAGCGTGAAGTCCCCGCGTTCCAGCGCGGGCAGGCTGTGGGCGTGCAGGCGCGCGCACATCTCCACGTGGGGCGGTGCCTCCTGCGCGGCCATCGTCTCGTCGGCCAGACGCTCGACCAGGTCGTCGGTGAGGACGATCTCCCTGCCGCCGTCGGCCAGTGCCTGCCAGGCCAGGGCCAGCAGCCGCTCGTCGCGCTCGGAGACCACCGGTGGCGGCGCGGTCCTTCGGCTGCCGGGGTACTCGGCCGGGTAGCCGAGCCCGGAGGCCGGGTCGACTACCTCCTTGACCGGCACCAGCGTGCCGGTGCCGTACCGCTCCCAGAAGGCGACCTGGTACTCCTTCCACACACCCTGGCCTGCCGGTCGGCGCGTCAGCCTCAGCAGCACATCGGCGGCCCGCTCCATCTCGAGCGCGACGCTCTCGGGTATCCGTACCTCAGCGTCCAGCCGCAGGTCGATGGCCAGCGGGTTTCGGCCCGCGCCGGAGAGCTGGCGCAAGTGGGCTGTCAGCGCCTCCCGTTGCTGCCCTTGGTGGGTGGCGGGAAGCCGGTTGTGATCGTGCACGGCACGCTGCGCCGCTTCCAGTTCGTCCAGAACCTTCGCGGCCTCCGGCACCGTACCGGCGTCCGCGACGTGCAGCCGCTCGATCAGGTGGGACAGCGGATCGGTGTCGGTCATCGGCGGGCGCAGGCTGGTGATCAGGAACTTCTCGCGCACGAGCGCGCCGAGCAGTGTGCCGATGTTCCGCGGCTCGGTTCGGGGAAAGGACGCGGCCAACTGCTCCGCGAGGGTGGCGAAGCGGACCGGCTCGCGCGCGAGGGTCGCGATCAGGTGGACCGCGCTGGTGCGCCGGACGGTGGCCCCCATCGGTCCGCCGTGCGGGACGTGCAGGCGTCCTCCGCGGCGTCCCGCCAGGTTGTTCAGTACCACGTCCAGGCGTTCCAGCAGGTCGGGGCACGCCTCCAGGCGGACGACGACGTCGTCCAGCCACTGGGTGTCCACCCGCGCCATGGCCCGGTGTATGTCTCCCCATCTCGCGTACGGCGGGGAACCCACGCTGACCGGCGCCACCCCGGCGAAGAGGCCGAACGGGGTGGGTCGCCCGGTGGCTCGCAGCAGGTAGCGGACGGTGGCCATGGCGGCGCGCCGGACCTGCTTGGGACGTGCCGGCTGCCCGGCACAGATCGCGTCGACCCGCGCGGCGAGATCGCCGCTCGCCTGCCGAACGGCGTCGGCGAACCTCGCGTCGGACCACACCTGTTTCAGCCACCTGCCGCACGCGTCCGTGTCGGATGGATCGGGCCACCATCCCGGCAGGCCCGTCAGCGGCGTCGCGGCGGCCCGGAGCAGTGCCGCGCCCGTGTGCTGGTAGAGCTTTCCGTCGCTTCCACTTCCCATTTCCACTACCTCCGCCATCAGTGCTGGGACCGGGCGGCGGGGCCGGGAGTGAAAGGGCTCCCGGCCCCGCCCACGAGCCGCTGTCAGACGGCGCTCGCGCAGGACGAGGCGCAGGACGGCTTGCAGCCGTCACCGGTGTCGCACGCCTTGGGAAGCAGGTCGGTGTCGATCTCCGTGATGACGGTCAGGTCGATGTCGAACGGGTCGGTGACCACATGGGGGACGTCCGTCGCGGCGGACTCCTCGGTCGTGGCCGTCGTGACCGGGCTGAGCGTGGTCGTGGTCATGGCGCTTCCTCTCGCGTCGGAAGGATCCGAACGTTTCGTCGTGCTGCCCGGCGCCAAGGGCCGGCGCCTCGACGAAGAGCCTCACCGGGGGCGGTCGGCGGCGGTACGCCGTCAGCACGCCGTTCGTCCGCCGTCCGGCGGCGAGCGAGGAGGCGAAGGCGCGGCGTACCGCTGCGCCTCACGCGTGGCGAGGCTGGATCGTCCAGTGCCTAGCGGAAACGAGAAGCGGCGATGGACGCGGTGGACGAAGAGCGCCTCAGCAGGCGGACACCAGTAAGGCGTCATTGGGTCAAGCTGGCGGACTGCGCGGAGCCGTCCGGTCTCGCACGCAGACATGTGCAGGAAGCCCTCAAGGGCTACGCCCGTCCCGAGCGGATCGACGACGCCGTTCTCGTCGTCTCGGAACTGGTGGGAAACGCGGTCAGACACACGGCCAGCGGTCCCGACTGCCTGTGTGTGGAGATCTACTGGAACGTGGCGGTGCTGCGCGTCCATGACGCCGGACGAGATGTGTCCAGAGTCCGGGCACGGTCCGCGGAGATGTCGCTGGACGACCTGCCGGACAGCGGTCTCGGGTTACTGCTCGTCGAGGACCTGGCCTACGGGTGGTCGGCCCGCCCCACCGCGATCGGCAAGGAAGTGATCGCGGTTCTCGCCTTGGACGCCGACGGGCTAGCCGAGCGGGATGTCCTTTCGTACATTCCAGCGGTACGTGCGCCCCTCGCGGCGGAGCTCGACCAACTGGACTGTGGACACGGAGAGTTCGACGGCTGGGAGAGCGCGGAGCCCTGAGACCGCCTCTATGACGGGGGCGGCAGGGCGACGGCGGTTGTTGTACGCCAGGCTGAGGTGCGGTCGGAAGGCGGACGTCGGCTTCTTCGGGGCCAGACCGGCGCCGCTGCCCGCCTTGGCCAGCGCATGGTGCAGCCAGAGCAGGGGTTCCCAGGGGCCGAGGGACAGGCGGACGGCGCCTCGGGATCCGGCCAGCGGCATGGCGCGTACGGCGAACGCGGAGGGCAGCAGCGCCTCGGCGTCCCGCGCCAGGTTGTCCAGTTGGCAGGGGGTGACGGCGTCCGGTGATCCCACTCGGGCGAGGGTGATGTGCAGGGCGTCCGTCGGTACCGGGTCGAGGCCGAGGGGATCCAGCTCCTCCTGGCAGTGCCCGGCGAGGGCCGCGAGCTGTTGATGGCGCGGGAAGGCCAGCATCCAGTAGTACGCCCGGCTGCCGTCCGACCAGCCGGGGCGTGCCCAGTGGTCGGTCATCTCGTCGAGTGCGCTGAACGCCGCCCAGTCGTGGGCCGCGGTGACCGCCGGGTCGTGCGTGTCGGCGGGGGGCTCGGCGGGGAACGCGGCGGGGTCGGCGCTGAGCAGGGGCACCCGTCGTACTCCTTCGGCTTCACACTGCCCCAGCGTACGACGACACCGACGGCGCCTACGACGCGGACGACGCGATGGCCAGGGCCGCTGGCTGCGAGCTCCAGGTCCGGAACTCCTCGCCATAATCGCGCACGGCCGGGTGATCACGCCATGGCCCGGCCTGCTCACGCAGGCCTCGGGAGCGTTGGTAGACGGAGCTGATCGGGGTGTCTCCGCACAGCCGCAGGGCCTCACCGCCCAGCGCCATCGCGTGGTCGACGTCGGGTGTGCGCTGCTGCAACAGCGCGGTGGCGACGTCGAGCCGGACGAGCGCGCGGCTCCAGGAGGAGGTCGAGTGCTCCACGAGGTCGTCGATGTGCTCGGCGTCGCGCAGCACCTGCGCCGCGTTGTGCAGCGCCACGTGGGACGTGACGGCGTTGGCCAGCGTCCGGGCCCGGCCGTACGGCTCGAAGGAGATGCAGGAGGTCAGCCCGACCGGCACCTCGTGGAGGTCGGAGAGCCGGAGCGCCTGTCCGATGGCCTGCGCGACCCCACGCCGGTCGCCGGTCTTGCCGAGGGCCCGGGCCCGGCCGTTGGCGAGCAGGCGGATGGACTGGGCGTGGCGCGGGGCCCGCTCGACGGCTGCGGCGGCGCAGGCGTCCGCCTCGGCGTACCGGCCAGCGTAGTAGAGGCTGAAGGAGAGGGTGCCGCACGCCCAGAGGTCGGTGTCCAGGTCGCCGATCTCACGGCTCAGGTCCCGGGCTTCGGTGCTGTACGCCTCCGAGAGGGCGAAGTCGCCCATGTTCACCGCCATGTAGCCGAGCAGGCCGGAGGCGCGGGCGGCGATGCGGAAGAGCTCGCGGCGCGCGCGTGGGGGCTGGCGGCCGGCGAGCAGGGTGTGGGTGAGCCGCCGCACCTGGCGGGCTTGGGGGCGCAGGACGTACGGCCCGTCCTGTTCGTACCGGCCGGCGATGTCCTCCAGGGATGAGCCGAGGAAGGCGAGCGTGGCGTCGTCGGCGTTGCTGGCCAGCAGCTGCCGAGACCGGGCGACGATGTGGAGTGGGTTCTCGTCGTCCTCGCGGGGCGGAGGAAGGCTCGGCGCGCGACGATGTGCGCGCGGCTCCTCCACGGGGTCCTGCGCGGAGTCCCCGTCGGCCGCCGCCGCGTCGCTGTCGTACGCCGTGAAGAACAGCTCGGACACGGGTCTGCCCAGCATGTGCTCCAGCACTCGGCAGGCGTCAGGGCGGGGCAGAGTCAGTAACTCCCCGCCGTACCACCGGTCGAACTGACGCGAAGATACCTGAAGGGACGCCAGGCGGGGGTCACGGTCGAGTTCCGCCAGCCGGACAGCGGCCCGCTCGTACTGAGCGGCGAAAGCCTCGTGCGTCGTCAGGTGCCGTTGCTGGAGCAGCTGCCGGAACAGCGTCGTCCGTGGCATGGCCCACCCTCCCGGTGCGGCGTGCGGGACCGATACGGAAGCGCGCGCAAGTGGTGCGGTGGTGGCGCATCGCCCATCGGTCGGGTGCGGCGCAAGCCCCGTACGAACACGCGCCGTGACTTCTGACAGCATGCCGAGACAGCTACCAACTAGGCAATATGTCTGGTGAAGTTGACCCGTTCGGGTTGTAGAGGCGTCGTCGGTACGGAGAGACTTCCGACATGGCCTTGAAGAGAAGCCTGGTCCCGCAGTCCGTGTACCGGCGACAGCTCGCGGCACGCTTGAAAGAACTGCGCGACGCGACCGGCCTCACCCTCACCGAGGTCGCCGACCAACTGGAGGTCAACCAGGGGTCACTGAGCCGGATCGAGAACGGCGAACGCGGTACGACACCGGTCCTCGTCCGAGCCCTGCTGGACCTGTACGGCATCGAGGACGAAGACCGGCGCGCCGACGTCCTCGACCTCGTGCGGGCGGACAAGGAGCAGCAGAAGCCCTGGTGGCGGAAGTACTCGACGGTGCTCACCCCGACCCGCTACGACGGCTACCTCGCGCTGGAGGCCGGCGCGACACACCTCGCCAGCTATCAGCCGATGCTCGTGCCGGGACTGCTCCAGACCGAGGACTACGCACGTGCCGTGATCTCCCGGATGAGGAAGGACCTGCCCCCGCCCCAGATCGAGTCCCTGGTTAGGGTCCGGATGGAGCGGCAGAGCAGCCGCCTGGGCGGCGAAGTCCCCGCAAGGCTCTGGGCGATCCTCGACGAAGCCGTGCTGCGCAGGACCGTCGGCTCCGTCAACGTGATGCGCGACCAGATGCGAAAACTGGTGGAAGCGAGCGAGCAGCCGAACGTCACCGTGCAGCTCCTGCCGTTCTCACTCGGCGCACATCCCGGGCTGTACGGCCCGTTCGTCATCCTGACCTTCCCCGACCCCACACCGAACCTGGTATGGCTGGAGAACCCCAAGAACTCCGTGTACCTGGAATCCCCGGACGACGTTGACAACTACACCGATACCTTTGACCAGTTGAGGGACACCGCCCTCGACCCGTCGGAGACCCGCACCCGCATCGCCCGCATCAGCAAGGAGCTCGAAGAGTGAGCACGCCCAGCATGGCCGCCCAACACGACGTCAATCTCACGCACGTGCAGTGGCGGAAGAGCTCGTACAGCGGGGGTGCCAACGACTGCGTGGAGATCGCAGAACTGGGTACCCTCGTCGCCGTACGGGACTCCAAGGATGTTGGTCGTCCGCCGCTGAGCTTCTCGCGGCGGGCGATGCGGGCGCTGGTAGAGGGCATCACGGATAGCCGATCGGCTGGTGTCGAGAGCTGACGAGTTGGCGAAGCTCGGCGCCCTCCCCCAGCAGAAGTTCGACCTGCAGAAGTGCACGTCTCCTGGGTATGCGACACAGCCCTACGCCAGCGTGTTCGGCGCCAGTGTCTCGCGATCAGGCCAGCTTCTTACCGTGGGAGACCAGAGCTGCCTCGACTTGATCGGGGAGGGCGCCTCGCGCTCGCGCGCACTCATTCACCCCGTCCATGTACAGCCGGTATTGGGCCGTGGTCCAGCCGTTCCCCGGCCAACTGGCGTCCGCAGCACCGGTGGCCACAAGAGCCCGTGAGACGACGCTGTCAAGAATGACTGGGAGTTGGGGCGCCGCGCCGTCGCCGTGGCCAGCGAAGTAGAGCACCTTGGTGAAGAACGCCGGCCCCAGGTACGGGATGTGCTGCTCACTGTTTAATGCACGGTACGCGTCGGCGGCGCCTCGTTCCCGGAGCACGTCGAGTGCCTCGCCGAGTCGGGCGTCGATGTCTGCGGGCGAGGAGCGCACGAAGATGTGTGCGCGCCGCTTCACCGACCGCGCCTTGGTGCCGGTCCCCCAGACCAAGGCGGCGACAAGTAGGTGGCGGCGGCCTTCGACTGTGTCGGCCTGGCCGGCGATGCCGAACACGGTCCGCCGGCCACCCGAGGCCAGCGGCCCGCATGCGGGCACTCGTCGAGCGCGGTCGGCTACCAAGTGGAAGCCGGAAGCAGCGATGCCCAGCGGGCTCGGTCGAAGGGAATCGCCTGCCCGAGGACCGTGTCACGGTCAGGGACGTCGACATCATCAGGCAGGACAATCACTCTTGTTCCTCGGCAGGGTTCGGACACCCGGCGTGTCGCGCCAGCCGCCGCGAGCCATCCAAGTGGGAAACGCTCCGTAGGTCAGCCATAGGCCTTGCCACCCCCACCCCGCAGGGATGACAAGACCGGGCGCCCATACCGTGTGGTCAGGGCTCCGGCCGTGGCGGCAACCCGTATCCGAGGTCGCGGACGAGTTGATCGGCAGGCACTGCCTACGCCTCGCCCTCCAACTCATACTCGTCTCCCTGCTCGGGCGTAGCCCCGATCGAGGCCGTCCCCGGCTCGGCCCGCTCCGTGTCTTCCATGGGTTCGGCATACTTCGCGGCGAGCCGAGCGAGGTGCAGGGCGAGTGGAAGCTGCAGCGCGTTGTCGTAGTCGTCCGGGAAACGCTGCTGGTGGACGTACATGGCCCACTGTTCCGCATCGTCACCCGGTTGAAGTGCTGCCATACAGAGCTCGAGGATCTCGGGGTTCCATGCCGACGTGCCTGGCATGCGTAGGGACCGTCCAGCTGCGTTGCGGTGCTCGGTGAATTTGCTCATGTCACGGGGGTGTCCGTGCTGGCTTGCCTTGTCCGAGGTGCTCTGGAAGACGCGATTGCCCTGCCGCGCGTCATCGGGCACCCACAGCCCCTTGGCCACGCCGGCGCCCTCGTCCCCGTCGGGTGCCCACCACTGCGGTGTTTCCTCCCGGTCGTTGCTCGCGACACGAACGAGCCGCAGGCGGCGGCCGTGCGCGGCGAGCCGCTGAAGTGGTCCAGCTCCCAGGCTCACACGGTCGACGGCCAGCCCCGGGTTGGTCAGCCACGGCCAGCGCTGGCGGGTGTTCTGGGCGTGGGTAAGGACGAGGGTCGGCTCGCCGCGCAACTTATACAGCGTCTGCTTGACGAACAGGGCGGTTGCGTCCTCCTGCTGCTTCCTCGTCCTGAGGTCTTTGCTGCGGATCCTTCCTGTGAGACTGCGCAACAGCTCGGGGTACGGCACCCAGTCCGATGTGTCCGCCGTGCGGCCAAGCACACAGTCTTGGCCGGGACGGATGAGTACGGCGATCGGGGTGAACTGCGGATATTTGTTGTCGCGGCTGACGTTGCGCTTGACGAGCCAGAAGGCGAGCTGGTTCAGGTCCTCGGGGATGGCCGCACCGAGTGAATGCTCGGGCAGGCACCGCATGCCGAGCTGTCGCAGACCGTCATTCCAGGCAGCCTTGGCCCTGTGCGGGTCCGAAACAGCCTCTGGCTTGGTGGCGACCGGGTCCGGGAGGTCCAGGAACTGGCTGACCAGGCCAGCGTCAGCAAGTCCCACGCGCAGCGCTGCCTTGGGGTCGCTGGTGCGGCGTCGGAAACCGTCCTTGCCTTCCAGCTCGACGAACGCCAGCTGGGGGCACGTGCCCAGCTCTGCCGTCCACACGCGCAGTTCGTCGCGCACCGCCCGTCGTCGCGCATCCATGGCGGCGTCCCACTCCTCGCCTCGGCGTATGGCGCTGCCCTCACCCAATGGGCCGACGAGTTCCCCGGCTTGCCTGACGTGGAGACGCACGGTCAGGTCGGGATGGTCCCACTGCCACAGCTCGGGGCCACTGGTCGTGCGGTATTGCGCAAGCCCGAGGCTCTCCTCGGCTGCGGCGACCAGGTGATCGCGCATGGTGTCGGTCTGGTGCAGCAGTACGGCAGTGAGACCTGCGGGGCCAACGGCGCGCGCGAGCAGGGGCCGCCGACGGGCGGCGTTGCGTGCCCGTCGCTCGGCGTTCTCCCGGTTGATCCTCGTTTTTTCCTCTTCGGTGGCTTTCTTCGGCACGGATACGGCGGCCTCCAGCACGTTGTGCGGAGTCTGGCGCCGGATCCCGCTGCGTCGGGATGTGCCGACGCATGTGAACTCTGGGGACAGCGATGCCGCAGCCCACTCCGTCAGCCGCCGCCGTTCTTGTGGTGCGATTCCGGCCTGCACTCCGTGTCGTCCCATCATCGTGTGGTGCACCACAGCTGCAGTGACGCCGTCCCGGCCAGCGAGCCAAGTCTCCGGCTCCTTGGCCATGAGGTCCGGTGAGGGGAAGCGGGGGAAGGCGGAGATCTGGTTCAGCATCCCTTCTGGCCCTCCCTGAACCCAGGCGTACCCCCCGGTCTGAGGTACCCAGCGCAGTCCACCAACCGCGAACCGTTCCGGGTCGGGCCCGTCAGGCACAAGGCTCTGGTCCGCCAGCAGGTAGACGGAGGCGCTTCCCCGCTGCGGCAACCAAACGGGGCCGCGTACCCACCGGCGTACACCCGTGGATAGGTGGATGCGGGGAGTCGAGTCGAAGGGAACGGTACGGAGACAAACTCGGATGTACGCGGAGTAGTTCCACACCTGGGATTTCGCACCACGGCCATTGGAGTGCTCCAGCGGAGGCCAGGAGACGAGTTCCGCCCCAGGGGCTCCCGCATCCATCGCGACCTGCCGGAATGTGAGCCGTTCGCCGAAGTGCTCGTAGGCTGGCTCCTGTCGAGCGATGCGGGCGGCGAGGATCTCGGGAAGAAGCCGCCACAGGTGATCCGCAGGCACGGCGGTGCCACCATCGCTAACCGTCTGCTCCAGCATGTCCACGCCGAGGAGGTCCCACTCCAGGCTGTCGATGTTCAGCAAGGAGGCGGTTTCCTTGACCTTCGCATGTCCCTCCGGTCCCGGCTGTAGATCGCGCAGCCAGGCATGGATGAAGGTGCTCATCACCGCCTTGGGATAGGGGGCGTTCGCGTACAGCCAGGGCCGGCCATCGTCGAGTGGTGCCTTCTTGGCCACGGACACCAAGTCGGGGGCAACGGCGGCGATCACCTGGTTGAGCCGCTTGATGGGCACCGACACCTTGCTGCGGTCACGCCGCTCGGGCTTGCCATGCTGCCAGTGGTCCTTGAGAGGAGCCCGCCAGGCTCGGGGGAAGGCTAGTCCGTATTGGGGCACGAGGAATGGATCGCTTCCCCGCGTCGGGATGAAGGCAGCAGGCTGAATTTGGTCATACGCCATGACGGGGTGGGTCTCCGTTCGGGTCGGTCAGAAGCGTCAGTGAGCGTCCCTGCGATGCGTGAGAGTGCATCAATGCGCCGGCGCGGGAGGGACAGTGGGACGTCAGTCCATGTCGGCCAATGCCTTGTACAACGGCTCGTACAAAGCCTCGACCAGGGACTTGTCGATCGTGGGTACGGCGGATTCGGTACTGAAATAGGGAGCGAGGAGTGCGCGCATGCTCTCCAGCAGGCTGGTGGCGGGGGTGTCGGTGGCCGCGAGGCCCGCCTCGCGTGGTGAGAAGGCGGCGTCGACGAATACGACGCGAGCGGGCACTCCGCCCCGCACGAGGCGGCCGATGACCTGCCACATTACGACCAGCTGGTCCCAGGTGAACGCCTCCTTCTCAGTCTTCGGGAGGCTGGTCCACGACAGTCGGCGGGTCAGGAAACGGTTCCAGGCACGGCGGGCGTCGCGCCGGAAGGCGAGCCCAGCCCGGTCGGGTGTGCCTTCCCGACGAGCGAGATGCCGCAAGCCGTTACCTGGGCCACGGATCTGCCGTACCGCCCAGTCGTTGACGGCCTGTACGGCAAGTGCGATGTCGTCGGGACGAGGGTGCGGGCGGGCCAGGAAGTAGACCGTGCCGATAGCGGCCTTGCCTCCGGGGACAACGATGTTGTGGCCGCGTTCGACAGCGAGGAGCGGGGCGACGAGGAGTTCCCCGTCGGCCTGGCCGCCGCTCGCCCAGCCCGCTACGTCGCCCCGGCGCAGAGCCTTCGCCTCGGCGGTACGCGGCAAGGCGCTCCAGGCCGTGTCAAGGTCGGCGTCGTCGGAGACAAGTCGGGAGATCCGACCGGCCCATTCCGGGATCGAGTTGAGGTACGCGGCGGCCCTGCGGGCCTCCTCGTAGCTGCCGACAAGGAGCAGCAGGCGGCGTCTCTCGGGGTCTTCGATGTCGTCGAGTTCTTGCTGGAGGGCGCTTACCGAACCGGTGAGGCTGCGGTCGGGCTCGGCGAGCTGGTGCAGCATCTGGACGAGGGCGGCCGGGCGTTCCTCTGGGTCGCAGCCGGACAGCCGCAGCGGTCTTGTACTTCCGGGCCAGTACAGAAACTCCTTACGGAACTCGGTGTCGAGGATGGCTCGCACCTCCTCCTGGTGCGGGCGCAGCACCGCATCGACGTCGGCGTGCACGTGGTAGCGGCTGGAGGTGCCGGCCCAGCTGGTGGCGGACATCAGCAGCAGGTGCGGGCCGGGCCTGCCGTCGACGGCTGGCAGGTCGGGCAGGCCAAGCAGTAGTTCGCGTCCAACGCCGTTACAGCGAAAAAAGCGCAGTTCGCCGCTCTGCTCGCCGTCTTTCCTCCGCTCGTCCAACTGGAACTGGAAGCCGAGGACGTTGCCCATGGGTGACTCGGGCATCGCGGGCTCGTAGTCGCGGGGTGGGCGACGGGAAAGCACGTTGGAGGCGGACTCCAGGTTGAGGACCGCCTCAACGCGCTGCCATAGCCCAGTCATGAAGTTGAGCCGGTGGTGCAGGGCGGCGAGGACCAAGGTGAGTTCGAACCGGGGCACGTGAGGGTCGGGGCCGTCGTCGAGTCGTACGGCTCCGTTGAGGAGCCGCTCCAACACGGGCCGCACCTGGGTGCGGGTGTCAGAGCCGTGAGGGGCGTGCAGCAGACCGAGCGTGAGATGGATGAGCTCGTTGACGAGCGCGGTCTCCGCCGGATCCGTCTCAGGTTCGGTGGCCACCGTACGGGGCTGGAGCGGGTCGTCACGGAAGCGGTTGAGTACGCCGTCGATCCGCTCGCGCTGCGCAAGACGCCGGGCCTCTGGAGTGCCCTCGGACACAACAGTCTCGTCGATGTCTTTGAGGTCGGGGAACCATGCGTTGATGAGCCACTGGTGGAGGGTGACCGCGCTGAAGTAGTCCTGGGTGATCCAGTGGCGCAGCGCGCGGTTCTGAATGAGGCGTGAGTACAGCCGGTCGGTGGCGTGGCGCACGGTGTGGGTGGCGTTCGTCCAGTCGTCGATGTCCCGTGCCGAGAGCTGGAGTCGCGCCTGACCGGCGAGTTCCGCAAGGGCGTGTGCAGCGACCTCGTCGATCCACGAGTTAGGGGCGCGGCCGGCGAGAGTGGTGGCTGGGGCGAACGCCGTGTCGAGCTGCATTTGCACCCGGTCTGCCTCGTCCACGATGACCAAGTCGCTCATTCGGCATGCGAGTTCGAGGTAACGCAGCCGCTGCTGCTGAAGCTGTTCGGGCACGGCCGTGTGGACGAGACTCGCGGGGGTGGCCACCCACACCCGGGCGTCGACTAGTTGACGGGCCGCGTGATGGCGGGGGCATCTGGACCACAGGGGGCAGCTGTGACGCCGCGGCCGTTCGTCGTCCGTGGAGGCGGCACTCGCGGCGGAGTCAGCGGCCGCTGCTCCATCGAGAGCCTCACCATGGCCATCGGGGTCTGTCTCGGAACTCTCCTTGCCGAACAGCCCTTCTCGCAGGTCCGCCTCCTCTGTGGATGTCCGGCGCGCCTCGTACAGGCTTCCGCACGGCGCCTCGCCGACGCGCAGTGGTCGCTCCGCCTCCGTGCCGCGCAGGGCGTCGAGTGGGCAGGCGCTGTTGACGTGGTTGAAGCCGTCGTGCCAGTGGGTGAGCAGGCTTGGGGCTCCATTCGACGCGATACGCCGGTGAAGTCGCTGGATGTGGCGTTCACGCGTGGAGTGGCCGAGTACGGGTGCGGTCGGCACGCCCAGGCGGTCCAGGAGTCCGGTGACGGACAGAGCTTCGGCGACATCGCCGACGACAATGGTGATCCGCAGCCCGAGTTCGGTGGCGGCCCAGAAGGTGAGGATGTCGCGCAGGGTGCTCTTGCCAGCGCCGACCATGCCGACGAGGTGGAGGAGCCGGTCGATACGCAGGGTGTCGCTCTGCTCGAACTTGCCTTGTCCTTCGTCTCGTACGAACAGTTCGACGCGCTTCAGGCGCTGCAGCCAGTGGCCGCGTGCGACGTCCGGGGCATGTGACTCGATCACGTCCATGCGGCGTGCGGCGGCTTCCAGCTCGCGCCACCGTACGGTGATCGGCTCGCCTTCTCCGGGCAGCGGCGCATCTAGGTCATGTGCGGCCGTCGGTCCGTCCGGAACTAGGTCCTCGGTGAAGGTGACGGCGTACCGGCGGTTGCGGACGGGGAAGACATAGTCTCCGGCCTGGGCGCGGGACAGTCGGTGTCGCGCGTACGGGGGCGGCTCACCGAGCACCTTCTCGTAGCGCTCGAAGCGGCGTGCGGCCCGCGCGGGCGAGCGCCGCATTGGTACGGACTCCGCGGATACGAGATGGTATCCGCGCAGTTCCTGGGGAACGGCGAGGTAGGACTCCAGGGCGAGCAGCCATTCCCGGCGCCTGCGCAGGGGCAGCAGGTAGTGCCGGGCTCGTCGGACGCGCAGTCGCTGAGCGTCGGTGGTGATGTCGCCGAACGCCTCCCCGAACGGGTAGCCGCTGATGAGTGTCCAAGTGTCGACGGCGGCCCGGTTCGGCATGACCGACTCCAGTAGGTACAGGCCGAGTTCCACATCAAGGAGATCGCCGGGGCTGAAGGAGCGGGGTCCGTCCTGCCATGCGTCCTTCAAGGGGGCGGTCAGCCCGCGGTGCCAACTGCTGCGGTCACGCATCGAGCTCTCCTTCCTGGGGTTTTGGTGTCGTTCGCTTTACCCTCCGTGCTGTCCGGGGCGCCGGCCGGGTGGTTCCGGGCTCGGTGTGCCGCATGGTGCGGGCCAGAGTGCTTTTCGCCTGTCGCACGACCTCCTCATCGGTAAGCAGGCTGACGTGGCCTTCGACTCCCTCGGGCAGATGGTGGTGGAAGACTTCGCGGTAGCCGTCCCGCTCCTTGAACCTGTAGGAGGGCACGACGAGCAGTCCCCGGTCGTAGGGCGGTTCTCGGCGCAGGGCGGTGGTGGTCCGGCCCAGCAGCGCAGGATTGGCTCGGTCCTTGACGTCGATGCCCCACGCCCGGCCGTCGGGAAAGACGACACGGAGGTCGTACGCGTCGAAGTTGGGCCACATCGCGACGGCGAGGCCGAGTCCCACGAGTCGCCGTTCTAGGCCGGTCTCAGCCAGTCCGGGGCCAGTGATGAAGACGCGAAGCGGCCTGGTGAGGAGGTACAGGCCGCCGTCGGACCCGGGGTCGAGGCGTTCTCCGACGGCCACGGGCCTCCTGCGGCAGCGGTCGAGCGTGCAGGCGTATCCGTCGTCCCGCAAGGGCACCAGCAGACATCCGCAACCGGCGCACAGCGTGCACCGCCCATGGCTGATATAGGCGGCGGTGACCGGCTCGTAGCACCGCTTCACTATGTCGAGCAGTAGCGACAGGTCCAAGTCAACGCTTAGCAGGGCAAGTTCGACACCCGTCAGGACGGGGCGCTCGATGAGCAGCCTGCGGAAGGCGGTGTAGGAGTCGGGGGCCTTGGCCGCCCGGCAGAGGGTGAGCGCCACTTTGAGCAGTGCGTTCTCGATCTGCTCGGCGGCCGGATCGGGTGCGAAGACGGCCCACTCCAGGCACTCCTGGGCGGGGGCGCCGGTGTGCGTGTCGACCAGCCGCAGGTCACTGATGTGCTTGTCTTCTAGAGGGAACGGCCACCAGTCTGCCAGTGGGCGCGCAGCCGCCCACCGGGCGAGCTGCGGCACGCTGCCGGGGGCCGTACGCCCGGTGCGCAGGCAGACGAGGACGAGATGGTTGTAGGCGGCCTGCACGACGTCGGGGTAGACGGGATCGCCGGGCGTGCGCAGCTGAGACAGCCGTACCAAAGCGGTGGCGACCAGCCTCAGCAGCCGCTCGGACTCGGCACCTGCGACATCCGGGGGTTCAACGGCGGCCACGACGCACCTCCTCGGGGGCGCTCGCGCACCACTCGGTGACAGGGCAGGTACGGCAGTGGGTGCCGGGCCTGGGCGTGAAGACCTCGTCGCCGCGCCAGGGCTCGACGTACTCCCGCACGAGCCGACGGGCGGCCTCGACGCGCTCGGGCTCGTTGTACGGCTCGATGTATGAGGGGTCGCCGCTGTCCGGCCGCAGCACCTCCAGCTCGACCCGCGAGCCCGCCGGGTCGCCGCCGAAGGCTCCTTCAGCTAGAAGGATTACGGCCAGGGCAAGTTGGGGGTCGGTGGTGAAGGGGTCCCGGCCCATCCAGGCGTCCGCGCTCTGCGTGGTCTTGGTCTCGCGCCACACCCACGAGCCGTGCTCCGCGTAGAGCAGGTCCGGTTTCACGATCAGGACGACATGAGCGTGCGGGTCGTAGAAGGCTCGCAGGGGCTCGGGCACCACGGCCGTGACACCGTCGTTGAGTAACGGGCACATGTCGATGTGCTGGGCGAGCATCCGGGACCCGGTGCGCGCCCACTCGCCAGTCATGCGCAGCTCCCCGTCACCCCAGGCGGTATCGCCCCAGGGCATGTCCGCACCCCCGCACGGCGTCAGGAGACCGCTCCTGTGGTTTGCCTCCAGGTGGGCGTGGACGGCCTTGCCGAGCTGGTTCTCCGGCGAGTACTCACGGGTGCGGGGAAGGTGCTGGGCGTAGGAGAAGTACATCTGCGGGCACTTGCGGTGGTAGCGCAGATGGCTGGCGGACAGCTCCCGCAGCGGGAAGGGGCCTCGGCCGGCTGGAATGCCGAGCAGGCCGGGCAGACGAACCGGAGCATCACAGGTCTCCAGGCGGCGGCAGCCCGCGCAGCTGCCGCCGGGCGTCGCGGGGCCGCCACCCACGATCTCCTTGACGCGCCCTTCGGCATGCTGCTCGTAGTAGGCGCGGACCTGTTCGGGCCCGCCCTCAAAGAGGAGCCGGTACGAGCCGTCATGCAGCCCGGTGAGAGCCACGCGCACATGGTCGACAGGCTCTGTGCCAAGGAGCTGGTACGGGTGCCAGGGCTTGGCACCCTGCCGTGCGGGTTCCCCGAAGGCGGCGGCGAGGGCGGCAATCGCGACCCGGTCCTTCGGGACAGACCGGGGATCGGCGCTGCCGTAGCAGAGGAAGGAGAACTCGCGCAGCCGCCGTCCCGGGTTGTGGTGGCAGGCCCCCCAGCCCGTCAGCTCCCAAGTCCGCCCGTCCACCTCCCGCATCCGCACCCACGGGCCGGGGGCAGGAATCACCGGCGGCGCGTCCTTGGGCCGATCACGATCGAGCCACCGCTCGACAGCGTGCCGCAGGAAACGGCGCTGGGCCTGGTGTAGGGAGCGCCGCGCGCAGTCCTCGGTCTGCCGCACGGCGTCCTGCGGGACCATACCCTCGCACTCGACGAGCCGCACGGCGGCCAGAACGAGGCCAAGGACGAAGTTCTCCAGATACGGCTTCGGCCGCTCGACACGGCGGCCCGGCCAGGCATTCGGCCGGGTTTTGCCCTCCGCAAAGCGCAGGCAGGTATGCCGCTCTTCAGCCGCGTGCGAAGCCTGCACCCGGATCAGCGCGCCGCTACCGGTCATCCCCTCCGGCGGTGGCCACTCCGGCATCGCTGCCCCGTCCCTGCCTCTGTCCTGCACGGTCCGTCTCCCTCGGCCACTGCGGTGCCCACGGCACACCCCACCCGTCGCTGCGGCCACCTTGAGCGACCGTGGTGAGACCGTATCGCGCGAGTGTGAATATAGCCAACCAGCATTTGTGATCTAGAGATGACGCTACTGTGATCCTGTTCCTCACGCATGAATTCGCGTAGGGTCGACCGCGCACCACCCCCGAGCTGCCGGAAGACGAGGAGCCGAGGAGCATGACGACAGGCCGAGTGGAGGTGACCGCGGCGGACATCGCCCGGCTCGCCGAGGTGAAACCGACCGCCGTCAGCAACTGGCGCAAGCGGCACGACGACTTCCCCCAACCCGTTAGCGGCACCGACCGCAGTCCCCGCTTCGACCTCGCCGAGGTCGAAGAATGGCTCGGACGCCAGGGCAAAGCACGGCATATCGCGGTGGCCGAGCGGCTGTGGCAGAGCTTTGAATCCGCAAGGGCCGGCAGTGCTGCCGAGGACGCCCTGGCCCTCACCGGCCTGCTTCTGTTCCACCTCCACCGCCACCCCGGGGCACAGAGCCCGCGGGACAAGGCGGGCCTGGTCCAGCTGATGGAGCGAGCCGAGCACACCTTTGCCGAGGCGCTCGGCGGTACGGTCGGCAGTCTCGGCGAACTTCTCAGCGCCCTTCAGTACGAGCTCGGCGCCCGGCTGCTCTCCCTCCTGGTCACGGCCGCCGAGGCCGCGACGGCCGACGGCGCGCGCACCACTTTCGACGACCTGTGCGCCCGTTTCCTGCACCAGGGCTCACGCTCCGGCCTGGCGGCCACCCCCCGTGAACTCGCCGACCTTATGGTCACCCTCGCTGGGCCGCCCACCGACGGTGCGGTCCTCGACGCCTCCTGCGGCAGTGGAACCTTCCTCCTTGCCGCCGCCGACAGGGGCGCCACCCGCGTCCAGGGCCAGGAGCTCAGCCACTCCCTCGCCCTCCTCGCCGCCCTCCGCCTGGCTTTCCGCAACACCGATCCGGTAGCGACGGCCGTCTCCTTCGACGTGCACACCGGCGATTACCTACGGCGCCCCGCGTTCCGCCCCGGGCGTGCGGCGGCCGTCGTCGGTCACCCGCCATTCGCCGACCGCAACTGGGGTCACGAAGAGCTCGTCGACCATGTGGGCTGGGAGTACGGCATCCCACCGCGCAGTGAGTCGGAACTGGCTTGGATACAGCAGGCCCTAGTCCATGCCGCTCCGGGCGCACCCGTGGTCCTCCTCCTGCCCCCGGGTGTCGCCTTCCGTCCGTCCGGTCGCCGCATCCGCCAAGAACTGCTGCGCCGCGGAGCACTACGCGCGGTGATTTCCCTCCCTGCTGGGTACGCGGCCCACTACGCACTCGCCCTGCAGATCTGGGTTCTGCGCCGCCCCGAACCGGGTGAACTTCCCCCTGCCCGCGTCCTGTTGGCAGACAGCGGGGAGGAGCAGGACCCGAGCATGCTGATCCAGGATCTCTGGGCGCGGTACGTGGCGGCAGCCGATGACGATGACTCCTCGTTCCCGGCACGCCCCGGCGTGGCTCGACTGGTCCCCGTGATGGATCTCCTCGACGACGATGTCGACCTGACTCCCCGCCGCCATCTACCCCAGTCCGCCACACTCGGTGTGAGTGCCGAAACCCTGGACGCGGGCCGCACCGCCTTGGACGAGACTCTACGCGCGCTCAGGTCCGCGCTGCCCGCCGTCGGCGCGCTCCCTGGCCTGCCGGACCTGACCGAGGCGGCGCGCGCGGGCGTCCGCGTCGCCACCCTCGCCGAGTTGGCCAAGAGCGGCGTCGTGGTGCTGCGCCGCCCCGCCCACACGGAGCGCCACCGTCCAGCTGCCGATGTCCATCGTGGACAGACCGGCTCCGCTCCGCCCCCCGCCCCTGGCCCCGGGGAGGCTCTCTTCCTCACCGCGCGAGACGTCGTGACCGGTCGACCGCCGTCCGAGATCGGTCCGGCCCCCGACGACATCGTCCAGCACCAGCCGGTGCGCGTTGGTGACGTCCTGCTGCCCGTCACCGCCCGCAGCGTCGTAGCCCGCGTCGCCACCGACGAGGATGCGGACGCCTACCCGGCGGCCACCCTTCACCACATCCGCGTGGCTAACACCGACATCCTGGATCCCTGGTACCTGGCCGGCTTCCTCTCCAGCGTGGAAGGAGCGCACCAGGCCGCCTCCACCACCAGCAGTCTCGGCTCCCACACTCGCCTGGACCCGCGCCGCGTCCGTGTCCCTCTGTTTCCCATTGACCGGCAGCGCGCGTACGGCGCAGCGTTCCGCGCCGTGGCCGACTTCAGCCGCCTCCTGCGCACGGCGCACGATATGGGGCAGGATCTGGCCAGGGATGCCACCGAGGCGGTGGCGGGGGCACTGCGCGGCCAGGGCAGTGCGGAGGCTCACGATGCACCAGCCAGTGCACGGCCCCACGTTGCTCGGTGAATCCCCGCTCTTGCCACCACCGGCCTCCGGCTCTCCCGGTGTCACGAGTTCCTCTAACCCCAACTCCCAAGATTTGTAAGGACGTACGTACGTGGTGACTGATCCGAAGGCCCAGGCAGCCGCGGAGTACGCACAGGCGACGAAGCTCGCGAACCTCATCTGGGAGGTGGCGGACTTGTTGCGGGGCGAGTACAAGCGCTCGGACTATGGCAAGGTGATCCTGCCGTTCACTGTGCTGCGACGCCTTGAATGCGTGCTGGCGCCAACGCGGAACGAGGTAGTCTCCGAGTTCAGGCGGCTGACGGCTCTGGGAAGAAACCCTCACCCATTCCTGCCAGCCAAGTCCGGCCATTCCTTCTACAACACGACGCGCCTCACGCTCGCCTCTATCGTGAGCGGCCACGAGGAAGAGAAAGCCAATCTGCCGCAGTACGTCCAGGCATTCTCACCGGATGCCTACGACGTGTTCCTGAAGTTTCGCTTCGAGGAGCAGATCCAGCACCTTGTGGACACGAAGCTCCTCCACAAGGTCGTGTCCGCTTTTGCTGGTTACAACCTTCACCCGAAGGCGATCCCCAACCACGTCATGGGGTACGCCTTCGAGGAACTCATCAGGAAGTTCTCCGAGGAGTCCAACGAAACCGCCGGTGAGCACTTCACACCGCGCGAGGTTATCCAGCTGATCACCCGCCTCCTCATCACCCCGGACCTCGGTGAACTCAAGGTCGGCAGACCCACGCGCACCATCTACGACCCGACGTGCGGCACGGGCGGCATGCTCAACGCGGGTCAAGACGTGATCCACGAGCACAACACAAAGGCCGACGTGTATGTGTTCGGGCAGGAACTCAACCCCGAGTCCTGGGCTATCTGCCGCTCCGACATGATGATCAAGAACCAGGACATCGAGCGCATTCAGCTGGGCAACACCCTTAGCGACGACAAGTTCGAGGACTTCCGCTTCGACTACATGCTCTCCAACCCGCCGTTCGGTGTCGCGTGGAAGAAGGTCCAGAAGGAGGTCGAGGACGAGCGGGACAACCTGGGGCACCGAGGCCGCTTCGGCGCCGGCACCCCGCGCATCAGCGACGGCTCGCTGCTGTTCCTCCAGCACATGATCTCCAAGATGCGGCCCGTGGAGGAGGGCGGCAGTCGCATCGGCATCGTCTTCAATGGCTCGCCGCTCTTCAGCGGTGCGGCAGGTTCCGGCGAATCCGAGATTCGCCGTTGGATTCTCACGAAAGACTGGCTGGAGGCTGTGGTCGCACTCCCCGACCAGCTCTTCTACAACACCGGCATCTCCACGTACTTCTGGATCCTCACAAACCGCAAGGACCCAGCCCACAAGGGCAAGGTCATGCTGATCGACGCCCGCGACCAGTGGGTCAAGATGCGCAAGTCCCTCGGGGACAAGCGGAAGGTGATCAGCGAGGAGCAAATCACACATGTGATGAAGCTGTATGCCGAGGGCCCAGAGATCGCCGAGAACGAATCCCACGCTTTCCACGGCAAGGTCAAGGTCTTCGCCAACGACGACTTCGGCTACCAGCGAATCACCGTCGAACGGCCACTGAAGCTGCGCTTCGAAGTCACCGAGGAGACGCTGGAGGAGGCCCGCGAGTCAAAGGGCATGATCAAGCACTTCGGGGAGGTCGGGGTCGAGCACTTCACGGATGCCCTGAAATCGCTTCTCGGAAAGACGTGGCCGGGGAAGAAGCCCGCTTGGGCGGCGGTCAACGCGGCCCTCGCCAAGGCTGGCATCCCGTGGAGCCGCAATACCGCTTTCCAGAAGGCGCTGCGCGAGGTCATCGGTGTGCGCGACCCAGAGGGCGAGATCCAGATGAAGAAGGGCGAACCGGAACCGGACCCGGAACTGCGCGACTACGAGAACGTGCCGCTGGACCAGGACGTGGATCAATACCTCAAGGACGAGGTACTCCCGCACGTGCCCGACGCATGGATCGACCACGAGAAGACGAAGATCGGCTACGAGATCCCGTTCACCCGTCACTTCTACGTGTACGAGCCACCGCGCCCGCTTGCGGCGATCGACGCGGAGCTGAGCGGGCTTGAGGCACAAATTCAAGGACTGTTGGGCAAGGTGGCGAAGTGAGCGTAATTCAAATCGCTCCGTGGCTCGCCAATTCGCACTGGCCTACGGTGCCAATTCGCCTTGTAGCGCGACTGGGGTCTGGCCACACCCCAAGCCGAAGCAAGCCCGAGTATTGGCAAGACTGCACCATTCCGTGGATTACCTTGGCTGATGTTTGGCAGCTACGCAGCAACCAAGTTGATGTCATCACAGATACGAAGGAGCAGATCAGTAAACTCGGGGAGGCAAACTCTGCCGCGGTCAGGCATCCTGCAGGCACTGTTATTCTCTCCCGTACCGCGTCAGTTGGATTTTCGGCAATAATGGGACGCGACATGGCCACAAGTCAGGACTTCGTGACTTGGACTTGCGGACCGCGACTCGATCCCCGTTTTCTGCTCCATGCACTGCGAGCGATGGCTCCGGACCTCAAGCGGATCGCAGCTGGATCCACCCACAAGACGATCTATATGCCAGACGTCGAACAGTTGAGGGTGCCCTTGCCCTCACTAGAGGAACAGCGCCGAATTGTCGATTTCCTCGACGCCGAGACAGCTCGCATGGATCAAATCTACAACCTCCGCGAACGGCAGGTGAACCTGATCGACGAATCCGCGATCTCGCGCGCCTACGCTACTGTACGCGGACAGCGCGTAGATGGTCCCCGCAAGGAAAGCGGACTCTCATGGCTCGGAACAGTCCCCGCCTCATGGCGGGTCGCGGCCGTCTCGCACCATTTCGAGGTAGAACTCGGCAAGATGCTCAATGAGGAACGGACAAAGGGGCAACATCTGTTCCCTTATCTCCGCGTCGCCAACGTGCAATGGGACCAGGTGGACGCGGAAGAGTTGGCGTATATGAATTTCCCACCGCACGAGAGACGGCGCTATCGCCTGCGCGCGGGCGACGTGCTCGTGTGTGAAGGCGGCAGCTGGCCAGGCCGAGCTGCCGTCTGGGACGGACAGGTTCCCGAGATGTTCTACCAGAAGGCGCTGCACCGCATCCGCCCTCGTGGGACTGATCTTCCGCGCTGGCTGTATTACTGCCTGCTGGTGGCCGAACGGCTCCGCGTGTTCGCAGTGCAAGGTAATGCGAGCACCATGACCCACCTCACTCGTGAGCAACTCCGCCCGCAGCGCTTTCCGTTCCCTGACCCAGCCACTCAGCGAAAGCTCATTGAGATGCTCGACGCGGCAGCGCAGACTGACCGGGAGGCTAAGGCGCTTCTCCAACGCCAACTCGATGTGCTCGCCGAACGCCGCCAGGCCGTCATCACCGCAGCGGTAACTGGTCAGCTCGACGTCATCACCGCCCGAGGAGTGGAGGCCCCGTGACCCTCGCCAACGCCCCCGCCGCCTTCGCACAGCGACGCCCCGACTCCGAGTACGCCTTTGAGCGGACCATCGTCGGGGCCCTCACCGCCTCCGGCTGGCACGAGGGCGAGCGAGGGCAGAGCGCCTACAACGCCGAGCTCGGTCTCGACACGGCCCAATTGCGGACCTTCCTCGACGCCACGCAGCCCGCCATCCTGGAGCGGCTCAAAGAGTTCACCGGCGAGGCAGAGAGCCCCGAGGCCACCGACGTCGCCATGCGTGAGTTCGGCAAGCTGCTCGCCCGCGAGATCGACGCACGCGGCACGCTCGACGTGCTGCGCAATGGCGTCAAGGACCGCGGCCTGCACATTGAGCTTGCCTACTTCCTGCCAGCGCACGCCATCGCCGATAATGCGTTCCACAACTACCGGTGCAACCGCCTGACGGTGACCCCACGCCTACGCTATTCACCCGACCACACCCGTGAACTCGACCTGGTGCTATTCCTGAACGGGCTTCCCCTCGCGACGGCCGAGCTCAAGAGCTCGGCGTCCCAAAACCCCCAGAACGTCGAGGACGCGAAGCGCCAGTACCGCACCACCCGCAATCCGAAGGACCTGATCTTCGCCAAGCGGGCCCTCGTGCACTTCGCGGTCGACGAGATGCTCGTCTTCCTCGCCACACGTCTCAAGGGCGAGAAGACGCTCTTCCTCCCCTTCAACCAGGGGTCGAAGGGGCCCGGCAATCCTGGAGGCGCAGGCAACCCGCCCCTTCCCGACCGTGAGAAGGGGCCGGCTTACCGCACCGCCTACCTCTGGGAGGAGGTCTGGCAGCCGGACAACTGGATGGCAATCATCAAGCGTTTCTTGCACGTCGAGGACCCGAGGAACAAGAAGGGCGCCGCGAAGAGCGGCCGGCCGCGTCGTGTGTCCGTGCACGACCGGCCCCTGATCTTCCCCCGTTACCACCAGTGGGACGCCGTCCGCCGCCTCACCGCCCACGCCGCCTACCACGGCTCGGGCCAGAACTATCTCGTCGAGCACTCCGCCGGTTCAGGCAAATCCAACACCATCGGCTGGCTCGCCCACCACCTGTCCGTGCTGCACGGCTCCGCCGAGCCAGGCGCACTCGATCCGAAAGCGGTCTCTGAGGGGCGTATCGAGGCCGACAAGCCTCTCTTCCACAAGATCGTGGTCGTCACGGACCGGACCGTCCTGGACGACCAGCTTCAGGACACCATCTACCAGTTCGACCACACGCCGGGCGTAGTCCGCCCAGTCAAGGGAACCGAAGGCGCCAAGTCTCAGCAGGTCGCCCAAGCCCTTGGTGACACCGGCACGAAGATCATAATCGTCACGGCGCAGACCTTCCCCTACATCCTCGAAGGCGTCACCGGCCTCAAGGACAAGCGGATCGCAATCATCGTGGACGAGGCTCACTCCGGCCAGACCGGCAGCTCTGTGCCAAAGATGCGCAAGGTATTGCGCGGACTCGGAGCAGAGGAGAAGGCCGGCAAGGACGAGGAGGAGTTCCTGACCTCTTCCGCTGCCGCACGCCAGATGCACCCGATGTTGTCGTACTTCGCCTTTACCGCGACGCCCAAGAAGAAGACCCTCAACCTCTTCGGCGTCACCGATCCCGACACCAAGCTCAAGCGCGGGTTCCACATCTACTCCATGAAACAGGCCATCGAGGAGGGCTTCATCCTCGATCCCCTGCGCAACTACACCCGCTATACGACCCATTGGCGGGTCGCCAAGGACGGTGCCGAAGAGATCGAGGTGGACGAGCACAAAGCCAAGAGCGAACTCGCCAAGTTCGTCTATCTCAACCCAACCACCCTCGCCCAACACGCCGAGATCATCGTCGAGCACTTCGCAGTGCACGGCCGCCGCAGGCTCGGCGGGCGGGCCAAAGCAATGGTGGTCACCCGGTCCCGGCCAGCCGCGTACGAGATGTACAAGCATCTGGTGCAGGCCACTAAGGACCTGGACTGCGCGGACCTCGGCGTGCTCGTCGCCTTCTCCGGGGAGCTGGAGGTGGAGAAGGAGATCGACGGGGTTGTCACCAAAGTCAAGGTCACCGAGGCCGAGCTCAACGGCGTTTCCGAGAAAGAACTCCCCGACGCCTTCGCCTACACCCGCGCCGACGACCGCTACGCCGCCCTGCGGACCGGAAAGCCGGGCGGCGCGCCGCTGCGCACCGAGTACCGCTTCCTCGTCGTCGCGGAGAAGTACCAGACCGGCTTCGACCAGCCGCTTCTCACCCACATGTACATCGAGAAGCCACTGACCGACGTCGCCGCCGTCCAGACCCTCTCTCGCCTCAACCGTACCCACCCACGTAAAAGCCAGGAGGATCTGTTCGTCCTGGACTTCGTCAATGACCCTGAGGACATCAAGAAAGAGTACGCCCCCTACTTCAAGGAAGCTCGCACCGAGCCTGCCGATGTCAACCTTCTCTACGGTTCCCAGCGCAAGGTGATGGCCCACCAGTTGCTGTACGAGGACGAGATGGATGCCTTCGTCCGGGCCCTGGCCACGGCGCAGGCGGCCGACGGGTCCGCCACCGTCGGTGAGCCGGGCGCCCGCCGCTGGGAGAAAGCGCACGCGGCCCTCTACCGCCACACCGACGCCGCCCGCGCCCGCTTTGTCGAGCGCCAGGAACAGAACGGTGAGGCCGCCGAGGAGTTTCGCGCCGACCTGCGCGCCTTCCTACGCCAGTACGGCTTCCTGTCCCAGCTCATGCCGCGCGTCGACATCGGCCTCGAACGTCTCTACCTCTACGGCAAGCATCTCGCCAACATCTTGCCACCGCCGCCGTACGACCCCTCCCTCGACGTAGGGGAGATGGACCTCACTCACATGCGGGTCACGAAGGTAGGTGACTACGACATCAGCCTCACTGACGCGGACGTCGAAGACCTCGGCCCGTACGGTGCCGAAGGCGCGGGCAGCCACCGAGACCCAGACAAGGTCCTCCTCTCCGAGCTCATCGAGGAGTTCAATGTCCGCCACGGCCTCGGGCTGAACGAGGCTGACCGCGTGATGTACGAAGAGCGCATCGTCGCCGCAGCAGAAGATCCGGATCTGGAGGATGCCGCCCTTGCCGCCCGGAACGAGGGCGACTTCGAGCATCCCTTCAACAAGAGATTCCGTGACATCATGATCGAACGGGCCGAGGCGGACACCAAGTTCACCGAACGCTACTTCTCCGACGCAGAGTTCCAGGGGCAGCTGCTCCAGGAGGCCCGCACGGCCGCATACCGTCTGATCCGGCGCCGCCACAACCTCCCCGACACCCGCTGAGCCTACTGCGTGGGTACGGCGAAGGGACGGCCGCCAGCAGATGCCCACCGAGCGCCTCTCCGCGTGTACCTTCCGATCATCCCTCCGTCTCTTCCTCGGTGGCCAGCCACTCCATGGCCATGTCGTACAGGGACTTCTTACCGCCGACGACCCAGCGTGCCGGCCCTTGCACAGCAGTGGGGGACTGTTCCCAGCCGGCTAGCTCCCAGATCCTGTTGACAAGGCCGCTCGCCGAGTAGGAGGTGCCGTCGTAGGCCCACACCAGCGGCTTGGAACGGTCGTTCGTCCAACTCGCTTGCTCCCTGCGAGGGTCGGCGGTCAGCCAGTCCCGTACCTCCTTCTCTTCCGTACTGTTCAGCGGTACGTACTGGACGGGAGTGCCCTCTGCCAGGAGCCGGGCGGTCACCAGGGTCGGTACCGCGTTCGGTCGGCGTGGGCGGCGCGGCTGCGGGATGGACGGTTGGTAGGTCTCGGGGACCTCCGAAACGGGCTGCCCCGCCCGCACCATTGGCAGGACAAGGCCGACGAGTTCCTTGCAGCGGTCCTCGTTGGTGAAGGTGCTGGTGAGGAAGGACTGCGGCCCGTAGACCGTGTCGATCTGGTGGATGAGCCAGTCCACGACGGGTCTGACCAGGTCCGGGACGCGAGCGAGGAGGGGCGCGAGGTCGAACTTCGGGTCGTCGACGTCCTCCAGATCGGGGGCGAGGAGTTGGAAGACCACATGGCTGACGAGCAGGTCGCCGCGGAGCGTCGTGTCGGCCGCCCGGCCACGTACTTGCTCGTGCAGCCGTTCCAGCGCCTCGCCGACCTCACGGTGGACCAGGACACAGCGCCAGATACGCAAGGCGCTCGGCTCCTCACCGAACAACCGCGCGTAGTTCCCGAGCCGACCGCTCTCCCAGAGCAGGTCCGTCGACCTCTTGGCGCGAACCGCCAGTTCCGGCGTGCGGTGTGCACAGGCCAGGGCAACAGCTGCATCTGCCACCGAGCAGCCTGCTTCTGGCGCTGGGTCGGCCTCGCCACGCTTGTACACGTACTGCTTCCCCAGGGACAGGTCGAAGTCCTCACGAATGCGCGCCTGGGTGTCATCCAGGGCGATGAAGTCCCTTAGCGATACGTCGTTCTGGGTGTTGGTGGTCTGTGTAATGCGTTTCGCGTAGGTGGCCCGCTCATCACCGAGGTCGCCCAGTGCGATCACCCGGACGCTGACATCTGCATCTTCGACGGTGTCCGGTGTCAAGCTCTGTGCCTCGTGTATCGAGGTGACGGTCTGGGCGCCGTTGACGACGCTGACGTTGCCCAAGATCAGGTCCACCGGCTCATCGGGGCGACGCCGGCCGATCCAGCGCTCTTCGATGCTGTCGCACAGCACCGTGATGCCGTTATTGAAATACCAGAAGTTGTCGGGCTCTTCGGCCAGTGTCTTCTGGATGCCCGAGTTGATCGGGGTCAAGCCGAGAGAGTTTCGGATGTTCTGCGAAAACAGGCGGTGACCGTATGCGTCATACCATCCGGCCACTTCACCAGCCGCAACGGTGCCCTGGAAAGCGGTGAACGGCGTATCGCGCTTGATCCACTTCTGCATCCGCACGATGACGTCCACCGGGGCGGGCGAGCGGTCGTCCTTGAGCTGCTCCAACAGCTCACCCGCGCCCAGGAGCTCATAGTCGAGCATGGGGCCGTGCCCGTGATGGTCCTCGACAGTGCGGTCCAAAACGTCCGTAGCGTGCTTGCTGAGCGGGTCGTCCCCAACGAGTGCGATCACTAGGTGGATCTTCAGGCGGGCATCCGCCAGCGCGGAGTCCAGTTGCGCGGTGAAAGGCCGCAGCTTGTCGTTGAACACGTCGAACTTGCGCTGCTCCAGCAAGCTGAGCCCGTCGACCAGCGCGAGGGCCGCAGACTGATTGAAGCCCGCGTTCCCCCGGTCGTTCCACTTCGCCTGGACGAGCCACACCTGGGCTCCATCGGTGACCGCGACTGCGTCGAGCCCGCCGTCGTCGTACCCATCGATGACAGCCTTCGCACACGTCTCGTGGTCCAGGCCGGTCTTACGGCGTAGCGCCGTCGCTGCTACTGCCCGTGACAGCCATGCGCGCTCTCGGTCGCGGCCCGACATCTGTTCAAGTCCGGTCTCGTCGATGAGTCCCTGATAGCCCCGCTTGAGTCCCTCCTCTATCTGGTGCAGCTCCTGACTCGTCGTCCTCGACGGTCCCCGCCCCGTACCGCTCACGCTTCCCCCAGCTCCTCGTTGCCACCCCGAGTTGTGCCCTGGGCCAGCGTAGCCCGGCACCTTCACTCACCTTGAGCAGCAACCAGCTTCTGCATGAACCTGACGTACTCTCATTGAAAGACGGGTGCCCCATGACGTCGGGAGGACGCCACCACATGACCAGGGGTCGGACCAGACGCATCGCCGACCGGTACGAGTTGAACGCGCTGCCGATGCCCGGCGGCATGGGCCTGGTCTGGGAGGGATATGACATCGTCCTCGACCGGCCCGTGGCCATTAAGCAGATCCGCGTCGAGAAGGCTCGCACACCCGCCGAGCTCGCTGTGCTGGTCGGACGGTTCCGGCGGGAGGCCCGTGTAACGGCGCAGATCGAGCACCCGGGGGTGCCCGCGGTCTACGACGCGGCCATCAACCAAGCCGCTGACTCGCCCGACAAGGCGGCAGAATTGTATGTAGTAATGCAGCTGATCCGGGGCATGGACTTACGGGACATCCTCGCCCAGCAGGGCCCGCTGCCCGTCGAATGGGCGGTCGCTGTAGCCGCGCAGATCTGCTCCGTACTGTCATACGCGCACGCCGTGCCCGTCGTTCATCGGGATCTGAAGCCGAGCAACATCATGATCGACGGCAACGGGGCCGTGAAGGTCCTCGACTTCGGCGTGGCCGCTGCCTTCGGGACCGACACGGCCCAGCTGACCGAAACCGGCCGCCCAGTCGGCACCCGCGACTACATGGCCCCCGAGCAGTTCCTCGGTGTCGGCGTCAGCCCTCGCAGCGACCTCTACACTCTCGGCTGCGTCCTACACGAGATGCTCGCCGGGCGCAAAGCGTTGTGCGGAGCCGGCGATGCCGCGCTGCGGCACGTCCACGACAACCCCGAACCACTGCGTTCCCTACGGCCCGACATCCCCGTTGAGCTGGAACGGCTCGTCCTGGACCTCCTAGAGAAGAATCCCGACGACCGCCCCGCTGATGCGCATGCCGTCCATGACCGACTCGTCCCCCATCTCCCGTCACCCGGCACCAGTACCGCACCGCCGGGCCCGCCCGGCCTGGCGGATCCGACCCTCCCCTATCGCGCTCCCCTCGCTCCCAAGAGCCGACCAGCCATACGCACCGGCCCTGGACCGGCGCGCCCCGCAACGCCCACCGTTCTGTCCGACGCGTTCCTCCGGGAGGGAGAGGAGGAAGCGGTGCGACTGTTCGAGGAGGGGCGCTTCACGCAGGCCGCTCATGTACTTGAGGAGTTGCTCGACCAAGCCGATCAACTCGACCCGCGTTTGCCAGAGACCCGGCGCATCCACGCGGGTGTCCTGCTCGCAGGAGAAGATTTCCGCCGCGCTCTCGGCGCGTTCCGGCATTTGGCAGCTGAGGCGAAAGACGGCAGTGAACTCCGTGAATACCGCCAGCACATCGCGCTGTGCCTGGCAGCACTCGGCGAGCATGAGCAGGCACTGAAGGAGTATCGCTCCCTGTTGCGAGACGCTCCAGACTCCGAGGCGGTCACGCTTCGGCAGAAGATCGCCGACCTTTTGTTGGCGTTGCATCGTGCAGGCGAGGCGGCCGACTTGTTGCGAAGCCTTGTGCGCGAGTTCCCTCCAGAACACCCCGCCGCAGTGCGCTCCCGCGAGCTACTCGACCGCATCCAGTTCGCGGGAGGATCCGCCGATTAAGGAGCTGGCGTCCCTACTGACCTGGCCTCACTGGACCTCGTAGGACGACATCCCTTCGAGCGGGGGCACCATCGTGGCACGCTGTGAACCCGGTCCTTCTCACCGCGCGCGTTGTCACTCTGCCTTCAGCTCGTCCCAGCCCCCTCCTTCGCCCCAGTAAGGTCCGAAGTAGACGAACGAGGTGAGGATCGATTATGACGGCTGATCACGAGTACGAGGAAGAAGACGAGCGTGAAAGCACCGAGTCCCTGATCGCGGACTGGCAGGCCCATGTCGCGCACCTCCAGCGGACTGGAGACAAAGTAAGGTGGCTGCACGCGGAGTTGACACCGTGGCATGGCGTGCGGGATCGCGCTGACGAGTGGGACTGGATCATGAGGGAGTTCTCGGAGGCGGCCTCAGGTGCCCACAAAAGCGACTTCGAGAGTCTGATCCTCCAGACCGTGGAACTGCACAATCGCGGCGCCGGAGTCCTCAATCCAGATCATGGACCGAATCCGGTCCCGTCCCCCTTCGTACGGCACATGCCCGCAGACCAAGCCGAGATCGAAGCCAAGCGCATGCAGCGTCAGGGCCGCCATGTCGTCACGTATCAGGAACACATCCGCCAATGTCTAGATCACTTTGTCCTGACGTGGACAGCCCTCATTGACGGCTGTTCGATCTGCGACTGGGACATGATCGACGACGAGTTCCCCAAGCTCGCTCTACTTGCGGAAGAAGCAAAACGCGCCCACAGCATCTGGTCGTCCTTCGACCGATAGAGCGCCACATGTCGCTGTGCCGCTCGGCTTGCGGCCTCAAGCTGAGCGGCCATCTCCCGGAACACGGCGGGGACTCAAAAACGCTCGCGAAAGGACATCCCCCCGAGCCGCGTCTTCGGTAGATGGACTGACATCGTCACGACGGGCGAATCTCCGCAGGCCGCAAGGGTACGTCACGACCAGCCCTTGATTGCGGCCCCTGCCCAGGACTCGAACCTGCGGCCAGCGATAGGTCCAGCCCGTCTATCGGAACCTGGGGGTGTCTCTTCCCGATAGCGGTTGGGTGGGTGTCTCCCGCAGAGTTCCCTGCGGTTGTGCTGCCGTCGCCTCTCTGCGGTGACGAAGGTGTCTCCCGGCAGCGTTCCCTACTGCCGCTGGAGAAGGGATATGGCGTCCTCAACGCGACCGAGGTCGATAAGGTGACGGGCCAGCTCCTGGCTGTTGGCGGGGGTATACGGCTCGAGTACGGTGACGGCCTCTTCGGTCCGACCGACTCCGGCGAGCAGGTCGGAAATCGTCCAGGCCGCATACCAGGTGTCACCCTGGGGGTGTGCCTGTGCCTGCTCGATCGCTTCGTCGAGCCAGCCGCAGGCGGCCATGAGGTGAAGCCGCGGCCTGAAGAACTCCCATTCCTCCTCGCCGTCATGGCGCGCCTTGAGGGCGTCAAGGTAGGCCAGGCCCTCCTGGGCGCGGCCGTGGTCGGCGTACAGGGTGCACAGCGTGTCGATGATCCAGTCCTGCGTGCCGCCAGGTGATTCCGCGAGCGTGCGCATCACCTCGATCGCCTCGTCACGGCGACCGTGCCGGGTCAGAAGCTGAGCCAGTTGCACCGCGCTGTGATGGTGGTGGACTGGCGAGTCGTCCGTCTGGCGGTACACGGCGATCGCGCCTTCTATGTCACCGTGCTCCTCCAGCACCTCGGCGAGGCGTTGTGAGGCGTGCCCGTGGTCGTCGGACGCCGCGTACGCTCGGAGTTCCTCGAGCCGCTCGTGCCGCGCCAACAGATCGGCCAGCTGGTCGTGGTTGTTGACGGAGGTGATGTTCCGGGTGTGCAGCAGGGCGATCGCTTCGTCGATGCGGCCCTGGCGTTCACGGACCGTGGCGAGCAGGCCGATGGCCGTGTCCGGGTCGAGGCCGCTGCAGCACCACGGGCTGTCGCACCGGTGCCCGGCGGGGATCCTGGCGGCCAGCAGCGCGGCGATGTCCTCGTCGCGGCCCATTCCCTCGGTGATGTCGACCAGGGCGGTGGCAAGGACCCAGTCCTCGATTCCGGCACTCAGCAAGGTGACCGCTTCGTCGCCGCCTTCCTGCCGGGCCAGCAGGCGCGCAAGGAACTCGAGCGGGTTCCCTCCGAACGCCGCGTACGGCCGGCTCAGCGTGATCGCCTCCGCCGCACGGCCCCAGCTCTCCAACAGCTCCGCCTGGGTCCGGGCAGCCGGCCACCAGCCCGTGGCAACGTATGGAGCGAGCACATCCAACGCCTGCGCCTGTCGTCCCTGGTAACCGAGCAGCCGCGCCCACTCCCGCGCACAGAACCATTCCCCGCGGCCCGCCTGGAACTTCACCTCCTTGCCGTGCCCCAGCTCAAGAAGCCTGGAGACCAGCGGTGGAGGAATGCAGCCGGACAACATCCGGGCCCTGTAGTCAAGATCAGCAGCGTCCATGACAGCGCACCATAGCCACTGCCCCGCCATCGGCTTGCGGCCCCCAACGGGGTGGCAGAACCACGCCACGCCCCCACGGACCCGGGTTGACCACGGGCCGTCCCTCTTGATCTTCAACGCCGAACGAACAAGCCCGACGGCAGCGGTCCGGTCGTCGCGGGCAAGCTCCTGGCCCGCAAGCGCCCCCACCTGATCCCGGTCTACGACAGGCGCGTCAAGCAACTCTTCAAGCGGCCGAAGACCGATCGCTCCTTCTGGGCCTCGCTGGCAGCGGCCCTACGGGCGGACAACGGCGCCTTCTACGACCAACTGGTCCATCTTCGCGACGAGGCGGGTATCGGAGAGGACATCGGCGTCCTGCGCGTATGCGACGTCATCGCCTGGATGCAGCAAGGCGGGCAGAGCCTGGCTGCAGCGACCTGAGCTGCCACGGGCGCGTATCCCGGCCACGCAACGCACGCGTCGGGCTCCTCGCCGACCTCCGACGCAGACCCTCTGCCGGTCTGCAACGGGGCTGGGCTGCTTGCGCGCAAGACGGAGCGACGCCCCAGCGCGGAAGGCCACGTCTTGGGCGACAGCCCCGCCCTTGACCACAGCTCCCGCCCCGGCCAAAAACCTATGGTGAAGCCGCGACCGCCTACCGCTCCAACCGGACAACCGTCTCGATCACCAGCTGCCCACTCCCGACCACCGGCTCCCCCCGTTCCCATGTTCTGTGTCCCCCGCCGGGGGTTCGAACCTGCGCAGTGCGAGAATTGCAGGGGCCGTAATCACCATGTCATTCAACTCGCGTTTTCGGCAGATGCATCGACATAGTCACAACGAGCGAATCTCTGCAAGTCACAGGGGGTGCGTCACGACCAGCCCTTGATTGCGGCTCCTGCCTGGGACTCGAACCTGCGGCCAAGGGCTCATCGCTGACAGAGTGGGAGCCCCGCTCCACCAGGCGTCTCGCCTTCGAACGCGGCACATCGACTTTCGCCGGGCGTCGCCTGAAGGCCCAGGTTCGCCAACTACTGGCACCACATGCCAGCGTAGGCTCCCACCATGCCGATCATTGAATACCGGGGCGAGGCTGCCGCTGATCGGCCCGCCTGGTGGGCTGCCGCTGCGCCCCCAGCACGCGCGGCAGCAGTAGGCCGGCACCGCAACGCCCGTATCACGTGGGGCTGACAATCGCAGAGGCAGTCGAACAACTTTCGGTCGGCCCGGTCCAACACGCATGCGTTGGTCGTACGAGATGCGGTGTGCGAGCAGGCACACGCACGACCCTGGCCTGCGGGATCCCAGTAGAGGCGGCTTGGCCGGATTCCGTCGCCTCTCAACGATCCGCGACCGATGCTCCGCAGAAGGAATCAGCCATCAAGCAGGCGCTGGTCATCAGTGCTGGCCTGGGCCGAAGGGGAAAGCGTTGCCCGCCAACGACAACACCATCACCGCACTCACCCAGCGTCGCATCGAGCTGGCCCAACGGGCGGGCAGCGACTGGCGATTCTCCGAGAGCCTCAAGGAGCTCAGCGAGGAAATGGCCCAGGAATACGCGGGGCGCGCCCTGGTGGAGCTGATCCAGAACGGGCACGATGCCATCGGCCCGGACGGCCAAGGGCGCATCGGCGTCCTGCTCGATCTGGGCACGCCCGGCCCCGAGGGAGACGTAGAGCACCGAGGAGTGCTCTACGTGGCGAACGACGGCACCGGGTTCACCGAGGACAACTTCCGGCAGATCATCGAATTCGGGCTGTCCGGTAAAGGGCCTGGCGAGGGCATCGGCAACAAGGGGCTCGGTTTTCGCAGCGTGCTCCAGTTGACCGACTGGCCTGAGATCTACTCCAAGTCCGATGCGGGCTCGGTCGGCTTCGACGGTTTCTGCTTCCGCTTCGCGACCCCGAAAGACGTGCACGCCCTGGTGAAAGACGCCGAGGCTGCCTCATGGGTGATCGACAAGGTGTCGCCGCTGGCGCTGCCCGTGCCCGCCAACGTCACGGACCCGGCCCTCGACGAGTTCGCCGCGCAGGGATTCTCGACGGTGGTCCGCCTTCCCCTCCACACGGAGAACGCCGTCGCCGCGGCGCTCGACCAAGTCGTGGGGTTGGTACGTGCGCAGGCTCCGCTGCTGCTCTTCCTCGACCGGATCACCGCCCTGACCGTGGAGACGCAGCGGGACGGCGAGGCAGACACGGAGCGTCATGTGCTGACCCGATCCGAGCGGCAGCCGTCCTGGGCCACCGCGGTGGCCGACGGCGGATGGATCACCGAGGTGGATCTGAACGAGGCCGGCCGTTATCTGCTGGCACGTAGGAGCGTCGCCGCCGACACGCTGCACACGGCCATCGAGCGGAGCATCTCGGGCGACGAGATCCACAAGAAGTGGCGAAACTGGCAGGGCGACACATGGGTGGGTATCGCGCTACGCCTCGACCGCGACCTCGATGACGGCTTGATGTACACGTTCCTGCCCATGGGGACCGAGACCCCTTCGCGCTTTCCCGGTCACGCACACGCGCCGTTCTTCACGAAGATGGCCCGGTTGCACCTCAATGACTCGGTGGCACTCAACGACTTCCTCTTCGACGAGCTGGCCGCCCTCTGTCTCGACACCGCGCGGCACCTGCGCGCCCACGCTCCCCGGACCCTCGCTGTACGCCTGGTGCCCGACGCAGTGTCCTGGACACGGCTCGACCGGATCAACGCCGCCGCGAACGGCGCGTTGGCCGACGAAACGGTGGTTCCCCTCGCCGGCACCGACGAGGACGGGTGGGGTTCCCTGCGGGAGTCCTTCGCCTGGCCCGACGACGGCGTCCCGTGGAAGGTCATGACGGCAACGGCGCTGGCCGCCACCGGCGCCCGGATCGTGGACCCAGGTGTGGGAGCCGTACGCCAGAAGAGGATCGACGCCCTGCATACCAAGCTGCTCGACGGACAGCTCATGCGGGCGACGGCGCGCACCAAGGCCGTATGGGCCGAGCACCTGGCCGCGAATCTGCACCGTGGGACAGCGGCTCGCGTGGGCCTGGAATGGGCCGACCTCTACGACGACCTGGCTCAGGCCTTCCGGACGGAAGGCGGCACCGAGCTGCGTAACCGCAAGATCGTCCTCGACCACAACGGTGAACTGCGGAGGACCTTGGGCGGCGAGCCCGACTCGGGAAGGAAGGAGGAGAGCGTCTTCTTCGCGCCGGAAGGATCCGGCGCGGACGCGGCTGCCCGCGTCCCGAGCGACCTGCGAGCCCTGCGACGACGCGTCGTCTTCACGCATCCCGGCATCGCCTGGCGTCCGTCGGGCCAGGGTTTCCTCGAAGGCAATCGCCTGATCCGCCCGTACCAGATCGACCGTATCCTGGACGCGCTGCGTGACTTGCTCGCCCACCGGCCTTCCGCCGCGCTCTGCCGAGATGCCCTGGTCTTCGCCTACCGTCAGTACCCGCACCTCGGCCAGGCTCAGCGCGGACGACTCGCCGCCATCGGTTTCCGGGTGCCCGTGCGGGACGGCGGTTGGGCCAAGGCGGCCGACTGCCTGATGTCTCCGCAGTGGGGCACCGAGGGCGCCCAACTGCTCACGCGTTTCCTGGACACGGGCGGCAGCGCCGTCCCCGAACTGGCCGCGCTGCGCCAACGTCTGACAGCCGCCCCCGACGGCTGGCCCGTGCGAGTGACGGTTCCCAAGACGTGGCGCGAGTTCCTGCTGAACATCGGCGTGCGCGACGGGTTGCCCCTCGCAGAAGTCACGTTCCCGTCGTACGAAGGCAGGGAACTGCAGCCGTGGCGCCTCGCCCGCCGCTTTCCGCTCTCCGGCGCCGTCGCCAAGGCCTGGGACGGGGACGTACGGCAGGGATGGTCGTCAGGCAACCACCCCTATACGCCCTACGCCTTCGATCGGGGAGTGTCCCACCTGCCGGGTCTGGAGGCGGTGGAGGAGCTCAACGACGCGAGCCGCCGTCTGTTCGCCGACATGATCCTGCACGGGCTGCGGACATGGCCCGAGAGCGCGCTCACGGTAGGCGTTCGCCGCCCGAGCGCCCGGCACAGCAACTACCAGGACCCGCACACCTGGCCCACCCCTGTGGCCTCCTTCCTCCGCCACATGCCCTGGCTGCCGGTCGAGGACAGCGCGGAGGGCCACCTCTCCTTCGTCGCGCCCAGCCGGGCCTGGTACAGCGGCGACGCCGAGCTTCCGCCCTTCGTCCCACAACTTCCCCTCCCGGTCCGGCGTCTGCTCGGTGAGAAACGCACACTGGAACGGCTGCGCAGGCTGGGACTGCGTCTGTGGGACGAGCCCGGCGACTCGGCTGCGGCGGTGCAGTACCTCGGAATACTCCTGGCCGACGGCCATGTGCCGGGCCGTTTCGCCGCCCGATTCAAGAGGCACTACCGGCAGGCGTGGCAACACGCGGCTGCCTCCGGGACATGGCCCTGGGACGACGAGGAGACCGTGCGTCTGGCCGTGGTACAGGGGAGCGCGCTGCGCGCGCACGCGGTGTCGGACGCGGTGTCGGACGCGGACATCGACGAGGAGAGTGGGGAGCCCGCGGACTCGGGCGCACGCGCCGTCTACATCATCGACGAGGTCGCCCCGCTGAAGGAATCCCTGGTCGAGCTGGCCGGGCATCCCGTTCTCGTCGCCGCTCCCGAGCACGGCAAGGACATCGCGCGGCTACTGGAGCGACGCGGGGTACCCGTTCGCAGGCTTTCCACGACGGAATTCCACGTCCGCGCCGCAGACGGCGAGTTGATCACCCCGACCAGCGGCCGACCGCTGCTCACGGACGACAGGGAGTGGCTGGTCACCCTCGTCGCACTCGTGCTGGAACTGAAGTCGGGAGCGTTCACACGGCGCAGCGAACAACGGGTCCGCAGCCTCTTGGACCTGCTCCACCTCATCCGCGTCGCGTCAACCGAGGAGGTCGAGATCCTGGTCGCCGGCCACCCTGCGGCGCCCCCGCCAACAGCACGCGCCCTGGCCCTGCCGCATCCGGAGCACCCCACTGTCGTGGTGTGGACCGGTGACGACGGTCGTAGCGAACTCCAGGCATGCGCGCCGGCTGTGGCCCAGCTTCTCGGCAACCCCTCCCTGCAGGACGCGCTCGAACTGGCTCTGATGAAGGTGCAGCAGCAGCTCGGCGGCACACCACCGGACGACGTCACGGACGTGGACGACCGCACGCTCGCGTTCGCGCTCGACACGACTGAGGAGAAGGTCGCGGAGGTACGCCGCGGGCTCACTGGCGAACTCACCACACTCGTACGTCGGTTGCGACCTGTCCTGGTCTGCGCGGCGGGCCCCGACCGGGCTGCCGCCGTGGATGACGACCTGCGCCGCTGCCGCTCCGAGGAGGCGCTGCTCGATGTGATCGACCGGTATCGGGCCACATCGCGGATCCCCGCCCGCGAACTGCTGGACCTCATCCACGAGCACCGCTCCCTCGCCGACCTGCGAGACGCTCTCGGCCTCGACTTCCGTGCCTTCAACGCCGCGCTCAAAGCGATCGGCCCGCCCTACCGCCCCCTGGCCCATCCCGATCTGCACGAGCGGGCTTTCGACGACTTCGTGCGCGCCCATGCCGGCACCATCCTGGACCGGCTGAGGGAGCACTACACCCCCCTGGCCGCGAACGGCCACGACGTGTCCGGGTACGCCCGGGCACGTCACTTCGAAGGACTGGCCCCCGACCCGTCGTGGTTGCCCCTGTTCAGGGTGCCGACGACGACGATCATGCGCGAGCATGTCCGCGCGTGGCTGCGCGCTCAAGGATGCGAGGAAGGCGTTTCGGACGAGCTGGGCGAGGACGGCCCGCACCGTCCTGCCCTCAAGCCGGTGGGGGAACTCCGAGCGGCCAACGCCGCCGGGCTCGACGCTCTCGTCCCCGGCCTCGTCCCGCTGGTGAAGGCGTGGTGTCGCGTCCACGAGGTGCCGGTGCCCGCAGCCTGGCTGCAGGCACCTCTCATGCACGCCAAGGACAGCCTTGACCGCTCCGGCTTGGCCGACCTGCTCATCCTCACCGATGTTCAGTTGCTGCGGGCCATCTCCCGAAGCCTGGGCTGGCCCCCGGCCATGCCCCTGACCGCCGACGCGGCCCGGCTCGGTCTGTCCCCGGCGGATCTGGCCGCCTCGACGCGCCGGCGATCTGGTGGGGCCACCCTGTCCACACCCACGATTGCCATCGGCAACACCGAAATCCCCGTCGGCCGCGACCAGTTGGCCCGGATCGCCGAGCTGGCGCACAGCAGCATCGACGAAGCCCTGCTGAATCAACCCGCGACGACACGGCTCACGCCCATGACGTCGGTCGCTCGATTTCACAGCGCCCGCTCCACCGCTGCCGGCCTCGGTCTCCCGCGTGTCCCCCGCCCCACGGACGACCAGCGGGAGGCGATCGGCCTGGTGGGCGAGGTCGTGGCGCGCGCCTGGCTGAACCGCAGACACCAGGTCGTTCACTGGCGTTCGGGCTATGCCGCTCTTCTCGGCAGCCCCGGCGAAAGGGCAGCCGCCTCGGACGCCCATGGCTACGACTTCGAGGTCTCCTGGCGCAAGACCTCGCTGTTCTACGAGGTGAAGGCCCTGTCCGGCGCCTGGACGGGATCACCGGACGATGGCGAGTACGAGTTCGAGCTGGGGGCCTCGGAGCACCGCGCGGCGACCGCGCACGCCTCCACCACGCGCTACCGCATCCTCCTCGTGACCTCAGCCCTGGACCCCACGTCCCGCCGTTTGTTCGAACTACCCAATCCGGTCTCGCCCAGAGGCAGGGACTACTTCCGCATCGTGGGCCACGGCCTGCGCCTGCGCTGCGCCCCCGGCCGGTAACACGGCCCCGCACCTCGGCGGACAGGCAGCACCGCTTGCATACCCGCCAAGATCCGACTCGCCAGCAAAGCCGCCCCGGCGCCAACCCACGCACCGCCGGGGATCGAACCTGCCCAACGCCAAACGGCCCCACCTGGGACATTCGCCAAGGTGGGGCCGTACCGACGGACAAGTCGGGCTGTGCGACGGAGCTGTTCCGCCCGTTGCCAATCAGGCCACCAGGTGGACCGACCGCTGTCGTACAACTGGACGCCACCGATCCGTTCGCCGACACCGACGCGGAGTGGTTCCGGCTGGCCACCGCGCACGGGCTGTTCGGCGAGGACGGCGGCTTCCTGGTCACGCTGGGGCACGGCGGCTGTTTCCGGGTCCGGCTCGGGAAGGATTGGCGGCTCGCCGAGGTCCTGCGGAATCAGCCCCGCTGCCCGGAGTTCATGACGCTCTCCTCGGACGGGAAGACGCTGATCGGCGTCACCACCGAGGAATACGAGATCTGGCTGATCGTGGTCGACGATGTCCCTGCGTACCAGGAACAACGGGCCCTGAGACTGGCGCGGGAGGAGAGCGAGAAGGAGCGGGAAGCGGCCTGGGACGGGCTGTTCAGGCTCCGGATTTCACAGCAGACATGGGAGCGGTGGGCGGTGGGGCTTCTGTCCAACGCCTCTCTGCCCGATGACCTCCGGCTCGACCTCGTGGTACGCACCGGGAGGTACTACGGCCGCGAGCTGCCCGCCGACCTGATCGACCAGCTGATCGTCCACCCGGACTGGAAAGTGCGCAGCGCGCTGGTCGACACCGGTACCAACCAGCTGACGCCCGGCCAGTGGAGCCGCCTCGTCCTCTCCGAGGAGAACGACCGCCGCCGCTGGGCCCTGGTCAGCGTCACCGTCGACTACGGCGCAACGTTCACCACCGCCGCTTACGAACGTCTCGCCGCCGATCCCGTCCCGCGTGTCCGTGCCGAGGCCGCCGCACTGACGGGCCTGCCAGTCACCGTGGCCCGCGCCCTCCTCACCGACCCCGAGTCTCAGGTCCGACGGTCCGCCTACCCCGCGGCCTGACCGGACCTCGACGCCGACGAGCGCCGCGCGCTCCTCACCGACGCCGACCCCGGCGTCCGCGCCGCCGCCCGCCGGCTGCACCACCGTGAACAGCCGGTCACACTCCGCGGCTTCCAGAGACGACTCGCCACATAAGACCTCGCCGTCGCCATGAACTTCAACCACTCCCAGAAGATCGCGACAGCCCACGCCATCACTGACCTGCTGGCTGCCAAGGAGGTCGACACCCGCGACGATCTCCACGCATGGCTCGACCACCAGGCCAATCGCGCCGCTCTACGCACTGTGAAAGGGGTGGGACCAAAGAGCGTCGACTACATCAGCAATCTCGTCGGCCGTTCGCAGGTCGCCGTCGACGTACATCTACGCACCTTCGCCGCGGATGCCGGCGTGCCGCACCTCTGCTACGAGGAGCTGCGAGCCGTGTACGAGGAAGCCGCCGCAGTTATCGGGCACGACCAAGGCGGACTGGAACATGCCGTCTGGCGGTACAGGTCGGGGGCCGTGTAGCCACCACTCCTGCACCAGCCTTCTGAAAGCCGGAAGTCTGCGCTCTGCTGAACAGCTGGGGCGGGGAAGGCGACGGCGGGGGGATACGTGGAGTTCTACAGGCCTCGAGCAACTTTCCGCCGCCTAACGGGGTAAGCCCGCGAAAGACCGGAAAGGGCCTCCGTAGCAGATCAGAGGCCCTTTCCAACGTAAAACCGCAGCTTGCGGCAGGTGAGTCAGGCTATACGCCGGGTTCTGGCCCCTTTGAGGACGTGCCATAGACCCGATCCCTCTCGCCCCCTGAGGTACGCCGCCGATGAAGGACTGTCAGTCCTCGTCTGGCGTCAGCCGCAGCGAAATGCTGTTGATGCAGTACCGCTGGTCGGTCGGGGTCGCATACCCCTCCCCCTCAAACACGTGGCCCAAATGCGACCCACACCGCGCACACCGCACCTCGGTCCGCACCATCCCGTGTGAACGGTCGGACACCAGTTCCACCGCATCCGAGTTGCGTGCATCGTAGAAGCTCGGCCAGCCGCAGTGGGACTCGAACTTGGTGCCGGAGGTGAACAGTTCGGCGCCGCAGGCGCGGCAGGAGTAGACGCCCTTCGTCTTGGTGTCGGTGTACTCACCGACGAAGGCGGGCTCCGTTCCGGCCTGGCGCAGCACGGTGTACTCGGCCGGGCTCAGCTCGGCCCGCCACTGCTCGTCCGGCTTCTCGACGTCGTACGGCATGGTTCTCGCGCCCCTCACTTCGGCAGACGGTCCAGGATGCGCGGTCCGAGGTCGGTGACGTCGCCCGCGCCCATGGTGAGAACGAGATCACCGGCCTTGGCCATTCCCGCCACCGCGTCGGGCACCTCGGCCTTGTCGTGGACGGCCGTCACGTCGGCGTCCGCCGCCCGCGCGGCGGCGATGATCAGCTCGCTGGTGACGCCGGGGATCGGGTCCTCGCGGGCCGGATAGATGTCCAGGACGAGGGAGGCGTCCGCGAGAGCGAGCGCCTGGCCCATCTCCTTGCCCAGCTCCTGGGTGCGCGAGAACAGGTGCGGCTGGAAGACGACCAGGATCCGGCCGTCGCCCGCGGCCGCGCGCATCGCCTCCAGGTCGGCGGTCATCTCGGTCGGGTGGTGGGCGTAGGAGTCGACGACCTGGACGCCGCCGGCCTCGCCCTTGAGCTGCAGGCGCCGCTTGACGCCGGTGTACGCGGCCAGCGCGGAGGCGAGTCCGGCGGCCGGGACGCCCAGGGCGACGCCCGCGGCCAGCGCGGCGACGGCGTTGTGCGCGTAGTGGCGGCCGGGCACGGAGACCGCGAAGGTGAGCTCGATGCCGTCCAGCAGGACGGTGACCTCGCTCTTGAGGCCCTGCGGCACGACCGACAGGATCCGCACGTCGGCGTCCTCGGACTCGCCGTACGTCACCGTCCGCACCGCGCCGGCCACGCGCCGGGTCAGCTCCCGCGCGCCCGGGTGGTCGGCGGCGATCACCAGCGTGCCGCCGGGGACGATCCGGTCCACGAAGGTCTCGAAGGACTCGTAGATCTCGTCCATCGAGGCGTAGTTGGCGTGGTGGTCCAGCTCGACGTTGAGGACGATGGCGACCTCGGGCGCGTACTTGTGGAAGCTGCGGTCCGACTCGTCGGCCTCGGCGACGAAGATCTCGCCCTCGCCGTGCAGCGCGTTGGAGCCGGGGGCGTCCAGGTCGCCGCCGATCGCGTACGACGGGCGCAGGCCCAGCTCGCCGAGGGACACGGCCAGCATCGAGGTGGTCGTCGTCTTGCCGTGGGTGCCGGCGACCGCGATCGGGCGCAGGCCCTCCATCAGCGCGGCCAGCGCGTCGGAGCGGTGCACGACCGGGATGCCCAGTTCGGCCGCGCGGGCCAGCTCCGGGTTGTCCTCGCGGATCGCCGAGGAGACGACGACGCAGCTCGCGTCGTCGGCGAGGTGCCCGGCCGCGTGCCCGATGTGCACGGTGGCGCCCAGCGCGCGCAGCGCCTCGGCGGTCTCCGACTCCTTGGCGTCGCTGCCCGCCACCTTGGCGCCGCGCTGGGCGAGGATCTTCGCGATGCCCGACATCCCGGCGCCGCCGATGCCGATGAAGTGCGGTCGGTCCATGGCGGTAGGAAGGCCGGGTGCCATGCGCTTTTCTCCCCAGGTGGTGCGGCTGCGGTACGACGGTGCGGGCGCCCCCGCGCGGGGGCGCCGCCCCAGCCTATGCCTTGCTGTGGGAGAAGAGCTTCAGGACCGGTACGCCCACCTTGTGGCGGGCCCTGGAGGCCCAGTCACGGTGGAAGAACTCCTCCACGTAGTGCGGGTCGGTCAGGACGATCACCTCGTCGGCGCCGACCTCGGCGACCAGGGACTTCAGGGCGTCCAGCGGATGGTCCTCGACGATCCGGCCCTCGGCCCGGCTGCCCGCCGCGCGCAGCGCGAGCAGGGACACGTCCAGGGCCTGCTCCCCGGCGCCCTTCGCGGCCGCGCCCTCGGGGGTCTCGCCCTCGCGCGTCGCCTCGTCGAGCTCGCCGAGCGCGATGTCGTCGATGGCCCGCAGCAACCGGTCGGCCTGGTCGCCGCGGGGCTGGAGCAGCACGTGGAAGAAGACCGGCTCCTCGCCGTGCAAGGTGGTGACGAACTCCACGTCGGCGGACGTCAGGGCCTTCTCGATCATCAAAACGCTTGTGAACACCAGGCGCCCTTTCTGCTCCGAGGGTCCGGGACCCTCCGTCTCCCGCCACGGGCCGCGGCGGCCCCTGCGGAAACCATCCTGCCCCGTGATCGCACGGGTATCGCGGGAAATGTCGCGGCGGTGCTCCGGTCAGGGGCGGCGGTACCTGCCGAACAGGAACCCGTCGTCCTCCAGGAGGGACGCCAGGGTGAAGCGCCGCGGGACCGTGACGGAGGGTCCGCCGGCAATGCGCTGGGAGTCACCCGCGGTGAGCATCGGGGAGATCGTGAGGCACATTTCGTCCAGGACGCCGGACGCCACCATCTGACCCAGCAGGCGGGGGCCGCCCTCGGTGAGCAGGCGGGTGTGGCCGAGTCCGCCGAGCTCCCGGACGGCGCGGGCGGGGTCGACACCCACACCGTCACCGGCGATCACCACACGGGCGCCCGCCTTCTCCGCGGCCGCGATCCGCTCGGGGGCCGCCGCCGCGCCCGTGAGGACCAGCGTGGGCACCAGCGGCGAGGCGAACAGCGGCAGCGAGAAGTCCAGCTCCAGGCTCGCCGTGACGACCGCGATCGCCGGAGCCGGCCCCTGCCCCGCCGCCTCCCGCAGCGCCGCGAACTCCGCCCGGGCCCGGGCCGGGCGGTACCCCTCCTGGCGCACCGTCTCCGCGCCGACCACCACCACGTCGGCCAGCGCCCGCAGCGTGCCGAAGATCCGCATGTCGGCGGCGCTGGAGATGGGCTGCGAACGCCCCTCGTGCTGGGCGGCCCCGTCGAGGGTGGCGACCATGTTGGCGCGCAGCCACGGTTCCCCGGCCGCCGCCCCGCGCTCGGGGTAGGCGTAGGCGGCGGCGAGCTCGGCGAAGGTCCACTCCCGGTCGACGTGGGCGCCGGGCACGCTCGTACCACCGGCCTCGTGCGCCGCGTCCGGGCTCTGGGCTGCTGTTTCGTCGGTCACAGGGAACAGGCGTCGCATGACGTGCAGTGTTCCATGCCGCTTACCATGGGGAACCGTGTCGTCCTCCACAGCCGCCTCAGGGCTCAGCTCCCTGACCACCACGGCCCCGCTGTCCCTGTGCGCCCGCGAGCCGCACGTCCCCGCGGACCGGCTGGTCGCCGAGATGGTGCCGCCGCCCCGCTTCGACGCGGTGCGCTTCGCGACGTACATCCCGGACCCGAAGCAGCCCAGCCAGACCCAGGCCGTCGAGGTCCTGGACGACTTCGCCACCGGACTCGGCGGTGCGCACGCGACGGGCTCCGGCAGGCGCGGCCTGTTCGGCTTCGGCAGGAAGGCCAAGGCCAAGGGCGGGGCCGCCGGTGCCGGGCCCCGCGGTGTCTACCTCGACGGCGGTTACGGCGTCGGCAAGACCCACCTGCTGGCCTCCCTGTGGCACGCCACCCCGGCCGAGCCGGCCCTCAAGGCGTTCGGCACCTTCGTCGAGCTGACCAACCTCGTGGGCGCCCTCGGCTTCCAGAAGACCGTGGAGACCCTCTCCGGTCACCGGCTGCTGTGCATCGACGAGTTCGAGCTGGACGACCCGGGCGACACCGTGCTCGTGTCCACCCTGCTCGGCAGGCTGGTCGACGCGGGCGTCGCGCTCGCCGCCACCTCCAACACGCTGCCGGGCAAGCTCGGCGAGGGCCGCTTCGCCGCCACGGACTTCCTGCGCGAGATCCAGGGCCTGTCCGCGCACTTCCGCGCCCTGCGCATCGACGGCGAGGACTACCGCCACCGCGGCCTGCCCGAGGCTCCGGCGCCCTACTCCGAGGAGCAGGTCACGAAGGCGGCGTACGCCACGGAGAACGCCTCGCTCGACGACTTCCCGCACCTGCTCGACCACCTGGCCAAGGTGCATCCCAGCCGTTACGGCGCCCTGACCGACGGGCTGGCGGCCGTGTGCCTCACCGATGTGCGGCCGGTGCCGGACCAGTCGACGGCGCTGCGGCTCGTGGTGCTCGCGGACCGGCTCTACGACCGCGAGGTGCCCGTCCTGGCGTCCGGGATGCCCTTCGACCGGCTGTTCAGCGAGGAGATGCTGAACGGCGGCTACCGCAAGAAGTACTTCCGCGCGATATCCCGCCTCACCGCCCTCGCCCGGGACGCCAAGGGGCTCGTCGAGACGCGCTGACCGGGGACGACGTCCTGGCGGACGGGCTCACGGGGATTACCGTGTCCCCTGCCGGCTCCTGATCGTTGGCCGGCCCCTGATCGTCAGGCTGGTCCGCGCCGGAGACACGGAGTCGCCCATGCAGCCCCTGATCCACAACGCCCGTACGTTCGGACGGCGCCCGGAGGACTTCGCCCGGCTCGCCGAGGGCCAGTCCCCCGAGGTCCTGTTCATCACCTGCTCCGACTCGCGGGTCGTCCCGGCCCTGATCACCGGCGCCCGGCCCGGCGAACTGTTCGAGCTGCGCACCGCGGGCAACATCGTGCCGCCGTACGCCTCGGCGCGGCCCACCGCCGAGGCGGCCACCATCGAGTACGCGGTGGAGGTGCTCGGCGTCGGCGACATCGTCGTCTGCGGCCACTCCCACTGCGGCGCGGTCGGCGCCCTCGTGCGCGGGGACGACCTCGACGCCGTGCCCGCCGTACGGGACTGGCTGGCGCAGGCGACGCCCCGGCCGGCGGGGGCCGCCCAGGACCCGGCGGTCGCCGAGGGCGTCCAGAGCCACGCCCTGGCCCAGGTGCTGCGGCTGCGCTCGTACCCGTGCGTCGGGAAACGGCTCGCGGACGGGCGGCTCACGCTGCACGCCTGGTACTACGAGGTGCACACCGGCGCGGTGCTGGCGCACTGTCCCCGGACGGACGCGTTCACGGCCCTGTGACCCCGCGGCCTGCGACCCCGCTGCCCTGTGAGCGGGGGGGACGTCCGGTGGCTCGACCGTGGCGCCGGAGCGGGCATATCGTTGAAGCGAGCGCATAGCAGGCATACCGGCGACCGGTCGAGGAGTCCTCGTCATGGTGCAGGAACTGGTGACCGCCGTGATCTCCGCGGGCTGCGTGGGGTTCGTGTACCTCGCCGCGGCGATGCGGGTCGTCAAGCAGTACGAACGCGGGGTGGTGTTGCGCCTGGGGCGGCAGACCGGTGAGCCGCGCCCGCCGGGCCTGGCGGTGATCGTCCCGTTCGTGGACCGGCTCTACAAGGTCAACATGCAGATCGTCACGCTGCCGATCCCGGCCCAGGAGGGGATCACCCGGGACAACGTGACGGTACGCGTGGACGCGGTGGTCTACTTCAGGGTGGTCGACGCCGTCAGCGCGCTCATCCGTGTGGAGGACTACAAGTTCGCGGTCTCGCAGATGGCGCAGACGTCCCTGCGCTCGATCATCGGCAAGAGCGACCTGGACGACCTGCTGTCCAACCGCGAGAAGCTGAACCAGGGTCTCGAGCTGATGATCGACAGCCCGGCCGTCGGATGGGGCGTGCAGATCGACCGGGTGGAGATCAAGGACGTCTCCCTGCCGGACACGATGAAGCGGTCCATGGCACGGCAGGCGGAGGCCGACCGTGACCGGCGGGCCCGCATCATCAACGCGGACGCGGAGTTCCAGGCGTCGAAGAAGCTGGCGGAGGCGGCCCAGCAGATGGCGGACACGCCCGCCGCGCTGCAACTGCGGCTGCTCCAGACGGTGACGGCGGTCGCCGCCGAGAAGAACTCCACCCTGGTGCTGCCCTTCCCGGTCGAGCTGCTGCGGTTCCTGGAGAAGGCCCAGCGGGAGCCGGAACCGGAGCGGTCCAGGAGCCTGGACGGGAGCACGACGCCGACGGCACCCCGTCCGCCCGAGGAGCTGCTGGAGGGTGCCGCGGAGGTGTCCACGGATCCCGACGGCCCCGCCCCCGAGCCGCCCTCGGTCACCCCCGTCCGGAGCAGTGCCGATTCGGCCCCGATCACGCCCGTCCGGAGCAGCGCCGACGCGGTCACTCCGGAGCCGGACGGCAGCGCGGCCCGCACCGGGACGTAGCTGCCGACTGCATCCCCCGGACGGCCCCGCGCGGTCGCGGTGCCGTGAGGACGTCGTTAGCGTGCGTGGCATGCGCAGCAGGCTCGTGGGGGTTGTCCTGATCGCGACGCTGGGGGGCCTCGCGGGATGCGGGGGCGGGGGCTCGGGTGCCGCCGCCACGTCCAGCGCCGACGGCACCGTCTCACCTGGCGCCGCGACACCCTCTGCGGCGGCCCGGATGACCGTGTCGAGCCCGGCGTTCGCCGACGGCGGCACGGTGCCCGGCCGCTACACGTGCGGCGGGGCGGACGTCTCGCCGCCGCTGGCTTTCTCGGGGGTTCCCGGACGCACGGCGGGGCTGGTCCTGCTGGTCGAGGACCGGGACGCCCCCGGGGGCACGTTCACGCACTGGCTGGTGTGGAACATGGACCCGCGCACCAGGAGCCTGCCGACGGACGCGGCCCCGCCGGGCGCCACCCAGGGGCGCAACGACTTCTCGAAGACGGGCTACAGCGGCCCCTGCCCGCCGCCGGGCACACCCCACCGCTATGCCTTCACGGTGTACGCCGCCGACCGCCGCCTCGCCCTGAAGCCGAACGCCACGGCCGCCGACGTGCGGCACGCGCTGATCGGCCACACCCTGGCCTCCGGCACCCTCACCGCCCACTACGGCCGCTGAGCCGGGACCGGACCGCCGGGCCGGGGGCCACGGGGCACCCGGCCACCGGGTGGGTGACCGCGCGGCCATGCCGTCGTTCCCATGATCGAAGAAGGTCATATGTTCATCGGGTGATCCCACTTGTACGACGCATCACCGCCGTCTGCGCCCTCGGTGCCGCCCTGGCCGCCTGCGGCGGCAACGAGGCTCCCCGCGCCGGGCTGACGGCCCCCTCGAAGTCCGCGCCGGCCTCACCCTCCGCGCCGGCCAGTCCCTCGCCCTCCCGGCCGCCGAACCTCACCCCGGGACCCGGCGGTCTGACCCCCGTCTTCAGCAACGGCCCCCGGACCAAGGGGAAGACAGTCGCGCTCACCTTCGACGCGGACATGACCGCCGACGAGGGACCGCGCGCGGCGGCGGGCGAGCACTTCGACAACCCGGAGCTGATCGCCACCCTGCGCGCCCTGAAGGCGCCGGCCACGGTGTTCATGACCGGCCGCTGGGCCGAGCAGTACCCCGACCAGGCCCGCTCCATCGGCAGCGACCCCCTGTTCGAGCTGGCCAACCACTCCTACAGCCACTACGCGTTCACGGCGAACTGCTACGGACTGCCCAGGGTGCCCGCCGACCGGATGCGGTCGGACGTGGAGGGCGCGTACGAGGCGTTCCGCAAGGCGGGCGTGCCGCACGCGATGCCGTACTTCCGCTTCCCCGGCGGCTGCTACGACCAGCAGTCCCTGCGGGCGCTCAGCAGTCTCGGCGTCACCGCGGTGCAGTGGGACGTGGTGAGCGGAGACGCGTTCGCGACGGACGCGGACGCCGTGGTCCAGCAGGTCCTGAACGGGGTCAAGCCGGGCTCGGTCGTGGTCATGCACTGCACCCGCAGCGCCGCCCCCACGACCGAGCGCGTGGTACGCGCCGTCGTACCGGAGCTGCGCAAGAGGGGCTACCGCCTGGTGAAGGTCTCCGACCTGATCGCCGCCTCGACCGACCACGCCTGACGGCCCGGCCGGGGGCCGGCGGGGCGGCTGGCAGACTGGGCGCCGTGAGCACCGACGAGAGCACCACGGCCACCGCCCCGCAGGACAGCCCGTTCCGGTCCGAGCCCGGCGCGCGCGACGAGGCGCGGCAGTTCGTGCTGCCGCTGGTGGTGCGGATCGAGCGGGCCGCTCCCCCGGCCCGTACGGACGCCCTGGAGACCGCGGCCCGGGCCGTCCTGGTGCTGCTCGCCGACGAGCGCTCGGCCGGTGACGGGGAGTGGGCCCGGGCCGTGCGGGACTGGCAGGACGCCCGGATCCGCAAGGTGGTGCGGCGGGCGCGCGGCGCCGAGTGGCGGCGGGCCGAGGCCCTGCCCGGCATCACCGTCACCGGCACGGCGGCGCAGGTGCGGGTCTTCCCGCCCGTACCGCTGGACGGCTGGCCCAAGGACCTGGCCAAGCTCCAGGTCTCCGGCACCGAACTCGACGACCCGGAGCCGCCCGCCGCGCCGGACCCGGACGTCCCGGTGCTGTGGATGAGCCCCCGGCTGGACATGTCCGCGGGCAAGGCGATGGCTCAGGCCGGCCACGGCGCCCAGCTCGCCTGGTGGGAACTGTCCGAGGAGCGGCGCGCGGCCTGGCGGGACGCGGGCTTCCCGCTCGGCGTCCGCACCGCCGACCCCGCCCACTGGGCAGACCTCACCTCCGGCGGACTGCCGGTCGTACGCGACGCCGGCTTCACGGAGATCGCCCCCGGCTCCTGCACGGTCGCCGCCGACCACCCCGCGCTGCGCCCGAACCGGGTCCAGGCGCACGGCGGCGCCTAGTGCTGTGGCCGGGAAGGTTTGCCGGGAAGCTCGCGGCGTCCGGTGCTGGGGGTACCTCCCACGCCGTCCAGGCAGTGGGGGAGCATCGCAAGGCGGAGTATCGCCCGCGCGTACTGGATGTACTCGGGTGATGCGACAACGCGGCGAGGTGCCGTGCCGGGCGTCGCGAGCCGGTGAACCTTTCCGGTCACAGCACTAGCTCAAATGTTGCTCTGAAGGTGCGGGCCGCGGGGTTCGAGGCCCGGCGCCCGGGCCATACCCCCGTCACGTGCACCGGTGTGGAGGCAAGGGGGCGGGGGCAGGATGGAGCGGCTCGGGACGGGAATCGGGTGGCGGCCGGAGATCGCGGACGCGGTGGAGGCGATGCCGGGCATCGACTGGGTCGAGGTCGTCGCCGAGAACGTGTGCCCCGCGCATCTGCCCGACTCGCTGCTGCGCCTGCGCGGCCGCGGGGTGACCGTGGTGCCGCACGGGGTCTCGCTCGGCCTCGGCGGGGCCGACCGGCCTGACGAGGGCCGGCTGACCGCCCTCGCCGAGCGGGCACGGGCGCTCGGCTCGCCGCTGGTCACCGAGCACATCGCGTTCGTACGGGCGGGCGGCGCGCTGACCGCCTCGCCGCGGCTGGAGGCCGGGCACCTGCTGCCCGTGCCGCGCACCCGCGACGCTCTCGACGTGCTGTGCGAGAACGTCCGTATCGCGCAGGAGGCACTGCCCGTGCCGCTCGCCGTGGAGAACATCGCCGCGCTGCTGGCCTGGCCGGACGAGGAGCTGACGGAGGGGCAGTTCCTGTACGAGCTGGCCGACCGCACAGGCGTGATGCTGCTGATCGACGTGGCCAATCTGCACACCAACCACGTCAACCGGGGCGAGGACCCGGCCCGTGCGCTGGCCGAACTCCCCCTCGAAGCGCTCGCGTACGTCCATGTGGCGGGCGGCTTCGAACGGGACGGCGTCTGGCACGACAGCCACGCCCACCCGGTGCCGCGCCCGGTCCTCGACATCCTGACCGACCTCGCCTCGCGCGTCGCCCCACCGGGGGTCCTGCTGGAACGCGACGAGAACTTCCCGGAACCGGCCGAACTGGAGCGGGAGTTGGCAGCCATCGGAACGGCGGTGAGGTCGGGCCGCACAGCGCCCGTGCACGCCGCGACCGACTCCGACCCGGCGCCCGCGCCTGTCCCCGACGCCGCACCCGATGATGCGCGCGGGCCGGAACGGCGGGCGGCCGGGTCGGAATGCGCGCGGCAGCGGCTCGCGCTCGCGCAGACCTCGTTGCTCTCGGCGCTCGTCGCCGGGACGCCCGCGCCGGAGGGGTTCGACCGGGTGCGCATCGGCGTGCAGGCGCGCTCGCTGGCCGCGAAGCGGGCGGACGTCGTGGCCAAGGTGGCGCCCGAACTCCCGCTGCTGCTCGGCGAGGGCTACCGGACCGCGTTCCTCGCCTACGCGCAGACGCACCCGATGACCGGGGGCTACCGGCAGGACGCCCTGGAGTTCGCGGAGTCCCTGCTGCTCGCCGGCCGGCCTCATGACGCGGTCGTCCGGCGGGAGTTGCGGGAGTGGTGGCTGGACCGCTCGGGCCCGGCGCCCCGGTCGCACCGCCCGGCGGCACGGATGGCCCGCGCGGCCCAGCGGGTGCTGCTGCGCCGCTGAGCCCGGCCCCGCCGCCCCGATGCCCCTGACCTCGGGAAACAAACGGAACGTCACATACCGGCAACACTCTGTCCGGATGGCGGACAAGGCATGGCGTTTCCCAGGCCTCTGGCATAGAAACGCGTCATGTTCTGGGTCCTTCTCCTGCTTCTGGCCTGGGCCTTCGCGGGCACGGCGTGCCTGCGGCTGTGCCTGGCCGCGGTGCGCGCCGCGGCCGTCGACGTGGACGCGGGCCGGGACCGCGATCTGACGCTCTACGAGGCGGCGTTCCTCTCGGGCGGACCGGCGCGGGTCGCCGAGCTGACCCTGGTCTCCATGGCACGCCAGCGCCGGCTGCTGCTCGCGCACACCGGCTGGGCGACGGTCGTCGATCCGCGCGGGCGGGACGAGATGGAGCGTTCCGTCATAGGGGCGATCGGCCCGGAGGGGCAGTCCCGGATCGCGCCGGTACGCGCGGCGGCGGCCACCGCGGACGCGGTGCGCGGCCTCGCCGACCGGCTCGTCAGGGCCGGGCTCGCCGTGCCGGACGGGGACGGGTCCACGATCGCGGCCGGGGTCCGCCGGGTGCGGATGGCCGCGCTGGCCGTCCTCGCCCTGAGCCTGACCGCGCTGCTGCTGCCCGGCCCGACCGGGATGCCTCGCGAGCTGATCGCCCTCTGGTTCGCGCTGCCGCTCGCGCTGACCCTGAGCTGCCTGGCCATCGCCCGCTTCGAGGTCCACCCGTACTCGCGTTGGGCCTCCCCGGCCGGCCAGCGCCTGCTCGGCGGCCTGACCCGCCGGATGAGCGGCGCCGGCGACGAGCGCACGTACCTGGCCTCCGTGGCCGTACGCGGCGTCAACGCCATCGGCGAACCGAACCTGCGCGCGGCCTTCGCCCACCACGACCGGCCCGCGCAGGACCACCCCGCACGCAACCGCCCCCCGCACGGCCGGGCTTCCCGGGACCGCTAGCCCCGCGACCGCCCCGGCAGTACCACCAGGCGTGCGGCGGCCGTGCGTGCCGGAGCGCGCGCCCGGTACCGGCGCCCGCTCGGGGCGCGCCGGGGGCATCGGCGGCGACACCGGCGGGCGGTGCTTGCCCTGGCCGCCGGGCTGAACGAAACATCCCTTCTGTCGCTGCCGTGCACCGAAGGGATACGCGATGTCCGCTGCCGCCGTCTGGACGGCCGCCGGGTCCCTGTTCCTCACCGCCCTCGCCGGGACCCCGGCCACGTCCACCGCACACCTCCCCGACGCACCGGCCTCCTCCGCCGCGCGCATCCCGGGTGGCACTGCGGAACTGCGTGGCGTCGTCGTGGCCGCGGCGTGGGCGCGGGCGGCCGGGATCGACTTCGGCGCGTGTCCGAAGGCGCGGGAGCTGCCCCGGGCCATGGAGTGCGGCACGGTCGAGGTGCCCCTCGACTACGCGCACCCCGACGGCAAGCGGATCCGGCTCGCCGTCAGCCGGGTGCGGGCCACACACGAGGATCCGCACAACAGTAAGCGCAGGGTGCCCCGTCAGGGCGCCCTCGTGTTCAACCCGGGCGGTCCGGGCGGCGACGGCACCTCCTTCCCGCTGATGGGCCTGCTGCCGGAGTGGAAGCGCGTCGCCTCCGCGTACGACCTCGTCGGCTACGCCCCGCGCGGGGTGGGCCGGTCGGCCCCGCTGTCCTGCCAGGACCCGAAGGACTTCTTCGAGCTCAAGACGCCAGGACCCGCCCCGACGCACCCCTCACGGGCGTACAAGGAGCGGCGCGTCGCCGAGGCCAAGGCGTACGCGGGCGGCTGCGCCCGGCGTGCGGGCGAGTCCCTGCGTCACTACAACTCCCTCAACAACGCCCGCGACCTGGACGTGCTGCGGGCGGCGCTGGGCGAGGACCGGCTGACGTTCATGGGCGCCTCGTACGGCACCTACCTCGGTGCGCTGTACGCCGCGCTGTTCCCCGCGCACGTCCGCCGGATGGTCTTCGACGCGGCGGTGAACCCGGCGCCCGACCGGATCTGGTACCGCGCCAACCTGGACCAGTCGGCCGCGTTCGAGGCCCGCTGGGCGGACTTCCGCACATGGACGGCGCGGCACGACGACGTGTACGCGCTGGGCCGTACGGCCGGGCAGGTGCAGAGGAGCTACGAGAGGGCGCGGGAGCGACTCGCCGCCGAACCGGCGGGCGGCTCGGTGGGACCGGGCCAGTTGCAGGGCCTGTTCCTGACGGCCGGGTACTACGACGACTACTGGCCGGGCAGCGCCAAAGCCCTGTCGGCGTATCTGAAGGGCGACCCGAAGCCGCTGGTCGCGCTGGCGGCCCCGCACCGGGAGGGGGCCGCCGCAGGGGAGAACGGCAGCGCGGTCTACACGGCCGTGGAGTGCAACGACGCTCCCTGGCCGACCGACTTCGCGGTCTGGGACCGGGACAACACGCGGCTCGCGCGGGTGGCGCCGTTCGAGACCTGGAGCAATGTGTGGGCGAACCTGCCGTGCGCCTACTGGCCGGCGCCCCGGCAGCGGCCCCTGGACGTGAGGACCGGCCCCGGCGAGCTGCCGCCGACGCTGATCCTGGCCGCCGAACGGGACGCGGCCGCGCCGTACGCGGGCGCCCTGGAGCTGCGCGGGCGGCTGGCCGGTTCGGCGCTGGTGACCGAGCGGGGCGCGGGCACCCACGGCATCGCGGGCGGGCCGAACGCCTGCGTCAACGCGCATCTGGACGCCTACCTGCTCCAGGGCCGCCTGCCGGGGCGGCAGGCGGTGTGCGCCCCGCGCGCGGAGCCGCGGCCGCACGGCCCGACCTTCCAGGAGACCCGCGTACGCCAGTTGCGTGAGGCCTTGAAGCGGGCGACCGGCCCGACCGGCGTCCCCCACTGACCGACGGGGCCAGGTCCCGGGGCCCGTCGGCCCCGGGGCACCGGCACGCGTCAGGCCAGACCGGCCACCAGCTCGGCGATGTCCTTGCGGCGCCCGGTGAAGAACGGGATCTCCTCGCGGACGTGCCGACGGGCCTCGGAGGCCCGCAGGTGGCGCATGAGGTCGACGATGCGGTGCAGCTCGTCGGCCTCGAAGGCGAGGACCCACTCGTAGTCGCCGAGGGAGAAGGACGCGACCGTGTTGGCGCGCACGTCCGGGTAGCCACGGGCCATCTTGCCGTGGTCGGCGAGCATGCGGCGGCGGTCCTCGTCGGGCAGCAGGTACCAGTCGTAGGAGCGCACGAACGGGTAGACGCTGACGTAGTCGCGCGGCGTCTCGTCGGCGAGGAACGCCGGGATGTGCGAGCGGTTGAACTCGGCGGGGCGGTGCAGCGCCATGTTCGACCACACCGGCTCCATGGCACGGCCCAGCCTGGTACGGCGGAAGAGGTTGTACGCCTCCTGGAGCTGGTCGCTGTTCTCGGCGTGCCACCAGATCATGAGGTCGGCGTCGGCACGCAGGCCCGAGAGGTCGTACGTGCCGCGGATGGTCACGTCCTTGGCGGCGAGCTGGTCGAACAGCTCCTGGACCTCGTCCGCGTAGCCCGCGCGGTCCTCGGGGAGCACGTCCTTCAGCTTGAAGACGGACCACAGCGTGTAGCGGATGACCTCGTTGAGGTCCTTGGCCAGCTTGCCCTTGTTCGGGATCCTGCCGGACTCGGTGGTGGGGGCGTCGTCACTCATGATGCTATTCTCCCGCTCCGCCGTGCGGACTCTGCACCGGGTCCGCGGTGAGTTCCCGCGTGGCCCGCAGGTCGCCCCTCAGCCCGTCGACGGCCGCGTACGCGCTCGCGACGCACGCGGGGATGCCCACCCCGTCGTACACCGCGCCGCACACCGCCAGACCGGGCAGCTTGCCGACGTGCTCACGGATGCGCGCCACGCGCGCGTGGTGGCCGACCGGGTACTGGGGCAGCCCGTCGGTCCAGCGGGTGACACGGGTCTCCAGGGGCGTGGCGTCCAGGCCGGTCGCCTCGCGCAGGTCGTGCCGGGAGACGTCGACGAGGTCGGCGTCCTCGCGCTGCAGGATCTCCGTCTCGCCGTACCGGCCCACCGAGGTGCGCACCACCAGCACGTCCGGGTCCTCGTCGGCGATCCAGCCCCACTTCTGGGAGGCGAAGGTGGACGCCTTGATGGTGCGGCCGTCGACGGGGGGCACCAGGAAGCCGCTGCCCTCGGGCAGTGCGGCGTCGGCGCGGCGGTAGGCGAGGGTGATCAGGGCCATGGAGGCGTACTCGACGGCCCGCAGTTCGGCGGCGGCCTCCGGGGACTCGGCGCGCAGCAGCCCGGCGGCCACGGGCGCGGGCACGGCGACGATCACCGCGTCGGCGTGCAGCACGCGATCCCCGGCGGTCACCTGCCAGGACGTACGGTCCTGCCTGCGCAGCTCCGTCACCGGGGTCCCGGTCAGGATCTCGCCGCCGCGGGCACGCACCGACTCCGCGACCGCGAGCGGCAGCCGGCCCACGCCGCCCTCGATACCCATGAACACCGGCCCGGTCTGCTGCGCGGCGGCCGCCGCGGCCTGGATCTCGCGGACCCCTTCCAGCAGCGAGTCGTGGGTCTGCGCGGCCCGGAAGAGCTGGGGGACGGCCGAGCGCATCGAGATGCGGTAGGCGTCACCGGCGTAGACCCCTCCGAGCAGGGGCTCCACCAGGCGGTCGACGACCTCGCGGCCCAGGCGGGCGGCCACGTACTCGCCGACGGCCACGTCGTCGCCGACCTCCGTGCGGGGCAGCGCGGCGTCGCGCTCGATACGGGCCAGGCCCTCCTCGGACAGCACGCCGGACAACGCTGAGGCGGCGCCGGGGACGCCCATGACGTGCCCCTTCGGCATGGGGCGCAGAGCACCGCGGGTCCAGATGGAGGCGCTCGCCGTGGCGGGCGGCTGGAGGTGGTCCGCCAGTCCCGTCTCGCGTGCGAGGGTCACGGCCTCGGGCCTGCGGGCGAGCATCGACTCGGCGCCCAGGTCGACCCGGACGCCCGCGATCTCGCCCGGCAGCAGCTTGCCACCGACGCGCTCGGCCGCCTCGAGCACGGTCACCCGCGCCCCCTGCCGCAGCAGCCGGTGCGCGGCGGCCAGCCCCGCGATCCCGGCCCCGATGACGACGACATGGTCCGTGCCCGTACGCGTTGCGCTCATGAACCCACTCTCTCAGACCGCCCCGGCACGCCTGCCGCGCCCCGGTGTCCGGGCCCGAGTCGTGCCCGAGTCACGAACGTGACCGCATCGGAACCGTTTCCGGCCAACGTCTCTCGGGGGTCGGGAGTCGAAGAAGCATCAGTGGTCAACGACCCTCGGGGGTACCTCACATGCGTACACGACGTTCCGTCCGGCCCGCTTCCGCGGTGGCCGGGCTCCTGCTCGCCGCCGCCCTGTCGCTCACCGGGTGCAGCGCGGGCGACGACTCCGCCGGCGCCACCGCGGCGGACGCCCGTGCCGCGGAACAGCGGGGCGCGGCGGACAGCGCCGGCGACAGCAGCGACAGCGGCGGCCCGGCTTCCGGTGCGAAGGCCACCGCGCCGCCCAGGATCGCCGCGAACCACATCATCCGCACCGCCTCGCTCACCGTGCAGGTCAAGGACGTGCCGAAGGCCCTCGACACGGCCCGCACCGCCACCGAGAACGCCGGAGGGTACGTCGGCGACGAGAGCACCAGCCGCGACGAGCACGGGCACGAACGCACGCGCGTGGTGCTGCGCGTGCCGGTCGAACGGTACGACGAGGTGCTCGGCGATCTGGAGGGCACCGGCAAGCTGATCGAGCGCACGGCGAAGGCGCAGGACGTCACCGACCAGGTCGTCGACGTGGACAGCCGCGTCAAGTCGCAGCGCGCGAGCGTGGCGCGGGTGCGGGAGCTGATGGACCAGGCCACCCGGCTCAGTGACGTGGTCAGCCTGGAGGGCGAGTTGAGCCGCCGCGAGTCGGACCTGGAGGCGCTGCTGGCCCAGCAGGCGTCGCTGAAGGACCGCACGAGTCTGGCCACCATCACCCTGTCGCTGTCCCGGACCCCGGCGCCCAAGCCGGTGGTCGCCGGGGACGACGAGCCCGGTTTCGTGGACGCGCTGGCGGGCGGCTGGCACGTGTTCGTCACCGTGCTCCGCTGGATCGCCCTGGCCGTCGGGGCGCTGCTCCCGTTCGCCGCGGCGGCGGCCGTCGTCGCGGCGCTGTGGCTGCGGGTGATACGGCCCCGTCTGCCGCACCGTCCCGCCACCGACGCCCCCGTGACCGCGCGGGGCACGCTGCCGGCCTCCCGGCGGAAGCCCGCGCCCCCGGCCGGGGAGGCGGACGCCGAATCGGACGCCGAGGACTGAGCCGACATCGGGAGCGAGGCCGCCTCAGGACCGAGGCGGCCCGACCCCCGTAGCGTGGGCGCATGGAGATGAAGGCTGCGCGGGATGACCGGGGTACGAAGGAACGCCTTGTCGTGATCGGCGGCGACGCCGCGGGGATGTCCGCGGCGTCGCAGGCACGCCGGCTGCGCGGGCCGGACGAGTTGGAGATCGTGGCGTTCGAACGCGGCCACTTCGCCTCGTTCTCGGCCTGCGGCATCCCGTACTGGGTGGGCGGCGACGTCGACGAGCGGGACCTGCTGATCGCCCGCACGCCCGAGGAGCACCGCGCGCGGGGCATCGACCTGCGCATGCGCACCGAGGTGACGGAGATCGACGTGGCCGCCGGACGCGTGCGCGCGCGGGACCTCGAATCCGGCGCGGAGTCCTGGACGCCGTACGACAAGCTGGTGATCGCGACCGGGGCCCGCCCCGTCCGGCCCGACATGCCCGGCGCCGACGCGCCCGGCGTGCACGGGGTGCAGACCCTCGACGACGGCCAGGCCCTGCTGGACACCCTCGCACGCGCGCGTGGCCGCCGGGCGGTGGTGATCGGGGCGGGCTACATCGGAGTCGAGATGGCCGAGTCGCTCATCAAGCGCGGCTACGAGGTGACGGTCGTCAACCGCGGCCGCGAACCGATGTCGACGCTCGACCCCGACATGGGCCGACTGGTGCACGGGGCCATGTCGGGCCTGGGCATCACCATGGTCGACGACGCCGAGGTGACCAAGGTGCTCACCGGCGACGACGGAGCGGTGCGGGCGGTGGCGACCGCGGACGCCGAGTACCCGGCGGACGTGGTCGTGCTGGGCATCGGGGTGCGCCCGGAGACGGCGCTCGCGCGGGCGGCCGGGCTCCCGCTCGGCGCGCACGGCGGCCTGCTCACCGACCGCGCGATGCGGGTGCGCGGATACGAGAACATCTGGGCCGGCGGCGACTGCGTCGAGGTCCTGGACCTGGTCTCCGGACAGTTGCGCCACGTCCCGCTGGGCACCCACGCCAACAAGCACGGGCAGGTCATCGGCACCAACGTGGGCGGCGGCTACGCCACCTTCCCTGGCGTGGTCGGCACCGCGGTGAGCAAGGTGTGCGACCTGGAGATCGCGCGCACGGGGCTGCGCGAGAAGGACGCCCACCGGGTGGGCCTGCGGTTCGTGACGGCCACCGTCGAGTCGACCAGCCGCGCGGGCTACTACCCCGGCGCCTCCCCGATGACCGTCAAGATGATCGCCGAACGCCGTACCGGCCGCCTGCTGGGTGTGCAGATCGTCGGCCGTGAAGGCGCGGGGAAGCGGGTGGACATCGCCGCGGTCGCTCTCACGGCCGGTCTGACGGTGGAGCAGATGACGGCCCTGGACCTGGGCTACGCGCCGCCGTTCTCCCCGGTGTGGGACCCGGTGCTCGTGGCCGCCCGCAAGGCCGCGGTGAAGGTCCGCGACAGCACGCCGTGATCCCTGCGCCGTTCCGGCCGGCCGGTCGCGGCAGCGAGCGGACCGGACGAGTGGTCCGCCGCAGCCCGCCTTCCCCGGGCCGCGGGCGGTTGAGGAAAGGTACGTACACGCGGACGGCCGTGTTCACCGGTTCGGCGAGCGCATCGCGGGCAGTACTCTCCTGTGGTCATTCCGGTCCATGATCTGAACCCGACGCGGCACACCCCGTGGGTGACGTACGCCCTGATCGCCGCGAACGTCGTCGTGTTCCTGCTCACGCCAGGCATCGCCGGATCCGTCGCGGGCAGCAGCTCGCTGGCGCAGCTGTGCCATCTGGAGTCCTTCACGCAGCAGTGGGCACTGGTGCCGAGGGAGCTGATCCACGGTCAGCTGCCGTCGCTGGTCCCGACGGGCGGCGTCGGGGTGGGCGTGCACGGCCCGGGCTGCGTGCTGGGTCCGCCCGCCTACGACAAGTCGCCCGTGCTGTCGGTCCTCACGGCGATGTTCCTGCACGGCAGCTGGCTGCACCTGCTGGGCAACATGCTGTTCCTGCTCATCTTCGGCAACAACATCGAGGACCGCATGGGCCATGTGCGGTTCCTGCTGTTCTATGTGGTCTGCGGGTACGCGGCCGCATACGGATTCGCTCTCATGAACTCCCGGTCCGCGACTCCCCTGATCGGCGCCTCGGGAGCCATCGCCGGCGTCCTCGGCGCCTACCTGCTGCTCTACCCGAGGGCACGGGTCTGGGTGCTGGTCCCTTTCCTGATCTTCCTGCCGCTGCGACTGCCGGCCTGGGTGGTCCTGGGCTCCTGGTTCGTGCTCCAGGCGTTCTACTCCTCCGGCCAGGCCGTCGCCGAGGCGGGCACCGTGGCCTACCTGGCCCACGTGGTCGGCTTCATCGTGGGCATGCTGCTCGCCTGGCCCCTCAAGCCGGGCACTCCCCCACCGCCCGAACCGCGCGGCATCCTCTTCGGGCGGCAGACGCGACGGGCCTGGTAGGGCCATACGCCAGGAGCTGGGCAGCGCAAGGAAAACCTGAATGGCTTTACACAAGCGACGTTTGCCTTTCCGGGCCAGGCGTCGATCGTTGAACGATTCAACCACCTATACGTTTTGCCAAATCCTTGAGCCTCCAGCAGGATTCATGCTGACCCATTGCCGACTTTCCTGACGCCCTGTCAGGCGAACTACTCCTGAAGTTCCCCCTGGTAGGAGACTGCCGCGGCAGCCGGTTCCAGTGTCCTGCGCCGGAGATCCGTCGGCAGAATCGGGCGCGGGATTCGAGGATCTCCTCGGCGGTCTTGGTCCAGACGAACGGCTTGGGGTCTGCGTTCCAGTCCTTGACCCAGGCGCGGATGTCGGCTTCGAGGCTCTGGACATTCTTGTGTGCGCCGTGGCGGATCATCTGGTCGGCCAGGAACCCGAACCACCGCTCCACCTGGTTGATCCACGAGGAATCGGTCGGGGTGAAGTGCATGTGAAAGCGGGGGTGTTTGGCCAGCCACGTCCTGATCGCGGGCGTCTTGTGGGTGCCGTAGTTGTCGCAGATCAGGTGGATCTGCAGATGCGCCGGCACCTCCTTGTCGATCCGGATCAGGAACTTCTTGAACTCCGCCGCTCGGTGCCGGGGGTGCAGGGAGCTGATGACCTCGCCGGTGGCGACGTCGAACGCGGCGAACAGCGTGGTCAGCCCGTTGCGGACGTAGTCGTGCGTGCGCCGCTCGGGCACGCCCGGCATCATCGGCAGCACCGGCTAGGAGCGGTCCAGGGCCTGGATCTAGAACTTCTCGTCCACCGAGAGGACCACCGCGCCCTCGGACGGGTTGAAGTACAGCCCGACGACGTCGTAGACCTTCTCCACGAACAATGGGTCCATGGACAGCTTGAAGGTGTCCGTCAGGTGCGGCTCGAGGAGGAACCGCCGTCGCCACTTGCGGACCGTGTCGGCCGAAATCCGCAGGTTGCGGGCCACCTCGACGATGGGCGGGACATCAGGTCCGGCACACGCCAGCACAATCCGAGCCCGTCACGGTCCGCCTCCGCCCGCACGAGTGCCTTCGAATTGTCTGTCCTCGTGGCCGCCCGTAGTCCATACGGGCCGTCAAGTGCTGCCGTTCGATGGACGGTGCAGTCAGGTCCGATGCGGCTGCCGTCCGGCTATGACACCGTCCCTGCGTGGTGCCGGGGGATACGCCCCTACCCAGAGTGGAACGGGTTTCCTGCGGGTTCCGAACCACTTGCCCATCATTCACCTGGATGGTTGCCGGAAGGACTCTTGATTGTCTGGTCCCGTCGTCCTCATCACGGGCGCGCTCACCGGTATCGGCCGAGCCACCGCCTTCGCTTATGCCCGTCAAGGCGCGAACCTTGTGGTCTCCGGCCGCCACCAGGACGTGGGTGAGCAGTTTGTCAGGGAGCTCTCCGACCTTGGCGGCCCGGCCGAGTTCGTGCGAGCCGACGTCCGCTTCGAGGACGAGGTGAAGGACCTCGTCGACCGCGCGGTCGTGCGGTTCGGGCGGATCGACGTCGCCTTCAACAACGCCGGCACCGAGGGAATGCCCAGCCCTGTCACCGAGGTGACCGACGAACGTTACCAGGCCACCTTCGATACCAACGTCAAGGGAACACTGCTGTGCCTGAAGCACGAGTTCCGGGTCATGAGGGAACAAGACGGCGGCAGCATCGTTAACGTCAGCTCCAACTATGGCCTGATGGGTTACCCCGGGGCGACCTTGTACGTCGGCAGCAAGCACGCCGTCGCCGGCATCACCAAGGCGGCGGCACTCGAAGGCGCCGCTCACGGTATCCGGGTCAACGCAGTCGCGCCCGGCTACACCCGGACGGCGATGTACGAGCGATTCACCGGTGACGACGCGGCGCGTGACGCGGTGGATTCGGTGCTGCCCATGCACCGGGCGGGCACTCCGGAGGAGATCGCCGAGGTCGTACAGTTTCTGGGTTCGGACAAGGCGAGCTACGTCACCGGGCACGTCCTCCTGGTCGACGGTGGGCTCATGGCGGGCGGGCCCCTGTTCCCGAGCTCGTGAACCCCAAGGCAGGTCAGGGGCACGCGGCGGTCAGCCCATTCGCTCGATGATTTCAGACCTCACTCGCCTGGCGGCCCGGGGCAATCGGCCAGGGCTGCGGCGGCGGGCGACAGGTTCCGCGCCTCGGGCCAGCCAGGGAGAGGCGCCGTGTAGCGGCCGAGCGGCAGGTTGACCGCGCCTGGCAAGCGCCGCACGGCCGTCGACGCAAGGCGTCGGCCAGGTCCTTTCGGACACCTCAGTCGCCGGTCCGATCCTGGTCGTGACCCCGTAGGCGGCAGCAGCGACCTGCTCACCGGGACTGCGCGGCAGCGAGGCCAACGACGAATCTCCGGCTCAGGAGACCATGTGGCGGGGGTAACGCCCCAAGAGGGTGGCGAACCTCGCACCCGGTGCCGCGGCCGCGACCTCGGCCTCGTCGGGCGCTGTGTCCACGTCGCGGAGGAGCGGCAGGTCGCGCACCCGAAGGCCCGCCCCGGTGAGGCGGTCGCGTTGGGCGGCGCCGGTGTACGCGGTGGACATCGGGATGCCTCGCAGCAGCGCCGGGTCGGGCGCGGCCAGGCCCAGCGCCCAGAACCCGCCGTCCTCCGCCGGGCCGAACCACGCGTCGCACTCCCGCCACGCGCCGGGATCCGGAACGGGGGCGAGGAGCTCCAGGGTGAGTTGCGGGGTGTCCATGCCGATCAGTAGGGCGGGCCCGTCCGCGACGGTGGCGAAGGCCGCGGCCAGCCGCTCGTCCAGGCCGCCGGACACCTGCGGGATCACCTCGATGCCGGGCGGCAGCCAGCGTCCGGGCGCGCCGTCCAGGAAGAGCACGCGGCGGCGGGCCGGGCAGCGCAGCACGGTCTCCAGGGTGTCGGCGAGCGCCGCCTCCGCCAGCGCCGCCGCCTGAGCAGGGGTGTACGGCGGGGTGAGCCGGGTCTTGACGTGCCCAGGCCGCGGTTCCTTGGCCATCACCAGCAGCGCGGTCAGCCCGACCGCGCTCTCGGGCGCCAGCCCGACCGGGCCGCTCATCGGGGGGCTCCCGCCAGACGCCGGGGCGGCTCGCTGAGGACCGCGCGCATGTCGCGCACCGCGTGCCAGGTGCCACGCCAGGTGCCGGTGACCTTGGAACGGCCGGCGCGCGGGTAGTACGGCACGTCGACCTCGCGCACCCGCCATCCGGCGTCGGCAGCGCGGACGACCATCTGCAACGGGTAGCCCGACCTGCGGTCGGTCAGGCCCAGATCGAGCAGGGCCTCCCCGGGCCACCCGCATCGGACCGAGGTCGTGCAGACGCAGGCCGGTGCGGCGGCGGATCAGCCGGGCCAGCTCCCGGTTGGCGAGCCGGGCGTGTACCGGCCAGGCACCGCCTGTCGTTGGCCGGCGGCCGCCCGAGTACCAAGTCCGCCTCACCGTCCAGGACGGACTGGGCCAGGGATGGCAGCAGTCCCGGGTCGAGGGAGGCATCACAGTCGCAGAAACAAACCACGGGCGCGGTGACGGCGCGTAGCCCGGCCGCGCAGGCGGCGCCGAAGCCACGCACCGGTTCGCCCACGACGTACGCGCCCAGCGACGCGGCGAGCTCGGCGGAGCTGTCAGTGGAGCCGTTGTCGACGACCACGGCGCGCCAGCCGGGCGGGATCCGCTCCAGCACCCAGGGAAGAGCGGCTGCTTCGTCAAGGCACGGGAGTGCGACGTCCACAAGGAGCCGCTGCCTCTCGGTCACGTCTTTCAGTGTACGGAGAGCAATGGGATGGCGCGTCCGGATCTCGCCTGGTACGCGCCGCCGCCCCGTCCGGCGGTGATCGCCTGCCAGGCTGCCGAGCGGGCAGGCCGCCGGGTCGGCGGGCCCGCATGCTGTGGGAGCCGATACAAGGATCTGATCGAGATTGACACGGCGCCGGCCAGCCACAGGGGCATGCAGGAACTCAACCGTACCGATCCGGCAGCGGTCGACAAGAATCTGGCCCCGCTCCTGCCCCAACTGCGGCGAGCCGTTTCCGTACATTGCCTCATGTGAGACCCAGCGTGGGAGACCGGAACCCGCAACGAACAACCCGCTATGGCGGGCGTGCAGCGCCGTGGCGGCGGCGATGATCGAGCGCGCCCAGGCCGCTCCCGGCCCGACGGCTCCGCTGCGTCAGTGGCGCGTGTAGGGGGCGACCAGAACCGCGGTGGCGCCAGCCTGACTCCGTAGTTCTTTGAGGGTCTGACTCGGCGAGGTGTTCTGGCCGAAGGACGCCGGCAGAGGGTTGCGGAGCGCGTACAGCGTCAGCTGGTACTCGTGTGTGTGACCGGCGGGCGGGCAGGGGCCGTCGTACGTCGCCTCGCCGAAGTCGTTCAGGAGTTCCCGGGCACCGTGCGTCAGGGCGTGCGCCTGCGTTCCCGCCGCCGTTGCGGGAAGGCCGACCTGGAGCCAGTGGATCTTCTGGTTCTCCAGGTCGACCATGGACAGGGCGAGTTCGGCGGTCCCGGCGGGGACGTCCTTGAACCTGAGCCCGGGGGAGTAGTCGTGGGGGCTGTCACAGGTCATCAGGGGCAGGAACGCGCCCGACGCGTCGAAACCCTGGCCTCGGCCGAGGGCGAATGGACCTGTGGGCACCGCCGTCGCCCGGGAGACCGCAGTGGACGGGGCCGACGTCGCCCGGGTGTGCCGGGAGGATGACGAGCACGCGACGGTCGTCAGCAGTGCGGCTGCAGCAAAGGCGCCTGAGACAAGGAATCGACGCTTCATGGTGGAAACGTATGCCAGGCGGACGCCGACAGCCCGAACCGGCTCACGGCTTCCTGCCCCTCGGTCCCCGGCCCCGGCTGGGCCGCAGGCATCGGAAGGGCCCGACCCTGTCGAACAGCGGCCAGACCCCCTTGAAGGCGCCCCTGTCGTGCTCGGACTTCCAGCACATCCCCTCCCCGCGGCAAGTGCCGAGGAGCGCCAGTTACTCGCCGGGAAGGCGATCTGGCGGCGCTCCGCGGTCGGCTCGTGCCGGCCGGACTCGATGTGGCTGACGTAGCACCTACGTCATCCAGCGGTGCTTGTATCTGTTCGGTTTCTGGGAGCCGAACCTGACCGCGCTCCTGACCGCCCGGCTCGCGCGCGGGGTTATCTTCGTCGACGTCGGCGCGAACATCGGCTGGGGTACGAGCCGGGCAACGTCAGCCGGTTCGCGCTGCTGCGGCTGGTGCTGCCGGACGCGTGGGCCGGTCCGGCCGTCGTCGCACTCGTGGCGCTCAGCGCCTGGTACGTCCTGCGGCGCGGCGATCCGGAGCGACCGTGGCATGGATCGCTGCTGGTCACGGGCACCGCGCTGCTGCTCACCTCGCCTGTGTACTACTGGTACGCGCTGCTCGTCGTGGCCCTCGTGGCGATGGGTGGCCGATGGGAGTGGCTCGCCGTCGCTGCCGCGGGCACCGTGCTGTATGTCGCGGGCGGACTGCAGCAGCAGGCTGTTCAGGCCTCCGCGTACGGGGTGGCCGCCGTGACGGTGCTCGCCGGCGCACTCGTCAGGGCGCGGGCGCGTGGCAGCGGAGACAGGGGGCGGGACGGTGCGTGAGGGCAGGCGTGTCGGCCACATGGGGCGCGAGGCGTCATCGGTGGCGGCGTCTGAAGACGACCATCC
>NZ_JBIVJN010000013.1:0-267980 GCF_044750345.1 Streptomyces sp. NPDC088817
TGACAACCCGACGCCGTCAGCTCCGCGATCTGCTGCAACGTCGCACCCACGTCCGACGTACGCGTCGTCGTCATCGACTGCACCGACACCGGAGCGTCCCCGCCCACGGCCACGGACCCGACCTGGATCTGCCGGCTCTTGCGGCGCTCGGCGAGCTTGGTCGGAACGGACGGCATGCCGAGAGAAATCGCAGTCATCTGCTGTGCAACCCCAAGTCGTGGATCAAGGTCCGGCCTCGTTCAGCGGCGGGCTCCAGGCATCGAGATTACGGCACGCCCGTGCGCCCCAGCACATCCCACCCGGCCAAACCCACTCAATGGAAGGCGGCCGGACGGGAGATCCGTCCGGCCGCCTTCCACGGGGTCTCCGCTAGGAGATCTTGACCGGGTTCACCACGTCCGCGATCAGGACCAGGATGGTGAAGCAGACGAAGACGCCCGCCACCACGTAGGCCACCGGCATGAGCTTCGCCACGTCGAACGGACCGGGGTCCGGTCGGCGCAGCACCCTCGCCAGGTTCCGCCGCAGCGACTCCCACAGCGCCCCCGCGATGTGCCCGCCGTCCAGCGGGAGCAGCGGGAGCATGTTGAACAGGAACAGGGAGAGGTTGAAGCCGGCGACCAGCATCAGGGCCATGGCCAGCTGCTGGGTGGGCGGGATGTCCAGGGTGAAGATCTCGCCGCCGACGCGGGCCGCGCCGACCACGCCCATCGGGGAGTCGGGCTGGCGTGGAGCGCCGTCGAAGGCCGCGTTCCACAGGGCCGGCACCTTGCCGGGCAGGCTCGCGATGGAGTGGACTGCCTCGCCGAGCCGGTCGCCCATCCAGGTCACGGACTGGCCGAAGTCCTGGCGGACGATGCCGGTGGCGGCGCTGAAGCCGAGGAAGCCCGCGCTGACGTACTGCCCCTGCACGATCTGGCCGTGGGAGTCCTTCCTGGCGACCTGGTTGGTGGCGATCTTCGCGTGCAGGGTGACGTCCTGTCCCTTGCGGTCGACGACGATCGACACCTGCTTGCCGGGGTTGGCGCGGATCAGGTCGGACAGCTCGTTCCAGTTGTCGGTCCTCACCCCGTTGAAGGAGACGATCCTGTCGCCCGCCTTCAGGCCCGCGGCCGCGGCCGGCGCCGGGGCGTCGGTCTTCTTGCAGTCGTCGCGGTTCTCGCTCTGCGCGATGACGCACTGGGAGACGGAGCTGACGGTGGTCGTCTGCTGCGAGATGCCGAAGCCCATGAGGACGGTCAGGAACAGCGCGACCGCGAGGATCAGGTTCATGAAGGGGCCCGCGAACATCACGATGACCCGCTTCCACGGGGCACGGGTGTAGAACAGGCGCTTCTCGTCACCGGGGCCGAGCTCCTCGAAGGCCGCCGAGCGGGCGTCCTCGATCATGCTGCGCCAGGGCGAGGTGGAGCGTGCCGTGATCCGGCCGTCGTCGCCCGGCGGGAACATGCCGATCATGCGGATGTAGCCGCCGAACGGGATGGCCTTGACGCCGTACTCCGTCTCGCCCTTCCTGCGGGACCACAGCGTCGGGCCGAATCCCACCATGTACTGCGGCACGCGGATGCCGAAGAGCTTGGCGGTGGACAGATGCCCCAGCTCGTGCCACGCGATGGAGACCAGCAGGCCCACCACGAAGACGACTATGCCGAGGATCATCATCAAGGACGTCATGCACGCGCCTCCGCTGTCGCCGTTCGCGCTGTCAGTTCCCGGGCCCTGGCGCGGGCCCAGGTCTCCGCTTCGAGGACGTCCGGCACCGTCAGGGTAGTTCCCGTGGCGGGTGTGCCGTGCTCCTCGACCACGTGTGTCACGGTCTCCATGATCCCGTTGAAGGGCAGTGTGCCGCGCAGGAACGCGTCGACGCACTCCTCGTTGGCCGCGTTGAACACGGCCGGGGCGGTGCCGCCGAGCCCGCCCACGTGCCGGGCGAGCCCCACGGAGGGGAAGGCCTCGGTGTCGAGCGGGAAGAACTCCCAGGTCGACGCCTTGCTCCAGTCGAAGGTGGGCGCGGCGTCGGGAACGCGTTCCGGCCAGCCCAGGCCGATGGCGATGGGCCCGCGCATGTCCGGGGGCGTCGCCTGGGCGAGGGTGGATCCGTCGGTGAACTCAACCATCGAGTGGACATACGACTGCGGATGCACGACGACCTCAATGCGGTCGAAGGAAATGTCGTACAGCAGGTGTGCCTCGATGACCTCGAGCCCCTTGTTGACCAGGGTGGCGGAGTTGACCGTGATCACCGGGCCCATGGCCCAGGTGGGGTGGGCGAGGGCGTCCTCGACGGTGACGTCGGCGAGCTCGGCCTTGGTCCGGCCGCGGAAGGGGCCGCCGGAGGCGGTGACGACGAGCTTGCGCACATCGGCCCGCGTTCCGCCCGCGAGCGCCTGGAAGAGGGCGGCGTGCTCGGAGTCCACCGGGATGATCTGGCCGGGCTTGGCGAGCGCCTTGACCAGCGGGCCGCCGACGATGAGCGACTCCTTGTTGGCGAGCGCGAGGGTGCGGCCCGCCTCCAGGGCGGCGAGGGTCGGGGCGAGGCCGATGGAGCCGGTGATGCCGTTGAGGACCGTGTGGCAGTCGGAGGCGGCGAGGCGGGTGGCCGCGTCCGGTCCGGCGAGGATCTCGGGGAGGGGCTCGGACGCACCGTACTGCGCGGTAAGCGCCTCGCGCAGGGCCGGTACGACGTCCTCGCGGGCCACGGCGACGGTCCGTACCCGCAGCCGGTACGCCTGCTCGGCGAGGAGACCGACCCGTCCGCCGTTGGCGGAGAGCCCGGTGACCCGGAAGCGGTCCGGGTTGCGCAGTACGAGGTCGATGGCCTGGGTGCCGATGGACCCGGTGGACCCGAGCACCACCACGTCCTTGGGGCCGTCCCCGGCGACGGGGTCGAAGACGAGGTGCGGGTCGGCGAGAGGGGCTGGACTGTCGCTCATCCCCCCATTGTGGCCGCACCCGGTGCCCGGAATGACAGAGCGTCCCCCTCCCGTGGGTCATGCGTCGTCGCCACCGCCCGAACCGCAGGGCGGGCACGGCCGTTCCGCTGGTGGCCGCGCCCGCCGGGCCGCAGGGTCCTACCGTCACCGGATCGGGCGGTGCGCGTTCTCCCTCTTCGCCGGTCCGGGGGTCGCCTCCGCGATCCACGGGCCGTCGTCCGACGGGTCGATGACGCCCTCCTCCAGCCAGGTGTAGGCGCCGCCGAGGACGCCCTTGACGACCTTGCGGTCGAGGTCGTCGGTGTTGGTCCACAGGCGGTCGAAGAGTTCGGCGACGCGGATGCGGGACTGCCTGCAGAAGGCGTCGGCCAGCTGGTAGGCCTCGCGGCCGTGGTCGCCCTGGGTGCGCAGGAGCTCGGCGCGGACGCAGGCCGCGCTCATCGCGAACAGTTCGGCGCCGATGTCGACGATCCGGCCGAGGAAGCCCTGCTTGGTCTCCATCCGGCCCTGCCAGCGGGACATGGCGTAGAAGGTGGAGCGGGCGAGCCTGCGGGCGTGGCGTTCCACGTAGCGCAGGTGGCCGGACAGATCGACGTGTCCGGGCGGGTGGAACTCGGCGTACGAGCGCGGGAGCTGGCCCGGGCCCGCGACCAGCCTGGGCAGCCACTTGGCGTAGAAGACGCCCGCGTTCGCGCCCGCCCTCGCCTTGTCCGACAGGGACTTGTCGGGGTCGATGAGGTCGCCGGCGACCGAGAGGTGGGCGTCGACCGCCTCCCGCGCGATCAGCAGGTGCATGATCTCGGTGGAGCCCTCGAAGATGCGGTTGATGCGCAGGTCGCGCAGCATCTGCTCGGCGGGGACCGCGCGTTCCCCGCGGGCGGCGAGGGACGCGGCCGTCTCGTAGCCGCGGCCGCCGCGGATCTGGACCAGCTCGTCGGCCATCCGCCAGGCCATCTCGGAGCCGTAGAGCTTGGCGAGGGCGGCCTCGATGCGGATGTCGTTGCGGTTCTCGTCGGCCATCTGGGACGACAGGTCGAGGACCGCCTCCAGCGCGAAGGTGGTGGCCGCGATGAACGAGATCTTCGAGCCGACCGCCTCGTGCAGCGCGACCGGCTTGCCCCACTGTTCGCGGACCGCGGACCACTCGCGGGCGATCTTCAGGCACCACTTGCCCGCGCCCGCGCACATCGCGGGCAGGGAGAGACGCCCGGTGTTCAGGGTGGTCAGGGCGATCTTCAGACCCTGGCCCTCGGCGCCGATGCGGTGGGCGGCCGGGACCCGCACCCGGTGAAAGCGGGTGACGCCGTTCTCGATGCCGCGCAGGCCCATGAAGGCGTTGCGGTTCTCCACGGTGACGCCCTCGGAGGCGGCCTCGACGACGAACGCGGTGATGCCGCCGCGGTGGCCCTCGGACTTCGGCACGCGCGCCATGACGACGAGGAGGTCGGCCACGACGCCGTTGGTCGTCCACAGCTTGACCCCGTCGAGGACGTAGCCGTCCCCGTCCGGGACGGCCGTGGTCGCCAGGCGCGCCGGGTCGGAGCCGACGTCCGGTTCGGTGAGCAGGAAGGCGGAGATGTCGGTGCGGGCGCAGCGGGGCAGGAAGGTGTCCTTCTGCTCCTGCGTGCCGAAGAGTTTCAGCGGCTGCGGCACGCCGATCGACTGGTGCGCGGAGAGCAGCGCGCCGATCGCGGGGCTGGCGGAGCCGGCCAGGGCGAGGGCCTTGTTGTAGTAGACCTGGGTCAGGCCGAGGCCGCCGTATTTGGTGTCGATCTTCATGCCGAGCGCGCCGAGCTCCTTGAGCCCGGTGACGACCTCGTCCGGGATCCGCGCGTCGCGCTCGATCCGGGCCGAGTCGATCTTCGTCTCGCAGAAGTCGCGGAGCTTGGCGAGGAACTCCTCGCCGCGCTGTACGTCGTCGGCCGCGGGCAGCGGGTGCGGATGGATGAGATCGAGCCGGAAGCGGCCGAGGAACAGCTCCTTGGCGAAACTGGGCCTGTGCCAGTCCTGCTCCCGGGCGGCCTCCGCCACCTGGCGGGCCTCGCGCTCGGTGACAGTGGGCTTGTTGGACGTTGGTGCGGACATGAGGCTCACCTCGCCGCGAAGAGGGATGGAGGGCGCGGTACGTTACCGACCGGTGCTACTGGATCGTATGTACCCGATACCGGGCGGACCCACCACCCCACGCGCACGGACGCTCGCAGTCCACCGTCTGTCTCGGTCTGTTTCCACCCAGCATCGTGTGTGCGGGGCGTGACGACCACTCCTTGTACTCCGTTCGGATGGCGCGTCCGGGAGCAGGGGAAGAAAACAATCGAAGCGCTTCGACAGCCTATGGACACTCACTCCTGCCGGGGCTACTGTCGAACCACCCTTACCTCCCGATGTCGGTACTGCGCACTGTCGAAGCGCTTCACACACCTTGGAGAGCTGGATGGTCACCCTCGCCGAGGTCGCCCAGCACGCCGGAGTCTCGGCGAGTACGGTGAGCTACGTCCTCAGCGGCAAGCGGTCCATCTCCGCGAGCACCCGGCAGCGGGTCGAGGAGAGCATCCGGAAACTCGGCTACCACCCGAACGCGGGCGCCCGTGCCCTGGCGAGCAGCAGGTCGAACATCATCGCCCTGATGATCCCGCTGCGCACCGACATGTACGTGCCGGTGATGATGGAGATCGCCATCGCCGTGGCCACCACCGCCCGTACCCACGGCTACGACGTGCTGCTCCTCACCGGTGAGGAGGGCCCCGACGCCGTGCGCCGGGTCACCGGCAGCGGGCTCGCCGACGCCATGATCCTGATGGACGTCGAGCTGGACGACGAACGGCTGCCGCTGCTGCGGGAGACGGACCAGCCGTCCGTCCTGATCGGTCTGCCCACCGACACCACGGGGCTGACCTGCGTGGACCTGGACTGGGGTGCGACGGGCGCGCTGTGCGTGGAGCACCTGGCGCTGCTCGGGCACCGGGACATCGCCGTCATCGGCGAGGCGCCCGCGGTCTACGAACGGCACACCGGCTTCGCCGAACGCACCCTCGACGGCCTGCGCTCCCGGGCCCGCGAGCTGGGCCTGGGCCTGCTGCACCGTCCGTGCGAGGGCGGGTACGACGCGATGGCCCTGACCCTGGCCCGGATCCTCGACGAGCGCCCGGGCACCACCGGCTTCGTCGTGCAGAACGAGTCCGCCGTCGAACCCCTGCTCGCCCTGCTGCGCCAGCAGGGCCGGGCGATCCCCGAGGACGTGTCGGTGGTCGCGATCTGCCCGCACCAGGTCGCCGTCCAGGCCTCGGTGCGGCTGACCTCGGTGGGCATCCCCGCCCAGGAGATGGGGCGGCACGCGGTCGCGCGCCTCGTGGCCAAGCTCGACGGGCAGGGCGCGGACGAAGTGGTGCTCATCGCGCCGGAGTTGACGGTCCGGGCGAGTTCGGGGCCGGTCGCCTCCGGCTCCTGACACCGGTCCGCTCCGTCCCTGGCCCGCCCAGGACGCCTCCGTCCCACTCCTTCAAGGAGCACTCTTGAACCCTCTCCCAGCTGAAACAGGGAGATTCCTGGCTCACGTCGCCTGCGGATCCAGCGGACCAGCAGGTCTTACACGATCAACACCAGCCGGGGTGGAACCAGCCCGGTTCGGCACTGCAAGCGAAGGAGCCGCTGTGCTGGCTTGGTTCTCGCTCAGCACGCCGGAAAGCGTACCAGCTCGTCCCATTCCTCCCCGCTCTGAAGGGCGGGGCATCCTCGGAGGAACCCGGTGAACCAGCATGCTGAGAACCAGCCCCCGCACGGCCCGGTCAGCCTCGCCCAGTCCTCCCCCACGGTCGGCACGTTCCGCGACCGGGACGGCGTGCTGGAGTGGAGCGGCCGCCAGGAGACCGTCCGCATCGAGCCGTGGGGGCCGGACGCGGTCCGGGTCCGTGCCCGGCTCGGGGGCCCGGTCCTGGACGACCTGCCCGGCGCGCTCCTCGCCGACGCCCCGGCCACCGAGAGCACCGTCAAGATCGAGGACGGCCGAGGTCGCCTGACGGTCGGCGCGCTCACGGTCGATGTCGACGCCGCGGGCCTCGTCCGCTTCCTGCGCACCGACGGCCTCACGGAACTGCTGGCGGAGGAACGCGCCCACTTCTGGTGGCCAGGACCACGCCTCTACACCGCCGTCGGCAACGGCCACCACCGCCTGGAGCAGCGTTTCGCCGCCTACGACGACGAGAGGCTGTACGGGCTCGGCCAGCACCAGCACGGCCGGCTGGACCAGAAGGGCCTGGTCGTCGACCTGGTCCAGCGCAACGCCGAGGTCACGATCCCCGTGCTCACCTCCAGCCGCGGCTACACGCTGCTGTGGAACAACCCGGCCATCGGCCGTGTGGAGCTGGCCGGGAACGGCACCCGCTGGGTGGCGGACTCCGCCCGGCAGATCGACTACTGGATCACCGCGGGCTCCCCGGCCGACGCCCAGCGCCGCTACAGCGCGGTGACCGGCCGCACCCCGATGCTGCCCGAGTGGGCGGCCGGCTTCTGGCAGTGCAAGCTGCGCTACCGCACCCAGGACGAACTCCTCGAAGTGGCCCGCGAGTACAAGCGGCGGAACCTGCCCATCGACGCGATCGTCTGCGACTTCTTCCACTGGACCCACCTGGGCGAGTGGAGGTTCGACCCGAAGGAGTGGCCCGACCCGGCGGCGATGGTGCGCGAGCTGGCGGACCTCGGCATCAAGCTGGTGGTGTCCGTCTGGCCCTCGGTCTCCCCGCTGAGCGAGAACCATCCGGTGATGGAGCAGCGCGGCTACTTCATCGGCACCCAGTACGGCCCGATGGCGCACGCCGACTGGCCCGACAAGGAGGTCGCCTCCACCGTCCAGGTGGCCTTCTACGACGCCACCAACCCCGAGGCGCGGGAATTCGTGTGGTCCAGGATCAAGGAGAACTACCTGGACCCGTACGGCATCACGGCGTTCTGGCTGGACGCCTGCGAGCCGGAGCTGAAGCCGGGCTTCGCCGAGAACCTGCGCTACTGGGCGGGTCCAGGCCTGGAGGTCGGCAACCTCTACCCGGCGGAGAACTCCCGCACCTTCGACGAGGGCCTGCGCGCGACCGGCGTGGACGAGGTGATCACCCTCAACCGCTCGGCGTGGGCGGGCAGTCAGCGCCACGGCGCCGCCCTGTGGTCCGGTGACATCGGCACCGACTTCGCGACCCTGCGCCGCCAGATCGCGGCCGGCCTGAACACCGCGCTGTCCGGGATCCCCTGGTGGAACACCGACATCGGCGGCTTCCACGGCGGCGACCCGGACGACCCCGCCTACCAGGAGCTGCTGGTGCGCTGGTTCCAGTTCGGCGCGCTGTCCCCGCTGATGCGGCTGCACGGCTTCCGGGACCCGGGCATGCCGCTGGGCCCCCGGATGACCGGCGGCCCCAACGAGGTCTGGTCGTACGGGGACCGGGCCTACCCGGTCCTGGAGAAGTACCTGCGGCTGCGCGAGCGTCTGAAGCCGTACGTGCTGGAGGTCATGCGGGAGGCCCACGAGGAGGGGCTGCCGGTGATGCGGCCGCTGTTCCTGGAGTTCCCCGCGGACCAGACGGCGTGGACGTCGGACGACTCCTACCTCCTGGGCCGGGATCTGCTGGTCGCCCCGGTGCTGACGGCCGGGGCCACGGCCCGCACCGCATACCTCCCCGCGGGTGCGCGGTGGACCGACGCGTGGACCGGCCGGGAGTACGAGGGCGGTACGGCCGTGACGGTCGACGCCCCGCTGGACCGCATTCCGCTGTTCCTGCGGGACGGTGCCGAACTCCCGGTCGCCGGGTAGCACGGCGCGGACGTGCGGCCGGTCCCTCCCCTATTCGGGACCGGCCGCACACTCGGGGGCCCGCCGGGATCAGCTGCTGCTGACCGTGAGGCTGTTGGTGGTGAAGTTCAGGCCGCCGGACGACGACGTGATCTCGAAGCCGAACTGCACGTCCCCGATGGTCACGTTGCCGAACCAGCCCTTGGTGTCCTTGATCCACTTCAGGATCGGCAGGATGTCCACCGTGCCGGAGCCGGAGTTGGAGCTGCGGATGAACGAGAACACGTCGTTCGAGCCGTTGTTGCCCTTGTAGACGGTCCAGGTCGAGCCGCCGAGGGTGAGGCTGCCCTGGGAGCTGCCGAGCGGGCCGACGGCGCCGGTCTTGTTGACCCAGAGCATGATCTCGTACTTGTAGCCGGTGTCCCAGATGTCGTACGAGGTGTTGTACGCGCCGGAGGACGGGACGGTGACGTTGTAGCTGCTGGTGAGCGAGGCGAGCGAGGTGATCGACTTGTTGACCACCTTCTTGGCGTTCGGGTAGGACTTGATGCCGCCCGTGTTGGGGTGGTTCGCGGACACGCCCCAGTTGGTGCCGGAGTTGGCCCAGATGCACTGGCTGCCGGCGCCGGAGCCCCAGATGTTGTTGTAGAGCGTGTAGCCGTTCAGCGTGGTGTTGCCCCACTGGTCGCAGGAGTTCCAGACGGCGGCCTGGGCGGGGGCGGAGGCGAGGCCGACGGTGGCGCCGAGGGCGAGGGCCGGCGCGAGCAGCGCCGTGCACAGCCTGCTCCGTGTGCGTGTTGCCATGGTGGTGTCCCTTCCATGGGTGGGGGGAGTTGCGGGGGTCACCACGTCCTCAGGTCGAGGGCGTGGACCTCTCCGGCGACCAGGTCGAGCGGTCGTGCGCCGGAGGGAGTCCTCAGGTCGATACGGAGGGTGCGGGTGGGGCGCAGCAGCGCCGTGGCCGCGTCGGGGCCCCACGTCAGGTCGAGCTCGGCCCCGAACCGGGTGCGGACGCCGCGCAGTTCGCCCTCCGGGTAGGCGGGCGGGAGCGCGGGCAGCAGGACCAGCCGGTCCGGGGTGGACCGCACCAGCGTCTCGATCAGCACGGCGGGCAGGGTGTGGGCGGCGTCGGCGTTGTAGACGTTCCGGTTCGGGTAGTGGGCGCTCATCAGGGAGGCGTGGAAGTAGTCGCCGTCCAGGACGTTCGCGAGGGCGCGGGCGGCGCGGGCGCCGTCGCCGAGGCGGGCCGCGATCAGGGCGTGGTGGAGGTGGCCGTGGGCCGAGTCGTTCTCCGCGCCGCGCAGTACGAGGGCGCGGTGGGCGGCGGCGGCCAGGTCCGGGGTGTCGTGGGGGTCGATCTCGTCCAGCGGCCAGACGGCGTAGAGGTGGCTGAGGTGGCGGTGGTCGTAGGTGTCCGCCAGGCCGGGCCACGCCCATTCGGCGAGGGCGCCGTCGGCGTTGATCCGGTGCGGCGGGAGGCGGTCGGCGAGGGCCTGCCAGCGGCCGGCGTCGGGGGTGCCGGGGTGGTAGGCGGCGGCCGTCAGCAGGGCGTGCCGGGCGGCGGAGAGGTCCATGGCCGCGTTGAGCGTGCCCCAGCTCGCGTTGGCGGGGCGGTTCTCGGGTGAGTAGGAGGGGACGACCACGAGGTGGCCGTGCTCGTCGGTGCGGGTGAGGAAGTCCTCGTAGAACCGGGCGGTTTCGGCGAGAGCGGCGGCGGTGCGGGGGTCCTGGGCGCCGCGGGTCTCGTCGAGGTCGACGAGCGGCTTGAGCAGCCAGTCGGCTCCCGCGGTCCACAGGTGCAGCGGGTACTCACGGCTGAAGTGGTAGCTGTGGCCGGACTCGCCGTCGGTGTGCGCGGGGGCGACGGCTCCTCGGGTGCCGAAGATCGCGCGGGCGTTGTCCCGCCAGTGGGGCAGTTGTGTCTCGACGAGCCGGGCCAGCGCTTCACCGGCCTCGGGGAGTCCCGCCGCGGCGGCGGAGGCGGTCTGGAGGTTGAGGTTGGCGTCCGTGGTGAACGCGCCGGACCAGGCCGTGTCCCAGTCACCGGTCCACAGTCCGGTGAGCCGGGGCGGGAGCAGGCCGCTGGCGGACAGCAGGTGGTAGCGGCCCGCTCCGAACAGCCGCTCCGCCAGGGCCGCGCTGCCGGGTCGCTTCAGCAACTCCGAGCCGGGAAGGGCGCGTTCGTCGGGTTCGCCGTGCAGGTCGAGGGTGACACGGTGGTAGGCGGTGCGGTGCGCGCGCAAATGGCGGTCGAGGAGGTCGTCGTACGTCCGTGCGGTGAGCAGGTCGAGCAGGGTCCCCGCCTCCTCGGTCACCGCCGGTTCACCGGTGTGCCGGCGCACCCGGGTGAGCAGCAGCACCGAGTCCGCGCCGGTGATGCGCACTCCGGGCGGCGTGAGGGCCGTGGTGCCCCCGGTGACGGCGATCAGCGTGACGCCGGTGTAGGCGCGGTCGCTGCCGGGGTAGCGGGCGTGCAGGCTCAGTACGGCGCCCTCGGCGGTGAGCAGCGCTCCGTCTTCGACGCGCAGGCCGGGCGGCGCGCCGGGCAGCCGGTGGTCCAGGCGGACGCCGAGCGTGGGGCCGGGCGCGGTGACGTGCTGGACGATCACGTCGTCGGCGCGGGAGACGAAGACGCGGCTGCTCCAGTCGCCGCACACCGCCGTCGTCTCGCCGCTGGTGAAGTCGACCGAACGGCGGTAGCCCCGGCGGGCACGGGACGGGCGGTGCAGCCGGATCCGGAAGGCCGGGTGGAAGGGCTGCACCCACTGCAACGGGCGGCCGTCCGTGAAGGACTCGGCTGCGGTGGGGTCACCGGCGAGCAACCGGTCCTGGAGGGCGGGCAGTTCATCGGCGAGGAGCGGGGGCCGGGCGTGCTCGGCGCCGTTGGGGCGGACGAGGGTGTGATGGGTGACGATCACGCGGTCGTCGTCCGGGTCGCCGAACACGAGGGCGCCGTGGTGGCCGTTGCCGCTGAGGAAGGCGTCCTCCCAGCGGGCGGCCGGGAGGGGTTCCCAGGTTCCGTGCCGAGGTCCGCCCCTCACGGCTTCAGCACCGCCGCTCCGTACCGTCCGAGCGTCGTACGGCCGGTCACGGCCTCCCCGGTGAGCAGGTCGCGGTGGGTACCCGGCACGTCGACGGTGACCGGCTCGCGTCCGTGGTTGAGCAGGAACAGCAGCTCGCCGCGCCGGACGGCCTCGACCCCTGCGGGCAGTCCGTCCAGCACCGGGCGGACGCCCGCGTCGGCGGCGGCGCGGGTGAGCAGGGTGCGCAGCGCCTCGGGCTCCGGGAGCGTGGAGACGTACCAGGCGCGGCCCCGGCGCAGCACGGCGGGCAGCCCGTCGAGTTCGCCGCCCTGGTAGGGGACCGTCTCGTCGGCGGTGCCGGCGGCCTCGATCTCCTCCGACCACAGCGTCCCGCGCAGCCCGCCCGCGCACACGACGCTCTCCCCCGCGTCCAGCGGCCACCACTGGTGCAGCGTGCGGATGCCGAACAGCTCGCGCAGCCGGGGGTCCATGCCGCCGGGGCGCACGCGGTCGTCCTCGTCGGCGACCCCGGTGAGGAAGCCGCACACGAGGGTGCCGCCGCCCGCGACGTACGCGAGGAGGTTGTCGATGGCCGCGTCGGTGAGCAGGTAGAGCTGGGGGACGACGACGAGCCGGTGGGCGGTGAGGTCGTGTTCGGGGTGGGCGAAGTCGGTGGGGAGGTGGGCTTCCCACAGGGCGCGGTGCCAGGCGCGCAGCACCTCGGGGTACGCGACGTGCGTGGACGGGCGGCCGTCCTGTTCGCAGGCCCACCAGGAGTGCCAGTCGTGGAGGACCGCGATGTCGCGGCTGCCGTGGGTGCCGGACACCTCGGCGCCGATCCGGTCCAGTTCGGCGCCGATGCGTTTGATCTCCTGGAACGTGCGACCCTGCTCGCCGGCGTGGCCGACCATCGCGGAGTGGAACTTCTCCGCGCCCTGCCGGGACTGGCGCCACTGGAAGTAGCAGACGGCGTCGGCGCCGTGGGCCACCGCCTGGAGGGACCACAGGCGGTTGAGCCCGGACGGCTTGGGGTGGTTGACACCGCGCCAGTTGACCGCCCCCGCGGCCTGTTCCATGAGCATCCAGGGGCCGCGGGCCTGGGAGCGGGTGAGGTCCTGGACGAGCGCGCCGTACTGGGCGCCGAGAGGGTCGCGCGGGTCGGGGTAGAGGTCGACGGAGACGACGTCCTCCTCGGCGGCCCAGCGCCAGCCGTCCTGACCGGACCACAGCGGCATGAAGTTGGTGGTGACCGGGAGGTGCGGGGTGTGCCGGCGGACGACGTCGCGTTCGGCGCGGTAGCACTCCAGGAGCATGTCGGAGGTGAAGCGGCGGAAGTCGAGGACCTGGGCGGGGTTCTTCAGGTAGTGCGCGCGGCGCGGGGGCAGGACGCCGTCCCAGCTGTCGTAGCCCTGGCTCCAGAACGCCGTTCCCCAGGCGGCGTTGAGGGCGTCGAGGGCGCCGTACCTCGTGCGCAGCCAGCGACGGAAGGCGGCTGCGGCCTCGTCGCCGTAGTCGTGGGTGCAGTACTCGTTGTTGATGTGCCACATGGTGAGGGCGGGGTGGTCCGCGTAGCGGGCGGCCAGGTCCTCGGTGATGGCGGCGGCGTAGCGGCGGTAGGTGGCGCTGGAGTGCGAGAAGTGCTGCCGGCCGCCCCACCACTCGGTGCGGCCGTCCTCGTCGCGGGGCAGGGTGTCCGGGTGCAGGCGGCCCATCCAGGGCGGGGGCGAGGAGGTGGGCGTGGCGAGGACGACGCCGACGCCGTTCTCCCCCATGAGGTCCATCACCGTGTCGAGCCAGCCGAACTCCCGTGCCCCGGGGTGCGGTTCGAGCTTCGACCAGGAGAACACCCCGAGGGTGACGGAGTTGACCCCGGCGTCCTTCATCAGCCGGACGTCGTCGTGCCAGGTCTCCTCGGGCCACTGCTCGGGGTTGTAGTCGCCGCCGAAGAGGACGCGGCGGTCGGCGATCGTGTGCATCACAGTGCTCCTATCCCTTGACGGCCCCCGTGAGCATCCCCTTCCTGAAGTGCTTCTGGACGAACGGCGACAGCACGGCCACCGGCAGCAGTGCCATCACCATGACCGCCATCTGCACGGCGAGCCCGGAGAGTTGACCGGTCTTGATGGACTGGGCGAGGCCCACGGGAGCCTGCTGCTTCTGGACGAGCTGGATCATGACGTTCTGCAGCGGCAGCATGCTCTGGTCGTTGAGGTACAGGGACGCGTTGAACCACGCGCTCCAGTAGCCGACCGCGTAGAACAGCGTGATCACGGCGAGCACCGCGCGGGACAGCGGCATCACGATCTGCCACAGGATGCGCAGGTCGCCGGCGCCGTCGATGCGGGCGCTGTCGATGAGTTCCGGCGAGATGTTCATGAAGAAGCCGCGCAGTACGAGGATGTTGAACACGCTCACCGCGCTGGGCAGGATCAGCGCGAGGTAGGTGTCGGTCAGGCCGAGGGTCTGCACCAGCAGGTAGGTCGGGATGAGACCGGCGCTGAAGAACATCGTGGCCAGCAGCGTCATCAGGATCCAGCGGTGGCCGAGCGAGCCGGTGCGGGACAGGCCGTAGGCGCACAGCACGGACACGGTCATCGAGAACAGCGTGCCGACCAGGGTGACCAGGATGCTGACGACCGCGGCGCGGGTGACCTGGCCGCCGCCGAGCAGTTCCCGGTAGGCGACGAAGGTGATGTCCTGGGGCACCATGACCAGACCGCCCGCCTCGTCGATGGTCCTGCGCGAGGACAGGCTGGTGACGACGACGATCCACAGCGGGAAGAGGATCGCCAGGCAGGCCAGGGCCAGAACGAGTCCCTTGCCCGCCAGGCCGGCCCTGGTGGGCTTCTCCTCCCACACCGGCCGGTCCGGGGCGGCCCATCCACGGCGTTCCCGTACGGGCTTGTCGATCACGGCGGTCACTTCCGGTACACCCCCTGCTCGCCCATGAGATGGGCCACCTTGTTCGCGGCGAGGACCAGTCCGAGGCTGACCACGCCCTTGATCAGGCCGGCGGCGGCCGCGTAGCCGAAGTCCTGGTTGCGCACGCCGTTCCACCACACGAAGGTGTCCAGGACCTCGGCCGCGCCGGGGCCGACGGCGTCGCGTTGCAGCAGGATCTGTTCGAAGCCGACGGTGAGGGCGTCGCCGACGCGCAGCACGAGCAGCAGTGCGATGACCGGGCGCAGCGCGGGCAGCGTGACGTGCCAGATGCGGCGCCACCGTCCGGCGCCGTCCATCGCGGCGGCCTCGTACAGGTCGGGGCTCACCGAGGCGAGCGCGGCGAGGAAGACGATGATCCCCCAGCCGGCGTCCTTCCACACGCTCTGCGCGGTGACGAGGAACTTGAAGGTGGTGGGGTCGGTCATGATGTCGAGGCCGTCGTAGCCGTGCTGCCGCAGGAGTTGGGAGAGCAGCCCGGCGCCGCCGAACAGTTGCTGGAAGACGGCGATGACCAGCACCCAGGAGAAGAAGTGCGGCAGGTACAGCACGGCCTGCGCGACCGCCCGCACCCGGGGCCTGACCACGCTGTTGATGAGCAGCGCGAGCAGGATCGGGACGGGGAAGTACAGCACGAGCTGGAGGAAGAACAGCACCAGGGTGTTCTGCACGGCGTTCCAGAACGCCGAGTCCGCGAAGATCGCCCGGAAGTTCGCCAGGCCCACCCAGGGGCTGTGCAGGATGGAGACGACGCCGTTGTCGCTGATGTAGGGGTCGTAGTCCTGGAAGGCGACGACGTTGCCGAGAATCGGTATGTAGTTGAAGAGCAGGACGAGGACGACGGCCGGGAGCGTCATCAGGAGCAGCACGCGGTCGCGCCGGAACCTGATCCGCAGGCTCAGCCTCCCGGCGTGCGGGGCGTTCCGGGTTCCGGTGGCGCCGCCGGACGCCTTCGCGGTCCTCGCCGTCGTGTCGGCCTCGGTCCCGCTCCGAGGCACCGTGCTGTGGGACACGGCCGGTCTCCTTGCCTCGGCGCCCGGCTCAGCCTGCCGCCGAGCCGTTCTCGTCGAGGATCTTCCTGTACCAGTCGCGGAGTCTGTCGCCGCCCTTGCTCTTCCAGTCGGAGACGGCCTGCTGCATGTCGCTGATCTTCTTGTGACCGCGGACGATGTCGTCCTCCAGCTGTTCGAAGTCGTTGGACAGGTTGGTCCAGCGGGAGGGCTCGGTGATCTGCATGCCGTAGAAGGCGGACTTCCTGGTGAAGCCGCCCATCCGCTGCTGCCACTCGACCTGCGCCCGGGTGACGTCCGGGAAGTCCGGGTGGGCGAGGGTCGGAGCGGGGCTCGCGATCATGATGTAGGCGTTGATGACCTCGTTGTTGCCCTTGTCGTTCTTGACGGGCACCCCGTCCTTCAGGGTGTAGTGCGTGCCCTCGACCCCGTAGTTGGTGAGCATGTACTCCTTGGTGCCGTACGGGGCCGCGGTGACGTTGGCGACGGCCAGCGCGTCACGGATCACGGACTCGGACGCCTTCTTGCTGACGAAGGCGAAGATGTTGGCGGGCTGGGTGGCCCACAGGGTGGGCCGACCGCCGTCGTGGCCGAATATGTCCATGCCGGAGACCTTGAAGGCCGGGTTCTGGGCGGCCTGTTCGGCCGTCCGGCTGTACCACTGCGAGATGTCGTTGTTGTAGATCAGGAACTCGCCGGCGGCGAACTTGGGGCCCGGGTCGGTGGAGGCGCTCTTGCCCAGCTCGAAGTCGGGGTGGACGCATCCGGCGGCGAAGAGCTTGCGGGTCCACTCCAGCGCCTCCAGGTACTCCTGGGTCTCGACGCGGTTGACGAGCTTGCCGTCGACGAGGTCCCAGCCGAGGGGCTTCTCGCCGCCGGAGAGCACACCGAAGGCGTTGAACGCGGTCCACTTCATGTCGCCGCAGGCCCACCGCTTGGCCCGGGCGTTGGTGATCTCCTTGGCCAGCGCCAGGAACTCGTCCGCCGAGCTGGGGAGTCGGTAGCCCTCCTTGTCGAACAGGTCCTCGCGGTAGAGGGGCACGATGTTCGTCACACAGGAGGCCGGCATGGGCAGGCCGCGCAGTTTCCCGCCGAAGATGGAGCGCTGCCAGGCGTCCGTGGGGATCGCCGCGAGGTTCGGGTACTCCTTGACCGCGTCCCCGGACAGGTAGGGGCCCAGGTCGGCGAACTTGCCGGTGATCGCGCTGGGTATCTTGCCGCCCATGTTCCAGCCGGGGACCACCACGACGTCCGGGATGCTGCTGGAGGCGAGGACGGCTCCGAGCTTCTGGTCGTAGGTGTTGCCGTCCTGGTTCTGCCAGACGACGTCGACGCCGATGAGGTCGTTCATCGCCCGGTAGTACGCGTTGTCCTGCTTGGGCGGGGAGCCCCAGAAGGGCGACATGACGCTGACCTTGCCGCCCTTGCCGAGCTTCTTCGGCACGGAGGTCCTGAGGCCGGCGAGGTCGAGCTGGCGCGTGAAGCCGACGGCGGAGCCGTTCCTGGCGGGGATGTCGGGTGTGACGACGTTGTTCGCCACGTAGGACGGCAGCAGCTTCCTGGCGTCCTTGCCCGACGTGGTGCCACCGCGCGAGCCGCTGTCGCCGCTGTCGCAGGCGGCGAGCAGCGGCATCCCTCCCGCCACCGCTGCGGCGGCGACCGCCGTGGAGGCGAGGAAGCTTCTCCGGCTGGGGCCGGCGGAGGCGGGGGCGGCGTTCGGCGTCATTGCGTCAACCCTTCGTGGCGCACCAGGACACCCGGCGGTGGGGCCGTCGGCTGCGGTGTCTCTATGTATCGATGTATCGATACGGGGAGGTCGAACTGAGTCGAAGCGCTTCGATGTTGCTGCGAGGTTAGGTGAACACCTGGGGGTGCACAAGGGTCGGATCCAAGATTGCTCCGAGGGGTGGCGTGCCGGACGGACCGCATACGCCCCTTGAGGTGCGGGGGCAGGAACCGGACGCGTTGCCCCGGACCGTCTTGACACCCGCCCCCGAGGCACCTGAGCATCGAAGCGCTTCGAAAGAGGCTTGCCGTTCCAGCGCTAGGGGACCCCCACGTGACCGTACGAACGCCTCACACGCCACCGTTCCGCGATGCGCGGCTGCCGTTCGCGAAGCGGGTCGACGATCTGCTGGCGCGGCTGACCCTCGACGAGAAGGTCTCCTTCCTGCACCAGTTCGCACCCCCCGTCGGGCGACTGGGCATCCCCGCGTTCCGCACCGGTCAGGAGGCACTGCACGGGGTGGCGTGGATGGGCCCGGCGACGGTCTTCCCGCAGGCCGTCGGGCTCGGCGCGACCTGGAACGACGACCTGGTGCGCCGGATCGGCGAGGCGGTCTCCCACGAGGTACGCGCGATGCGCGCCCGCGACGACCGCGTCGGCCTCAACGTCTGGGCGCCGGTGGTGAATCTGCTGCGCCACCCGCTGTGGGGCCGCAACGAGGAGGGCTACTCGGAGGATCCGGGGCTGACGTCGGCGATCGCCGTCGCCTACACCCGCGGGCTGCGCGGCGGCCATCCGGTGTACTGGCGCACGGCACCGGTCCTCAAGCACTGGCTGGCCCACAACAACGAGACCCGCCGGGACACCACGTCCTCCTCGGTGCGCCCGCGCGTCCTGCACGAGTACGACCTGCGGGCCTTCCGCGAGGCGGTGGCGGCGGGCGCGGTGGCCGGCGTGATGCCCGCCTACAACCTGGTCAACGGCCGCCCCAACCACGTCTCGCCGTACCTGCGCGAGCACCTGCGCACCTGGGCCGACGACGATCTGCTGGTCTGCTCGGACGCGGGCGCGCCCTCCAACCTGGTCGACTCCGAGCGCTACTTCGCCACGCACGAGGAGGCCACCGCGGCCGCGCTCCTGGCCGGCGTGGACAGCTTCACCGACCACGGCACGGATCCGGCGAAGATCGTGGCGCGGGTGCGGGGCGCCCTGGAGCGGGGCCTGCTGACCGAGGCCGACGTCGACACGGCCGTGCGCCGGCAGCTCTCGGTACGCTTCCGGCTCGGCGAGTTCGACCCGCGGGAGGATCCGCACGCAGGCACCGGGGAGTTCGACACCCCCGGGCACCGGGCGCTCGCGCTGGAGGCCGCCGAGCAGGCGGTCGTGCTGCTGAGCAACGACGGGCTGCTGCCCCTGGCCGCCGGCACCCGCGTCGCCGTCGTCGGCCCGCTCGCCGACGAGTGCAAGCTCGACTGGTACAGCGGAACGCTGCTGCACCGGTCCACACCCCTGGAGGGTCTGTACGAGCGGTTCGGCGCCGAGCGCGTCGAGTTCGCGGAGGGCGTGGACCGGGTGCGGCTGCGCACGGCCGACGGCCGCTTCCTGCATGTACCGCCGGGCACCGTGAACGCGGCGGCCGAAGGTCAGGCGCGCGGCGCGGAGGGGGCGCTCGACCCGGCCCTGCTGGCCGGCCGCACCGATCTGCCGCCGCTCTCCACCGACCCCGAGGGCACCGAACTGGCCCTCATGGACTGGGGCGAGGGCGTCCTGACCCTGCGCGCACCGGACGGCCACTACCTCTCGGTGGCCGACGACGGCTACGTGCGCGCCTCGGCCGGTCAGCCCGGCGGCTGGGTGGTGCAGGAGACGTTCCGCCTCGAACCGCACGGCGGCGGGCACCTCCTGCGGCACCTCGGGACGGGGCGCCACGTCCGTGTCACCGCCGACGGCGTGAGGGTCGCGGAGGAGACCGGGACGGACGGTACGGACGGCACGGACGGCACGGACGGCTCGCAGGTCGCGGAGGTCTTCGAACTGGTCGTGTCCGAGCGGGGGGAGGAGGCGGTGGCGCGCGCGGCCGGCCGGGCCGACGTGGTGCTGGTGGTGGCGGGCAACGACCCGCACATCGGCGGCCGGGAGACGCGGGACCGTACGACCCTGCGGCTGCCGGAGCACCAGGAGCGGCTGCTGCGCGCGGCCCGCGCCGCGAACCGGGACACGGCGCTGGTGCTGGTCTCGTCGTACCCGTACGCGGTCGACCCCGCGCCCCTGCGGGCGGTGCTGTGGACCGCCCATGGCGGCCAGGCGGCGGGTACCGCCCTGGCCCGGGTGCTGGCCGGTGACTCCTCCCCCGCCGGCCGGCTCCCGCAGACCTGGTACGAGGACGACTCCGACCTGCCGGACCTGCTCGACTACGACGTGATCGGTAGCCGCCAGACGTACCTGTACTACGAGGGCACCCCGCTGTTCCCCTTCGGACACGGGCTGTCGTACACGTCGTTCGGGTACGGCGACCTGACAGCCCGGGTCGAACGGGACACAGTGCATGTGTCCTTCACGGTCACCAACACCGGGCGCGTCACCGCGGACGAGGTCGCCCAGCTCTACACCCGCGCCGCGAACCCGTCGGTCCCACGCCCGCGCCGCGAACTGGCCGCCCACCGCCGGCTCACGCTCGCCCCCGGCGAGAGCGCGACCCTGACCTTCGAAGTCCCGCTCACCCGCCTGGAGTTCTGGGACGTTTCCCAGGGCCGGTGGCGCCTGGAACCCGGCCCCTACGACCTCCTCGTCGGCGCCTCCAGCCAGGACATCCGCCTCCGCACCACCCTCACCCTCGACGGCGAGCCCGGCACCCCGCGCCCGGTCCTGGAACAGGGCCTGGACGCCGCCGACTTCGACGAGCAGTCGGGCATCGAGATCGTCGACCGGACGAGAACGACGGGCGACGCGGTGACCCCCGTACCCGGCAGGCCGGGCGAACTCCTCTACCGTTACTGCGACTTCGGCACCGGAGTGACGGAGTTGAGCGTGGAGGTGTCGGGCGAGGGCACGGTCGAACTGTCCCTCGACGGCGGCCCGGTACTAGCTGTCGTCACTCTGGACACTCCCACACGGGGCCCGTACGACTACACCAGGCTCACCACTCCGACCACCACCACCGGCGTCCACGACCTACGACTGAGGCTGCAGGGCCCACTGCGCCTGGCCCGTCTCGACTTCACCGCCTGAGCCGGCCCCGCCCCTCCCCCGCACCGTCCGACGGCAAGAGCGCAGTCCCATCCGCCCGCGGTCAGCGCTCGGGTCCGGGGGGCCGCTGCATCAGCGCGGCCGCGGCCTCGTCGAGGGTGACCTTGTCGTTGAGCAGGGCGGAGATCACTTCCGTGATCGGCATCTCGACGTCATGGGCGCGGGCCAGGTCGAGGACCGCCTCGGCGGACTTGACGCCCTCGGTGGTCTGCCGGGTGGCTGCCGTCGCCTCCTCGACGCTCAGGCCCTGACCGAGGTGGACGCCGAAGGTGCGGTTGCGGGCGAGCGGGGAGGTGCAGCTGGCCACCAGGTCGCCGAGGCCGGACAGACCGGCGAGGGTGGCCGGGTGGGCTCCCATGGCCGTGGCCAGTCGGGTGATCTCCGCCAGGCCCCGGGTGATGAGCAGCGCCGCGGCGTTGTCGCCCAGGCCCATGCCCGAGGCGATGCCGACCGCCAGAGCGATGACGTTCTTCACCGCGCCGCCCAGCTCGCAGCCGATCACGTCGGTGCTGGTGTAGGGCCGGAAGTACCGGGTGTGACACGCCGTCTGGAAGCGGCGCGCGGCGTCCTCGTCGGGGCAGGCGACGGTCGCGGCGGCAGGCCGGCCGTCCATGATCTCGCGAGCGAGGTTCGGCCCCGACAGCACCGCGACACGGTCCGCGCCCACACTGGTCACCTCGGCGACGACCTGGCTCGCCCGCAGCCCGGTATCCCGCTCGATGCCCTTCATCAGCGACACGATCACGGTGTCCGGCCCGATGTACGGCGCCCATACGGCGAGATTGGCCCGCAGGGTCTGGGCGGGGATGGACAGCACGAGATAGTCCGCGCCGTCCAGGGCTGTAGCCGGATCGGTCGTGGCCGTCAGGGAGACAGGCAGCGCGAGGTCCGGGAAGTAGGCCGGGTTGCGGTGGCGGGTGTTGATCGCATCGGCGATCTCACTGCGGCGGGCGTACACGATCACGTCGCTGCCGGCGTCAGCCATGATCTTGGCAACCGCCGTCCCCCAGGAGCCGGCCGAGAACACCGCCGCACGGGCGTGGAGCTGGCTCACTGGGTGGACCTCTCGCTGGGGGCGGGACCGTCGGCAGGCCCCGGACGCGCCGGGCCATCGTATCGACCGCGCCGGGATCGGCCGGGTGAGCCCGGCCGGTGGCGCGGTCGTCGGAGGCCGGGTAACGCCCCGGTGTTCGGTCAGCGGGTGGTGAGGAGTTCGAGTGTGTCGATCACTCGGTTCGAGAAGCCCCACTCGTTGTCGTACCACGCGACCACCTTGATGTGGCGGCCGTCGACGCGGGTGAGGGCCGAGTCGAAGATCGACGAGGCGGGATTGCCCGTGATGTCGGAGGACACGAGCGGGTCTTCCGAGTACTCGAGGATGCCGGCGAGCGGTCCCTCCGCCGCGGCGCGGTACGCCGCCAGCACGTCGTCGCGTGTCACGTCGCGGGCGACGGTCGTGTTGAGTTCGACGATCGAGCCCACCGGCACCGGTACGCGGATCGAGTCGCCCGACAGCCTGCCGTCGAGGTTCGGCAGCACCAGACCGATCGCCTTGGCGGCGCCGGTCGTGGTCGGCACGATGTTGACGCCGGCGGCCCGGGCGCGACGGGCGTCGCGGTGGGGACCGTCCTGAAGGTTCTGCTCCTGCGTGTAGGCGTGCACCGTCGTCATGAACCCGTGCTCGATACCGGCGAGTTCGTCGAGGACCGCGGCCAGCGGCGCGAGGGCGTTGGTGGTGCAGGAGGCGTTCGAGACGATCGTGTGCACGGCGGGGTCGTAGGCGTCGGTGTTGACGCCGAACGCGAGCGTGACGTCGGCACCGTCCGAGGGCGCGCTGACGAGCACCTTCTTCGCGCCCGCGTCGAGGTGGGCGCGGGCAGCCTTGGCCGAGGTGAAGCGGCCGGTTGCCTCCAGGACGATGTCGATGCCGAGTTCACCCCACGGCAGCTCCGCCGGTTCGCGCTCGGCCAGCACCGTGATCCGACGGCCGTCGACGACGAGGGCGTTCCCGTCGACGGTCACCGGGCGCCCGAGCCGACCGGCCGTGCTGTCGTAGGCGAGCAGCCGGGCGAGAGTGGCGGGCTCCGTGAGGTCGTTGACGGCGACGATCTCGAGGGCGCTGTCGCGCTCCAGCAGCGCGCGCAGCACATTGCGTCCGATGCGGCCGAATCCGTTGATGGCGATGCGAGTCATGTGTGGTGTCCCTTCCCTTCGCCACCAGGGTCGCCCGCGGCTCGCGCGGCTGACAGTGGCGGGATCGCCATGGTTCAAAAGGATCCCGCCACACGGCGCCCGGGCGGGTTACTCGCCCCGGGTGAAGGTGCGCCGGTACTCGCTCGGTGTGGTGCCGAGGATGTGCTGGAAGTGCAGGCGCAGGTTGGCACCGGTGCCGAGCCCGACGTCGGCGGCGATCTGTTCGACGCTGCGCTGCGAGCGCTCGAGCAGTTCGCGGGCCAGGTCGACGCGGGCGCGCATCACCCACTGCATGGGCGTGTAGCCGGTCTCCTCGACGAAGCGCCGGGAGAACGTGCGCGGCGAGACCTCGGCCTGCCGCGCCAGTATGTCGAGGGTGAGCGGCTCGCCGAGCCGGTGCAGTGCCCACTCGCGGGTGGCGGCGAAGCGTTCGCCGAGCGGCTCGGGGACGCTGCGCGGCACGTACTGGGCCTGGCCGCCGCTGCGGTAGGGGGCGGCGACCAGACGCCGGGCCGCGTGGTTGGACGCGGCCACTCCGAGGTCGCCGCGCAGGATGTGCAGGCACAGGTCGATGCCGGAGGCGGCGCCGGCCGAGGTGAGCACGCTGCCCTCGTCGACGAACAGCACGTTCTCGTCAACTTGGACGAGCGGATGCCTGGCCACGAGTGCCCGCGTGTAGTGCCAGTGCGTCGTGGCGCGCCTGCCGTCGAGGAGGCCCGTGGCAGCGAGCGCGAAGGCGCCCGTCGAGATCGCGGCGAGCCGCGCGCCCCGGTCGTGGGCGGCGATCAGTGCGTCGACGACGGCCTGCGGCGGGTCGTCGCGGTCCGGGAACCGGTAGCCGGGGACGAAGACGATGTCGGCCCACTCGAGCGCGTCGAGGCCGTGGGCGACGTAGTACGCGAGGCCGTCGCCGCCGGCCACGAGACCGGGCGTCGCCCCGCACACCCGCACCTCGTACGGCATGCTCGCGCGGGTCGTGAAGACCTGCGCGGGAATCCCGACATCGAGCGGCTTCGCACCCTCGAGCACGAGGACGGCGACACGATGCAGGCGGGAGGCTGACACAGGAAGAGGTTACGCGGGGCGTGAGCCCTCGCCCCGGCCACCGGCGTCGCCTCAATGTGCAACAAACCCATGGGCTGACTCAGCACGCTCTTTCAGTCGGCCCGAGCCGCGGCCCGCTTCCGCATACGGCCTCACCAACTGAAGAACCAGCCGCCCTGGATCTGCGGCCGACGCCTCATCCCCATACAATCGCACATTCCTTGAGTGATCGAGCCACCCGCTCATTACCCACCAGAGGTTGCCTCAATATGCGCACACTGTCACTTGCGTCGTTAGCCATCGTCACGGGCGCCGCCGTGGGAATTGGCGGCCCTCTCCTCGACGCATCCGCCGGCCCACTGGCAAGCGCGCTTGGGGCAGTCCTGGTAGCCGGCTGGTGCTACGCAGCCATCCCCCTCTGCCTCGGCATGGAAAGTACATCCAAGTTGAAGGCCGCCACCGTCGGCACGACTGCATTGCTCATCGCTGTGATCTCCTCCTACTCACTCAAGGCGGCGCAGGGCGATTTCAGGACGGTCGACCTCTCGGAGACGAGCGGCAGAGAGTTCTTCTTGAGCGCGGTGTGTCCGCGGTGGTGATTGTAGGTGTGCAGCCAGCCGGGGAAGGCGTCGCGTCGTTCCTGCTCGGAGTGGTAGGGGCGGGCGTAGGCCCATTCGTCAAGCAGGGTGCGGTTGAAGCGTTCGACCTTGCCGTTGGTCTGGGGCCGGTAGGGCCGGGTTCGCTTGTGGGTGATCCCGGCCGTGGCCAGGGCATCGCGCCAGTCGCGTGAGCGGTAGCAGGAGCCGTTGTCGGTCAGCACCCGTTCGACGGTGATCCCGGCCTGGGCGAAGAAGGTGTGGGCCCGGGCCCAGGAGCCGGTGGCGGTTTCCTTCTTCTCGTCCGGGTGGATCTCGCTGCAGGCCAGGCGGGAGTGGTCGTCGACGGCGGTGTGGAGGTAGCTGTAGCCGGCGTTCGTGCGGTTCTTGCGGCCCGCGGCCCGGCCGAGGACCCTGTGTGCGCCGCCGTCGGGGATGTTGCCGAGCTTCTTGATGTCCACGTGCACGAGTTCGCCGGGCCTGTCGCGTTCGTAGCGGCGTATGACACGGCACGAGGGCCTTTCGCTTGGTGTAGACGTCGCAATCCACACCGAACCGGAAGGCCCTCACTTGTTCAAGATCCCTCAGCCGAGACCTGGCTCACCGGTCCACAACCTCCCGGGTCAGTACACCTAGGGCCTGTCCGACGGATCTTGCCGGGCCGCCGCTACTCGGTCTCCCGCTGCGCGAGGTACGCCTGTCCGCGACCACCCTGCCGGATTCCGAAACCATCACCGCCAAGCGGCGGTTGGGCCACGCGGACGCGTCCGGCGGTGTTTCCCGAGCATCCTGCGGGCATGGAGTCATGCGGCTGCGGTGAGGAACAGATCCCTTGGGTGTTGGCGGAGTTCGGACTGTTCGCGACGGTAGGCCTTGTCCTGACCGTCGGCGTCGTGATGCTCCTGGCGGGCTGGCTGCTGGCAACGGCGAAGTGGCTGATCAGGAATCGGGTACGCCGCCCAAGGCGCGGCACCACAGAGTCGGCGCCCGCGCCGACGACGACCAGCGAGAGCCCCCGGGACGGGTCTCTGCTGTCTGGCTTCACCTGGCGCTACGAAGATCCCTGACCGAACGACCATGATCCGCGGCCACTCGCACCGGCCGCGCGCTGTTCCCGGCCTAGTCAACGCCCAGCCCCCTGGCCTGCGACGGGTTCCCGGCCCGGCGCATTTTGATCAAGCCTCGGTCAGGCTGTCGATGGACGCCTCGTTGGGGTGCCTACCGCCGGGTTCGGGGTTTCCGCCGGGTTCGGGCCGCTACGTTCTGCGGTCCGAAGGTTCACCAGGAAGGCACATCACGACATGCGTACGCGTATCTGGCTGGCGGCGGGGGCCGTTGCCGCAGCCGTACTGACAGGCTGCACCACGACCGGCACCAGCTCGGGGAGCAGCGGCGGGGACAAGGCGTCAGCGGCCGCGCAGGCCCCGGCGGAGGACTCGGCGAAGAAGGACGTCGAGATCGTCCGCCACGGGTTCGAGGACCACGACACGTGGGGCAAGCACGCGTACGTCACGCACTACGCGATCACGAACCACGCGAAGAAGGCGCGAAGCTACTTCGTGCAGCTGGAGTTCCTCGACAAGGACGGCGACGTGCTCGGGACGACCGGGGTGACGGCCGACAAGCTCGGCCCCGGCAAGACGAACACCGGGAACTCGGCGCCTCTTGAGGCCGAGATCACGAACGGCAAGATCGCCGACATCAAGGGCGTGCGGGTGTCGCAGGTACAGCTCATCGACCCGTTGTGACCGGCTGCGGGTGAGATGAGGGCGGCCCCTCACCGGCGTGAGCCGGCGGGGGGCCGCTTCCGCTTGGCCGTGGTTGGTCACCGCCGCAAGTCGCTCACCGGCGCCGCCTCTGCGGCGGGCCGTACGGGCTCATCCACCCGGGCCGGGACGGGCCCGCCGCAGCGGGCGTGACGCCCAGCCGGCGCAGGTACTCGCCGAGACGGCGGACGGTTTCGATCAGGTCGCGGGCCATCGCGCGGAACTGGTCGACGATGGCGCGGAAGTAGCCTCAGGCGCGGGCCACCATTTCGGAGACCGCGCGGGCCTCGTCGGGGGTGAGCTTCGGCTGGAGCGTGCGATGCGTCCGAGGCGCTGCTGCTGCGCGATGTACTTCGCCGCGGTGACGACGTCCGCGCGGAGCGTCTCGTAGGCGTCGCGGGCGCGGCGTGCGCGCTCGAGGGCCCCGGCGAGTGCCGTGGTGCAGTCGGTCCGTCCGCGGTCGTCGACGTCCCTCGGCGGGTTCTCCAGGGCGTCGGTGGGGGCGTCGGGCTTGGGGCAGGACAGCATGGCGCAGGTGACGAAGCCGCCGCCTCCGAGGAACAGTGACTCTCGCCCGCAGGCCGGGCATGAGCCCTGCACCTTGGGCATGTGGTCGGCTTGCGCTTCGCGGCGGGCGTTGTCGGTCAGGACCTGCCGCCGCCGTTCCAGGGTCTTGGTGCCGAGGTAGCCGGTGCGGACGACCTGGCCGCCGTTGTTGGTCATCGTGAACTGGCTGAGGACGTCGCCGAGGGTGGCGGCGAGGTCGCGGTTGCGGCGGCGCAGGTCGTCGTCCTCCAGCTGGCTGCCGGGGAGGGTGATCGGCTGGTCGTCGTCGGCTGGTTCGGCCTGGCCGGCGTGGATCTCCTGGCGCAGGAGCTGGAACGCCTCGCCGAAGGCGGCCCCGGCGACTTCTACGAGCGCGCTCTGGCCGCTCTGGGCGAGCAGCGAGTGCTCGTCGAGGACGACGACACGCCAGTCGGCGACGACTGAGCCACGCGCGCGCACGCCGAGGCGGGGGCAGTCCATCCGGGCTGTCCCCGCCTCGTGCGTCCGGGTTCTAGTTGCGGTCATCCGGTCTGCCGCCCGCCGACGAGCCGTGCGAGGGCCGCGGCCTCGTCGTACCGCTCCCACTTGTTCAGCAGCGTGCGGCGCTGCCGGTAGGTGAGCCGTACGGCCCGGGAGACGACGGCGACGACGCGGGCGGCTTCGCACTTCCAGGTCGGCCAGTGGTCCTCGGTGGACGGCTGCAGGCCGCCGATGGGCTCGACCTGGTACAGGTCGCCCAGACTGGTCCTGGAGGCGTAGTAGCGGGCGTATTCGCGGTCGCTGGTGACGTACACGCGGTCGGGGTGCCTGGTGGCAGGGTCGACGACACCGAGGCCGGGCACTTCCAGATCGCGGCCGGCTGCGCGGGCTTCGCAGATGGCGCAGCCGTCGACGACGGCGGGCGGGTGCGGCTCGATGAGGTCGCCGGGCCCGCAGGCCGGGGACGCCGCCGTGGTAGAGCCGCGCGCCGGGGGCGGTGCGGCGGGGGTGCTGCTCATGGAGGGGTGCTCCGGGCAGGGTTGGGCCCGGAGCGGCCGTGGGGCTGCCGTCCCGGGCGGTGAGGGCGGTCAGGGCTTCTTCTGCCGGTTCCTCTTGGGCACGACGCCCTTGACGCCACCGCGCTTGCGGAGGTCCGTGCCGGCGGAGAGGAGGAGGTTGCGGACGGTGCCGTACGACCAGCCGGTGCGGTCGACGAGGTTCCGGAGGGACGAGCCGGCGTAGTAGTCGGCCTGCATCTTGAGGGCGATCCTTCGGCGTTCGGCGCCTTCGAGTCGGCTTCTGGTCACTGCGTTCGGAACCTTTCGTTCTCCCAGGCTTCGGCGTACTCCTGGGCTTGTTGGGCGATGGCGGCCTCGGCGCACACCTTGTGCGCGGGCTTGCCGGACCTGTCGCGGAGCCAGGTCGGGCGCGTGCAGTACCGGCATGGCCATGACGCGGTCGAGCGTCTCCAGCGCTGCCTTGTGGGCCGTCTCAAGCAAGTGCCCGTACCGGTCAGAGGTGGTCTTGATCGACTCGTGACCGAGGCGCCTCTGCACGTAGGTCAGGCTGTGCCCATCCGACAGCAGCGCCGCGACGTGCGAGTGCCGCACGTCGTGGAACGTGGGGAACTTCCAATCCGGCAACACCCCACGCTTCTTGGCCTCTTTGACCGCCGCCATCCACCGGTCGTAGAACGTGCTGTACGGGAGCCGGCCGCCACTGCCGTCATGGAAGATCAGCTCGTCCTTCCCCAGAGCGGCGAGGCCGTAGTCCAGCACCTCCTGCCACAGCCCGGCCGTGATCTCGATCGTCCGCCGACCGGCCCTCGTCTTGGGCGGTCCGAGGAACCACGGCTCGCGCGGCACCCGCTTCCACGCCCGGGTGACACGCACCTCGTAATCGCCGGGCCGAGGGTTACGAGCGTGCCGCGCCGCGAGCGCGCTGATCTCACCCCACCGCATGCCGGACCCGTACGCCGTGCGCACGAGCATCCGGTCGCTCGCCCGAGGGAAGCACTCGACAAGGCCGGCGACCTCCGCAGGAGTCATGAACTCCATGTCATCGCTCGACTCGTCGTCCTCGATGCCCCAGTCGTCAGCGCTCGGGAGCCTCGTCAGGTCGCACGGGTTACGGTCCCGCAGCGGCGGCTCTGCGATCACGGCCTCTTTCAGCACCGACGACAGCACCCCGTGCAGGTCCCGCAGCGTCTCCGGCGACATGTCCTTGATCTTGGACCCGCGCCTGACCTTCGTCTCCATCATCTTGTTGACCCACGCGCCGATCGTGGCCTTGCTGAAGTGCTCGGCAGAGCGCACATCGCAGAGGCCGAACGTCGGGAAGACGTACATCTCCAGAGCCCGGATGCGCTGCTGCTCGTAGCGCTTGCTCGCCGTCCGGTTCTCGATGGACTCCCGTGCGAAGCGGTCGAAGCGGAACCGCAGTTCGTCGGCAGACGCCTCGTCGATGAACCCCTTGCCCTTCACCCAGCCCGGGGGCCAGTTCTGCCCGGCCTCGTCGACGGCCCCCTTGAACACCTTGGCCGAGTCTTCGTCGTCGAAGCGCTCGGTCTGCCAGTCACCGGTCGCTGAGCCACCGTCACGCCACTTCACCTGGAAGCTGGTGATCTCCCCGCGCCTGTTCTTGCGCCGCACCACGCTCGCCATGGCCCGGAGGCTAGCCCCGTGTTCCCACGGTGTTCCCACAAGTCCACGGGAATCAGCCAAGATCCGACCGTTCCAGCAGGTCAGTGGGCACATGTACGACGACGGCCGGAGCCCCCGCACAGCGGGCTCCGGCCGTTGTCGGCTGTCCGGGCGGAAGGTCTACAGGGCGAGGCCCGTCAGGACCAGGACGCGCTCGTAGGTGTAGTCCTCCATCGCGAACTTGACGCCCTCGCGGCCCACGCCGGACTGCTTGACGCCGCCGTACGGCATCTGGTCGGCGCGGTAGGAGGGGGCGTCGCCGACGACCACTCCGCCGACCTCCAGGGCGCGGTGGGCGCGGAAGGCGGTCTGGAGGTCGTGGGTGAACACGCCTGCCTGGAGGCCGTACTTGGAGTCGTTGACGGCGGCGAAGGCCTCGGCCTCGCCGTTCACCTTCTGCACGCTCAGGACCGGGCCGAAGACCTCCTCGCAGGAGATCGTCACCTCGGAGGGCACATCGGTGAGGACGGTCGGGGCGTACGAGGCGCCGTCGCGCTTGCCGCCGGTGTGCAGGGTGGCGCCGGCCTCGACGGCCTCCTGCACCCAGGACTCCACGCGCTTCGCGGCGTCCTCGCTGACCAGCGGACCGACGTCGGTCTTCGGGTCGGAGGGGTCACCGGTGACCTGGGCCTCGACGGCGGCGACGATGCGCGGCAGCAGGCGGTCGTAGACCGAGGCGTCGGCGATCACGCGCTGCACGGAGATGCAGGACTGGCCGCCCTGGTAGTTGGAGAAGGTCGCGATGCGGCCCGCGGCCCAGTCCAGGTCCTCGTCGCTCGCGTAGTCGGCGAGGACGACGGCCGCGCCGTTGCCGCCGAGCTCCAGCGTGCAGTGCTTGCGCGGCACCGAGTCCATGATCGCGTAGCCGACCTTCTCGGAACCCGTGAAGGAGATGACCGGCAGGCGCTCGTCCTGGACGAGGGCCGGCATCTTGTCGTTGGCGACCGGCAGGACCGACCAGGAGCCGGCCGGCAGCTCGGTCTCGGCCAGCAGCTCGCCGAGGATCAGCCCGGACAGCGGGGTCGCCGGGGCGGGCTTGAGGATGATCGGCGCGCCGGCGGCGATGGCCGGGGCCACCTTGTGGGCGCACAGGTTCAGCGGGAAGTTGAACGGCGCGATGCCGAGGACGACGCCCTTGGGGAAGCGGCGCGTGAAGGCGAGGCGGCCCTGACCGCCGGCGTCGGTGTCCAGGCGCTGGGCGTCGCCGCCGTTGAACCGGCGGGCCTCCTCCGCGGCGAACCGGAACACGGACACGGCACGGCCGACCTCACCGCGCGCCCACTTGATCGGCTTGCCGTTCTCCGCGGAGATGAGCTGCGCGATCTCCTCGGTGCGCTCGACCAGCCGCTTGCTGACGTGGTCGAGGGCGGCGGCCCGTACGTGCGCCGGAGTGGCGGCGAACTCGTCCCGCACGGCGTACGCGGCGGCCACGGCCTCCTCGACCTGGGCGTCGGTCGGCACGCCGACCTTGCCGATCAGGCGCCCGTCCCACGGGTTGGTGACGTCGAAGGTGTCCTCGCCGGTGACCTGGCGGCCGGCGAGCCAGAAGGCGTGGGTGGAAGTCATCAAGGAGTCCCGGCCCTTCCGCGTAGGAGATGTACTTGGCTTTCGTCGTCCACGGTAGAGCTGAGGCGGCCCGCGGTCGTTTGTCCGAGTCGTAGCAGTGCGGGGCGGGGGTGCGCCGGATTGGCGTACGGGCGTCGAAGAACGGGGTGCCTACTCCGTGGACGTGGCCTTCAGCGCCAGCCACAGCTCCATCCGCACGTCCGGGTCGTCCAGGGAACGACCGAGGATCTCCTCGACCCTGCGCATCCGGTACCGCAGGGTGTGCCGGTGGACGCCGAGGTCGGCGGCGGCCGCGTCCCACTGGCCGTGCCGGGACAGCCAGGCCCTCAGCGAGGCCACCAGGTCGCCGCGTCCGGTCGCGTCGTGCTCGTACAGCGCGCGCAGCAGCCCGTCAGCGAACGCCCGGACCGCGTCGTCCGCGAGCAGCGGCAGCACTGATCCGGAGGCGAGCTGTTCGTGTTCGACGAGCACCCGTCCGCGCCGCCGTGCCACCGACAGCGCCTGTTCGGCCTGCTTGTACGCGGCGGCGGCCGCGATGGGCCCGGCCGGTCCGGACAGCCCGACGACCAGTTCGTCCTCCTCCCCGCCGCCCGACTGCTCGCGCACGGCCTCCGCCCGCGCCGCCTCCAGCGCCGCCGCGTACTGTCCGCACACCGCCACGGCCGCGCCCCCGTCGGCGGCCAGCACCACCAGGCGCTCCCCGTCGGGCACCACCAGCACCGCCTCCCCCGACCGGGCGGCGGCCGCCTCGACGACCTCGGACAGCGCGGTGAGCGGGTCGGCGCCGGGGTCGGCGGCGGCCAGCACGGCGGCCGAGGAGGGCGCCGCGGGCTGCACACGCGCGTGTGCGCCCGCGTGGGCCCGCGCGGCGGACGCCGAGGCGGACTCGGCGACGATCACACGGAAGGGGGCGTCCAGAAGGCCGCCGTACAGGTCGCCGGCCACCGCGCGGGCGTGGTCGGGCTGACCGGCGAGCAGCATGCGCAGCACGGCGGCGCCGAGCCGCTGCTCGGCGGCGTGCAGCGAGCGTGAGCGTTCCGTGGTGAGGGTCAGCAGGGCCACGGCGGAGTGCACGGCGTACCGCTCGGCGGTGCCTAGGGTGGCGGCCGTGCCGACGGCGAGCGCGGCGCGCGGGCGGCGTCCGGTGCCGATGGAGTGGAGTTCGACGCGGTCCTCGGTCTCGGGCCCGCCGACCACGGCGGACGCCGGGGCCGACCGATCGCGCAGCCGTTCGATGTCCCCCGTGAGCCGTTCGGCGCGGCGGGCGGCCCATTCGGGTGCCGCGGCGACGACGGCTCCCGAGGCGTCGTAGAGCGCCGTCCAGCCGTCCACCTGGGCCGCGAGCGCGGCGAGCAGTCCCTCAGGTCCGGCGTTCAGGGCCTGCTTGGTCAGTTCCCGCTGGGCGGCGAAGCCGGCCGTGACCGCCCGGTACTGGTCGGCCGCGATGGCCGCCGAGACCGCCTTGCTGATGGCGAGGAACGGGGTGCGGCGGGGCACTTCGAGCAGCGGCAGCCCCTCCTCCTCGGCGGCGTCGACGAGCGCCGCGGGGATCTCCTCGTAGTTGACCCCGACGGCGAAGCCGAGCCCGACGACCCCGGCCTTGGCCAGCCGCTTCACATAGCGGCGCATGGCCTCGGGCTCCTCCGCGTCCAGCTTGAGCGCGGTGATCAGCAGCAGCTCCCCGCCCTCCATGTACGGCACGGGGTCGGCGAGTTCGCTGACGTGGGCCCAGCGGACGGGTACGTCCAGGCGGTCCCCGGCCGCGCGCACGGTCAGCTTGAGCGCGGAGTGGTGGACGAGCGAGGCGAGCGTCGGGGGCATGGGGCCTTCTGGTCGGCAGGGCGCTGCGGCGGAGGTTCTCGGCAGGGGCGCTGGGCGGAGGTTCTTCCGGAAGTTCTATGGAGGTCGGATGATCATTGTGATCTTTTGGACGTGACGTATGAACGGCCTATGCCGATTCTGCCTCACCGTACGGTGAACGCGTCACGGTCCGTGCGGACGCCCGTCGCCCGGGGGACCTCGCTCCACCCCGGTCCGGCCTCGCTCCACCCCGGTCCGCTCAGCCCCGCAGGTCCACCAGCAGCGGCGGCGCGTGCTCGCCCCGGACGTCTGTCAGCGACAGCACCGCGTGTCCGGGCGGGACCTCGTGGGCCAGCTGGGAGGCGGACCAGCGCTCCCGCTCCACCTGCCGGGTGGTCACGGCGTCCGTGGTCACGGCCCGTCCGGTCACCAGCTTGCGCAGGGCGTGGATGGCACGGGTCATCGGCTGGTGGGCGAACACGGTGTGCTTGGCCACCTCCTTGGTCTCCACCCACTCGGTCCCCCAGGCCTGCGCGAATCGGCTGCCGTCCCAGGTGGTGACGCCGGCCAGCGCCATACGGCAGCCGACGGCCGCCAGCAGCGGGCCGTGCAGCGCCTCGGGCACGTCGGCGACCGAGCGGAGCGCGAGGACGACGCCGGCGTTCTGGGAGCGCAGCCCCTGGACGCGCCGCACCGACTCGGCGGTGACGGCCCCGGTGGCGTCGTCGAGGACCAGACAGGCGAAGTGGGGGCGCCGGGTGTCCCGTACGACGGTGTGGAACTGGGCCAGGACCAGCCGGGTGATCAGCCGGGACGCCTCCTCGTGCCCGTGTTCGGGCAGGTCGACGCGGACCCGCAGCGGATGGTGGGCGACCGCGCGCAGCGAGAAGGGCCGGCTGCCGGGCCCCGCGGCGCCGAAGAACTCGGCGAACACCGGCCGGTCCAGGAGCGCGAGCCGGTCCGCGAGGGCCGGTCCTGCGTCGGCGGCGGAGCCGGCCTGCCGCATCCGGGCGTCGAGTTCGCGCCGCAGCGCGGCGTGCTCGTCCGCCGCCAGCGCCGCCCGCAGGGACGCGAGCGCGCCCGGGTCGCCCTCCAGCAGTTCGCGCAGCACCGGCAGCGGCGGGAAGTGCCCGTGCACCACGCGGTAGGGGCCGAGCACCTGGGCGAGCGCGGTGGCCGCGCTCTGCCCGCCGACGGTGTCGAGGTCTCCGGCCAGGGCCTCGGCGAGGAAGGCGGCGGCCTCGTCGGGGTCGTCGGACCCGGCGTACGGGTCGAGGTCGTGGACGGAGGCGGGGTCGCCGATCCGGACCACCACGTCGTACGCGGAGTCCGGGCCGAGCCCGGTCCCGGCGGCGCAGACGGCGACGACCGCGCATCCCCCGGTCAGCGCCCGGAGGGTGAGCGCCTCGGTGACCGGAGCGGTGACGTGCCGGGTCTTCCCGGAGCCGGGCGGGCCCACCAACAGCAGCGAGGTGCCGAGCGTGCCGGGGCCGAGGGCGGCCCCGGCCCCCTCGTAGTCGCGCGGAGTCCGCTCCCCCGCCCAGCGTCCGATGCGCACCTGGCCTTCCAGCAGGTCGTGGTGCGCGGTGCGGCCCGGCAGGTCGCGTTCCCCTGAGGGGTGGGTCCAGGCGGCGGCGCCCTCCCGCAGCACGGTGTCGGCGAAGGCGGTCGCGCGCGCCTCCCGCCGGGCCGCCTCCCACTCCCGCTCGATCCGGGCGCAGTCCACGTCGTTCATGCGGCCGGCGGCCACTTCGGCGGCCAGCAGGTCGGCCGCGCGGTACTGCCCGGCCTCGCGCGGCCCCGGCCACTGCGAGCGCGGCAGGTCCGCCGGGGGCGGCGCGACGGGGTCCGCGGCCGCCCGGCGGCGCGCGGCGACCTCACCGGCGTACGCCCACCAGCCGCCGACCCGGGCGAACGGCCAGACGACCAGCAGGGTGATCAGCGCGTACAGCGCGTCGGTGAAGAGCTGGGAGGCGAACAGGCCGTAGCCGCCCGAGACGAGGACGATCAGGGAGAACAGGGGGCCGACAACCGGTACGGGGTCCCAGCCGACGCCCGGGAAGGCACCGGGGAACACCAGGCTGAGCGCGGTCAGCGCACCGGCGGCGGCGAACAGGGCCCGCGCGGGCTGCGGGCGGCGGCCCACGAAGTGCCGTACGACGTCGGGCCAGCTGCCCAGCCGTGCGGCGGCGTAGACGAGCACGGCGAAGAACACGCCGTCGTAGACCACCATCGCCTCGCGGCCCTGCGGTTCCTTGGGGGACACGGTGCCGCCCCACCACCAGTCGCCCGGCGTGAACAGCTTCAGGGGCGCCCACTGGTACGGCAGCGCGCCCTGCCGCCACAGCGACCACACGAGCAGCGCCACGACCAGCGGGATCAGCAGCCCGACGATCGTGATCGAGGGCAGCCGGTCCGGTGTCCTGGCGGGCTTGGGCGGGCGGTGGCCGAACCGCCAGACGCCGGGCGCGGCGGCCGGGCGGGGGGTGTCGAGCCACTCGGCGACGGCGGACCGCTGCACGTGCGCGGGTCCCCCTCGGGGATGCTGCTCCTGGGCACCCGGGGCGGCGGCCGGGGGCACGCGCGGCCGGGGCGGCGTCGCGGGAGCCTCCCGCGGCATCGCCGGGCGTGGCACGGGGTTCGCGTGCGTACCCCGGGCGTCCTGCGTCCCGTCGTCCATCGCCCATGCCCCCTGGCCAGCCGCTGTGTCCACCGTCAGCGAGTCAATCTAACGCCCACGCAAGGGGAGTTCACCGATTGCGCGGCGCGCCGCAGGTCACGGCGCCGGCAGCGCGCGTCTCCGGCCCGCGACCCTCCTATGTCCATCGCGGACAACCGCGCACGCCGACAACGCCCACATGGAGCATGCCCAGGTACTCCTCGCCGTCCTAACCTGCGAGAAAAGAAGGAAAAGCGTCCGAAAAACGCCGCCGTACGCAAGATCTCATCAGGGAGCCCCCATGACCGCACTTGAGCAGGAGCGCCGCGTCGTCACCGCCATCCCCGGCCCGAAGTCGCAGGAGCTGCAGGCCCGCCGGACCGCAGTGGTCGCGCAGGGCGTCGGCTCCACGCTGCCGGTCTTCGTCACGCGTGCCGGCGGCGGCATCATCGAGGACGTCGACGGCAACCGCCTCATCGACTTCGGCTCCGGCATCGCGGTGACCTCGGTCGGCGCCTCCGCCGAGGCCGTCGTACGCCGCGCCTCCGCGCAGCTCGCCGACTTCACCCACACGTGTTTCATGGTCACGCCGTACGAGGGCTACGTGGCCGTCGCCGAGGCGCTGGCCGAGCTCACGCCGGGTGACCACGCCAAGAAGTCCGCGCTGTTCAACTCGGGCGCCGAGGCCGTCGAGAACGCCGTCAAGATCGCCCGCGCCTACACCAAGCGCCAGGCCGTCGTCGTCTTCGACCACGGCTACCACGGCCGCACCAACCTCACCATGGCGCTGACGGCGAAGAACATGCCGTACAAGCACGGCTTCGGCCCCTTCGCGCCCGAGGTCTACCGGGTGCCGGTGGCCTACGGCTACCGCTGGCCGACCGGCCCGGAGAACGCGGGCCCCGAGGCCGCCAAGCAGGCCATCGACCAGATCAGCAAGCAGGTCGGCGCGGACAACGTGGCCGCGATCATCATCGAGCCGGTGCTCGGCGAGGGCGGCTTCATCGAGCCGGCCAAGGGCTTCCTGCCCGCGATCCGCGAGTTCGCCGCCGACAACGGCATCGTCTTCGTCGCCGACGAGATCCAGGCCGGCTTCTGCCGCACCGGCCAGTGGTTCGCCTGCGAGGACGAGGGCATCGTCCCGGACCTGATCACCACCGCCAAGGGCATCGCCGGCGGTCTGCCGCTGGCCGCCGTCACCGGCCGCGCCGAGATCATGGACGCCGCGCACGCGGGCGGCCTCGGCGGCACCTACGGCGGCAACCCGGTGGCCTGCGCGGGTGCGCTCGGCGCGATCGAGACCATGAAGGAGCTCGACCTCAACGCCAGGGCGAAGCGGATCGAGGAGGTCATGAAGGCCCGCCTCACCGCCATGCAGGACAAGTTCGACATCATCGGCGACGTCCGCGGCCGCGGCGCGATGATCGCGATCGAGCTGGTCAAGGACCGTGACACCAAGGAGCCGAACCCGGAGGCGACGGCGGCGCTCACCAAGGCCTGCCACGCCGAGGGCCTGCTGGTGCTGAGCTGCGGCACCTACGGCAACGTGCTGCGCTTCCTGCCTCCGCTCGTCATCGACGAGTCCCTGCTGAACGAGGGCCTCGACATCATCGAGCAGGCGTTCGCGCGCATCTGATCGACGGATCCGCACACCTGACGCAGCCGGCGGCAGAGGGTGTGAAGAAGGTGTGCGAGGTGGATGGCGGGACACCGTTCCCGCTGTCCCCCGCCCACCGGCTGCCGTAAGTTCTTCCCGGATGAGAGATACACCCGTCCACAGGGGACTGTGGGCGGACTCAGGCCGAGGCCTCCCCAGCTTCGACCTGGTCGTGCCTCGCGCACACACCCGGAACCCACGGGTTCCGGTTCTCCTCAATGATCGGACAGTCGCCCGCCCCAAACCCCCCGGGGCGCGCGGCCTTCCGGTCCCCGACGGTCGCAGAACCGTCCTCGAAGGGCCGGCGCACATCCCCCCCTTGCGCCGGCCCTTCGGTGTGTCCGGCACCGGCCGGACCGGCGCGGGACCGACCGGATCGGCGCGGGACCGACCGGCCCGGGCCCCGGGTCCGGACTCCCCCGCCCCGCCTGCGAAGCTGTGCCCGTGGTGTTCGCGGTCCTCCTCCTCACCGTCCCGGCCGTCCTGTTCGCGCTGATCACCTGGCAGGTGATGGCGGGCGGCCCGCTGCTGGACGCGGACCGGGAGGCCGGTCACGCCCTGCTGCACCCGGACCGCCTCTCCCAGCTGCTCGCCGATCTGGGGCAGGTGCAGATCGCGGTACCCGTGCTCCTGGCCGTCCTGATCCACGCGGCCTGGCGGGGCCGCGCCGCCGGCGTGGCGCGCTGGTGGCTCACGCCCCTCGAGGCAGCCGTGCCGATGGCTCTGCTCCCGGCGCTCGTCGTGCCGTTGAAGGCCTGGACGGCCCGCCCCGGTACCTCGGTCATGCCCCCGGGCACCGGTTACTTCCCGTCGGGGCACGCGGCCACCGCCGCCGTCGCCTACGGCGCCGCGGCGCTCGTGCTGCTGATCCGGCTGCGTACGGCCGCCGCCCGCCGGACCGTGGTCGCACTGTGCGCCGCGCTCGTGTCCGGCACCTCCTTCGGGCTCGTGCGGCGGGGCTACCACTGGCCACTGGACGTCGTGGCCAGTTGGTGCCTTGCGGCCGTGCTGCTCTCCGCGCTGTGGCTGCTGATCAGTGGCCCTCCTCTTCGAGGGCGACGGCCGCGGCCGCCTCGTGCATCGCCAGCTCCAGCAGCGCCGGATCGGTGAGGGTGCCCGAGCCGTCCGGTGTGACCAGCCAGCGCAGCCTGCCGGTGACGCGTCCCGGGTACGGCACGACGATCCAGGTGCCGAGCCCGGCGCCGCGGACACCGGTGCCGAGCCAGCGGGCCGCGGTGCCCGGCGGCACGAAGAACCCCATGCGCTCGTCCTCGAAGTCGGCCAGCACCGGCCCGGGCCGGTCCAGGACGCGGGTCAGGACGTCCAGCGTCGGGTAGCCGAGCACCCCGGGCAGGATCAGGACGTCCCAGGCCTTGCCCGCGGGCAGCAGGGCGACCCCCCGGGGGTTGCGTTCCCACTCCCAGCGGCAGGCCTCCGGGTCCGGCGCGACCGATGCCAGCCAGGCGACCTCCGTCTTCGCCCCAGTCATGAGAAGACCTCCCTCAACTCTCGTGGACGCGGGCCGCGTCCACGAGGAAGAGAGGGAGGTCTCCCATCAGCCATTACGCGGATTACCGTCCCCCGTTGGAGTGAACCGGCTCACGGGTCAGCGGCCGCGGCCGAAATAGGCGTCGAAGGTGTTCTTGAACTGCCAGTTCCCGAACCGGTCCCAGTTGACCGACCACGTCATCAGGCCGCGCAGAGCCGGCCAGGTGCCGTGGGTGCTGTACGAGCCGCAGTTCGTCTTCCTGGTCAGGCAGTCCAGGGCCTTGGTGACCTCGGCCGGGGCGACGTAGCCGTTGCCCGCGTTGACGGACGCCGGCATGCCGATGGCCACCTGGTCGGGGCGCAGCGGCGGGAAGACGTTCGACGCGTCACCGGCCACCGGGAAGCCGGTCAGCAGCATGTCGGTCATGGCGATGTGGAAGTCCGCGCCGCCCATGGAGTGATACTGGCCGTCGAGACCCATGATCGGTCCCGAGTTGTAGTCCTGGACGTGGAGCAGGGTCAGGGCGTCGCGCAGGGCGTGGATGACCGGGAGGTAGGCGCCGCACCTCGGATCCTGGCCGCCCCACTTGCCCGTGCCGTAGTACTGGTGGCCCATCTGCACGAAGAAGGTCTCCGGGGCCATGGTCAGGACGAACTTGGCGCCGTACTTCGCCTTCAGGGTCTTCAGGGCCGAGATCAGGTTGACGACCACGGGGGTGGTCGGGTTCCTGAAGTCCGTGTCGTTCGCGTCGAGGGACAGGGAGTGGCCCTCGAAGTCGATGTCGAGACCGTCGAGACCGTAGGTGTCGATGATCTTCGAGACGGACGAGACGAACGTGTCCCTGGCCGCCGTCGTGGTCAGCTGCACCTGGCCGTTCTGACCGCCGATGGAGATCAGGACCTTCTTGCCGGCCGCCTGCTTGGCCTTGATGGCCGCCTTGAACTCGGCGTCGCTCTCGACGTTCGGGCACTCGGTGACCGGGCAGCGGTTGAAGCGGATGTCGCCGGAGGTGACCGAGGTCGGCTCGCCGAAGGCCAGGTCGATGACGTCCCAGCCGTCGGGGACGTCGGCCATGCGGGTGTAGCCGGATCCGTTGGCGAAGCTCGCGTGCAGATAGCCGACCAGGGCGTGCGCCGGCAGGTCGGACGTGCCGCCGCCCGGGCCGCCCTGGTCCGCGGCCGTCTTCGCCGTCACCGTCGCCGACTTCGCGGACTCGCCCGCGGAGTTCACCGCCGCGACCTGGAAGCCGTACGAGGTCGAGGGCGTCAGGCCGGTGACCGTGGCGGACGTGCCGGTGACCGTCTGGGCCTTCGCGCCGTCGCGGTAGACCGCGTAGCCGGTGGCGTCGGCGACCGGGGACCAGGACAGGGCCACGCTGGTCGAGGTGATGGTGCCGGTCTTCAGACCGGTCGGCGCGGCGGGCGGCTGCTGGCCGGTGGATCCGCCCGGTCCGACGAGCGAGAGGTCGTCGGCGTAGTAGGCGCCCGTGCCGTACCAGCCGTGGGTGTAGACCGTGACCTTGGTGGTCTGCGCACCGGTGCGGAAGGTGGTGGTGAGCTGCTGCCAGCCGGGGGCGGACTGGGTCCAGGTGGAGACGTCGGTGGTGCCGGTGCCGCTCGCGCCCAGGTAGACGTAGGAGCCGCGGACGTAACCGGTCAGTGTGTACTGGGAGTTCGGCTGGACCGGCACCGTCTGCGCGCACTGGGCGTTGTCGCTGCCGGCCGGGGTCGCCTGGAGCGCGGAACTGCCGCTGCGGACCGGTGACTTCACCGTCGTTCCGGAGGATCCTGAGCAGGTCCAGCCGTCGAGGCCGGCCTCGAAGCCGCCGTTGCGCAGGACGTCCGCGTCGGCCGCTCGCGCGGTCGTCGCGAGCGCGGTGACGCCGGGCAGGGCGAGGAGGCCGGCCGTCAGCGCGGCGAGCAGCTGGCGCTTGGCCGGGCCTGCCGGACCGGCCGGTCTCAGTATGTCGCGATCCACAACTGCCTCCGGAAATGGGGGGATTGGGGAGGGTGGAGCGCGCCCAATTTGGTCCAGACCAATTCGGTTGTCAAGACCTGTGGCACCGGCGGGCATGAGAAGACCTCCCTCTCCCGTGGACGCATGGGCGCGTCGTGAGGGAAAGGGAGGTCTCGTCCCAGGCATCGGGCGCGGGGCTCAGGCCGCAGAGGCCTCAAGCCCCGGGCCCCAGGTCTCAGCTGTCGAAGCCCAGCCCCAGGCGGTCCATCGTCCGCAGCCACAGGTTGCGCCGGCCCTCGTGCTCGTCGGCGCGGGCCAGTGACCACTTGGTGAGCGCGATGCCGGTCCAGGCGAACGGCTCGGGCGGGAACGGCATCGGCTTCCTGCGGACCATCTCCAGCTCGGTGCGCTCGGTCCGCTGCCCGGCGAGCAGGTCGAGCATCACCTCGGCGCCGAAGCGGGTCGCGCCCACGCCGAGGCCCGTGTAGCCGGCCGCGTAGGCGACCTTCCCCTGGTGGGCGGTGCCGAAGAACGCGGAGAAGCGCGAGCAGGTGTCGATCGCCCCGCCCCAGGCATGGGTGAAGCGGACGCCTTCGAGCTGCGGGAAGCAGGTGAAGAAGTGCCCGGCCAGCTTGGCGTAGGTCTCGGGGCGGTCGTCGTACTCCGCGCGCACCCGGCCGCCGTACGGGTAGATCGCGTCGTAGCCGCCCCACAGGATGCGGTTGTCGGCCGACAGCCGGAAGTAGTGGAACTGGTTCGCCTCGTCCCCGAGGCCCTGCCGGTTCTTCCAGCCGATCGACGCCATCTGCTCGGCGCTGAGCGGCTCGGTCATCAGGGCGTAGTCGTAGACCGGGACGGTGTACGAGCGCACCCGCTTGACCAGGCTGGGGAAGACGTTGGTGCCGAGCGCGACCCGGCGGGCCCTGATCCGGCCGTAGGGGGTGCGTACGGACATCCCGGCGCCGTACGGCCTCAGGGTCAGGGCGGGGGTGCGCTCGTAGACACGCACGCCGAGGCGCACGCACGCCTGCTTGAGGCCCCAGGCGAGCTTGGCCGGGTGGACCATGGCCACACCCCGGCGGTCCCACAGGCCGGCCTCGAAGGCCGGTGAGGCGACCTGCTCGCGCACCGCGTCACGGTCGAGGAACTCGTGTCCCTCGGCCAGGCCCTGCTCCCGCATCTCCGCGTACCAGTCCCGCAGTTCCCTGGCCTGGTACGGCTCGGTGGCGACGTCGAGTTCGCCGGTGCGCTCGAACTCGCAGTCGATGGAGTGCCGGGCGACCGTCTCCTCGATGGCGTCGAGGTTGCGGGCGCCCAGTTCCTCCAGCTTGTGGATCTCATCCGGCCAGCGGGCCAGGCCGTTGGCCAGTCCGTGCGTGAGGGAGGCGGCGCAGAAGCCGCCGTTGCGGCCGGAGGCGGCCCAGCCCACCTCGCGGCCCTCCACCAGCACCACGTCCGTGTCGGGGTCGCGCTCCTTGGCGATCAGCGCGGTCCACAGTCCGCTGTAACCACCCCCGACCACCAGCAGGTCGCAGGTCTCGGCACCGGTCAGCGCCGGCTCCGGGCGGGGCCTGCCGGGGTCGTCCAGCCAGTACGGGACGGGCTGGGCCTCGGAGAGGGATGTGGTCCAGTCGTTCTCACGGCTCATGGCGCCACGGGCCATGATTTCAACTCCCTACAGAGTCAATTTCGTTGGTGCGGTGGGACGGGGTGTCATGCCTTCTGCCTGGCCCGGCGGTTGCCGATGGCCATGGAGACCAGGACGAACAGCACGGCGATGACGAACATGGCCGTACCGATGACGTTGATCTGGACGGGGGTGCCGCGCTGCGCCGAACCCCAGACGAACATCGGGAAGGTCACGGTCGAGCCCGCGTTGAAGTTCGTGATGATGAAGTCGTCGAACGACAACGCGAAGGCGAGCATCGCGCCCGCGGCGATACCGGGGGCCGCGATCGGCAGGGTGACCCGCAGGAACGTCTGCACCGGTCCGGCGTACAGGTCCTGCGCGGCCTGCTCCAGCCTCGGGTCCATCGACATCACGCGCGCCTTGACGGCGACGACGACGAAGCTGAGGCAGAACATGATGTGCGAGATCAGGATGGTCCAGAAGCCGAGCTGCGCGCCCATGTTGAGGAACAGGGTGAGCAGCGAGGCCGCCATGACCACCTCGGGCATCGCCATCGGCAGGAAGATCAGCGAGCTCACGGTGCCCCGCGCGCGGAAGCGGTAGCGGACCAGCGCGAAGGCGATCATCGTGCCGAGGACGGTGGCGCCGATCGTGGCCCAGACGGCGATCTGGAGGCTGATCGACAGTGATCCGCACATGTCGGCGACACCGCACGGGTCCTTCCAGGCGTCCATGGAGAACGCCTGCCACTGGTAGTTGAAGCGGCCCTTCGGCTTGTTGAAGGAGAAGACCGTGACGATGACGTTCGGCAGGAGCAGGTATCCGAGCGTCAGCAGTCCGGCGATGACGACGAGGTGGCGCTTGAGCCAGTTGACGAAGGCCATTTAAACCAGATCCTCCGTGCCGGACTTGCGGATGTAGATGGTGATCATCGCGAGGATCGCGGCCATGAGGATGAAGGAGAGGGCCGCGGCCGTCGGATAGTCCAGGATCCTCAGGAACTGCGTCTGGATGACGTTGCCGACCATGCGGGTGTCGGTGGAGCCGAGCAGGTCCGCGTTGACGTAGTCGCCGGCCGCCGGGATGAAGGTCAGCAGCGTGCCGGAGACCACGCCCGGCATCGACAGCGGGAAGGTGACCTTGCGGAAGGTGGTGAACGGCCTGGCGTACAGGTCGCCCGCCGCCTCGTGCAGCCGCGAGTCGATGCGCTCCAGCGAGGTGTACAGCGGCAGGATCATGAACGGCAGGAAGTTGTACGTCAGACCGCACACCACCGCCATCGGGGTGGCGAGCACCCGGTCGCCCGCGGTCCAGCCGAGCCAGTTGGTCACGTCCAGGAGGTGCAGCGTGTTGAGGGCGCCCACGACCGGGCCGCCGTCGGCGAGGATCGTCTTCCAGGCCAGGGTCCGGATCAGGAAGCTGGTGAAGAACGGCGCGATCACCAGGATCATGATCAGGTTGCGCCAGCGGCCCGCGCGGAAGGCGATGAGATACGCCAGCGGGTAGCCGAGCAGCAGGCACAGGATCGTCGCGGAGGCCGCGTACAGGACCGAGCGGACGAACTGCGGCCAGTACTCGGACAGCGCGTCCCAGTAGGTCGCGAAGTGCCAGGTGACCTCGTAGCCGTGCTCAAGGGAGCCGGTCTGCACGGACGTGGACGCCTGGTAGATCATCGGCAGCGCGAAGAAGACGACCAGCCACAGGATGCCGGGCAGCAACAGCCAGTACGGCGTGAAGCGGCCCCGCCTGCGCGGCGGTCTCGTCTGCTGGGCGGCGGGCGGCGAGGGCGCCTCGGTGACGGCGGCCATCAGGCTGCGTCCTCCTCGACACTCTCGACGCCCGCGTCGCCCGTTGTCCCAGCAAGCAGGGACTGCGCCGCGTCCAGACCGAAGGTGTGGGCCGGGTTCCAGTGCAGGACGACCTCGGCGCCGGGCACCAGGCGGGCGTCGCGGTCGATGTTCTGGGCGTAGACCTCGAAGCCGGGGCAGACGGGGCTGTCGATCACGTACTGCGTGGAGACGCCGATGAAGCTCGACTCGGAGATCCGGCCCGTGATGCGGTTGCGGCCGTCGGGTATCTCGCCCGCGTCGTCGGCGTGGGTCAGCGAGATCTTCTCCGGGCGGACACCCACGAGCACCTTGCCGCCGGTCGCCGCCGGGGCGGAACATCGCGCCTGCGGCAGGAACAGCTTGCCGCCGCCCGCCTTCAGGACGACGTCGTCGCCGCTGCTGGAGTCGACCTCGGCCTCGATCAGGTTGGAGGTGCCGAGGAAGTTCGCGACGAACGTGGTCTGCGGGTTCTCGTAGAGGTCGGCGGGCGAACCGAGCTGCTCCACCCGTCCGCCGTTCATCACGGCGACCGTGTCGGCCATGGTCATGGCCTCCTCCTGGTCGTGCGTGACATGGATGAAGGTGATGCCCACCTCGGTCTGGATGCGCTTGAGCTCCAGCTGCATCTGGCGGCGCAGCTTGAGGTCGAGGGCGCCGAGCGGCTCGTCGAGCAGCAGGACCTTGGGGTGGTTGATCAGCGCGCGGGCCACGGCGACGCGCTGCTGCTGGCCGCCGGAGAGCTGGTGCGGCTTCTTGCGCGCCTGCTCGCCGAGCTGCACCAGGTCGAGCATCTCCTCGACCTGCTTCTTCACCGACTTGATGCCGCGCCGGCGCAGACCGAAGGCGACGTTCTCGAAGATGTCGAGGTGCGGGAAGAGGGCGTAGGACTGGAAGACCGTGTTCACCGGGCGCTTGTAGGGCGGCAGGTGCGTCACGTCCTGGTCGCCGAGGTGCACGGTGCCGGAGGAAGGTTCCTCCAGACCGGCGATCATGCGCAGGGTGGTGGTCTTGCCGCAGCCGGAGGCACCGAGCAGGGCGAAGAACGACCCCTGCGGCACGGTCAGGTCCAGCGGGTGCACGGCGGTGAAGGCGCCGTAGCGCTTGCCGATCCCGGAGAGGCGGACGTCGCCGCTGTTGTCTTTCGTCGTCATTCTCGTCACGCCCCTGTGAGCTTCGCGAACTTCGCTTCGTAGGCCGCCTCTTCCTTGTCGCTCAGGGCGCGGAAGGAGTGGGCCTTGGCCACCATGTCCTTGGTGGGGATGATCAGCGGGTTCTCCGCCGCCGCCTTGTCGATCTTGGCCAGTTCCTCCTTCGCCCCGTCGACGGGGCTCATGAAGGCGACGTAGGCGGAGAGCTGGGCGGCCTGCCGCGGCTGGAAGTAGAAGTCGATCAGCCGTTCGGCGTTGGCCTTGTGACGGGCCTTGTTGGGAATCATCAGGTTGTCGGTGGAGGTGAGCCAGCCGGCGTCCGGGATGACGTAGTCGACGTCGGCGCTGTCCTCCTGGAGCTGGACGATGTCCCCGCCCCAGGCGACGCAGGCGGCGATGTCGCCCTTGGTCAGGTCGGAGGTGTAGTCGTTGCCGGTGAAGCGCCGGATCTGCCCCTTGTCGACGGCCTTCTGCAGACGGGCGATCGCCGCGTCGTAGTCGTCGTCGGTGAACTTCGCCGGGTCCTTGCCCATGTCGAGCAGGGTCATGCCCATGCTGTCCCGCATCTCGGACAGGAACGAGACCCGGCCCTTGAGCTTGGGGTTGTCCAGCAGGTCGGAGACCGACTTGACCTCGATGCCGTCGAGCGCCTTCTTGTTGTAGGCGATGACGGTCGACACACCCTGCCACGCGTAGGAGTAGGCGCGCCCCGGGTCCCAGTCCGGACTGCGGTACTGCTCGGACAGGTTGGCGAAGGCGTGCGGCAGGTTCGCCGCGTCCAGCTTCTGCACCCAGCCCAGGCGGATCAGCCGCGCGGCCAGCCAGTCGGTGACGACGATGAGGTCGCGGCCGGTGTCCTGGCCGGCGGCGAGCTGCGGCTTGACCTTCCCGAAGAACTCGTTGTTGTCGTTGATGTCCTCGGTGTAATTGACCTTGATGCCGGTCTGCCGGGTGAACTCGTCGAGCGTGGGGTGCTGCTTGCCGCTCTTGTCCACGTCGATGTACACGGGCCAGTTGGAGAAGTTCACGACCTTCTCCTTGGCCGAGTGGTCCTCGGCGGAGGTGCCGCCCTGTGCCTGGCCGGCCGGGGGGATCCCGCAGGCGCTCAGCGCCCCGAGTCCCCCGACCGCGAGCGCGCCGCCCGCTGAGGCGCGCAGCAGCGAACGGCGGCTGAAAGCGGCCCTGCCGTTGCGGAAGCTGCGCCGCACGGCGGCCAGCTGGGCCGGAGTGAGGCGGTCGGGCTCGTACTGCTCCATGCGCGTGGTGCCCTTTCGGGAAGGTGGCCTGGTTCGAGGCCTGGTCGTTGCTATCGGTCCCCGAAGATCGTGCGGTGCCAGTCCTTGCGGGCCACCGCCGTGTTGTCGAACATGACGTGCTTGATCTGCGTGTATTCCTCGAACGAGTACGAGGACATGTCCTTGCCGAAGCCGGACTGCTTATAACCGCCGTGCGGCATCTCGCTGATGATCGGAATGTGGTCGTTGACCCATACGCACCCCGCCTTGATCTCCCGCGTCGCGCGGTTGGCCCGGTAGACGTCCCGGCTCCACGCCGAGGCCGCCAGACCGTACGGAGTGTCGTTGGCCAGACGGATCCCCTCATCATCACTGTCGAACGGCAGTACGACCAGTACCGGACCGAAGATCTCCGACTGGACGATCTCGCTGTCCTGGGCCGCGTCCGCGACGAGAGTGGGGCGATAGTACGCGCCGTCCTTCAGCGCGCCCTGGGGAGCCTCACCGCCGGTGACCACGCGCGCGTAGGCACGCGCCCGGTCGACGAAACCGGCGACGCGGTCGCGCTGGACGTGCGAGATCAGCGGGCCGAGGTCGGTGCCGGAGGCGAACGGGTCGCCCAGCCGGACGGTCTCCATCAGGGCGGCCGTCCGCGCGACGAACTCCTCGTACAGGGGACGCTGCACGTACGCGCGCGTGGCGGCGGTGCAGTCCTGCCCGGTGTTGATGAGCGCGCCCGCGACCGCTCCGTTGACGGCGGCCTCCAGGTCGGCGTCGTCGAAGACCAGGAAGGGCGCCTTGCCGCCGAGCTCCAGGTGCAGGCGCTTGACGGTCGCCGTGGCGATCTCGGCGACCCGCTTGCCGACGGCGGTGGAGCCGGTGAAGGACGTCATGGCCACGTCCGGGTGGCCGATCAGGTGCTCGCCCGCCACCCTGCCGGTGCCGGTGACGATGTTGATCACGCCGTCCGGGATGCCCGCGTCGGTGGCGGCCTGGGCGAACAGCAGCGAGGTCAGCGGGGTCAGCTCGGCGGGCTTGAGCACGATGGTGTTGCCCGCGGCGACGGCCGGGAGGATCTTCCAGGCAGCCATCTGGAGCGGGTAGTTCCAGGGCGCGATGGAGCCGACGACGCCGATGGGCTCGCGGCGCACGTAGGACGTGTGGTCGCCGGAGAACTCGCCGGCCGCCTGGCCCTGGAGGTGCCGGGCGGCGCCCGCGAAGAAGGCGGCGTTGTCGATCGTGCCCGGCACGTCGAACTCGCGGGTCAGCTTCAGCGGCTTGCCGCACTGGAGGGACTCGGCGCGGGCGAAGTCCTCCGCCCGGTCGGCGAGCACGGCCGCGAAGCGGTGCAGCGCGTCCGAGCGGTCGCCGGGCGTGGCGCCCGCCCAGCCCGGGAACGCCTCGCGCGCGGCGGCCACCGCGGCGTCGACGTCCTCGGGTCCTGCCAGCTCGTAGGTGAAGACCTCGTCGCCGGTGGCAGGGTCGACGACCGCGTGGCTGCTGCCCGAGGTGCCCTTGGTCAGCCGGCCGGAGATGTACTGCGCGCCGGCCGCGAAGCGGTCCTGCGCCGGGAATCGTTCCGGGGTTGCGGTGCCCGGGTTGTGCATGTCGCTCTCCTCCGCCGTCGCTCCTCGGTCGCCGAGGGCGGGTGGCGTAGCTCCAGCTCGATTTGAGTGCCGATCCTGACAGAGGCCAGGGACCGCAACAAGGGATTCCGTTGTTGCCTTTTGGTTACGCGACGGAATCTGTCGACCAGGTGTCGAGTCGGCACGGAAAAGGCAGGACGGTGTGTCAGTGGTGCGTGCCACACTCGCGTGCATGGGGAACATCGACTCCTGGCAGGCTCTGACCAGGGAAGTCCGCGCCGGGCGACGCGTGCGCTACCTGCACTTCTGGGGACATCGGCCGCACCCGGGCGGCCGGGTCGGACCGAGCTGTCTGAGCCAGTGGTGGCCGTCGCCGTTCACCGTGGACGCGGTGCCGTACGCGACCGCGGAGCACTGGATGATGGCCGGCAAGGCGCGGCTGTTCGGGGACGCGGAGGCGGAGCGGCGGGTGCTGGCCGCGGGGCATCCGGCCGAGGCCAAGAAGGAGGGGCGGCTCGTACGCGGCTTCGACGAGCGCGTATGGGAGCGCGAGCGGTTCCGGATCGTGGTGGAGGGCAGCGTCCACAAGTTCGCCGCCCACCCCGCGCTGCGCGAGTTCCTGCTGGCCACGGGCGAGCGAAGCGAGATGGGGGTCCCCCCGGCCGAAGGCTGGGGGAGTGTGCTGGTCGAGGCGAGTCCGGTGGACCGTATATGGGGCATCGGACTGGCCGCGGGCGACGAGGCGGCGGCCGACCCGGAGCGCTGGCACGGGCCGAACCTGCTGGGCTTCGCCCTGATGCAGGCACGCGAGCGGCTACGGACCGACGCACGCACGAGCTGACCGGCCCGCGCCGGGGCGCGGGCCGGTCGCGGTGTCAGTGGGCGGTCTGGACCGTCACGGTCGGCAGAGGGGCTCGGGCGCCCTCGTCCCAGGAGCTGTCCGAGACCTCGACGTGGTTGGCATAGGCGACGCCGATGATCACCAGGACGATCACGGCGAGGCCGAGGACGATACCGATGATGCCCGTGATCAGCCCGGCCTGGGCCTGGCCGCGGTTGTTGGCCTCGCCGCTGTCGGCCTTCCGGCGGCCCTTGACACCGAAGACCACGGCGAGGACGCCGAGCACCACGCTGAAGATGCCGTAGACGCAGAACATCACGCAGGACAGGATGCCGAGCACCATGGCGGCGGTGCCCATCCCGTTCTGCGGGGGCATCGGCATGCCGGACCAGCCCTGGCCCGCTCCCGGATAGGTGGGGTAGCCGTACCCACCGGGGACGCCGCCGGGGGGCACGCCCGGACCGGTGGGCGCGACGGGCGGCGGCGGTACGGAGTCCGCGGTGGGAGCGCCGTAGCCGGGCGGCGGGAAACCGGCCCCCGGCGTGGAGATCATCGTCTCCTGGTCGTGCACGGAGGGCGGAGGGAAACCGGACGGCTGCTCCGGGGCCGGCGGGTTCTTCTCCAGAGAAGGTCTGCTACCGGGCGCTGCCCACGGATCCTCGTTCCCCGCGCCACCGCCGGCCTGCGTTCCGTCCGTCATGTCGTCTCCCCCTTGATCGATCGCCCCGCCATGCTAAGGCCTGACCGGCTCAGGCGGACCGCCGGGATCCGGGTGACTCCGCCCACGCTCCGGGTCCGCCCGGGGGCCACGGCGAGGCATGCGCCTACGATGACCGTGCTCACCGATCAGCCGATCACCCGCGCCGCGCCCCCGGGGCCCGCGGCGCCCTTCCCGGGGAGGGAACCCCTTGACCGACCAGCACGCACCCCGTGACCCGCGCACGCTGCTCGACCCGCAGGCACCGCGTGACCGGCACGCCTTCATCGCCGGACTGCCCAAGGCCGAACTGCACGTGCACCACGTCGGCTCCGCCTCCCCCCGGATCGTCTCCGAGCTGGCCGCCCGCCACCCCGACTCCAAGGTGCCCACCGACCCCGAGGCCCTGACCGACTACTTCACCTTCACGGACTTCGCCCACTTCATCGAGGTGTACCTGTCCGTCGTGGACCTGATCCGCACCCCGGAGGACGTCCGGCTGCTGACCTACGAGGTGGCCCGCGACCTGGCCCGGCAGCAGGTGCGCTACGCGGAGCTCACCATCACGCCGTTCTCCTCCACCCGCCGGGGCATCGACGAGCGCGCCTTCATGGACGCGATCGAGGACGCCCGCAAGGCGGCGGAGGCCGAGTTCGGGACCGTACTGCGCTGGTGCTTCGACATCCCCGGCGAGGCCGGACTGGAGTCGGCCGAGGAGACCACCCGGCTCGCCACCGACGACCGGCTGCGCCCGGAGGGCCTGGTCTCGTTCGGGCTCGGCGGGCCCGAGATCGGCGTACCGCGACCCCAGTTCAAGCCCTACTTCGACCGGGCGATCGCCGCCGGGCTGCGCTCCGTCCCGCACGCCGGCGAGACCACCGGCCCCCAGACGGTGTGGGACGCGCTGACCGAGCTGCGTGCCGAGCGGATCGGCCACGGCACCAGCTCCGCCCTGGACCCGAAGCTGCTCGCCCACCTCGCCGAACACCGCATCCCGCTGGAGGTCTGCCCGACCTCCAACATCGCCACCCGGGCGGTGCGCACCCTCGAGGAGCACCCCATCAAGGAGTTCGCCCGCGCCGGGGTCCTCGTCACGGTCAACTCCGACGACCCGCCGATGTTCGGCACGGACCTCAACAACGAGTACGCCGTGGCCGGCCGGCTGCTCGACCTCGACGAGCGGGGTCTGGCCGAGCTGGCCAAGAACGCGGTGCACGCCTCCTTCATGGACGCGGCCGGCAAGGCACGCGTCGCGGACGAGATCGACGACTACACCGCACGGTGGCTCGCACCCTGAGCGGGACCCGGCGGGACACAATGGGGCCATGCAGACCGTGACCGCCGTCGCGCACCGCGGCGACCCCTACCGCTTCCGCGAGAACACCGTCGACTCGCTGCGCTCCGCGTTCGAGCAGGGCGCGGACGCCGTCGAGATCGACGTACGGCTGACCCGGGACGGTGTTCCGGTGCTGCTCCACGACGAGTCGCTGAAGCGGCTGTGGGCCCACGACCGGCAGTTGCACGCGCTGTCCGCGGCGGAGGTGCGCGATGTGACGGACGGTCTGGTGCCCACGCTGGAGGACGCGCTCACCGCGACGGGCGACGGCCGGGTGATGATCGACCTGCCGGGCCCGGCCCGCCCGCGGGCGGTGCGGCGGATCGTCGACGTCGTCGCCGCGTGCGGGGCCCGGGACCGCGTGTACTACTGCGCGGGCGCGGAGGCCATGCTCGCCGTGCGCGCCGCCGACCCGGCCGCCGAGATCGCGCTGACCTGGACGACCCTCGCGCCGCCGCGGGCCGGGCTGCTGGACGCGGTGCGGCCCCGCTGGCTGAACTACCGCTTCACGCTGGTGGACCGGGATCTCGCCGCCCGCGTCCACCGCGACGGTTACCTGCTGTCCGTCTGGACCCCCGACACCCGCCGCTCCCTGCGCCGCCTCCTGGACCTCGGCGCCGACTCGATCACGACCAACCGCGTCGACCTGCTGCACACCCTGCGCGCCGGGCACACCACGGCACCGTAGGGGGTGGCCCCCGACAACACCCCGACGCGGCCCGGCACTTGCTCCGGGTCACCTCGGGGGCGGTTGCCCTCCCCGACGACGATCCACAGGCCGCCGCATGCCTGAAGGATGTTCGGCACCAGCCCACCGAACACCCTCCGGGAGCACCGATGCACGCACGCGCCACGGCTCTGACGGCCGCCTCCGTCGTCCTCGCCCTGGTCACCACACCGATCGCCGCCGCACCGGCCCTGGCCGCCCCCGCCCCGGCCGCAACCGCGGCGGCCGCAACCGCGGCGGCCGCCGGCCCCGCCCTCTCCGGCCGGGAGTCACCGGCCGCCGACCGCGCCCGTTCCGGCCCGGACGCCGAAGCGCTGCGTGCCGCCATCGCCAGGCTGCCCGACGCGGACGCCACGGCCGCCCTGGTCCGCGTCGGCGGCACCGGCGGCACCTGGCACGGCAGCGCGGGCGTGCACGATCTGCGCGGCGGCCGGCCGGCCGACCCGGACGCGCGGTTCCGCGCCGGTTCGACGACGAAGGTGGTGACGGCGGCAGTCGTGCTGCGGCTCGCGGCACAGGGCCGGGTCGACCTGGACGCGCCGGTCCAGCGGTACCTTCCGGGCCTGCTGACCAGGGACTTCCAGCCCATCGCCGTACGGCAGTTACTCAACCACACCAGCGGCATCCAGTCCGGTGACGGCTTCGGGGACGACTTCGAGGAGCAGTACGCGCACCGCTTCGACACCCTGACACCACGCCAGGTGGTGGCGTCGGCGGTGGCCAAGGGGCCGGAGTTCGAACCGGGCCGCCGGCAGGACTACCTGAACATCAACTACACGATCCTCGGCCTGCTCGTCGAGAAGGTGACGGGTCACTCCTACGCCTCCGAGGCCACGCGGCTCGTCCTGCGTCCCGCGGGTATGCGGGACACCTGCTTCCCCGGCACCGACCCGCGGATCCACGGCCCGCACAACCACGGCTACCAGGCGGTGCGCGGGGCCGACGGCACGAGGCGGTTCGTCGACGTCACCGACTGGAACCAGGCGGACCGCTGGGCGGCCGGTGACATGATCTCCACGACCGCCGACCTGGAACGGCTCCTGCGCGCGCTGTTCCACGGCAGCATCGTGCCGCGACCGCAACTGGAGGAGATGTTCACGGTCCCGGTGGGCATCGAGGGCGCCACCTACAGCGCGGGCCTCCAGCGCTTCGAGTACGGCGGCCGGGTGTACTGGATCAAGTCCGGCGCCCGCTACGGCTACAGCGCCGTGCTCGGCGCGACCCGCGATCTGAGCCGCACCCTCGTCTACTCGGTCAACTCCACCGATGCCAAGGGCGAGTCCATGAACCCGGTGGCCGAACGCATCGCGCTGGCGGCACTCAGGTAGCGGCACTGTCCGCTACAGGCCCACGATGGCGTTCCAGCGCTTGGCGAAGTCCACGCGTTCCTCGGAGGACATGTCGCGGGCGATGGCGAGGCGCTCGCGCATGGTCGCGTCGGGGAAGATCAGCGGGTTCTCGGCGAGTTCGGCGGTGTCCTTGTCCTTGGAGTCGGCGAGGACGCCCTGGGCCGCCGGGACGGGGCAGACGTAGTTGACCCAGGTGGCGAGTTCCGCGGCCACCTCGGGGTCGTAGTAGTAGTCGATCAGGCGTTCCGCGTTGGCCTTGTGGCCGGCCCGGTTGGGGATCATCCAGGAGTCCGACCACAGTTCGGCGCCCTCCTCGGGCACGACGAAGCGGATGTCCGGATTGTCGGCCTGGAGCTGGATCACGTCGCCCGAGTAGGCCTGGCAGGCCAGGACGTCCCCGCTGACCAGGTCCTTGGTGTAGTCGTTGCCGGTGAAGCGGCGGATCTGGCCGTTGTGGACCTGCCGCTCCACCTGGTCGCAGACCTTGTCGAAGTCGCGTGTCCGCCACTTGGTGATGTCCACGCCGTCGGCCTGCATCAGCAGGGCGAACGCCTCGTCCAGGCCGGACAGCAGGGTGACGCGGCCCTTGAGGTCCTTCGCCCACAGGTCGGAGACCTGGCGGATCTCACGGCCGAGCTTACGGCGGTTGTAGGCGATGCCGGTGATGCCCGACTGGTAGGGCATCGTGAACCTGCGTCCCGGGTCGAAGGCGGGGTCGCGCAGCAGCGGGTCGAGGTACTTGGCCACCTGCGGCTGACGGGCGCGGTCCATCTCCTGCACCCAGCCCAGCCGGACGAACCGCGCGCACAGCCAGTCGCTGATCACGATGAGGTCGCGGCCCGGGTCCTGATGGTTCATCAGCGACGGGCTGATCTTGCCGAAGAACTCGTCGTTGTCGTTGATCTCCTCGACGTAGTCGACGGCGATGCCCGTGCGCTTCTCGAAGGCCTCCAGGGTGGGCCGCCGGTTCGGGTGCTTGTCGTCGGTGTCGATGTAGAGCGGCCAGTTCGCCCAGTTCAGCCGGTGATCCGTGGCGGAGGCGTCCGGGATGGCGCGGTCACCGGGCTGGACGTAGGCGGCGGGCACCCCGCAGCCGGCGAGCGCACCGATCGCGGCCGTGCCGCCCAGGGCGCGCAGCAGGGACCGGCGGGAGAGCGGGGGCGTCTTCGGAGTCTTGGGCACCGGCCAAGGATGCCGTTCCTGTCCGCGGCCGGACAATCGACGCAGCGTCGAGCACGCCGGGAGGGACCCGACACCTTGTCGATCAACGCCCGGTCGCACCTGCGGCGGGCTTCCCGCCGCGGACGCACCGCGGCCCCGGACGGTCCGTTCTCCGTCCGGGGCCGCGAGCGGGCGAGCCATCCGGTCAGCGCCTCACGTGGCCGGTGCCACGCTGCCGGCGCACACGGCCGGCGTCACGCGTCGAGCGACGTCATCACGTGCTTGATGCGCGTGTAGTCCTCGAAGCCGTACGCCGACAGGTCCTTGCCATAGCCGGACTTCTTGAAGCCGCCGTGCGGCATCTCGGCGACCAGCGGGATGTGGGTGTTGATCCACACGCAGCCGAAGTCGAGCCTCTTGGACATCCGCATGGCGCGGGAGTGGTCCTTGGTCCACACCGAGGAGGCCAGTGCGTACTCGACGCCGTTGGCCCACTCCACGGCCTGGTCCTCGTCCGCGAAGGACTGCACGGTGATGACCGGGCCGAAGACCTCGCGCTGGATGATCTCGTCGTCCTGCTTCAGGCCCGAGACGACGGTCGGGGCGTAGAAGTAGCCCTTGTCGCCGACCTGGTGGCCGCCGGCCTCGACCTTGGCGTGGGCGGGCAGCCGCTCGATGAAGCCGGCCACCTGCTTGAGCTGGTTGGGGTTGTTCAGCGGGCCGAACAGGACGTCCTCGTCGTCCGGCTGCCCGGTCCTGGTCTCGGCCGCGGCCTTGGCGAGCGCCGAGACGAACGCGTCGTGGATGGACTCGTGCACGAGGACGCGGGTGGCGGCCGTGCAGTCCTGGCCGGCGTTGAAGAAGCCGGCGACCGAGATGTCCTCGACGGCCTTGTCGATGTCGGTGTCCTCGAAGACCACGACCGGGGCCTTGCCGCCCAGCTCCAGGTGGACCCGCTTGAGGTCCTTGGAGGCCGACTCGGCGACCGACATGCCGGCGCGCACGGAACCGGTGATGGAGGCCATCGCCGGGGTCGGGTGCTCCACCATCAGACGGCCGGTGTCGCGGTCGCCGCAGATGACGTTGAAGACGCCCTCGGGCAGGACCGAGCCGATGATGTCGGCGATCAGCACCGTGGAGGCGGGGGTGGTGTCCGACGGCTTCAGGACCACCGTGTTGCCCGCGGCGAGCGCCGGGGCGAACTTCCACACGGCCATCATCATCGGGTAGTTCCACGGCGCCACCTGCGCGCAGACGCCGATCGGCTCGCGGCGGATGATCGAGGTCAGCCCCTCCATGTACTCGCCGGCCGAGCGGCCCTCGAGCATCCGGGCCGCACCCGCGAAGAAGCGGATCTGGTCGACCATCGGCGGGATCTCCTCGGAGCGGGTCAGCCCGATGGGCTTGCCCGTGTTCTCCACCTCGGCCGCGATCAGTTCCTCGGCGCGCTCCTCGAAGGCGTCCGCGATCTTCAGCAGCGCCTTCTGGCGCTCGGCCGGGGTGGTGTCGCGCCAGGCCGGGAAGGCCTCGGCGGCGGCGGCCATGGCGGCGTCGACGTCCGCCTGCCCGGACAGCGGCGCGGTCGCGTACGCCTCGCCCGTCACGGGGTTGACCACCTCGGTGGTCCGTCCGTCGGCGGCGTCGCGGAACTCACCGTTGATGTAGTTGCGCAGACGACGCAGCTCGGTGCTCACTGCCGGCCCTCCTGGTCTGTTCAAGATGTCCCATCGCTGAGGCACCCACCCTAGTCCGCGGTGCCACGTTTTCAACACCCCTGTCGGCGCGAGTTCTGCGAAATCCGCACGTCTCGGTGTCGCAAACAACGAATTTCATCGCATCGGCCTTGCGGAACTGTCGATACGTCGTGCACAGTGTGCTCGTGCCCAGTAGAAGCGCAGAGCAGAGGGACTCCCGCGAGTCCAGGAACGGCAGCAGCCCGAACCTGGACGCCGTCTCCCTCGCCATCATCGAGCAGTTGCAGGAGGACGGCCGCCGTCCGTACGCAGCCATCGGCAAGGCCGTCGGCCTGTCCGAGGCCGCCGTGCGCCAGCGCGTCCAGAAGCTGCTCGACCAGGGCGTGATGCAGATCGTCGCCGTGACCGACCCGCTCACCGTGGGCTTCCGTCGGCAGGCGATGGTCGGGATCAACGTCGAGGGCGACACGGAGTCCGTGGCCGACGCTCTGACCGGCATGTCGGAAGTCGAGTACGTGGTGATGACCGCGGGCTCGTTCGACATCCTCGCCGAGATCGTCTGCGAGGACGACGACCAGCTGCTGGACGTCATCAACAAACGCATCCGGGCGTTGCCCGGCGTGCGCTCCACCGAGAGCTTCGTCTACCTCAAGCTCAAGAAGCAGACCTACATGTGGGGAACCCGATAACCGTGAGCAAGGACCTCAGCCGTACCGCGTACGATCACCTGTGGATGCACTTCACCCGCATGTCCTCGTACGAGAACGCCCCCGTGCCGACGATCGTGCGCGGCGAGGGCACCTACATCTACGACGACAAGGGCAAGCGCTACCTCGACGGTCTCGCGGGCCTGTTCGTGGTCCAGGCCGGTCACGGCCGCACGGAGCTGGCGGAGGCCGCGGCCAAGCAGGCGCAGGAGCTGGCGTTCTTCCCCGTCTGGTCCTACGCCCACCCCAAGGCCGTCGAGCTGGCCGAGCGTCTGGCGGACCACGCCCCGGGGGACCTGAACAAGGTCTTCTTCACCACCGGCGGCGGCGAGGCGGTCGAGACCGCCTGGAAGCTCGCCAAGCAGTACTTCAAGCTGATCGGCAAGCCCACCAAGTACAAGGTCATATCCCGCGCGGTCGCCTACCACGGCACCCCGCAGGGCGCCCTGTCCATCACCGGCCTGCCGGGCCTGAAGGCGCCGTTCGAGCCGCTGGTGCCGGGCGCGCACAAGGTGCCGAACACCAACATCTACCGCGCCCCGCTCTTCGGCGACGACCCGGAGGCCTTCGGCCGCTGGGCCGCCGACCAGATCGAGCAGCAGATCCTCTTCGAGGGCCCGGACACGGTCGCCGCGGTCTTCCTCGAGCCGGTGCAGAACGCCGGCGGCTGCTTCCCGCCGCCGCCCGGGTACTTCCAGCGCGTGCGCGAGATCTGCGACCAGTACGACGTGCTGCTCGTCTCCGACGAGGTCATCTGCGCCTTCGGCCGCCTGGGCACCACGTTCGCCTGTGACAAGTTCGGCTACGTCCCGGACATGATCACCTGCGCCAAGGGCATGACCTCGGGCTACTCCCCGATCGGCGCGTGCATCATCTCCGACCGCCTGGCCGAGCCGTTCTACAAGGGCGACAACACCTTCCTGCACGGGTACACCTTCGGCGGCCACCCGGTCTCCGCCGCGGTGGGCCTGGCCAACCTCGACCTGTTCGAGCGCGAGGGCCTCAACCAGCACGTGCTGGACAACGAGGGCGCCTTCCTCTCCACCCTGCAGAAGCTGCACGACCTGCCGATCGTCGGCGACGTTCGCGGCAACGGCTTCTTCTACGGCATCGAGCTGGTGAAGGACAAGAACACCAAGGAGTCCTTCAACGAGGAGGAGACCGAGCGGGTCCTGTACGGCTTCCTCTCCAAGGCGCTGTACGACAACGGCCTGTACTGCCGTGCCGACGACCGCGGCGACCCGGTCGTCCAGCTCGCCCCGCCGCTGATCTCCAACCAGGAGACCTTCGACGAGATCGAGCAGATCCTGCGCGCGACCCTGACGGAGGCGTGGACCAAGCTCTGACCGCGGCGGTCGGACCGCCGCGCGAAAGGCGCACACCTGCGATCAGCTGATCATCACCGGCCCCGGTGCCTACCGTTCGAGTGAGAAACGGCGGCCCGGGGCCGTGTGCTGTCCGGGCTCCTCAGAGCGGCTGCCTAGCGTGCTGTTGACGCGTCACTCTGCGTCGGACCGGCTCCGTGACCCGAGGTCTTCGGCCTCGTTCACCCGTACGGGGGACACGGCACGTCATCCCCGATGAGAACCGAGGTGTACGCCCATGGACGTCCCACCCGAGAACGAGGTGCTCTGGGCGCGGGCCCTGCACTACACCCACGACGACGGCTCGCCCGCTCTCGGCGGCGTCTCCCTCGGTGTCGCACAGGGCGAGATCCTCGCCGTGAGCGGGCCCAGCGGCAGCGGCAAGACCACCCTGCTGCGCTGCCTGTCCGGCATGACGCGGGTGCGGCGCGGCGAGGTCTGGTTCAACAGCGTCCCCCTGCACACCCTCGGCCCGCTGGCCCGTGAACGGCTGCGCCGGGACCGGTTCGGCTGGGTCGACCCGGCGCCCGTGCTCGTACCGGAGCTGAACGTCTGGGAGAACACGGCCCTGCCCCTGATGCTCCGCGGCACCAGCCGGCGACGGGCCAAGGTCGCCGCCCAGGAGTGGCTTGAGCGCCTCGACGTCGGCGACCTGGCGCGGATGCGCCCGCACCGGCTGCGCCAGGCCGAGCGGCAGCGCGTCTGCATCGCCCGCGCGCTCGCCCCCTTCCCCACGGTGCTGTTCGCCGACGAGCCGACGGCGCCGCTGCACCGCGCCGACCGCGCCCAGGTGCTGCGCACGCTCACCACCGCGGCCCGCTCGCACGGCATCACGGTCGTGCTCGCCACCCACGACGCCGCGACCGCGGCCCTCGCGGACCGGACCGTCGCGGTGCTCGACGGGCGGTGCGTGCGGACCGTGCACCTGCCCCCGGTCGGCGACACGGCGGAAGGCCGGGCCGCGTGCTCGCTCTCCGTCTGATCCGCGTCGCCCGCCCGGGCGTCCAGCTGCGCCGCCTGACGGTCGCGGCGGCGTCGGCGGGCACGGGCTTCCTGCTGCTGTCCAGCCTCGGCTACGCGCTCGGCCACCCGGAGCACGCGGCCGCGGCGGCGCTGCGGCTGTCCTGGTGCGTGCTGCCCCTGGCCGCGACGCTGTACCTCGCGGTCGCGGTGGCCCGCACCGACCCGGGGACCCGTCCCCGCCCCGGTCTCTCGGCGCTCGGCCTCGGCCAGGGCCGGCTGATGGCCGTCTCGGCGGCCACGACCGCCCTGGCCTGCGGCCTCGGCTCGCTGCTCGCGCTGCTGGTCTTCACGTTCCTGCGCGGCGACGGCGCGGCCCAGGTGTTCCTGGCGGCCGGGGAGCCGCTGCCGGTACCGGCGGTGCTGACCCTGCTGGCCGTCGTCCCCGCCCTCGCCTCGGTGACGGTCGCGCTGGTGCTGCGCCCGCGCGAGGCGACGCCCGCGGCGGCCCGGCCCTCCGGCCGGCGGTTCGGTCGCTTCGGCGCGTACCGCCGCACCGGCACGCCGGAGACGTTCGGTGCGTACGGCCGCTTCGGCGCCCGGCTCGGCGACGGCACCGCCGCACGCCGGGGCGGCTCGGCGACGGCGTGCGCGACCCGCTCCCGGGACACGGCCGTCAGCACGATGCTGCCCGGGGACACCCGGACCGAGGAAAACCTGGCGGGTACGGGCCTGGTCGGGGCAGATCTGGCGGGTACGGGTCTGGTCGGGGCAGACCTGCCCGGGAGTGACCTGACCGGGACCGACCCGAACGGGAGTGACCTGACCGGCACCGACCCGAACGGGAGTGACCTGACCGGGACCGACCCGAACGGGACCGATCTGAGGGCCCACCTGACCGGGACCGGCCTGACCGATCCCGATGCGACCGGGACCGATCTGACGGGGACCGACCGGACCCGGATCCACCTGACCGGAACCGACCCGACCCGGACCGACCCGAGCAGGGCTGGCCTGACCGAGGCCGACCCGACCGGGGCCGGTCTGACCGGGACCGGCATCAGCGCGGCTGATCTGAAGGCGGCCGGCCTGACCGACTCTGACCTGGCCGGGACCGACCTGGCCGGGGCGCTCGGGGACGGCGGGCGTGAAGGTGTGCGTGACGGCTCCGATCCCGATCGGCCCCCGGCTCCGCGCCAGGCGCCCGCCGGGCTTCCCTGGGGGATCGCCGTGCTCGCCGCCGGGCTGACCGTGGAGGCGTACGCCGGACAGTCCGCCGACTCCGCTGCCACCGCAGGACCGGCCCTGCCCGGCGGGCTGGCGGCCGACTCCGCCACGGTGCTCGTCGGCTGGCTGATGACCGCTCTTGGTCTCGCCCTGGCCGGCCCCGGCCTCACCCACCTGTGCGGCCGGGTGCTCCAGTCCGCGCGCCCGGGAGCGCTGCGGCTCCTGGCCGGGCGCGTCCTGATGGCGGAGGCGGGCCGCGTCGGCCGCCCGCTGGGCGTGGCCTGCGCGGTGGCGTCGGGGACGTACGCCATGATCGCGGCCTACGACGGCACCGCGCGGCCGCTCGGCCCGCTGACGACGCTGGGCACGCTGCTCGTCGGCGGCTGCGCCCTGACGGCCCTCCTGATCGCCGCCGTCGAGGCGAGGCAGTCCCGTGCCGACGCCACCGCGGCGCTGCGCCGGCTCGGCGCGCCGGCCACGATGCTGCGCTCGGCCGCCCTCCTGCGCTGCGGCGCCCTGCTGGCCCTGTTCGTCCCGCTGACCCTGGTCGTCGCCGACCTCGCCGCACTGCCGCTGCTCCCCTGAATCACCGGCCCACCGGCCCATCGACCCGCCGTCGGTCCCGGAGACGACGTACGAAGAAGTCCCGGGGCCGCCGATGAATTCCGCGCCGGCCCCGGGTCTACCCCTGCGAACGGCAACGAACCGCGATGGGAGAGACCCGCCATGTACCAGCAGATGATCTTCGTGAACCTGGCGACGAACGACGTGGCCGCGTCCAGGAAGTTCTTCACCGACCTCGGCTACACCATCAACCCCCAGTTCTCCAGCGACGACTGCGCCTGCGTCGTCATCAGCGACACCATCATCGCGATGCTGCTCAGCAAGCAGCACTACGCGAACTTCACCAAGAAGGAGATCGCGGACTCGACCAGGTCCAGCGAGGTGCTCATCTGCCTGAGCGCGGAGAGCCGCGAGAAGGTCGACGAGCTGGTGGAGAAGGCGGTCGCGGCCGGCGGCACCGTGAGCGGCGAGACGCAGGACCAGGGCTTCATGTACGGCCGCGCCTTCGACGACCTCGACGGCCACACCTGGGAGGTCATGTGGATGGACCCGGCGGCCGTGCAGGGCTGAGCCCGCGGGGGGCGGAGGCTCACCACTATCGGGGCGGGTGCGTCGGCACCCGCCCCGACGTCTGCCAACACGTTGAAACATTTGACCAGTTAATAATGCGGTAAAGTCAACGCCGGTGGGAGGCTTTCGGATTGACACTCCCGCCGGAGCGCTTATAAATCTGAGCCTCCTGGGGTTTCTGGGAGTACGGCCTGATCGCCGCCCCAACACCCCGCAAACCCCCCGCAATTGGGCATCCCGTGAAGGGCAAAGTGGCTATCTTGTCCATATCCCGTCGTACCGCACGTACCGTGCGCATCCTCGGTGTCGCCTCCGCGTCCGCCGCTCTCGCTCTCGGCGCCGCGGGTAACGCGCTCGCCTGTGACATCAAGGACTTCTCCGCCGAAGCCAAGTGCGACGGCGACAACGGTGTCATTGTCGTCAAGAGCATCGACTCCTCCAGCACCTCGGCCACGGTCACCGTGTTCCTCGAGGACAAGGGTGCCGACGCCAAGAAGATCGGTGAGCAGGAGATCAAGGGTTCCCGTCAGGGGACCACGATCTCCTTCACCGAGGACTGGAAGCCGGACGCGGTCTACCGGATCCACGTCGAGACCGCGAAGAACAGCCGGTTCAAGGTCAACGCGGACATCAAGCCGAACCTGATCGCTCCGGCCACCGCGTGCAAGACCGAGAAGCCGTCCGAGGAGCCGACCGAGGAGCCGACCGACTCCACCACGCCGTCTCAGCCGGAGACGACGACCCCGGCTCCGTCCGAGTCCGCCCCGGAGTCGGAGGAGGCCCCGTCGCAGGAGGCGTCCTCGGCGCCGTCCGCCTCGGAGAGCACCAACGCTCCGGCCGGCAGCGAGAACAACGCTCCGTCGCCCGCGGTCGGTGACTCCAACCTCGCCGAGACCGGTGCCGACTCCAACACCGGCATGATCGCCGGCATCGCGGCCGCCCTGGTCGTCGTCGGCGGTGGCGCGGTGTTCTTCGGCATGCGCCGTCGTGGAGCGAACAGCAACCGCTGACGTCCCGCGCACGCCTTCCGTGGCCCGCCCCCGAGTTCGGGGGCGGGCCACGGTCGTTCAGAAGGCCGCCTGCTTGAGCCAGGACTCCAGCAGCTCCCGCTCGCCGAGCACCTCCAGGCCGGGGCTGTCCAGGGGAAGCCGGTTGTAGAACGCGAGCAGCACGGAGGTGAGCGGCCCGCGCAGGGCGACGGTCGCCTTCTCATGACCGCGGCGCCAGACGACACCGTCCTCGGTGAGCTCGACGACCCACTCGGCGTTCAGCTCGGGACCGGCGTCGGTGGCGTGCAGATGGATGCTGCGGCCCGGACCGTGCAGCTCCTGGACGCCCGGGCGCCTCCTGCTCCGCTGGATCAACTGCACGATCTGCAGCCACTCGTCGACGGCGTCGGCGGCCACGTCCGGGGCGACCTCGTAGGGCAGGCCCGCGGTGAGCGCCGCGTCGGCACGGTGGATCGTGATCTCGTTGGTCATCCGGCGGGCCCAGAAGCCGGCGTCGAGGATCCCGGCCCACGTCCACACCTTCGCGTCCGGTCCGGCCTCGCGAAGAGCCTCGACGAGGATGCGGCCGGTCTCCGCGAGCCAGGCGTCCAGGGCGGCCGGGTCGCCCTGCTCCTCGGGGCCCCCTGCGAGTGGGATGTCCGTGCCCGGAATGTTCTCCTGCGCGCGGGTCCTGACCAGCGCCTCGGTCAGGCGCAGGGCACCGCCCACGTGCCGGAGCAGCTGCTCCAGTGTCCAGTCCGGGCAGGTCGGCACAGTGCTCGACAAGTCGGCCCCGGAGGTGACCAGGGCCCTCAACTCGTCGACTTGGCAGGTGATTTGATCGCAGTAACGGTCGTAGGCAAGTAGCGTCATGCTCCGCACACTAGGTGCTTCGCGAGCATTCCATCACCAGGATTTCGCTCGTGTCGAACTCCACAGCCACCTCGTCCCCGACCTCCGGTGCCGTACGCAGGGCGCAGGCCGCCTCCAGACGCGGGGCGTTGGCGGGCTGGAGGTGGACGGTGACGTGGGTGCCCTTGAAGGTGCGCGCGGTCACCGTGCAGGGCAGGCCCTCGCCGGCGGCGACCAGGCGGACGCCGGCGGGCCGGACGAGGAGGGTGCGGGTGCCCTGGGCGGAGCCGTCGGGGACCGACACCTTGCCCCACGGGGTGACCGCGACCTCGCCGTCCACGCGCGCCTCCACCACGTTCTCGAAGCCGAGGAACCGGGCCACGAACGCGTCGGCCGGCCGCTGCCACACCTCAAGTGGCGTGCCCCACTGGGCGATCCGGCCGTCCCGCATCACCACGACCCGGTCGGCGAGGGCGAACGCCTCGCCCTGGTCGTGCGTGACGGCGAGCACGGTCGTGCCCAACCGCCCGAACAGCTCTCGCAGTTCGACGACGAGGCGCTCCCGCAGCGAGCGGTCGAGCTGGCCCAGCGGCTCGTCCAGCATCAGCAGCCGCGGCCGGGGGGCGAGCGCCCTGGCCAGGGCCACTCGCTGCTGCTCCCCGCCGGAGAGCGCGGCGACGGCCCGCCGCCCGGCCCCCGGCAGCCCGACCAGCTCCAGCAACTCCGCCACCCGGGCGTCCCGTTCACCCTTCGCCGCGCCGTGCATCCGCAGTCCGAAGCCGACGTTGCCGGCCACGTCCCGCTGCGGGAACAGCTGGTGGTCCTGGAACATCAGCCCCACCTCGCGCCGGTGCACCGGCACCCCCGACTGGTCCCGCCCGTCCAGCAGCACCCGTCCGGAGTCCAGCGGCTGAAGCCCGGCCACCGCGCGCAGCAGCGTCGACTTGCCGCTGCCGCTGGGGCCGAGCACGCAGACGATCTCGTGCTCGGCGACCGACAGGTCGACCGCGTCCAGCACGGCCCGTCCGCCGAAGCGCACGGTCGCGGCATCGAGGCTCAGCAGCATCTAGAACTCCCCGCTCCGGTCGGTGCGCAGCCGCTCGAGCACCAGCAGCGCCACCGCGCACACCACCATCAGAATCGTCGACAGGGCCATCGCCTGGCCGTAGTTGAGGTCGCCGGGGCGGCCGATCAGCCGGGCCACGGCGACCGGCAGCGTCGGATTGTCGGGGCGCCCGATGAACACGGTCGCCCCGAACTCCCCCAGGGACACCGCGAACGCGAACCCGGCGGCGACCAGCAGCGCCCGCCGCACGAGCGGCAGATCGACCTCCCGCCACACCCGCCACGGCGGGGCCCCGAGCACGGCCGCCGCCTCCCGCAGCCTTACGTCCACGGCGCGCAGCACGGGCAGCATGGTCCGTACCACGAACGGCACGCCGACCAGGGCCTGCGCGAGCGGGACCAGGATCCAGGACTGCCTGAGGTCCAGCGGCGGCCGGTCCAGGGCGATCAGGAAGCCGAAGCCGACGGTCACCGCCGAGACCCCGAGCGGCAGCATCAGCAGCGCGTCGAAGCCGCGTACGAGCCGGCCGGCGTCCCGGCGGGTGAGAGCGGCGGCGGCGAGCGCGCCGATCACCACGGCGATGGCGGTCGCCGCGGCGGCGTAGCCCAGGGAGGTGCCGACGGCGTGGATCGGCGCGACCAGGAAGGTGCCGCCGTCCGCGTCCGTCAGCGCCCGGTAGTAGCCGAACCCCGGCGCGGTGAGCGACCGCTGCACCAGGACGGCGAGCGGCAGCACGATGAGGACGGCGACGGTGGCGAGGACGCCGGCCAGCAGCGTCCACTGCCCGGCGCCGCGTGGCCTGCGGGCGGTCAGCGAGGCGTCCACCAGCTTCAGCGCGGTCTCCCGGCGCCGTACGGTCCAGGCGTGCGCGGCGAGGATCGCGCCGACCGCCGCGAACTGGACGATCGTCAGGACCGCCGCGGTCGCCAGGTCGAAGATCTCGGAGGTCTGCCGATAGATCTCCACTTCGAGGGTGGAGAAGGTGGGTCCGCCGAGGATCTGCACCACGCCGAAGGAGGTGAACGTGAACAGGAAGACCATCAGTGCCGCGGCGGCCACCGCGGGGGCCAGCGCGGGCAGGGTGACCTTGCGCCAGGCGGTCAGCGGCGAGGCGCCGAGCATCCGGGCCGCCTCCTCCTGGCGCGGGTCGAGTCCCGCCCACAGTCCGCCCACGGTCCGTACGACGACGGCGTAGTTGAAGAAGACGTGGGCGAGCAGGATCGCCCACACCGTGGTGTCAAGGCGGACGCCCCACAGTTCGTCGAGCAGGCCGCCGCGCCCCACCAGCGCGAGGAACGCGGTGCCGACCACCACGGTGGGCAGCACGAACGGCACGGTGACGACGGCCCGCAGGACCTGCCGACCGGGGAAGTCGAGACGGGCGAAGACATAGGCGCCGGGCAGGGCGACGAGCAGGGTGAGCGCGGTGGAGGCGAGCGCCTGCCAGGTGGTGAACCACAGCACGTGCCGGATGTCGGACTGTCCGAGCACATCGGTGATCCGCCCCAACTGCCAGGCCCCGTCGCTCTCCAGGCCGCGCCGGACGATCGCGGTCACGGGGTAGGCGAAGAACACCGCGAAGAACGCGACGGGCACGGCCATGAGACCGAGCCGCGCCGCGTTCCCCGTCCGGCGGCCGCGTCCGCGGCCTACCTGAGGACGAGCGAGGTCCACGACTTGACCCACTGGTCACGGTTGGCGGCGATCCGGTCGGGGGCCATGGTCTCGGGGTTCTTGGCCTGGGGACCGTACTCGGTGAACTCCGGGGGTACCTGGGCGGCTTCGCGCACCGGGTAGACGAACATGTTCAGCGGCATGTCCTCCTGGAACTTCTCGCTGAGCAGGAAGTCCAGGAAGGCCTTGCCCCCTTCGGTGTTCCCGGCGTTGCTGAGCAGTCCCGCGTACTCGACCTGGCGGAAGCAGGTGCCCTGCGCGACGCCGGTCGGCGCGGTCTTCGGGCGCGGGTCGGCGTAGATGACCTCGGCGGGCGGCGAGGAGGCGTAGGAGACGACGAGGGGCCGGTCGCCCTTGGCCTTCCTGCCGCCGGCGGAACCGGAGAACTCCTGGTTGTAGGCCTGCTCCCAGCCGTCGACGACCTTGACGCCGTTGGCCTTGAGCTTCTTCCAGTAGTCCTGCCAGCCCTTGTCGCCGTACTTGGCCCCGGTGCCGAGCAGGAAGCCGAGGCCGGGCGAGGAGGTGGCGGCGTTCTCGGTGACGAGGAGGTTCCTGTACCGCGGCTTGATCAGGTCGTCGAACGAGGCGGGCGGGGCCAGCTTGTGGTCGGCGAAGTACTTCTTGTCGTAGTTGACGCAGATGTCGCCGCTGTCGATGGGCGTGACGCGGTGCTTGGCCTCGTCGACCCGGTACTGCGGCAGGACCAGGTCGGCGCCCTTCGGCTCGTACGGCTGGAACAGCCCGTTGTCCAGGGCACGCGACAGCAGGGTGTTGTCGACGCCGAAGAAGACGTCGCCCTGCGGGTTGTCCTTGGTGAGGATGGCCTTGTTGACGGCCCGGCCGGCGTCGCCGTCCTCCAGGACCCTCACCTTGTAGCCGGAGCTCTTCTCGAAGTCCGCGATGACGCTCTTGGACGCGGCCCACGAGTCGTGGCTGACCAGCGTCACCGTTCTGGAGCCCGCGGAGTCCTTGTCGTTCGGTGACGAGCCGCACGCCGACAGCGTGACCAGGCCGAGCCCGACCACGACTGCCGTGAAGGTCTTGATGTGCACTGGATGTCCTCCTGGGGGTTGGCCAGGAAGAGACGCGGCCCTGCCCGGGATCCGCGAGGGACACCCGGGCAGGGCACAACAGCTTGAGTGGTGACCGAACTTCCTACCCAGAATGACCTGGGCGAGGTTCAGAGGGTCTGCGGCCGGTGCCGCACTCTCAGCGCTGTGGCGCTCCCCTGTCGGAATATGAAGATGTGTAGGTTCTCAGCCTACCTTCCGGCCATCGCGCGGCTACCTCTCGGTGGCGGCCAGCTGACCGCAGGCGCCGTCGATCTCCTGGCCCCGGGTGTCCCGGACGGTCACCGGCACACCGTGGGCGGCGATCGCCTCGACGAACGCCTTCTCGTCCTCGGGCCGCGACGCGGTCCACTTCGAGCCGGGCGTCGGGTTCAGCGGGATCAGGTTGACGTGCACGGGCTTGCCCTTGAGCAGCCGGCCGAGCCGGTCACCGCGCCACGCCTGGTCGTTGATGTCCCGGATCAGCGCGTACTCGATGGACAGCCGGCGCCCGGACCTGGCGGTGTACTCGAATCCGGCGTCGAGCACCTCCCGCACCTTCCACCGTGTGTTGACCGGGACGAGCGTGTCGCGCAGTTCGTCGTCGGGCGCGTGCAGGGAGATGGCGAGCCGGCACTTGAAGCCCTCGTCGGAGAACCGGTGGATCGCCGGCACGAGACCCACCGTCGAGACGGTGATCCCGCGCTGGGACAGGCCGAGCCCGTCCGGCTCGGGGTCGGTCAGGGCGCGGATGGCACCGACGACGCGGTTGTAGTTGGCGAGCGGCTCGCCCATGCCCATGAAGACGATGTTCGACAGGCGCGCGGGACCACCGGGCACCTCGCCGTCCCGCAGGGCGCGCATCCCGTCGACGATCTGGTGCACGATCTCGGCGGTGGACAGGTTCCGGTCGAGCCCGGCCTGTCCCGTGGCGCAGAACGGGCAGTTCATGCCGCAGCCCGCCTGCGAGCTGATGCACATGGTCACCCGGTCCGGGTAGCGCATGAGCACCGACTCCACGAGCGTGCCGTCGAACAGGCGCCACAGCGTCTTGCGGGTGGTCCCCTGGTCGGTCGACAGATGCCGTACGACCGTCATCAGCTCGGGAAGCAGCGCCTCCTGGAGCTTGGCGCGGGACCCGGTGGGGATGTCGGTCCACTGCTCCGGGTCGTGCGCGTACCGCGCGAAGTAGTGCTGCGAGAGCTGCTTCGCACGGAACGGCTTCTCGCCGATCGCGGCGACGGCCTCCTTGCGCTCGGCGGGCGACAGATCGGCAAGATGCCGCGGCGGCTTCTTGGCACCGCGCGGCGCGACGAAAGTAAGTTCTCCGGGCTTGGGCATGGTGGTACCAGTGTCGCAGATCCACTTGGGTGACCTGCGGCGCCTCGGACGGCCCCGGCGGGCGTGGCACACTCCGGAGGTGTCCGGCAGGGGGTGAGTGAGTCCGCCAAGGGGAGAGACGTGACCGGTGGTTGGCCGCTGAACCCTCATACACGAGGAGAACGGCATCGAGCCCCCACCCGGTCCGGGTGGGGGCTCGATGGTTGGCCGTGGGATCAGGCGGAGCCGACGACTGGCCGTGGGATCAGGCGGAGCCGACGAAGAGGACCAGCAGGAGCCAGGCCACCGGCGCCGTGGGCAGCAGGGAGTCCAGGCGGTCCATGATGCCCCCGTGGCCCGGGAGCAGCGTGCCCATGTCCTTGATCCCCAGGTCCCGCTTGATCATGGACTCGCCGAGGTCGCCGAGGGTGGCGGTGGCGGCGACCGCGAGGCCGAGCAGCAGGCCCTGCCACCAGACGCCGTCGTCGATCAGGAACTGCATGCACAGCGCGCCCGCCACCATCGCGAAGGCCACCGCTCCGAACAGGCCCTCGCGGGTCTTGCCCGGGCTGATGCGTGGGGCGAGCTTGTGCCGGCCGAAGCGCCAGCCGACGGCGTACGCGCCCGTGTCGCTGACGACCGTGAGCAGGAGGAAGGTCAGCACGCGGCGCGGACCGTCGTCCGCGGTCAGCATCATCGCGACGAACGTGGCCAGGAACGGCACGTAGAACGCCGCGAAGACGCCGGCCGTGACGTCCTTGAGGTAGCCCTCCGGCGGTTCCGTCATACGCCAGACCAGGACCGCGAGCGCCGTCAGCGCCATCGCCACCCAGGCGCCCTCGGCACCCCGGACGTACCCGGCGACGACCATCGCCGCGCCGCCGACCGCCAGCGGCACGAGCGGCGCCTTGATGCCCTTGCGCTCCGCGAGCCGGCTGGTGAGCTCCCACAGGCCCACCACGACCGCGATCGCGACGACGCCCACGAAGACGGCCTTCACGACGAACAGCGACACGACGATCACCGCGCCGAGCCCGAGGCCGACGCCTATGGCGGCGCCCAGGTCACGGCCCGCGTTCTTCTTCTGCGGCGCGGGCGCCGGCTGCGGGGCGTCGTGCATGGGCTCCGGATTCTGCGACGCCGTCCCGTGGAAGGACGGTGTCTGCGGCGTGTCGTGGGGCCACGGCTGCGGCGCTCGGTGCGGCTGCTGCGGCGTGTCGCGAAACGAGGCGCCGCCCGGCTGGGCGGCACCCCGGTCGTCATCCTGGTTTCCGCCGTGAGCGGGCGCGTCGGGCACGACGGGCATGGGGCGGGTCCGCTGGGCGTCATGCGCATCGTACGCGGCACCCGCCGGAGCGGCCCCCGGGACGGATCCCCCCTGATGGGCGGATGGCCCGTCCACGGGTCCCCGGTACCCGGCCTGCCGCGGCGCTCCCCAGGAAGTGTCGTCCATCAGACTTCGAGCAGCTCCGCTTCCTTGTGCTTCAGCAGCTCGTCCACCTGCGCCACGTACTTCGCGGTGGTGTCGTCGAGCTCCTTCTCCGCACGACGGCCCTCGTCCTCGCCGACCTCGCCGTCCTTGATCAGCTTGTCGATGGCGTCCTTGGCCTTGCGGCGCACGGAGCGGATGGACACCTTGGCGTCCTCGCCCTTGCCCTTGGCGACCTTGATGTAGTCGCGGCGGCGCTCCTCGGTCAGCTCGGGGAACACCACGCGGATGATGTTGCCGTCGTTGCTCGGGTTGACGCCCAGGTCGGAGTCGCGGATCGCCTGCTCGATGTTGCGCAGCGCCGTCTTGTCGAACGGGGTCACGACGGCCATGCGCGGCTCCGGCACGGAGAACGAGGCCAGCTGGTTGATCGGCGTCGGCGCGCCGTAGTAATCGGCCACGATCTTGTTGAACATCGCCGGGTGCGCACGGCCGGTGCGGATCGCGGCGAAGTCCTCCTTGGCGACCACGACGGCCTTCTCCATCTTCTCCTCGGCCTCGAGGAGGGTCTCTTCGATCACCACTTGCTCCTGCGTGTCTTGAGTAGGCCCGGCTGCGGCTCCCTGTCGGGACCGGCGGCCGGCTCGTCGCGTTCTTCCTGCACGGTTCCCGACCGGCAGGACATTGTCCATCCTCCGGCCGGAGTCCGTCCTGTCCGTCGCCCGGACAGGTCTCTTTCCGGCGACCCGCGGTACGGGGCCCGCCGGTCAGTCCCGGCTGCCCTGGTCACCCACCAGCGTGCCGATCTTCTCACCCTTGACGGCGCGGGCGATATTGCCCTCCTTCAGGAGCTCGAAGACGACGATCGCGAGCTTGTTGTCCCGGCACAGCGTGATCGCCGTCGCGTCGGCGACCTTCAGGTCCCGCGTGATGACCTCGCCGTAGCCGAGGGAGTCGAACTTCACGGCGTCCGGGTTGGCCTTCGGGTCGGAGTCGTAAACCCCGTCCACGCCGTTCTTGCCCATGAGCAGCGCCTCGGCGTCGATCTCCAGGGCGCGCTGGGCGGCGGTGGTGTCGGTGGAGAAGTACGGCATGCCCATACCGGCGCCGAAGATGACCACGCGGCCCTTCTCCAGGTGGCGCACGGCGCGCAGCGGGATGTACGGCTCGGCGACCTGACCCATGGTGATGGCGGTCTGGACCCGGCTGTCGATGCCTTCCTTCTCCAGGAAGTCCTGCAGGGCGAGGCAGTTCATCACGGTGCCGAGCATGCCCATGTAGTCCGAGCGGGCGCGGTCCATGCCGCGCTGCTGGAGTTCGGCGCCGCGGAAGAAGTTGCCGCCGCCGATCACGACCGCGATCTGCGCTCCGTCGCGTACGACGGCCGCGATCTCACGGGCGATGGCGTGCACCACGTCCGGGTCGACTCCCAGGCCCCCGCCGCCGGAGAAGGCCTCTCCGGACAGCTTCAGCAGAAACCGGCCGGGTACTTTGCCGTCGTCGCTCTTCTGGGCCTTGGTGGTCATGAGATCCCGCCTCTGTTACGTGGTGCACATGCGAAGAAGGCCATTGCCGGTGGGGCGTGATTCGCATCCCATGCAGCGGCAATGGCCTCCTTGTCAGATCTGCTGCCGTCCGTCACGCGCGCGTGTGTGGCTGCACACGCGCGCGACGTGGACGACTGCTGTCGACCCTATCGGGGTCGGGGGTCCGTCGCGGTACGGACCGTGGACTCAGATGCCGACCTTGATGCGCGTGAAGCGCTTCAGGGTGACACCGGCCTCGTCCAGAACCTTCTGGACCGACTTCTTGTTGTCCAGGGCGTAGGGCTGGCCGAGCAGCGTCGCGTCCTTGAAGAAGCCGTTGAGACGACCCTCGACGATCTTGGCGATCGCGGCCTCGGGCTTGCCCTCGGCGCGGGTGGTCTCCTCGGCGACACGGCGCTCGGACTCGACGATGTCGGCCGGCACGTCCTCCTTGGCGAGGTACTTCGGCGCGAAGGCGGCGATGTGCTGGGCGATGCCCTTGGCGACCGCAGCGCTCTCATCGGTCTGCTTGTCGAGCTCGACGAGGACACCGATCTGCGGGGGCAGGTCGGGCATCGTGCGGTGCATGTACGCGACCACGAAGCCGTCGGAGAACTGCGCGAAGCGGTCCAGGACGATCTTCTCGCCGAGGTTGGCGTTGGCCTCGTCCACGAACGCCTGGACGGTCTTGCCGGCCTCGATCTCGGAGGCGAGCAGGGCCTCGAGGTCGGCCGGGGCGGACTTGGCGACGTGCTCGGCGATCGCGCGGGCGGCGGCCTGGAACTTCTCGCCCTTGGCGACGAAGTCCGTCTCGCACTTCAGCTCGACGAGGACACCGGAGGAGTTGTCGTCGGCGATGATCGAGACCACGGCGCCGTTCTCGGCGGAGCGGCCCTCGCGCTTGGCGACGCCCTTCTGGCCCTTGATACGGAGCGCCTCGACGGCCTTCTCGACGTTGCCCTCGGCCTCGTCCAGCGCCTTCTTGCAGTCCATCATGCCGGCGCCGGTGAGCTCACGGAGCTTCTTGACGTCAGCGGCGGTGTAGTTCGCCATGAGTCTGTGAATCTTTCTCGAAGTCTGGAGGATCGAAGATCTGCACGGGTCTGCGGTCTACATGTAGATGCAGGTTCCCGACTCGGTGCTGACCTACGGGTGAACGGCGGGAGCGGACTTCATGTCGCCGCTCCCGCCGTCAACGCTGGCGCTGACGGGTCAGGCCTGCTCGCCCTCGGCGGCCGGCGCCTCGGCAGCGGCAGGGGCCTCCGTGGCGGGAGCCTCCGCAGCCGGGGCCTCCGCGGCCGGGGTCTCAGCAGCCGGGGCCTCCGCGGCCGGGGTCTCAGCAGCCGGGGCCTCCGCGGCCGGGGTCTCAGCAGCCGGGGTCTCCTCGGCCTTCTTCTCGCCCTCGAGCAGGTCGCGCTCCCACTCGGCGAGCGGCTCGCCCGCGGCCTTCTCGCCCTTGCCCTCGGTGGCGACGCCGGAACGGGCGATGAGGCCCTCGGCGACGGCGTCAGCGATCACGCGGGTGAGCAGGGTGACGGAGCGGATCGCGTCGTCGTTGCCCGGGATCTTGTAGTCGACCTCGTCGGGGTCGCAGTTGGTGTCGAGGATGGCGACGACCGGGATGTTGAGCTTCCGGGCCTCGCCGACCGCGATGTGCTCCTTCTTGGTGTCCACGATCCAGACGGCGCTGGGCACCTTCTGCATCTCGCGGATACCGCCGAGGGTCTTCTCCAGCTTGGCCTTCTCGCGGGAGAGGACCAGGAGCTCCTTCTTGGTCAGACCGGAGGCCGCGACGTCCTCGAAGTCGATCTGCTCGAGCTCCTTCAGGCGCTGCAGGCGCTTGTAGACGGTCGAGAAGTTGGTGAGCATGCCGCCCAGCCAGCGCTGGTTGACGTAGGGCATGCCGACGCGGGTGGCCTGCTCGGCGATGGCCTCCTGCGCCTGCTTCTTCGTACCGACGAACATCACCGTGCCGCCGTGGGCGACGGTCTCCTTGACGAACTCGTAGGCGCGGTCGATGTACGACAGCGACTGGAGCAGGTCGATGATGTAGATGCCGTTGCGCTCGGTGAAGATGAAGCGCTTCATCTTCGGGTTCCAGCGACGGGTCTGGTGACCGAAGTGGACGCCGCTCTCCAGCAGCTCCCGCATCGTGACGACGGCCATGGCCGTATCTCCTTGAGTTTCTCGGTTGTGCCGCGGATGCCGGACGGCTTCCGCGCCTGACGCCCGCGGCGCGCCGTGCCACGAAGGACCGAGGGGCGCTGACACCGGCCGTTGCCGGTCCGGGTGTCGGGGCGTGCGAAGTCGACCCGGTGACCCGGGTCGCCACCAGAAGTGTACGGGACCCGCGGGGCCCCGGGTGACGCCGCTGTCCACAATGCGTGAGTCGTCCACAGGTTGACGGTCGCCGACGGCGGGGTGCGGGACGGTGGGCGCATGTTTCGGATGCGTGCGATGCGATGGACGGGCGCCGGCGTCCGGCGGCGTCTTCTGCGTCGGCGGGAGGCGGCGCCGGCGACCTCGGTGGCGCTGATGGCGTCGCCGACGCTGATGGCCTCGGTGCTCCTGATGACGCTCACGGCCTCGGCGACACCGGCGGGCTCGGTGACGCCGACGGGCTCGGCGACGCGGACGGCCTGGGCGGACGCCGGCCCTGCCGCGCCGGGGGATCCGCCGGTGCCCGCCGTGGGCCGGGTGTGGCCGGTGGGGGTGCGACCCGGGGTGCTGCGCGGCTGGGATCCACCGGCGACGGTCTACGGGCCCGGACACCGGGGCGTGGACCTGGGAGCGCCGCCGGGTGCTCAGGTCCGGGCGGTGGCGGCGGGGCGGGTGTTCTTCGCGGGCCCGGTGGCCGGCCGGGGCGTGGTGTCGATCGAGCTGACGGGCACCGGAGAACCACCGCTTCGGACGACGTACGAGCCGGTGACGGCGTCGGTGAAGCAGGGCGACGAGGTGGCGGCGGGCGCGGTCGTCGGGACGGTCGAGGCGACGGGCCGGCATTGCGAAGGCCCGTGCGTCCACTGGGGCCTCCTGCGCGGCACGACCTACCTGAACCCGCTCCTCCTGCTCCCCCCATGGCTCCTGAACGGACCGACGAGACTGCTCCCGGTCCTGGGGGTGCCACTGCCCTAGAGAGCCCCAGTGTCCCGGCCCAGCTCACGGAGGGCGGTGGCAGTGGCGCCTCGCCGCGGTGTCAGCCGCAGACGCCGTGCAGGGCCATGGCGACCGCGGCCTCGGCGATGGACGCCGGATCCTCCGCGGCGCCCAGCTCGATGCGCCGCACCGCCGCGTCCACCACGCCCTGAAGCAGCATCGCCGCCAGCCGCGGCTGCTCGTGGCCCAGCTCGCCGAGCGCCTCCACGATCATGGCGACGAGCCCGCCGTGGGCGGCCCGGATCTTCTCCCGGGCGCCCGCGTCCAGCTCGCTCGCCGAGATCGCCACGACGGCCCGGTGCCGCCGGTCGCCGACCAGCTCCAGCTGCTTGCGCACATACGCCTCGACCTTGGCCGCGGGCCCGTCGAGGGAGGCCATCGCGGCCTCGACCTCAGCGGCCCACACCGGGAAGTCGGCCTCGCACAGCTCCTCGACCACGGCGGCCCGCGACCGGAAATACTCGTACACCGACGACCGCGCGAGCCCCGTCCGCTCCGCCAGGGCCGGGAAGGTCAGCGCCTCCGTACCGCCCTCGGACAGCAGGGTCCTCGCCGCGTCCAGCAGGGCGGCTCGCTGCATCGACCGGTGCTCGGCCACGGAGGCCGCTCGAATCCTTGGCACGTCAACCACTTTACGGACGTGCCACCCGGACCGGGAGTGACTCCGGCCGGGTCAGCGGCCGAAGCTCGCCAGCTTCGCCCGCAGCTGGAGCACCGATTTGGTGTGGATCTGGCTGACCCGGCTCTCGGTCACACCGAGCACATGGCCGATCTCGGCGAGCGTGAGGCCCTCGTAGTAGTAGAGCATCACGACGGTCTTCTCCCGCTCGGGCAGCGTGTTGATCGCCCGGGCCAGGAACGTGCGCAGTTCCCGGTCCTCGGCCACCTCCACCGGGTTGTCGGCGGCGGTGTCCTCCAGCGTGTCCATCAGGCTCAGCCGGTCGCCGCCCTCGCCGCCCACATGCAGCAGCTCCTCCAGCGCCACCACGTTGGCCAGCGACAACTGGCTGAAAACAGCATGGAGTTCGTCGACCGCGATGCCCATCTCCGCGGCCACCTCGACCTCCGTCGGGGTACGCCGCAACCGGGCCTCCAGGGTCGCGTACGCCCGCTCCACGTTCCGCGCCTTCTGCCGCACCGAGCGGGGGATCCAGTCCAGCGCCCGCAGCTCGTCGATCATCGCGCCCCGGATCCGGGTGATCGCGTAGGTCTCGAACTTGATCTCGCGCTCGATGTCGAACTTCTCGATCGCGTCGATGAGCCCGAAGACCCCGGAGGAGACGAAATCGGCCTGCTCCACATTGGGCGGCAGGCCGACGCTCACCCGGCCCGCCACGTACTTCACCAGCGGCGAGTAGTGCAGGATCAGCTGCTCCCGCAACCGGTCGTCCCCCGTCGCCTTGTACGACCGCCACAGTTCCTCGAGCGTCGAGGGAGCGGGCGGCCGCACGCTGCCACCGTCGCGGGCGGCTGGGGGGATCGCCGCCCGGTCGGGCCCGGAGGTGTGCTGGGGCATTAGTCGCCTTGTGTCGTTCTGCCGTGGAATGCGGGCATCCGAGTGAGCTGTCGGTCTGGAGGGTGTCTGCGGTCCGAACCACGTGAGCGTAGCGTGACTGAAGTGTCGCGGTGTGCGAAGGGCGGGGCGCGAAGCGTGCGCAGATTCGTTCCGCGATGCGCCCCGCCGGGTCATGCCTGTCACCCTCGGTGACCGTCACGACGTCCAACTGCGGGAATCACCCCTGGCGTCGGGCCTCCCCCGGGCGGCCGAACACGCTCGGTCAGCACCGCTCGCGGCCCTCCCGGGCCGAGATCAGCGCCTGGCGTGTCAACTTCCATCCCTCGCCATGTCGTTCGACGTAACCCAGTGACAGGAGTTCGTACAGTTTCGCGATCGCGTCGTCCGTGGTCGTCCGGGCATCGCGGGCGATCTCGTCCGGCGTCGCCCCGCCGCGCGCCGGCAACGCGGCCAGAACCTGCCGCGCGTCCGGTTCCAGCAGGTCGCGCGGGAGTACGGGACCGCGCCGGTCCGGGGCGAGTTCCCCCATGTCGCCGACGAGTTCGACGACTTCCGCGGCGTCGGTGACCAGCACCGCCCCGCCGCGCAGGAGTTCGTGGACACCGGCGGAGAGCGCGCTGGTGGCCGGGCCGGGCACCCCCATGGTGTGCCGTCCCAGCCGCAGGGCCGCCCGCGCGGTGACCAGCGATCCGCTGCGGTGGGCGGCCTCCACGACCACGGTGCCCCGGGTGAGCGCCGCGATCACCCGGTTGCGGACGATGAACCGGCTCGGCGTCGGGTGGTCACCGGGCGGCAGTTCGCCGACCACCAGTCCCTGCTGCGCGATCCTGCTGATCAACTCGGTGTGCCCGCGCGGATAGGGCCGGTCGACGCCGCAGGCCAGTACGGCGACGGTGGCGCCGCCCGCGGCGAGCGCGCCGCGGTGGGCGGCGCCGTCGACTCCGTAGGCGCCACCGGAGACCACGACCCAGCCCTGCTCCGCGAGGCCGGCGGCGAGGGCCGCGGCCATGTGGGCGCCGTACTGGGTGCAGGCGCGGGCGCCGACGACCGCGACCGAGCGCAGCACCCATATGCGCAGGCTCGGCCGGCCACGCACCCACAGTCCCGTGGGCCGCGCGTCGCCGAGGTCGTCGAGCTGTGCCGGCCACTCGGTGTCCCCGGGGCGCACGAACCGCACCCCGGCCTCCCGCGCCGCGGCGAGGTCCCGTCCGGGCTCGGCCCGTGCCGCCCGGGCGCACAGCCCCGCCCACCGCTTGTCCGACACCCCGGCGAGCCGCGGGGCGCCGTCACGCAGCCGCCGGGCCACCTCCACCGCCCCGAGCTCCCGCAGCCACCGGCCGCCGACCGCGTCCCCGGGCTCCAGGACCCGGCTGAGGAAGACCCGGGCGAGCAGCTCGCCGTCCGGGGGCGGGACGGTGTTCACGCCGGCGCCCCGATGGCCATGGGCACGCCCCGGGGCACTCCGGTGCGCAGTTGCAGCGCCAGGGCGACGTCCGACGCGTCGGGCCGGTCGTGGCCGGCGAGGTCCGCGACCGTCCAGGCGACCCGCAGGACACGGTCGAGTCCGCGCGCGGTGAGGCTGCCCCGCTCCAGACCGCGCTCGGCCTCGTCCATGGCGCCGGCCGCCGCCTGCCAGCGGCTGCGCAGCTCGCGGCCGGGCACCTCGCTGTTGGTCCGCCACGGCGTGCCCGCCAGCCGGGCCGCCGCGCGTTCCCTGGCGGCCCGCACCCGGTCGGCCACCGCCGCCGTGGCCTCGCCCCCGGCGTCGCGCCGGGCGAGTTCGGAGCGGGTGACCGGGTCGACCTCGACCCGCAGGTCGACCCGGTCGAGCAGCGGCCCGGACAGTCTGGCCTGGTAGCGGCGGACCGCCGAGGGCGGGCACTCGCACAGGGTGTCCCGCAGCGAGAACCGTCCGCAGGGGCAGGGGTTGGCCGCGAGCACCATCAGGAACTTCGCCGGGTACCGCACCACCCCGGCGCTGCGGGCGATCACCACATGGCCCGCCTCCAGCGGCTGGCGCAGGGCGTCGAGCGCGTGGCTGCTGAACTCGGGGGTCTCGTCCAGAAAGAGCACGCCTCGGTGGGCCAGCGACACGGCCCCCGGCCTGGCGACGCCCGGGCCGCCGCCGACGAGGGCCTGCATGGTGGCCGAGTGGTGCGGGGCGCAGTAAGGGGCGAGGTCGATCAGCGGTCTGCCCGGCGGCAGGAGTCCGGCCACCGAGTGGATCGCCGTCACCTCCAGGGACTCCTCCCGGGGGAGGCGGGGCAGCAGGGCGGGCAGCCGCTCGGCGAGCATGGTCTTGCCCGCGCCCGGCGGTCCTTCGAGGAACAGGTGGTGCGCCCCGGCAGCGGCGACCTCCACCGCCGTACGGGCCGAGACCTGGCCGACGACGTCGGCGAGGTCGTGTCCCTGGTCCTGCTGGGCGGCGCCCACGCTGTGCATTCCGGCGGCCGCGCCCGTGCCGGGCAGGCGCAGGCCCGCGAGGAGCGGGTCCGGTCGCCCCTGCTCGTCCGGGTCCTCCTCGGGCACCGGCTCGTCGGTCAGCACCGCGATCAGCTGCCGCAGGCTTCGGACGCCGAGGACGGAGACGCCGGGCACCAGCGCGGCCTCGGCGGCGGCGCACTCGGGCACGACCATCTGCTCGTACCCGGAGTCGGCGGCGGCCAGCACCGCCGGCAGGATGCCCCTGACGGGGCGCACCCGCCCGTCCAGGCCGAGCTCCCCGATCATCACGATGTCGGCGAGCACCCGGGGGTCGATCCGCTCGGCGGCGCCGAGCACCGCGCAGGCCACGGCCAGGTCGAAGCCGCTGCCGGCCTTGGGCACCGAGGCCGGGCTGAGTCCGACCGTGAGCTTCTTCTGCGGCCACTCGCCACCGGAGTTGACCACCGCGGCCCGCACCCGGTCCCGGCTCTCGGTCAGGCTCTTGTCCGGCAGGCCCACCAGGGTGAAGGCGGCGACGCCCGGTTCCAGGTCGGCCTGGACCTCGACGACCACGCCCTCGACACCGACGAGGGCCACGGAGCACGTACGCGCGAAGCCCATCAGGCGGCCCCCCGTACGTGCTCGACCACGGGGGCGCCGCGCCGGGGCAGCACGACGCCGACCAGGTCGATGCGGACGCCTCCCGGCGGCGCCCCGCCGTGGGACTGGATCCAGCGTTCCGCGAGGCCGCGCAGCCGCTCGGCCTTCTCCGGTGTCACCGCGGCCATCGGGTGCTCGAAGAGCCCCACCCGGCGGGTCTTCACCTCGCAGACGACCAGGACGTCGCCGTCCCGGGCCACGATGTCGATCTCACCGGTCCTGCCGCAGCGCCAGTTGCGCTCCAGGACCGTCATGCCGGTCTGTGTCAGCCGCCGGGCCGCCAGGCCCTCTCCGTACCTGCCGAGCGCGCTCCGTGCGTTCATGTCGGCACCACCTCCGGCGCCCACGGTCACGCATCCGGCCCCATGGAGTGGATCTTGGTGGGCTACTCACCGGTTGTGGACAACGCCGTCACCCTCCCGGCAGCTCCAGATCGCTCTTGTTCAGCTCCTCGATGTTCACGTCCTTGAACGTGAGGACGCGCACCTGCTTCACGAACCGGGCCGGCCGGTACATGTCCCACACCCAGGCGTCGGCCATCGACACCTCGAAGAACACCTCACCCTGCACCGAGTGGACCTGCATCTCGTAGTCGTTGGTGAGGTAGAAGCGCCGCTCGGTCTCGATCACGTATTTGAACAGACCGACGACATCGCGGTACTCCCGGTAGAGCTTGAGCTCCATCTCGGTCTCGTACTTCTCGAGGTCCTCGGCGCTCATGGCATGTTCCCCTTCAGCCGTGCGATCCCACCATTGTGCGCCAGTCCCACGAGGCCCTAGACGATTTCGGTGTCGAGGGTCACGGGCCCGGCCGGGGGACCTTCGTCGAGCAGTGTGCGCAGCAGCTCGGCGAGTCTGGTCGGATACACCGTCTCATGTGCCCGGATCAGTTCCTGACACGTCCACCAGCGCGCTCCGGCGACGCTGCGCCGCTCCAGCTCCGTCAGGGCCGTGGCCTCGACCGCCGTCCGGTCCGTACGGGCCAGGTAGTACCACTCGTCCTGGTTCCAGCGTCGGCCCGCGAACGGGAACGAGCACGTCCGGCGCCACAGCACCGGACCGAGTTCGACCCCGGTGATGCCGGTCTCCTCGGCGAGTTCCCGCAGGGCGGCCTCCTCGCGCGTCTCGGCGCCCTCCAGGCCGCCGCCCGGGGTGAACCACCAGTCGTCGGCCGGGTCGTCCGGCTCGTGGCCGTGCAGCAGCAGGATGCGGTCCTCGGGGTCGAGCAGGACCACCCGTGCGACCTTGCGCAGCCCTCCGCGGTGGCCGTCCGTGTTCCCGGCGCCCCCGGCGTCCTCAGCGAGCACCGGCCGGCTCCGTCCGGGTGCGGGCGCGCGAGCCGCCCAGCCGCGCCGCGATCGGGCCGTAGGCGCCCCCGGCGAGGACCAGGACGGCGCCCGCCACGATCATCGTGGTGATCGTGCGCAGCGGTCCCGGCTGGGAGAGGGCACCGAGCGCCTCGAAGCCGGTGGGGCGCTCCAGCAGGCCCTTCATGGGCCAGACGACGGCGTCGACCCGGGCGTCCACGGCGTCGCGGGAGACAGTGCCCGCGGCCGCGTCGGTGAGGTGGGCGGTGGAGTCCAGGGAGCCGTGGCGTTCGTCGCCGAGCAGGAACAGCCGGCCCTTGGGCACCTTCACGGTCGGGAAGCCGCCGGCCTCGGCGACGTCGCCCTTCAGGTACGGCTCGTCGACCTGCTTGCCGTTGACGGTCAGCCTGCCCTTCTCGCAGCAGGAGACGGTGTCGCCGCCGACGGCGACCACGCGTTTGATCACGGCGGAGTTCTGCACCCAGTTCCTGTCGTGGAAGACGACCACGTCACCGCGGTGCACCTGGCCGCCGTCGACCCGCTGGGCCAGCACCCGGTCGCCGATGCCGATCGTCGGCTCCATCGAGCCGGTGGGCACGGTGTACGGGCGGTAGATCACCACCGCCCACGCGAATCCCGCGAGGAACAGCACCAGCCCCACGGCCACGGCCAGCCCGGACAACCGCTGTCCGGCTCTGCCGCCCACCGGGGTCCTGCCTGTGCCGCCGCTGCGCGGGTCCGTACGTGTCGCGCTCTCACCACCCATGGACCCGCACCCTACCGGTCGGTACCGGAACGGGGCAGCCCCTCCTTCCCGGCCACCGCCGCATGCTCCACAAGGGCTTCACAGCGGTGGACGGACGAGCGCGGGCCGCCCCGGACGGGGGCTCAGCGGCCTCCCGTGGCCGTCGTCGGCGTGCCCGTGCCGGCCGCGGCCTTCGCGGCCCGCCTGCGCCGCCACACCGCCATCGGCACGACCGCGGTCAGGGCCACACCCTCGGGGGCCACCGACAGGGCGCCCGCCGCCGAGGACTGCTGGTTGATGCCCTGCTGGTCGAAGGTGTCCGGGACGGGCAGCGTGCCCCAGCGGTTGATCGGCCAGGCCTTGACGATGGCGCGGCCGACGACCTCCTTCACCGGGACCATGCCGTGGTTCTTGTCGCTCTGGTTGTAGCGCGAGTCCCGGGAGTTCTGCCGGTGGTCGCCCATCACCCAGATGAAGCCCTTGGGCACGTGCACCTTGAACTGGCCGCCCTGGTCGTCGACGCTGCACGGCGTGTTGCCCGCGTAGACGTACGACTGCTCGTCCAGCGGCTTGCCGTTGACCAGCAGCGGGCCGGTGTTCTTGCACTCGACGGTGTCGCCGCCGACGCCGATGACCCGCTTGATGAGGTCCTTCTCCTCAGCGGACGGCATCAGGCCGATCCAGCTGAGCACCGTCTGCAGCGCGTTCGGGCTGGCCGCCGGCTCGCCCGCCAGCCAGTCGTCCGGGTCGTGGAACACGACGACCTCGCCGCGCTCGGGCTCGGAGCCGAACCACGGGGTCAGCTTGTCGACCAGGACGCGGTCGCCCCGCTGAAGGGTGTTCTGCATCGAGTCCGAGGGAATCGAGAACGCCTGTACGAGGAAGGTCTTGATCAGCAGCGCCAGCACCAGCGCGATACCGATCAGGATGGGCAGCTCCTTCCAGAAGGAGCGGGGCTTCCTCGCCTCGGGCGTGCCTCCGCTCCCCCGGTCACCGCCGTCGTTGTACTCCGTCACCGTGCCGTCCTCGGCTGCTTCGCTCTCACTTCCGGAGGCCACGGCGCCACGCGCAGCGGGGTCCGCCGCTTGCTCGGGGTGTCCGCGGTGCTCCTCGCCGTCGTGTCCGGACCGTGCGCCAACCGCCACATCCCCCACGCCAACTCCTCACTCCGTGCCGCCGCCTGCCCCATGCGCGGCGCAGGCCCACCACTCCCATAACGAGCGGGAGTTCCGCAGGGCTCGGGAGTCGAACCGATCCGTTCGGATCGTCTGGGGCAACCCTATGCGACAGCCGGGCAGCGGCGGTCGACCCCGCCGCCGCGTCGGGCACCGAGGAGAAGGTTTTCGGCTCCCTCAGCATGGTCCAGTGGCCGAAGGGCCAGCCGATGACCATGGCCCGCCCCACCACGGACGTCTCCGCGACGGTGCCACCGTACGGGGTGTCCTGGTGGGCCCGCGAGTCGGCGGAGTTGTCCCGGTGGTCGCCCATCACCCACAGCCGGCCCGGGGGGACGGTGATGTCGAACTGGGTGTTGGAGGGTGCGTTTCCCGGATGGAGGTAGTCCGTCTCGTTCAGGGGAACGCCGTTGACGGTCATCCTTCCCTGGGTGTCGCAGCACTTGACGTGGTCACCGCCGACGCCGACGACCCGCTTGATGAGGTCCTTCTCGTCGTCGGAGGGCAGCAGGCCGATGAAGGTCAGACCCTGCTTGACCTGCTTGACGCCGACGGGGTCGTCCGTGTGTGCGGTCTGCTCCCCGGCCAGCCAGCCGCCCGGGTCGTGGAAGACGACGACGTCCCCGCGCTGCGGCTTGGCGCCGAACCACGGGGTGAACTTGTCGACCAGGACCCGGTCGCCGATCCGGATGGTCTGCTCCATGGAGCCGGACGGGATCACGAAGGCCTGCACGAGGAAGGTCTTCAGCACCAGGGCTATGAGGACGGCGACGCCGACCAGGAGCGGTATCTCCCGGACCGCGGAGCGCCTGCGCTTCCGCTTGACCTTGCGTTGCAGCTTGCGCCGCTCCGCGCGGCTTCGGCCGCCGGCCGAGCCGGTGGCGCGCCGTGCCCCGGTGGGCAGGAGGTTGTCGGCGGCGTTGGCGGAGACGCCGCGCGGTCTGCCGCGGCTACCCATGGCTGCCGTCCACGTGTCCGGCGGCGGGTACGCGCGCGTACGCGTCCGGGCGGTGCAGGTGGGTCCGGTGGCCGAAGGGCCAGACGATCCAGTCGGCCCGGCCGATCACCTCGCCGACCGGGATCATGCCGCCGCCCGGCGAGCCGAGATGGTCGCGGGAGTCGCTGGAGTCGCCGCGGTGGTCGCCGAGGACGAACAGGGTGCCCTCGGGCACGACCACGTCGAAGGGCACGGTGGACGGGCTGTCACCGGGATAGAGGAACGCCGACTCGTCGGCCGACCGGCCGTTCACCTGGATTCTGCCCTCCTTGTCACAGCAGACCACATGGTCTCCGCCTACACCCACAACGCGTTTGATGTAGTCGCCGTCCCCGAAGTACCCGGTGCCGTCGAACACGACGACGTCGCCGCGCCGCGGTGCGGCTCCGAAACGGTACGCCAACTTGTTTACGGCAACGCGGTCCCCGATCCTCAATCCCGGCTCCATGGATCCGCTCGGAATCTCGAACGGCTGGATCACGAACGTGTTGAGGAGCAGCAGGAGGACCATGCAGCTCAGCGCGGTCAGGGCGATCCTCCCGCCGGGGAGCCACTCGGTGATCCGCGAGATCAACGCGAAACGCGACCGTTCCTCCGGCCCCCGCGTCCCCGGGGTCGTCCCGGGTTCGCCGTCACAAGGGCGGGAGGAGCGGTCGCGCTCCGTCTGCTGTGCTTCGGTGTCCATCGGGGCCGAATGTTATCCGGCCCCGCCATGAACTCCGGGAGGCGCTCAGTTCTCGCGCTTCTCCTTGATCTTCGCGGCCTTGCCGCGCAGCTCACGCAGGTAGTACAGCTTGGCGCGGCGCACGTCACCCCTGGTGACGAGCTCGATCTTCTCGACGATCGGGGTGTGCACCGGGAAGGTGCGCTCGACGCCGACGGAGAAGGAGACCTTGCGGACCGTGAAGGTCTCGCGCACGCCGGAGCCCTGGCGACGGATGACCACGCCCTTGAACTGCTGCACACGGGAGCGGTTGCCCTCGATGACGCGGACGTGCACGTTGACGGTGTCGCCCGGGCGGAAGGCCGGGACGTCGTCGCGCAGCGACGCGGCGTCGACGGTGTCGAGCAGGTGAGACATTTCGTCTGCTTTCTTCGTTGATGCCACAGGCCATCAACGGGAACTAGAAGTACGGGATGGGTGCCGCGCGGGTCGGAACGGGCGTCGTGTCCCCCTGTGGCAGGGGCGCACGCCGGACGGCGCACAACAGCGGTCTATTGTTCCACGCCGTCGGTCCTGCGCCAAAATCGGCCCCGCGCCCCGCCCTCGGGGTCCGGCGCCCAGCCCAGGATGGACAGCATCTCGCGGTCCTTCTTGTCGAAGACCTTCGGATCGCAGCGCTCGATCAGGTCGGGCCGGTGGGCCGTCGTACGCCTCAGTGCCTCGTCGCGCCGCCAGCGGGCGATCTTCCCGTGGTGGCCGCTGAGCAGCACCTCGGGGATGCCCTGGCCGCGCCAGACGGGCGGCTTGGTGTAGACGGGGCCCTCCAGGAGGTTGGCCATGGTGCCGGGCGCGAAGGAGTCGTCGCGGTGCGACTCGGCGTTGCCCAGGACGCCGGGCAGCAGCCGCGCCACGGCCTCGGTGACGACCAGTACGGCCGCCTCGCCGCCGGCGAGGACGTAGTCGCCGATGGAGACCTCGTGGACGGGCATGCGGGTGGCGTACTCGTCCATCACCCGGCGGTCGATGCCCTCGTAGCGGGCCGGTGTGAAGATCAGCCAGGGACGCTCGGAGAGCTCCACGGCGAGCTCCTGGGTGAAGGGGCGGCCGCTGGGTGTCGGGACGATGAGCGCGGGCTCGTGGGAGCCGCTCTCGTAGCCGTCGGCGAGGACGGTGTCCAGGGCGTCGCCCCAGGGCTCGGTCTTCATGACCATGCCGGGACCGCCGCCGTAGGGCGTGTCGTCAACCGTGTGGTGGCGGTCGTGGGTCCAGTCGCGCAGATCGTGGACGTGCACGTTCAGCTGCCCGCGCGCGCGTGCCTTGCCGACGAGGGAGACGTTCAGGGGTTCCAGGTACTCGGGGAAGATCGTGACGACGTCGAGCCGCATCAGGACTCGTCCTCCGTGTGCTCGGCGTCCTCCGAGTGCTCTGCGGGCGTGCGGGAGGGGGCGCCGGGCGCTTCGGCGGCCTCGTCGGACTCGGAGCGGTCGTCGATGAGGCCGGGTGGCGGGACGACGACCGCCCGCTGCTCCTCCAGGTCGATCTCGGTGACGATCTCCCCGACGAACGGGATCATCACCTCGGTGCCGTCCGGACGCTCGACGATCAGCAGGTCCTGGGAGGGCAGGTGGGAGATCTCGGTGATCCGGCCGATCTCCGTGCCGTCCTCCAGAACGACGTCGAGGTCGATCAGCTGGTGGTCGTAGTACTCGTCCTCGCCCTCGGGAAGCTCCTCCGGGTCGATCTCGGCGATCAGGAGGGTGTTGCGCAGGGCCTCGGCGGCGCCGCGGTCGCGCACGCCCTCGAAACGCAGCAGGAGGCGACCGCTGTGGACGCGGCCCGTCTCGATGGTCAGCGGGCCGGCGGACGCCGGGTCGGTGGCCAGGACGGCGCCGGGAGCGAGCCGCAGTTCGGGCTCGTCGGTACGTACCTCGACGGTGACCTCGCCCTTGATGCCGTGGGCGCGGCCGATCCGTGCGACTACCAGCTGCACGTGGAAGATCTCCTGTCGGAACGTCAGTACACGAGCCGCCGGGCGGCTCATACGACTACGGGCCGGGGAAGGCCCAGCGGCCCTCCCCGGCCCGAGCCGGTTGCGAAAAGCGTCAGCGGACGTGGTCCACGTCGACGAGGTCGACACGGACTCCGCGGCCGCCGATGGCGCCCACGACGGTGCGCAGGGCGCGCGCGGTGCGGCCGTTGCGACCGATCACCTTACCGAGGTCGTCCGGGTGGACCCGGACCTCGAGCACGCGCCCGCGACGCAGGTCGCGCGAGGCGACCTGCACATCGTCAGGGTTGTCGACGATGCCCTTCACGAGGTGCTCAAGCGCCTCCTCGAGCATGCTGCTCAGGCCTCGGTCGACTCAGCCGAAGAAGACTCGGCGCCGGCCTCGTCCTTCTTCTCAGCCTTCTTCTTCTGGGTGATGGCCTCACCCTTGTTCTCGTCGTCACCACCGAGGGCCTCGAACGACGGGCGAACGGCCTTCTCGACCGGCTGGAGCAGCGGAGCAGGGGCGGGCTCGCCCTTGAACTTCTGCCAGTCGCCGGTCTTCTTCAGGATGGCGAGCACGGGCTCGGTCGGCTGGGCGCCGACGGAGAGCCAGTACGCCACACGCTCGGCGTTGACCTCGATGCGCGAGGGGTTCTGCACCGGGTGGTACAGACCGATCTCCTCGATGGCCCGGCCGTCACGGCGGGTACGGGAGTCGGCGACGACGATGCGGTAGTGAGGCGAACGGATCTTGCCCAGACGCTTCAGCTTGATCTTGACTGCCACGGGAGTGGGTTCTCCTGGAATTGACGTGGTTGGGCACGGCGGAGACGCCGCGTGGGGTTGCGGTACCCGAGTGCCCGATGGACGCGTCAGCCGGAGGAGAGAGGGGTCCTGTGCGGCTGTCGAGTACAGCTAGCCATTGTGCCACACCCGGTGGGGCCCTTTCCGCGGAGGTCGCCGGGGCCGCTCCCGGGCACGACTGAGCGGCACCCGGCGCCCCGGGTGCCGTGGAACGCGGGCGCCCGCCCGCCCCGGCGGGGACGCCGCCGCGATCGGCGGCGCCCCGCGCACCGTCCTGCTGCTCGTCCGGCACCCACGAGATGCCGGGACGCCGTCGGCCGGTCAGCCGGCCGCCGCGCCCACCGGCTCCGGGATCCTGAACGGCTTGCCGCAGCCGCCGCACATGATCGGGGCCTGGGCCAGGACCGAGGGGACGACCCGTACGTTGCGGCCGCAGTCGCAGACCGCCTTGACCCTGACCCCGCCCCCGGAGGAGCCGTGCCGGGCGGCGGGTCCGCGGAAGCTGCGCCCGGTGTCGGCGGAGGTGGCGGCCGAGTGCGCCTTCAGCGCGCGCTGGAGGCGCTCGATCGTGGGACGGTAGCGCCGCTTCGCCTCGGGGCTGAGCGTGACCAGTGAGAAGCCGCTGCTCGGATGCGGCTCCTCGGGGTGGTCCAGGCCCAGCTCCTCGGAGATCGCGAGGAACCTGCGGTTGTGGTAGCGGCCTGCGCGGGACGTGTCGCGTACACCGCGCGCGGCGGCTACGCCATGGACTGCCTCGTGAAGCAGTCGCTCGAAGGAGAGTTCATGTCCGCACGCGGACGAGGACTCCCCGATCAGGGACTCAGGCGCGGCAAGGTCCGGCAGCTCGGGGTGGTACCGCTGAATGTCGGCCCACGCCTGCGCCAGCTCTGCGGCGAGAACAGGTGGTGTCGTGCTCACGTAATGACAACGAGCCGGAGGGCCGCTGTGTTCCTATTCCGGGGCATCCCAAATAATTTGCACGTACCCGTCAGTCGTCACTGATGCGTCCTGACGAGGGCGGGTGCGCTGATCTGCGGAGAAGCCGCACAGCTCCTCCCAAGGTGGTGCGCAAGGGGAGTACGCACCGGCGCGTACGACGCTCCCGCACGCCGGGGGCGACGGGATCGGGCCACACGCAAGAGGCGTTTCGGCCGCTTCCCGGGCCAAAGAGCCTCAACCGGTCGCAGACCCCCGACGTTACCCGGTGCGCTCGCGCCCCAGGGCACCGGCCCACGAAACAGCCGACTTCCGGCCACGTCGATCTCGGCCCCAGGTTGCCGGTGCGTGAAATCCCGTCCCGTTCCGCCCCAGGACGCAAGCGGGGCCCCGCGACCCCTGGACGCGGGCAAGGGCTCGGAGTTACCTGGCATACGGGGGAAGTGGGAGCGCACTGCACGGGGGCCACGGAACCGGGCACAACGGCAGCACTCGGCGGATTGGGGCGCCTATCCATGACACCTGCGCTCGTGCGGCAGCACTTACGCGACACGGCAACAGCGGCCGAAGCGGAGCCACGCGCACGCGCGCGTGACTGGTCCGAGATCCAGGAGCGGATGCTGGTCCCGCTCCACGAGGCCGTCTACGCGCGGCTGGAGGTGGGCTCCGGCACCCGGCTGCTGGCCCTCGGCTGCGGTTCCGGACTCGCCGTGCTCCTGGCCTCGGCCAGAGGCGCGACGGTCACCGGCGTCGACCGCTCCTGCCCGGAACGGCTCGCCCTCGCCCGGCAGCGGCTGCTGCCGGAGCCGTGGGACACACGCACGCGTACGACCGCCCGGATCGTCGACGGATCACCACGGGACGCGGCCCGCCCCGGCGCCGACCCGTACACCCTCGTGACCGCCTTCGAGCCGATCGGCTGCCTCGCGGGCGACTCGGAGGGGCTCGCCGGTCTGCTCGCCGCCGCGACACCGCTCGCCGAGAAGGGGGCGCCCGTGGTCCTGGCCGGCTGGGGACCGCCGGAGCGCTGCGCGACCTCGACCGTGCTGCGGGTGGCCACCAAACTCGCCGATCCGCTGCGCAGTCCCGGAAGCTGGCGCCCCGCCCTGCGCGACGACCTGGAGGAGGTGGCCCAGCGAGCAGGCCTGCGGCCCGACGGCTCCGGGCGCGTCGCCTGCCCGTTCGGGTACGCCGACGTCGACAGCGCGGTACGCGGACTGCTCTCCACGGGGCTGTTCGACGCGGCCGTCGCCGCCACCGACCACGACCAGGTCGACAAGGAACTCACTGAGGCCCTGCACGCGCACCGGCGGCCGGACGGCACCGTGTGGATGCCCAACGTCTTCCGGTACCTGATCGCACGGACGCCCTGAACCCCGCTGGACGGGCCTCACCGGACGTCGCCGGCCTCCGCCTCCTTGCGCAGCCGGGTGATCCCGGCGACCCGGTAGGCGTCGGCCTCCTCCAGCGTCTCGTTCTCCAGCAGCGCCTGCGCCAGCGCGTCCAGCTGCTCGCGGTGGTCACGCAGCTTGCGGCACGCCTCCTCGTAGCACTCGTCGACGATGCGCCGCATCTCGCTGTCGATGGCGTCCAGGGTCTGCGGGGCGGCGGCGAGCCCGTAGGCCTGCTGGGCGTCGTCCGGCAGGGCGGAGAGACGGCCCAGATGCTCGCTCATGCCCCAGCGGGCCACCATCCCGCGCGCGATGCCGGTGACCTGTTCCAGGTCGTGCTCGGAGCCGGTCGTGATCACCCCGTAGACGACGTGCTCCGCCGCCATGCCGCCCAGCGCGCCGATGATGCGGCCCCGCAGGTACTCCTCCGTGTACGCGTACTTGTCGGACTCGGGCGTCGACAGCGTCACCCCGAGCGCCCTGCCGCGCGGCACGATGGTGATCTTGCGTACGGGGTCGGCACCGGGTTGGAGCATGCCCAGCAGGGCGTGCCCGCTCTCGTGGTACGCGGTACGCCTGCGCTCCTCCTCGGGCATCACCAGCGCGCGTTCGGCGCCGAGCTGGACCTTCTCCAGCGCCTCCGAGAAGTCGGCCTGCGTCACCTGCTCCTGCCGCCGCTTGACCGCGAGCAGGGCGGCCTCGTTGGCGAGGTTGGCCAGCTCCGCCCCGGTCATGCCCGGCGTCGTACGCGCCACCCGGGCGAGGTCCACGTCCGGGGCGAGCGGGATCCGGCGGGTGTGGATCCGCAGGATCGCCTCGCGGCCGCCCCGGTCCGGCGGCGAGACGCTCACCACCCGGTCGAAACGGCCCGGCCGGGTCAGCGCGGGGTCCAGCACGTCGGCGCGGTTCGTGGCGGCGAGCACGATGACGCCCTCCGAGCCGGAGAAGCCGTCCATCTCCGTCAGGATCTGGTTCAGCGTCTGCTCGCGCTCGTCGTGCCCGCCCATCGAGGCGCCGCCGCCCCGGGCCCGGCCGATGGTGTCGATCTCGTCGATGAACACGATCGACGGCGCCACCTTGCGGGCCTCGGCGAACAGCTCGCGCACCCGGGAGGCACCCACCCCCACGATCATCTCGATGAACTCGGACGCCGACGCCGAGAAGAACGGCACACCCGCCTCACCGGCCACGGCCCGCGCGAGCAACGTCTTGCCGGTGCCCGGCGCCCCCGTGAGCAGCACCCCGCGCGGCATCTTCGCGCCCATGTGGCGGTAGGCGTCCGGATGCTCCAGGAAGTCCACGACGTCGTCCAGCTCGCCCTTGACCTCGTCGATGCCCGCCACGTCCGCGAAGGTGGTGCGCTGGGTGCCCGGCTGGAGTTCGACCGGCCGTGGCGGCGTCTTGCGCCCCAGCAGACCGCCCGGCCCGCCGAGACCCGAGCCGATCCGCCGCGCGAAGAAGATCCACAGCGCTGCCAGCACCACGATCGGCGCCAGCGAGAGCAGCAGGTTCGGCAGCAGGCCGCGCTCCTGCACGACCGGCTGCGCGGTCACCGTGACGTGATGACTGCTCAGGCTCTGCCAGAGCCTGTCGTCCGCGAAGGCCGGACGCTGGGTCTTGAACTTGGTGTACTTCCCCCCGCCCTGCGGATTGGTCTGGGCGCTCCTGAGCCGGCCCTGGATCGCGTCGCCCTTGGAGTAGATCGTGCCGACGTTGCCGGCGCCGAGCTGCCTGCTGAACTCGGTGTACGAGATCGTCGGCTCGTTGCCCTGGTTGTAGTAGCTCAGCCCGCCGTACGCCACCAGGAAGACGATCACCGCGGTGACGAGGAGCCCCCACCACCTGCCGCGCGTCCGCCTGCCACCGGGGCGCCCGGGCGGCTCGTCCGGCGTGCCCTCGGTACGCCACGGCTGGTCAGAGCCATCGCGCGGTGGCGCGGCATTGCTCATATCTGGACGTTACGGCACATGGCGTAACCCGGCACGCGCTGAGGGCGCCCCTCCGTGGAAGGGCGCCCTTCGTCGTCGTCCGGACGCCGTACGGGTGACACGCGTGTCCCCCACGGCGCTCGGGGTGGGCCTCAGCCCATGAACTTCTTGAACTCGTCCGGAAGCTCGAAGTCCTGGCCGCCCTGCTGCGGCAGTCCGAGGGCGCCGCCGGACTGGGCGGCTGCGCGGCGCTCGGCCTCCTCCTGCTCCTGCTGCTTGCGCTTCATCGGGTTGCCGGAGCGCTGCTTGCCCTTGGCCTTCTTCGGCTGCTTCTTGCTCCGGCCGGGACCGCCGCCCATGCCCGGGATCCCCGGCATGCCGGGCATCCCGCCGCCCTGGGCCATGCGGGACATCATCTTGCGCGCCTCGAAGAACCGCTCGACCAGGTTCTTCACCGCGCTGACCTCGACGCCGGAACCCTTGGCGATACGGGCACGGCGCGAGCCGTTGATGACGGTCGGGTCCTGGCGCTCGCCCGGCGTCATCGACTTGATGATGGCGGCCGTGCGGTCGACGTCCCGCTCGTCGATGTTGTTGATCTGGTCCTTGATCTGGCCCATGCCGGGCAGCATGCCGAGCAGCTTGCTGATGCTGCCCATCTTCCTGACCTGCTCCATCTGGGCCAGGAAGTCGTCCAGGGTGAAGTCCTGGCCCTTCTTGGACGCCAGCTTGGAGGCCATCTTCTCGGCCTCTTCCTGGCTGAACGTCTTCTCCGCCTGCTCGATCAGGGTGAGCAGGTCACCCATGTCGAGGATGCGGGAGGCCATCCGGTCCGGGTGGAAGGCGTCGAAGTCGTCGAGCTTCTCACCGTTGGACGCGAACATGATCGGCTTGCCGGTGATCTGCCGGATCGACAGGGCCGCGCCACCGCGGGCGTCACCGTCGAGCTTGGACAGCACCACGCCGTCGAAGCCGACGCCGTCGCGGAAGGCCTCGGCGGTGTTGACGGCGTCCTGGCCGATCATCGCGTCGACGACGAACAGGATCTCGTCGGGGCTGACGACGTCCCTGATGTCCGCCGCCTGCTGCATCATCTCCTGGTCGATGCCGAGGCGGCCGGCGGTGTCCACGATCACGATGTCGTGGACCTGGGTCCGCGCGTACTCGATGGAGTCCTTGGCGACCTTGACCGGGTCGCCCACGCCGTTGCCCGGCTCGGGCGCGTACACGGCGACGCCGGCGCGCTCGGCGACGACGCTGAGCTGGTTGACGGCGTTCGGGCGCTGGAGGTCACAGGCGACCAGCAGCGGGGAGTGGCCCTGCTCCTTGAGCCACCTGCCGAGCTTGCCCGCGAGGGTGGTCTTACCGGCACCCTGGAGACCGGCCAGCATGATCACGGTGGGCGGCTGCTTGGCGAAGCGCAGCCGGCGGGTCTCCCCGCCGAGGATGGTCACCAGCTCGTCGTTGACGACCTTGAGGACCTGCTGGGCCGGGTTCAGCGCCTTGGACACCTCGGCGCCGAGAGCGCGCTCCTTGACGTTCTTGATGAACGAACGCACGACCGGGAGGGCGACGTCGGCCTCGAGCAGCGCGATGCGGATCTCGCGAGCCGTGGCGTCGATGTCCGCTTCGCTGAGGCGCCCCTTGCCCCTGAGGGACTTGAAGGTGGCTGAGAGGCGGTCGGAGAGAGTATCGAACACGGCGGCGTCGGTCCTCGGCATTAGGCGACAGGATGGATCGCCCTCCAGGGTATCCGGCCCCGCAAGGGATTCGTCCCCGCCCGTGCGCCGGGTCACGTCCGCAGCGCCTCCTCCAGCCGTCGCGCCACCGACGCCGCCTCCTGGCCGGGGAGCGGGTCGCCCGCGGGTCCTGTGACGTAGAAGGCGTCCACGGCGTTCGCGCCCAGCGTGCTGACGTGGGCGCTGCGGACCCGCAGCTTCGTGTCCTCCAGCGCCCGTCCGATCCGGAACAGCAGTCCCGGCGCGTCCTGGGCGCGGACCTCGATCACGGTGGCGTGCCGGGAGGCGGCCGGGGCGACCGTGACCCGGGGAGGGGGTGCGGCCACGCCGTGGCGGCGCGGGTGGGCGGCGTCCCGTTCGGCGAGGCGGCCTGCGATGTCGAGGCTGCCGTCCAGGGCCCGGACCAGGTCGGCGCGCAGCCGGGCGGCCCGGGGCAGGGCGCCGTACTCGGCTGCGACCCTCCAGTCCAGCAGGAGTACGGGGTCGCCCCCGACGCCGTCCGGCAGGTCCAGGGGCCGCAGCTCGGCCGTGCGCACGGTGAGCCGGTGGGTCGCCAGCACTCCGGCGACCGAGGGCAGGACGCCGGGCTGGTCGGGGACGGCGATCAGCAGTTCGACGCCGAGCGGCTCGGGTCCCCCCGGGTGCTCCTCGACGGGCTGCTCGGTCCGCGCCCGCAGGGCCAGGGCCGGCCCGCCGGTGCGGAATGCCTCGATGGCGAGACGTTCCTGCTCGGCGGTGGGCGCGGCGGGCCCGGGCTCGTCGGGCATGTCCCCGGCGAGGACCGCGCGGACCCGTCCGACGAGGTCGGCGACGAGGGAGCCGCGCCAGGACGACCAGGCGGCGGGCCCGGTGGCCAGCGCGTCCGCCTCGGTGAGGGCGTGCAGCAGTTCGAGGGTGCTCTGGGTGCCGACCGCCTCGGCGACGGCGCGGACGGTGGCCGGGTCGTCCAGGTCGCGCCTGGTGGCGGTGCGGACGAGCAGCAGGTGGTGGCGTACGAGGGTGGCGAGCACCCGGGTGTCCGCCGGGCCGAAGCCGATGCGCCCGGCGACATCCGCGGCGACGGGTGCCCCGGCCGCGCAGTGGTCGCCGGGCCGGCCCTTGCCGATGTCGTGCAGGAGCGCGGCGACGAGGAGCAGGTCGGGACGGCCGACGCGCCGGGTGAGGGCGGAGGCGCGTACGGCGGTCTCGATCAGGTGGCGGTCGACCGTCCAGCGGTGGACGGCGTTGCGCTGCGGGCGGCAGCGCACCCGTTCCCAGTCGGGCAGGAGCCGGGTGATCAGCCCTTCCGCCTCCAGTGCCTCCCAGACCTCGACGGTGGGGCGGCCGGAGCCGAGCAGGGTGACGAGCTGGTCGCGGGCCTCGGCGGGCCAGGGCGTGGGCAGGGGGTGCACGGTGGCCGCGAGGTGCCGTACCGCGTGCGGGGAGAGGGGCAAACCTGCCTGCGCGGCGGCGGCAGCGGCGCGCAGCGGCAGCACGGGGTCGAGTTCGGGGCGCGCGGTGCGGGCGAGTCCGACCTCGCCGTCCTGTTCCACCACGCCTTCGGCGAGCGGGGTGCGTTCCACGACCTGTTTTCCGCCGCCGAGCAGGGCGCGCAGCCTCGGCCGCACGGCGCGTGACCGGAGCACGCGCCCCACCTCGCGCCAGGTGACGTCACCGGCGTACGAGAGGACACGTGCCGCCTCGTACACCCGGCGCAGCAGCGCGTCGGCGTCGGGCAGGCCCAGTTCCGCGGCCACTTGGTCCTGGTCCTGCAACGCGAGCCGGTCGGTGGCGCGGCCCGTCGTCAGGTGCAGGACGTCACGCACGTCGAGCAGCCGGCGGCGGGCGTCGGCGAGGCCCTCCCGCGGGGCGTCCGCGAGCCAGGAGGCGGCGACGGCGCGCAGGGCGGTGGCGTCCCGCAGGCCGCCGCGGGCCTCTTTGAGGTCGGGTTCCAGGAGGTACCTCAACTCGCCTTGCCGTTCGGCGCGTTCGGTACACAGTTCGCGGAGTTCCGGCAGCCGTCTCGGCGCCTGGTTGCGCCAGTCGGCGAGGATCGCGGTGCGCAGTGCGGCCGTCAGGCCGAGGTCGCCGGCGAGGTGCCGGGCGTCCAGCAGGCCGAGCTGGACCCTGAGGTCCTCGTGCGCCGCTCCGCGGGCCTCGGCCGGAGTACGGACCGCGTGGTCGAGGGCGAGGCCGAGGTCCCACACGGGGTACCAGAGGCGGTCGGCGAGGGCGGCGATCTCCTCGGGGTCGCCGCCGTGGTGCAGGAGCAGCAGGTCCAGATCGCTGCGGGGCGACAGCTCTCCGCGCCCGTAGCCGCCCACGGCGACGAGGGCGACGCCCCGCGGTCCCCCGGCCGCCGCGGTGAACAGCTCCGCGAGCCAGCCGTCGGTCAGTCCGGCGAGCGCGGTCCGGCGCGGTTGCCCCGGCCGCGACCCCTCGGTGAGAAGCCGCAGCCGGGCCGCCGCGTAGCCGTCCTCCGCCTCGCCCCGTACGTCCGCGCCCGTCATCGGCGGCTCCCGTCCTCGCCGTTCAGAGCGCGTCCGGACCGCGCTCGCCGGTGCGGACCCGGACCGCCGTCTCGACCGGCACGGACCAGACCTTGCCGTCGCCGATCTTGCCCGTGCGTGCGGCCTTGACGACGACCTCGATCAGCTGCTCGGCCTCGTCGTCCTCGGCGAGCACCTCGATGCGGATCTTGGGCACCAGGTCGACCGTGTACTCGGCTCCGCGGTAGACCTCGGTGTGGCCGCGCTGGCGTCCGTAGCCGCTGGCCTCGGTGACGGTGAGGCCGTTGACGCCGAACGCCTGGAGGGCCTCCTTGATCTCGTCGAGCCGGTGGGGCTTGACCACGGCGGTGATGAGCTTCATGCGTCCACCTTCCTGCTCCGCGTGGCGGCCTTCTTGATCCGCGCGGCGGCCAGGGCCGGGGCGGCGGCGACCGCTCCGCCGCCCGCGCCGGTGAGGTCGTACGCGGTCTCGGCGTGCTCGGCCTGGTCGATGCCGGAGACCTCCTCGTCCTCGGTGACCCGCATGCCGATGGTCCGGTCCAGGAGGAAGGCGAGGACCGCGGAGGCGATCAGGGAGTAGGCGAGGACGGCGAAGACTCCGGCGCACTGCTTCCAGAACTGCTCCGGGCCGCCGCCGTAGAACAGGCCCCGGACGGCGGACTGGCCCTTGCCGCTGGCGAAGAAGCCGATCAGCAGGGAGCCGACGACGCCGCCGACCATGTGGACGCCGACCACGTCGAGGGAGTCGTCGTAGCCGAACCGGTACTTCAGGCCGACCGCCATGGCGCACAGGACTCCGGCGACGGCACCCACGGCCATCGCGCCGAGCGGGGAGACGGCGCCGCCGGACGGGGTGATCGCGACGAGTCCGGCGACCGCGCCGGAGGCGGCTCCGAGGGTGGTGAACGCGCCGTGCCGGATCTTCTCGTAGGCGAGCCAGGCGAGCATGGCGGTGCCGGTGGCGACCTGGGTGTTGACGAACATCAGCGGGCCGACGCCGTCGTCGTTGCCGAGCCAGGAGCCGGCGTTGAAGCCGAACCAGCCGAACCACAGCAGGCCCGCGCCCAGCATGACGAGCGGGAGGCTGTGCGGGCGCATCGGGTCCCTCTTGAATCCGACGCGCCTGCCGATGACGAGGATCACGCCGAGTGCCGCCGCGCCGGCGTTGATGTGGACGGCGGTGCCGCCCGCGAAGTCGATGACGCCGAGTTTGCTGGCCCAGCCGCCCGTGCCCCAGACCCAGTGGGCGATCGGGAAGTACACGACCGTGACCCACAGCACCAGGAACAGCGTCCAGGCGCTGAACCTCACCCGGTCGGCCAGGGCTCCGCTGATCAGGGCGGGGGTGATGATCGCGAACATCAGCTGGAAGACGGCGAAGACGAAGACCGGGATGGTGTATCCGGGCCACAGCTCGGTCTTGCCGATGCCGCTGAAGCCGACGAAGCCGGAGGTCCAGCCGATGAGGGAGCCCCGGTCGGTGCCGAAGGCCATCGAGAAGCCGTAGAGCACCCACAGGACCGTGACGACTCCGAGGCTGATGAAGCTCATCATCAGCATGTTCAGCGTGCTCCTGACCCGAACCATGCCTCCGTAGAAGAAGGCCAGTCCGGGGGTCATCAGCATGACCAGGGCGGAACAGATGAGCATGAAGCCGGTGTTGGCGGACGACAGTCTGGGCGCGTCCGCGGCCAGCATGATGGCGGCTGGTGCCATCGGCGTCTCCTCGTCGGTCGGTACGGCCCCCGCGCGGGCGGCCGGGCGAAGACTTGCTCGGTCCGGTCGGCGAGGCGGCGAGGTGCCGGCCGGCCGACCGTGTCACGAGACTGGCCGAGCGCGGTTTCGGCGGACGGCTCTCGTTGTTTCGCCCGGATGACGAAGAGGTCTGCTCTGTTACGTGGCGGTGAATCGCGTGATGACGTGCCGTGAAGGCCGTGCGGGAGAAGAGACCGGCCGCGGGCGGCCTTCCGATGACCAGGCATGGGGGAGCCGAGTCGGGCAGTTCGGGAGGGCCGGCCGCGGCCGGGGTCCGGGGAGGCGCTGTCAGACGGCCTCGGCGGCGTTCTCGGGCAGTTCGATGGCGAGCTGTTCGGTCAGGTCGATGACCTCGGCGAGGTCCCCGTAGGTGCGCACGGCGTTGTCGACGGTCTTGCGGATACGGGTGTTCACGCGCTCGGAGCGGACCTTCTTGGCCACCCTCATGGCCTGCCTCGCATACTCGGTGCTCTGCTCGGGCTCGCGCTGGAGCAGGTGGACCGTGGCCATGCCGATGAGGTTCAGGGCGTACGACCTCTGGTGTTCGTGGTCCTCGGCGAACCGCTCCACGGCCTTCCGCATCAGCGGCTCCGCCAGGGAGGCGTAGGTGGGGCTGCGGCCGGCGACGTAGGCGAGGTCGCGGAAGGAGTGGGAGTTCTCCCCGTACAGCTCGGCCTCGGAGAAGAAGCGGATCCAGTCGGGGTCGGGATCGTCCCAGTCCTCGGCGTCGCCGAAGGAGTCCTCGGCCATGCGCACGGCGCGCTTGCACTTGCCGGGCTGGCCCATGTTGGCGTAGGCGCGGGCCTCCAGCGCGTACAGCATGGACTGGGTGCGCGGGCTCGCGCAGTCGCGGCTGCCGTACTGCGCGAGGTGGATGAGCTCCAGGGCGTCCTCGGGGCGGCCGAGGTGGATCATCTGGCGGCTCATGCTGGACAGGACGTAGGAGCCGAGCGGCTTGTCGCCGGCTTCCTTGGCGGCGTGCAGGGCGAGCACGAAGTACTTCTGGGCGGTGGGCTGGAGTCCCACGTCGTAGCTCATCCAGCCGGCCAGTTCGGCGAGTTCGGCGGCGACCTTGAACAGCCGGCGGCCGGTGGGTTCCGGCTGGGGCTCCTGGAGGAGGTCCGTCACCTCGTGCAACTGGCCCACGACGGCCTTGCGGCGCAGGCCGCCGCCGCACTGGGCGTCCCACTGCCGGAACATCACCGTGGTGGTCTCCAGCAGCTCCAGCTCGGGCCGTGAGAGCCGGCCGGGGCGGCGGGAGGCGGCCTGCGGCTCGGGCTCCTCCAGGGGCGCCGGGGGCGCGGGCACGAGCCAGCGCTGGAGCGGTTCGATGAGGGACGGGCCCGCGGACAGCGCCAGCGACGTTCCGAGGAAGCCGCGCCGCGCCAGCATCAGGTCGCTGCGCGAGAACTCGCTGAGCAGGGCCACGGTCTGCGGGCCCGTCCAGGGCAGGTCGACGCCGGTGGCGGAGGGCGTCGGGCGTGCGGTGCGCAGACCCAGGTCCTCCACGGCGACGACGCAGCCGAAACGCTCGGAGAAGAGCTCCGAGAGGATCCTGGGGATCGGCTCGCGCGGGCTCTCGCCGTCCAGCCAGCGCCTGACGCGCGAGGTGTCGGTGGAGATGTGGCTGGCGCCCAGCTGGCGGGCGCGGCGGTTGACCTGTCGGGCCAGCTCGCCCTTGGACCAGCCGCTGCGCACGAACCACGAGGCGAGCAGCTCGTTCGGACGCTTGTCCGCGCTCGCCGCGCTCGTCCCGCTTCCGCCGTTGCCGCTCACTGGAACGCCCCCATCCCTGAGACCACTTGTCGCTTGGTGCGCCAAGCCCTATCAGAATGCCGGTCAACAAGGCCTTTCGTCCGCCGATTCTCACCCTTCGAACCGACTGCCGAGTTGCCTCCGGCATACCCACGAGTGCATGTGCCCCCAGGCCTCGCACACTCACAGTAATCCTACGATCACCCGCTCAGCCACGGGGATCGCTGAAACGCCACCATTCGCCACCCCTTCGTATGAACCCGCTTCGGCCCAGGCGCGATTCACTTGACATAGTCCGGCCGCGGGCGAGTGGAGCGGTGCACGCGAGGGCGCGCACCGCCGGGCGCACCGCCCGCGGCGCTTCCGCACGCCGTATGCGCCCGGCGCGACCGGGGGCGAGCGGAAGCGGAGAGTGACGACGAACATCCGTCTCGTAACCATCGGGGCGGTGGACCCGTTGGAGGGGGCATGGGCTTCACGATCGGTGGCATGCGCGAGATCCGCTCCGGCACGCGGCGGCGCGGCCGGTCGTACCGATCGTCGGAGTGCACGGCGGTGGCCGAGTACACCGGGCTGTGGGGCTGGGACGTGGTGCGGGGCGCTCGGGCCGTCGGCGGGGCCTGTTCCTGCGGCCGTAGGGTCTGCCCGGCTCCGGGCGCCCATCCCCTGGACTTCGCGCCCGGGATCCCGGCCGGGACCACGCTCGACGAGGCGACCAGGGCGTGGCGGGAGCTGCCCGGGGCCGCGGTGATGCTGGCCGTCGGCCGCGCGTTCGATGTCATCGAGGTCGCCGAGCCGGCCGGGCGCCGTGCCCTGGCCCGGCTGGAGCGGATGGGACTGCCCCTCGGCCCGGTGACCGCCACACCGGACGGCCGGGCCCAGTTCTTCGTCGCCCCCGGCGCCGCCGCCGAGCTGCCCGCCCTGCTCTACCGGCTGGGCTGGGACGATCCCGGCTCCCTCGACCTGCGCGGCCTCGGCCCCGGTACGTTCCTCACGGCCCCGCCCTCCGACCGTGGCGGCCGCGGCCCGGTGCGCTGGCTCCGCCCGCCCGCCCTGGACGCGGCCGGGCCCCCTCAGGCCCGCCTCCTCCTCGGCACCCTCGCCTACGTGGCCCATCGCTCCCGGGCGTAGCGGAACGGCCTCGGGCATGGCCGCCAGCAGCGGCCCCTGCGCTTGCGAAGGGGGACCGGGGCGCGGCCTCCTCAAGACGAAAGCGCCCGCCCCTGTGATGGGGCGGGCGCTGGGGAGGGTGGGGGTCAGTCGCCGATGAGGGCGTCGACGAAGGCCTCCGGTTCGAAGGGGGCCAGGTCGTCCGGTCCCTCGCCGAGGCCGACCAGCTTGACCGGCACGCCCAGCTCGCGCTGGACGGCGACCACGATGCCGCCCTTGGCCGTGCCGTCCAGCTTGGTGAGCACGATGCCCGTGATGTCGACGACCTCGGCGAACACGCGGGCCTGGACCAGGCCGTTCTGCCCGGTGGTCGCGTCGAGCACGAGCAGCACCTCGTCCAGCGGCGCGTGCTTCTCCACGACGCGCTTGACCTTGCCGAGCTCGTCCATGAGGCCGGTCTTGGTGTGCAGGCGGCCGGCGGTGTCGATGAGCACCACGTCGGCGCCCATCTCCTTGCCCTCCTTCACCGCGTCGAAGGCGACGGAAGCGGGGTCGCCGGCCTCCGGTCCGCGCACGGTGTAGGCGCCGACCCGCTCGCCCCAGGTCTGGAGCTGGTCGGCGGCGGCCGCGCGGAAGGTGTCGGCGGCGCCCAGCACGACGCTGCGGCCGTCGGCGACCAGGACGCGGGCGAGCTTGCCGGTCGTCGTGGTCTTGCCGGTGCCGTTGACGCCGACGACCATCACGATGCCCGGCTTGCTGGTGGCCGGCTCGGTCTTCACGACGCGGTCCATGTCGGGCCCGATCAGCGTGAGCAGCTCCTGGCGGAGCAGTCCGCGCAGCTCCTCGGGGGTGCGGGTGCCGAGCACGCGCACCCGCTCGCGCAGCCGCTCGACCAGTTCCTGGGTGGGCTGCACGCCGACATCGGCGGTCAGCAGCGTGTCCTCGATCTCCTCCCACGTGTCCTCGTCGAGGTTCTCTCGGGACAGCAGGATGAGCAGGCCCTTGCCCAGGGCGTTCTGCGAGCGGGAGAGGCGGGCGCGCAGCCGCACCAGGCGGCCGGCGGTGGGCTCGGGCACCTCGATCGGGGGTGCGGGGAGCTCCTCGACGGGCGGCTCCTCGACGGCGGTGGGAGCCGAGCCGCCGGGCAGGTCCACCTCCTCGATCGTCCGCCGCGGCTCCTCCCGCGGCGTCTCGGCCTCCTCGCCGACGTGCGGCTCGGCCGGAGGGGCGGTGATGTCGGGCGCCGAGGGCGGCGGCGGGGGCGGCGGCTTCCTCCGCCGGCTGCCGACGATGAGCCCGCCGAGCGCGCCGAGCACCACCACGGCGATGACTACAGCAAGGATGATGGTTTCCATAACCTGTCCAGTATGCGTGACTGTCTGCGCGGTCCGGGGTAGTGCCGACGGGGCCGCGTGCCCCTGTTTTCCGGGCCCGGCGGCCGCCCGTCCCACGGGACGCGGGGACGTACGGCCGCACGGGCGCGTACCGCCCCGGCTCGGGTCGCGAGCCGGGGCGGCGGGAGGCGGTGGGAGCGGGTGGCCGGGTGGTCAGCCCATCTCCTCCAGTGCCTTGCCCTTCGTCTCCGTGACGAACTTCAGGACGAACGGGATGGAGAGCGCGGCGAAGGCCGCGTAGATGACGTAGGTCCCGGCGAGGTTCCAGTCGGCCAGCGACGGGAAGCTCGCGGTGATGGCCCAGTTGGCGAGCCACTGCGCGGAGGCGGCCACACCCAGGGCGGCGGCGCGGAGCTTGTTCGGGAACATCTCGCCGAGCAGGACCCAGACGACGACACCCCAGGACAGGGCGAAGAAGAGGACGAAGAGGTGGGCCGCGACCAGGGCGACCCAGCCCTGGGTGGCCGGCAGCTTGCCGCCGACCAGCGGGTACGAGAACGCCCAGGCCTCCAGGGCGAGACCGACGACCATGCCGGCCGAGCCGATGAGCGCGAGCGGCCTGCGGCCGATGCGGTCCACGAAGATCATCGCGATCACGGTGCCGACGATGTTGATGATCGACGTCGTGAAGGAGTAGAGGAACGACTCCGTCGGGTTGACGCCGACCGACTGCCACAGCGTCGCGGAGTAGTAGAACGCGACGTTGATGCCGACGAACTGCTGGAAGGCGGACAGGCCGATGCCGATCCAGACGATCCGCTTGAACAGGAAGCTGCCGCCGAGCAGGTCCTTGAAGCTGGACTTGTGCTCGCGCTTCATGGCGTTCTCGATCTCGGCCACGCGCGCGTCGAGGTCGATGTGGTCGCCCTCGACCTCGGCGAGGATCCGGCGGGCCCTCTCCCGACGGCCCACGGAGAGCAGGAAGCGCGGGGACTCGGGGATGGCGAAGGACAGCAGTCCGTACAGGGCGGCCGGGACGACCATCACGCCGAGCATGACCTGCCACGCCTCCAGGCCCAGCAGCCGGCCGCGCTGGTCGCCGCCGGCGGCGTTGAGCAGTCCCCAGTTGACGAGCTGGGAGACGGCGATGCCGACGACGATCGCGGCCTGCTGAAAGGAGCCGAGGCGGCCGCGGTAGGCGGGCGGGGCGACCTCGGCGATGTAGGCGGGGCCGATGACCGAGGCCATGCCGATGGCGAAGCCACCGACGATCCGCCAGAAGGCGAGGTCCCACAGGGCGAACGGCAGGGCGGAGCCGACGGCGCTGATGGTGAACAGCGTCGCGGCGATCTGCATGCAGCGGATGCGGCCGATGCGGTCGGCGATACGGCCCGCGGTGGCGGCGCCGATCGCGCAGCCGATCAGGGCGATGGCGATGACCTGGGCCAGTTCGGCGGATCCGATGCCGTAGCGGCTCCGGATGGCCTCGACGGCGCCGTTGATGACGGAGCTGTCGTATCCAAACAGGAAGCCGCCCATGGCGGCGGCCGCGGCGATGAAGATGACGTGCCCGAGATGTTCGGGGTGAGCTGTCCGGGCTCCTGGGCCCGGGGCCTGCGTTGTGGTCACTTGTACTCCTCGGGCACACCCGCGGCGGCTGCCGGGGTGGGGGTCGGGCATGATCCGACTACCCCGAAGTGGCGAGCGCACGCGGAACCCGCCCGCCACTGCACGCGCGCCGGGCCGCTAGCGCAGGCGCTGGCTGATGACCTTGGAGACGCCGTCGCCCTGCATGGAGACGCCGTAGAGCGCGTCGGCGACCTCCATCGTGCGCTTCTGGTGCGTGATCACGATGAGCTGCGAGGCCTCCTGGAGCTCCTGCATGATCCGGATCAGCCTCTGGAGGTTGGTGTCGTCGAGGGCCGCCTCGACCTCGTCCATGACGTAGAAGGGGCTCGGACGGGCCTTGAAGATCGAGACGAGCAGCGCCACGGCGGTCAGTGACCGCTCGCCGCCGGAGAGCAGGGAGAGCCGCTTGACCTTCTTGCCCGGCGGACGTGCCTCGACGTCCACGCCGGTGGTGAGCATGTTGTCGGGGTCGGTCAGCACGAGCCGCCCGTCGCCGCCCGGGAAGAGCCTGCCGAAGACGCCCTCGAACTCGCGGGCGGTGTCCCGGTAGGCCTCGGTGAAGACCTGCTCGACGCGTTCATCGACCTCCTTGACCACCTGGAGGAGGTCGGCGCGGGTCTTCTTGAGGTCCTCGAGCTGCTCGCTGAGGAACTGGTGGCGTTCCTCCAGCGCCGCGAACTCCTCCAGGGCGAGCGGGTTGACCTTGCCGAGCTGCTGGTAGGCGCGCTCGGCGGCCTTCAGCCGCTTCTCCTGCTCGGCCCGCGCGTAGGGCCGGGGCCGGTTGCGGGGGTGCTGCGGGTCCTCCGGGAGCTGCTCGCCCTCGGCGGGGGGCGAGGGCGGTACGGGCTGGTGCGGACCGTACTCCTCCATCAGGCCCGCCGGTTCGACTCCCAGTTCCTCCAGGGCCCTGGTCTCCAGCTGCTCGATGCGCAGCCGCTTCTCTGCGCCGAGCACCTCGCCCCGGTGGACCGAGTCGGTCAGCTTGTCGAGTTCGGCCTTGAGCTCCCGGCCCTCGGTGCGGGCGGCGGTCAGCTCCTGCTCGCGACGGGTCTTGGCCGCCTCGGCGGCGGACCGCTCCTCCTCGGCGCGGCTCACGGAGACCTCGACGTGGGCGAGCAACTGCCGGGCGCCGGCGGCGACCGCCGAGGCCACCTCCGCCTCGTGGCGCAGCCGGGCCCGCCGCTGCTCGGCACGCGCGCGTGCCTCTCGTTCGGCGCGGGCGGCCCGGTCCAGCGAGTCGGCCCTGCCGGCCAGCCCCTTGACCCGTTCCTCGTGCGTGCGGACCTGGAGGCGGGCCTCCATCTCGGTCTGGCGGGCGTTGGCGCCGTCGGCGGCGAGCCGGTCGCGTGCGGAGGTGTCGGGCTCCTCCTCGATCGGCATCTCCTCGGCCACGGCGAGCCGCTCGGCCAGCTCCGCCACTTCCTGAAGTGCGTTGTCGAGGGCTTCCTGGGCGCGGGCGGCGGCGGCCGCCGAGCGCTCGGCCTCCCCGGCGGCGCCGCGGGCCTGCCCGGCGAGCCGGCCCAGTTGCTGGGCGACGGCCGACTTCTCCCGGTCGGCGGTCCGCCGCCGCTCCCCCAGTTCCTCGACCAGCGCGGCGCACCGGCCGCGCCGCTCGGCGGCCCGCTGCTGGTCCTCGGTCAGCTCCTCGCACCGCAGGTCGAGCCGCTCCAGCTCGGCGGCGGCCTCGTCCACGGAGGCCTGTACCTCCAGCAGACTGGGCGCACCCGCGGAGCCGCCCTGGGCGAAGTACGCCCCGAGCAGGTCGCCCTCGGCGGTCACCGCGGTCAGCTCCGGCCGTGCGAGAACCAGATCCTCCGCGTCCTCCAGCGTCCCCACCACGACGATCGACCGCAGCAGCCACCGGACGGCGGGCATCAGCTCGGCGGGGCCGCGTACGAACTCGGCGGCGAAGGGGTGGTCCGATGCCGGGGCGGGCGGAGGCGCGGTGGTTTCCGGTGCGGGTCCGGCGAGGAGCAGCGCGGCCCGGCCCGCGTCCTGTTTGCGCAGCAGGCGCAGGGCGTCGGCCGCCGCGGTGGGGGTGGTCACGGCCAGGGCGTCGGCGGCGGCGCCGAAGGCGGTGGCGAGGGGGGTCTCGTGGCCGGGGGTGACCGTCAGGAGTTCGGCGGCGGGGCCCAGCAGGCCGGTGAGGCGGTCCTTGGCGCCGAGAAGGGCGCCCGTTCCGTCCTTGCGGCGCAGTCCCAGGGCGAGGGCGTCGTGCCGGGCCTGGGTGGCCGCGCGCTTGCGTTCGGCGGCGGTGACCGCCTCGCGGGCCGCGGTCAGGGCGGCCTCCGCCTCGGTCAGCGCCGTCCTCGCCGCCTCGTGCCGCCCGGCCAGTTCCTCGTCGCCCGCGTCGAGGCCGTCGACCTCGGCCTTGAGTGCCTCGTACTCCTCCTGGGCGTGGACGGCCCGTTCCTGGGCCTCGTCCCTGGCGGCGGCCAGCCGCTCGATCTCGGCCTGGGCGGAGGCGGCGCGCGAACGGGCCGCGTTCACCTGGCCGGCGAGCCGGGCCAGGCCCTCGCGGCGGTCGGCGATGGCGCGGGCCGCGTCCTTCAGGCGCCGTTCCTCGACGGCGAGTTCCCGTTCGAGTTCGGCGCGGTGGGCGACGGTGTCGTCGAGGGCGCGCTGGGCCGCTTCCAGGGCCGCCTCCAGGCCGGCCTCCTGCTCGCGGACGCGTTCGGCCTCGCGTTCAAGTTCCTCGGGGTCGCGGCCGCGCCGCTCCTCGGGGGGCGCGGAGGTGGCGCTGTGCACGCGTGCGTCGGCGAGCGAGATCGTGCCGCGTACGCGTTCGGCGAGCTGGGACAGTTCGTACCAGGTCTGCTGGGCGCGCTGGAGGCGCGGGACGAGCCGGCGCACCTCGTCCTCGAGGAGTGCCTCGCGCTGGAGGGCCTTCCTCAGCTCCTGCTCGGCGGTTTCCTTGCGTTCCTTCAGGGCCGCCTCGTCGGCGACCTCGGTCCTCAGTGCCTCGCGCAGGCCGACGAGGTCGTCGGCGAGGAGCCGCAGGCGCGCGTCCCTCAGGTCGGCCTGGATGACGGCGGCCCTGCGCGCGACCGCCGCCTGCCGGCCGAGCGGCTTGAGCTGGCGGCGCAGTTCGTCGGTGAGGTCCTGCACGCGCGCGAGGTTGGCCCGCATGGCGTCCAGTTTCCTGAGCGCCTTCTCCTTGCGCTTGCGGTGCTTGAGGACGCCCGCGGCCTCCTCGATGAAGGCGCGGCGGCCCATGGGGTCGGCGTGCAGTACGGAGTCGAGCTGGCCCTGGCCGACGATGACGTGCATCTCGCGGCCGATGCCGGAGTCGGACAGCAGTTCCTGGATGTCGAGCAGCCGGCAGGTGTCGCCGTTGATCTGGTACTCGCTGCCGCCGTTGCGGAACATGATCCGCGTGATGGTGACCTCGGCGTACTCGATGGGCAGGGCCCCGTCGGAGTTGTCGATGGTCAGGGACACCTCGGCGCGGCCGAGCGGCGGGCGCCCGGTGGTGCCGGCGAAGATGACGTCCTCCATCTTGCCGCCGCGCAGCGACTTGGCCCCCTGCTCGCCCATGACCCAGCTGAGCGCGTCCACGACATTGGACTTGCCCGAGCCGTTCGGACCGACGACGCACGTGATCCCCGGTTCGAACCGGAGCGTGGTCGCCGAGGCGAACGACTTGAACCCGCGGAGGGTCAGGGCCTTGAGGTGCACGCAGCCGGACTTTACCGGCACCCGCTACCTCACTCCACGAACCCTCGCAACCGCGCGGTTTCGCCTTTGAATATGCAGGGCACACCAAATGTTAAAGACGGTGAAAGGATGCGCGGGGGCAACGAAGGCGGGGCAAGACGGGCGGGCAAGGGCCGGGGGAAAGAACGAAGGGACGCCGAAGCGTCCCTTGCAACTCTGACAACTGAGCGGTTGACGGGCAGCCCAACCCCTGTGTCGTTGTGCGATGCAGTGATCAGGTGAGCGCAGGCTCCGCCTGGTGTGCGTCGACGCGCTCCATGATCCTGTCGTGAGAAGCGGCAGCCGTCAGGGCGTCGTTCTCCGCCTGGATCCGCACAAGCTCGGATTCCAGGTCCTGGACGCGCTGCTGGAGCCGTCGCATCTCGGCGAGGAGTCGAGGGTCGGAGCCACCGACGTAACCGAGAAGCGCCTTTGCCATGATGGATGGTCCTCCACACTGAGTGACCGACCGAAGCGGTGTGGGTCGTGAGGGATTCGCACCCGTGGTGCTTGGCACTGCCTGAGTTGTGGTGCCGTACATCCATGCCAAACAGCTGAGGTGCGCGGGCTTTCAGCGTCTCACCAAAAAGTTTGACGGTCAACACGATCACGCCCCGTATCCATGGGTGTCCCGGGGGCGCGCGACCGGAAAACGGGTGGCGCTGCGACTCCTGCGGGCCCTTCGGGGCGTGCGGATCATTCTGCTGTGCGGAGCCTGCCACGCCGGGCGTTTCTTGGCAACCACCTGCCCCTTTTCCCTCCGGGCAGGTGCCGGTGGCAGATGCCGCCGCCGCCGTCGGGGCCCCACCGCGTCACACGGTCAGCGGATCGCGAATCCGTCGTAGCCGCCGCGAGGTGTGTCCCATATCTCGGTGACACCGTCGACGCGTCCGGGCGTGTCGGCGCCCTGCAACCAGTCCAGGAGCTTCTGGCACCCTTCGCGGGCCCCTTCGGCGACCACTTGCACGCGCCCGTCCCCCAGGTTGACGGCGAAACCGCTCAGGCCTCCGATCTCCAGCGCCCTGGCCCGCGTGAACCAGCGGAAACCCACTCCCTGGACGTGTCCGCGGACCCAGGCGACCAGTCGAACATCCTCGCTCATGGGTGCAACCTAACCGGCCAATGTCTCTCGGGGCACCTCCGCCCCTCGCGCCATGCGGTACCGTCCCGATCCAATGAATTCTCATCTGAAACTCACTCGATCGTGTGAGTTGGGTTGACCGCGTCGGCTCAGGGCGCGCGTCGACCGAGAGAGACGAGGAAGGCCAGCACATGGGACGCCACCGACGCTGGGACGCCGGCCGCGCCGCCACGGGCCGCGCCACGGGGGACAGCCGGACGCACGGCTCGTACGACTACGAGCCCGACCGCGATCCGTGGGACAGCCGCCCGCAGGACGACGACGGCCGCCTGGGCATCGCGCCCTATCTGAACCCGGACCTGTACAGCGACGCCCACCCCGCGGCTCCGGAGTACCTCTTCGACACGGACGACGGCTCCGCCCACGCCGCCACCACCGTGATCTTCCCGGCCGACGGCTTCAGCCCGGCGGACGGACCGCGGGAGCGGGGGCACCGCCGCAAGAAGAAGGCCGCGACGCCGGTCCGCACGGGGCTGCTCGGGGTCTCCGCCGCGGTCGCCCTCGGCACCGTCGCGGTCGCCACCGGCGCGGTGCCCGGCCTGGAGAACTACAAGCTGGGCGGCCCGGGCGGCGGCGCCGACAAGGTGCAGGCCGCGGGCTCGCCCACGAACAGCGAGGCCCCGCTGGGCGGCACCTCCGGCAGCGCCGACGCGGGCGGCCAGGCGGGCGGCTCCACGACGAGCCGCGGCGTGGACCGGCCCGTGCCGTCGCAGCGGTCCGCCTCCGAGTCGGCTCCGGTCTCGACGCCGGACGCGGAGGCGTCGGCCACGCCCACCAAGGCCCCGGAGGCGAAGCCGACCACCGCCCCGGAGAAGCCGGAGACCGCGCCGGCCGAGACCGCCTCCAAGGCCCCGGTGAAGACCGAGGCGCCGACCGCCGCCCCCACGCAGGCGGCCGTCGAGGCCGAGGTGCTCAGGCTCGTCAACGAGGAGCGGTCGAAGGTGGGGTGCAGCGCGCTGACGGCGAGCAGCTCGCTCGCCGGGCTCGCCCAGGACTTCAGCGAGGCCATGGCCGCGGAGAACTTCTTCGACCACACCGACCCCAGCGGCGCCTCGCCGTGGGACCGGGCGGCGAAGCTCGGCATCACCAGCCTCGGCGGCGAGAACATAGCCCGCGGGCAGGCCGACGCGGCGGCGGTGATGGACGCCTGGATGAACAGCCCGGGCCACCGCGCCAACATACTGAACTGCGACTTCAAGACCCTGGGCGTCGGCGTGCACTTCGGCTCCGGCGGTCCGTGGTGGACGCAGGACTTCGGCTACTAGTGCCCCGGCACCGGGCGGGACCCGTCCGGCGGATCGTCAGGTGGCGCTGACTCGTGGTTAGCGCCGTCTGACGGTCAGCGCTGTGCGCCAGTACCCTGGTGGGTATGAGCACCCCGCAGACCGAGGATCTCCCGTACAGCGTGTTCGCCAGGGCCTGTCCCTCGCGCGGGACGCTGGAGCATGTCACGGGGCGCTGGGGCGGGCTGGCGCTGGGCGCCCTGTACGAGGGCTCGCTCCGCTTCAACGAGCTGCGCCGCCGGGTCGACGGCGTGAGCGAGAAGATGCTGTCCCAGACCCTGCAGGCGCTGGAGCGGGACGGCCTGGTGCACCGGGAGGCCCAGCCGACCAATCCGCCGCGGGTGGACTACGAGCTCACGGCGCTGGGCCGCGAGGTCGCCGAACGCCTGCTGGCCCTCATCCAGTGCGTGGAGGGACGCATGGACGAGGTACTGGCGGCACGCGAGCGTTACGACGCCGTGCGCGGCGCCCGCTGACACTTCGGGCAGTAGTAGCTGGAGCGGTTCATCCACGGGCGGCGGCGCAGCGGGGTGGTGCAGCGGCGGCAGGGCAGGCCCTCGCGGCCGTAGGCGTCCAGGGAGCGGTCGAAGTAGCCGGACTCCCCGTTGACGTTGACGTAGAGGCTGTCGAAGCTGGTGCCGCCGACGGCGAGGGCCTCGTTCATCACCTCCCTGACGTGGCTGAGGAGTTCGGCCGTGCCGGGGCGGGTGAGGGTCGCGGTGGGGCGTTCGTAGTGGACGCGGGAGCGCCACAGCGCCTCGTCCGCGTAGATGTTGCCGACGCCGCTGATCAGGGACTGGTCGAGCAGGGCCCGCTTGATGGTGGTCCGCTTGCGGCGCAGGGCCTGGTGGAAGGCCTCGTCGTCGAACAGCGGGTCGAGGGGGTCGCGGGCGATGTGCGCGATGACGTCGGGCAGCCCGTCGGGGGTGGTGTCGTGCAGCGACAGGCCGCCGAAGGTGCGCTGGTCGACGAAGCGGAGTTCGGTGGCGTCCGCCGTGGAGGCGGCAGGGGCCGGCGTGTCGGCGAAGCGGACGCGGATGCGCAGGTGCTTCTCGGTGGGCGCGCCGACCGGCTGGACCAGTAGCTGGCCGCTCATGCCGAGGTGGGCCAGGACCGCCTGGCCGCTGTCCTCCAGGGGCAGCCACAGGTACTTGCCGCGGCGGCCGGGCAGGCCGAGCCGGTGGCCCTGGACGCGGTGCGCGAAGTCCTCGGCGCCGGCCGGGTGGCGGCGTACGGCACGCGGGTGCAGCACCTCGACGCCGGCGACGCTGCGGTGCGCGACCCACCGTTCCAGTCCGCGTCGTACGACCTCGACCTCGGGCAGCTCGGGCATGACTCCCCCGTTCACACATCGCGGCCGCTGTGGCCGTCACGGGCCGAGCGCCCGCCCCGGGGCGGGGACGGGCGCTCGGTCGCGTTCTGCTGGGCGCGGGCCGCGGGCGGAGGACCGCCGGACGGCCGCGCTGGGTTTTCGGTTCTCAGGCTGCTCAGGCGGAGGCCGACGCGTCATCGGCGCCGTCGGTGGATCCCACCGTCTTGGCGCGCTCGTCCGCCGCGGCCCGGATGGCCCGCCACGCGGATTCCGCGGCCTGCTGTTCCGCCTCCTTCTTGCTGCGGCCGGTGCCGGTGCCGTACGAGACGCCTCCGACGCGGGCGGCAGCAGTGAAGGTCTTCTCATGGTCGGGGCCGGTCTCCGTGACCAGGTACTCGGGCACGCCGAGCCCCTCGGTCGCGGTGAGCTCCTGGAGGCTGGTCTTCCAGTCCAGGCCGGCTCCGAGGTTGGAGGACTTCTCGATCAGCGGGTCGAACAGGCGGTGCACCAGTTCGGAGGCCGCGTCGAGGCCCTGGTCGAGGTAGACCGCGCCGATCACCGCTTCCAGGGTGTCGGCGAGGATGGACGCCTTGTCCCGGCCGCCCGTGCCCTCTTCACCGCGGCCGAGCCGGATGAAGGCGCCCAGGTCGAGCCCGCGCCCGACCTCCGCCAGCGCACGCGAGTTGACCACCGCGGCCCGCAGCTTGGCCAGTTGGCCTTCGGGCAGGTCGGGGTGGGTGCGGTACAGCGTGTCCGTGACGACCAGGCCGAGGACGGAGTCACCGAGGAACTCCAGCCGCTCGTTCGTCGGCAGACCGCCGTTCTCGTACGCGTAGGAACGGTGGGTCAGCGCGCGCACCAGAAGGGCGGACTCGAGCGTGTAGCCGAGCCGCCCTTCCAGAAGCGTGTGGGACGAGGCCGTGTTGTCCGACGGAGCGGCTCCGCGTCGGCGGTTGCCCGCTTCGGCGCCTTCCGCCTTCTTGGCAGTGGACACAGTGCCTCTCACCAGCCGCTCAGACCTCGAGGACCTGGCGCTTGTTGTAGGTGCCGCACGACGGGCACGCGATGTGCTGCTGCTTGGGCTCGTGGCAGCGCTCGCACGCAACCAGGGTGGGGACCGCAGCCTTCCACTGCGACCGGCGGTGGCGCGTGTTGCTGCGCGACATCTTCCGCTTCGGAACAGCCACGGCTACTTCTCCTGCTTCTCGTCGGGGCGTGCCGATCGAGGCGCGCCGCCGCTCATCTCGTCCTTCTCGCCGTCCTTCATGGTGCCGGCGAGTCCCTGCAAAGCCGCCCAACGGATGTCGACGGCGTCGTGGTGGTGGTCCGGGTCGTCCAGGAGCCGCGCACCGCACTCGGAGCACAGCCCAGGGCAGTCTTCCTGGCACACCGGCTGCATCGGCAGTGCGAGCACCACCGCATCGCGCAGCAGAGGTTCGAGGCCGAAGAGTCCGTCCTCGAGGAAGAGCCTGTCCTCGTCGTCCTCGGCGTCGGCGTCGGGCTCCGCGGACACGCGGCCCCGCTCGTCGGCGTCAGGGTACGAGAACAGCTCCTGGAAGTCCGCTTCGAGATCGAACTCGAGCGGCTCCAGACACCTTACGCACTCCCCCTCGGCCTGTGCACGGGCGGTGCCTGTGACGAGCACCCCTTCCATGACCGACTCGAGTCGGAGTTCGAGCTCCACCGGGGCGCCTTCCGGCACTCCGACGACACCCTGGAGACCGAGGTCCTTGGGGGCGGGGACCGTGCGGGTCAGGCGCTGCAGCGCGCCGGGCCGCCGCCCCAGCTCGTGCGTGTCGAACACGAGAGGGTCACGGTGGTCGAGGCGGGCGTTGTGAGCCATTCCTGCTTTCGGTTTCCGAACTCGGGGGGACGCTTGCCCGGTGGTGTTCCGGGCAGCGCGGATCGCGGACGTATGCGCGACCGAAGGGCCAGGATACTTGACCTTTCGCTCTCGGCCCAATCGGCGGCCCGGCTACAGTCCGCGGCCCTGTTCGTAGGCGCGCAGCTGCTCGGCGCTGATCATGCCGGTGTCGAAGAGGCTGGTCTCGTCGAGGGCGTGGGCCTGCTGCTGTCCGTAGCCGTGGGGGTCCTGCGGGTCCTGCTGCCCCTGGTTCGGGTCGTAGGCGCCCGGCTGGGCGTCGTAGGCCTGGAAGGAGGCGCCCTGCGCCGGGGCGTAGCCGGTGGCGTCGGCGGTCTGGGCGTACGGGTCGGGCTGCTGGTAGCCGTACTGGTCCTGCCCGCCGTAGCCCTGCTGGTAGCCGCCGTAGGGATCGGTCTGCTCGGGCTGCTGGTAGCCGTAGGCCGGCTGCGGCTCGTACTGCGGCGGGGCGGGCTGCTCGGCGGGCGGGGCCGCCGGGGTCCGCGGGGCGGCCGGGGCGTCGGCCAGGGCCGCGAGGTCGGCGAGGTAGTCGGCGTCGCTGGAGTGCTGGACGGTGGTGGTGTCGTCGGCGAGGGCGCCGAGGTCGTCGGTGGCGATGCGGCCGTGCAGCTTCTGGCGGCCGCGGCCGACGGCCTCCAGGGTCTTGGCGAGGACCGCCTCGAAGGCGCCGAGCTTGGCGTCGACGTACGCGTCGGCGTTGCGGCGCAGGGTCTCGGGGTCGTGGCTGCGCTCGGGGGCGTCCTCGTCCTCGTAGCCCTCCTCGTCGAGGCCGGGGCCGGTGCCGAGCAGCTTCTCGCGGCCGCGGCCGACCGAGCCGAGGGTCTTGGTGAGAACGACCTCGAAGTTGGCGAGCTTGGAGTCGACGTACTCGTCGGCCTCGGCGCGGACCTCCTCGGCCTCCTGCCGGGCCTCGCCGAGGATCCGGTCGGCCTCGGTCTGGGAGCGGCGGGCGACCTCGGTGCCGGAGATCAGCGAACCGCGCTCGGCGTGCGCCGTCTCGATGATCCGCTCGGCCTCGCGCCGGGCCTCCTGCACCATCTGTTCGCGGTCGCCGATCAGCTCCTGGGCCTGGGCGAGGGAGCCGGGCAGGGCCTGGCGCACCTCGTCGAGCAGTGCGAGCAGGTCGGCGCGGTTGACCACGCACGACGCCGACATGGGCATGGACCGGGCGCTGGAGACCGTGGACACGATCTCGTCGAGCTTCTTCTGCACGTCCACCGTGTGCTCGCCACTCTCTACAGGTGTGTTGGACTACCGATGTGTCGGAGACGGACGGGACGACTGTACGTCCATGAGGTGATCGCCGGACACCGGGTGACTGGCCGTCAGCCGCCTCAGTCCTTCTTCAGCCGCTCGTTGAGGGCTTCGAGGACCTGCGGCGGCACCAGGTGGGAGACGTCGCCGCCCCAGGCCGCGACCTCCTTGACCAGGGAGGACGACAGGAAGCTGTAGGTGGGGTTGGTGGGCACGAACAGCGTCTCGACCCCGGAGAGGCCGTTGTTCATCTGGGCCATCTGCAGTTCGTAGTCGAAGTCGCTGACGGCGCGCAGGCCCTTGACGATGGCCGGGATGTCGCGCTGCTTGCAGAAGTCGACGAGGAGGCCGTGGAAGGCCTCGACGCGGACGTTGCCGTACTCGGCGGTGACCTGCTGGATGAGGTCGATCCGCTCGTCGATCTCGAACAGGCCCTTCTTCGACTGGTTGATCATCACCGCGACGTAGACCTCGTCGTAGAGACGGGAGGCGCGGGCGATGATGTCCAGGTGTCCGTTGGTGATGGGGTCGAACGACCCGGGGCAGACGGCGCGGCGCACTTGAGATCCCTCGCTCTCCGGTCCGGTCATCGTGCGTCTTCGCACGTAGAGGCGGCGCGACCGTACCAAAACGTCCCTTCGCCGTAGCGACGGGCCCTGATCGCGTCGAATCCCGGCGGCCATGTGAACTCCCCGCCCCTGGTGCTGCGCTCCACGGTGACGAGGGCGTCGGCCGCGAGCCACCCCTGGGTGCGGAGTGTGAGCAGAATCTCGCGGAGATCGCCGTCGGAGACCGCGTACGGCGGGTCGAGGAAGACGAGGTCGTACGGCTGCGCCGGGGGCGGTGTGTGGATGATCTGTTCCGCTTTGCCCGCCCGTACGTCGGCGCCGGGGAGGCCGAGCGCCTTCACGTTCTCCCGGACGGTGCGGACCGCTCGCTGGTCGGCCTCGACGAGCAGGGTGTGCCCGGCGCCCCGCGACAGCGCCTCGAGACCGACGGCGCCCGAGCCGGCGTACAGGTCCAGGACGCGCTCGCCGTCCAGCGGGCCGCCGAGCAGCGACTGCCAGGTGGAGAACAGGCCCTCGCGCGCCCGGTCCGAGGTGGGTCGGGTTCCGCTGCCCGGCGGTACGGCGAGACGGCGTCCGCCGGCCCGGCCGGCGATCACGCGGGTCATGTCTGGTCCTTGCTTGTCGGGGACGGCCTGGTCGGTGACGGTCTCGTCGGTGACGGCCGTGGCGTGGCGGCTCGGGTGCGGGCCGGTCCCAGTCTGTCAGCCCTTCTCCAGGTATTGCTCCCGCTCCTCGTCCAGCAACGCGTCCAGCGCCGTGCGCAGCCCGGGCAGGCGCTCCAGCTCGGGGTCGGCGGCCACCACGGCGGCGGCCTCCTCGCGGGCATCGGCGATGATCTCCTCGTCCTCGATGACGGCGAGCACCCGCAGGCTGGAGCGGGCACCGGACTGGGCCTGGCCGAGGACGTCGCCCTCGCGGCGCTGTTCGAGGTCGATGCGGGAGAGCTCGAAGCCGTCGAGGGTGGAGGCCACCGCGTTGAGCCGCTGCCGGGCGGCGCTCGCCTCCGGCATCTCGGTGACCAGCAGGCACAGGCCGGGCGCCGAGCCGCGGCCGACGCGGCCGCGGAGCTGGTGCAGCTGGGAGACACCGAAGCGGTCGGCGTCCATGATCACCATCACGGTGGCGTTCGGTACGTTCACACCGACCTCGATGACCGTGGTGGCGACCAGGACGTCGGTCTCGCCGGCGGCGAAGCGGCGCATGACCGCGTCCTTGTCGTCGGGCTGCATACGGCCGTGCAGCACCTCGACCTTCAGGCCGTGCAGGGGGCCCCTGGCGAGCTGGTCGGCGATGTCCAGCACGGCGAGCGGCGGGCGCTTCTCCGCCTCGTCCTCGGCGGACTTCCGCGCGGCGGACTTCTTCGGATCGTCCTCCTCGTCCCCGATGCGCGGGCAGACCACGTACGCCTGGTGGCCCTTCGCCACCTCCTCGCGCACCCGCTCCCAGGCCCGGGCCAGGAAGTGCGGCTTGTCGGCGGCCGGGACGACATGGCTGGCGATGGGCGAGCGGCCCGCCGGGAGCTGGTCGAGGACGGACGTCTCCAGGTCGCCGAAGACCGTCATCGCGACCGTGCGCGGAATGGGCGTGGCGGTCATGACCAGCAGGTGCGGGGGCTGCTTGCCCTTTCCGCGCAGGGCGTCGCGCTGTTCGACGCCGAACCGGTGCTGCTCGTCCACCACGACCAGTCCCAGGTCGTCGAACAGGACCTTGTCCTCGATCAGCGCGTGCGTGCCGATGACGATGCCCGCCTCGCCGGTGGCCAGGTCGAGCAGGGCCTGCCGGCGGGCCGCGGCGCCCATGGACCCGGTGAGCAGCACCACCTTGGTGGCGTGCGCGGCGCCGCCCAGCATTCCCGACTCGGCGAGGTCCCCCATCATCTCGGTGACCGAGCGGTGGTGCTGCTGGGCCAGGACCTCGGTGGGCGCGAGCATCGCGGCCTGCCCGCCCGCGTCGACGACGGCGAGCATGGCGCGCAGCGCGACGAGCGTCTTGCCGCTGCCGACCTCTCCCTGGAGCAGCCGGTGCATCGGGTGCTCGGTGGCCAGGTCGGCGAAGATCTCGCGGGAGACCTTCCGCTGTCCGTCGGTGAGGGTGAAGGGGAGGCGGTCGTCGAAGGCCGCGAGGAGTCCGTCCGGGCCGGGTACGCGGGCGACGGCGGGGAGTTGGGTGTCCGCGTGGCGGCGGCGGGCGAGGGCGACCTGGAGGACGAAGGCCTCGTCCCACTTCAGCCGGGCGTGGGCGTCGGCGATGTCCGCCTTGCTGTGCGGGCGGTGGATCTTGAGCAGGGCCTCGGGGAGGGGGACCAGGCCGCGGCCCGCGCGCAGCGACTCGGGCAGCGGGTCGAGCGCCTCCTGGGCGCTGGGCAGGACGGTCTGGACCGCCTTGCCGATCTTCCAGGACTCCAGCTTGGCGGTGGCCGGATACAGCGGGATGAGGGCGCCGGCCCAGCTCTCGACCGCCTCTCCGTCCTCCCCCTTCAGCAACTCGTACGCCGGGTGTGCCAGTTGCAACCTGTGGTTGAAGACCGAGACCTTGCCCGCGAACATCGCGCGGGTGCCCGGCAGGAGTTCCTTGTGGGGCTTGTGCACGCCGTTGCCGAAGAAGACCAGTTGGAGCCGGCCGCTGCCGTCCGTGATCGTCACCTCCAGGCGCTGGCCCTTGCCGCGGGGCGCGCGGGCGGAGGCGAAGGTGTGCAGGCGGGCGTCGGCGACCTGGGCGACCACCGTGACGTGCTCGTCCATGGGCAGGTCGGCGAGGTGGGTGAGCTGGCCGCGCTCCTCGTACCGGCGCGGGTAGTGGTGCAGGAGGTCGCCGACGGTGTGCAGGCCGAGGTGCTCGGCCATCACCTTCGCGGTGGCGGGGCCGAGCACTGACTTCAGTGGCTGTTTCAGTGGTTCTTGCAGTGCGGGCACGAGATCCATTGCACACCACGGCACCGACAATGCCGTAAACCTCCGGGGAAACCCCTGGTCAGCCGGTCCGTGCAGGGCCTAGGATGACGCGCTCCGGCCATCCCCGCGGCAGCCGCCTCACAGGTGCCGCCCTACCCCGCGCCGACCCGACATCCCCCCACCGGCGCTGCGACGATGGACTTCCAGACCTCACAGTCAGCACAGGCATCCCACTCATCACAGTCGTCCGGCGAGCCCCGCCCGGCCCATATGTTCCAGGTCGATCTGCGGGGCCTGGTGGACCTGCTCTCGCATCACCTGTACTCCAGCCCCAGGGTCTACCTGCGCGAACTGCTCCAGAACGCGGTGGACGCCATCACCGCCCGGCGCGCGGAGGAGCCCGGCGCCCCGGCGCGCGTACGGCTCTTCGCGGACGGCGGCACCCTCCGGGTGGAGGACTCCGGCGTCGGCCTCACCGAGTCCGACGTCCACGAACTGCTGGCCACCATCGGCCGCAGCTCCAAGCGGGCCGAGGGCCTGCGGGAGGCGCGCTCGGACTTCCTCGGCCAGTTCGGCATCGGCCTGCTGGCCTGTTTCGTGGTGGCCGAGCGGATCCGGGTGGTCAGCCGCAGCGCCCGGACGCCCGAGGCGCCTCCCGTGGAGTGGACCGCGCGCGACGACGGCTCGTACACCGTGCGGACCCTGCCGGACTCCGCCCGCCCGGAACCCGGCACCACCGTGCACCTCCAGGCCCGGGCCGGGGCGGGCGAGTGGCTCACCGAGCCGCGCGTGCTCGCGCTGGCACGGGACTTCGGATCGCTGCTGCCCTACGACGTCCGGGTGGGCGAGGAGGCGGTCACCGACCTGCCGGCGCCCTGGGACCGGGCGTACCCCTCCCCCGCGGCCCGCCGGGTCGCCCTGGCGAGGCACTGCCACGAGGTGTTCGGGTTCACGCCGCTGGACGCCATCGGCCTGGACGTGCCGCTGGCCGGGATCCGCGGGGTGGCGTACGTGCTGCCGTCGGCGGTCAGCCCGGCGCAGCGGGCGGGTCACCGCGTGCACCTGAAGGGCATGCTGCTGACCGAGCGGGCGGAACAGCTCCTGCCCGACTGGGCGTTCTTCGTGCGCTGCGTGCTCGACACGGACAGTCTGCGGCCCACCGCCTCACGGGAGTCGCTGTACGAGGACGAGACGCTGGCCGCCGTGCGTGAGGCGCTCGGGGAGCGGATACGGGCCTGGCTGACCTCTCTCGCGGCCGGCGACCCGGAGCGCCTGGAGGCGTTCCTGTCGGTGCACCACCTGGGCGTGAAGTCGCTGGCCCGGCACGACGCGGAGATGCTGCGCACGATGCTGCCGTGGCTGCCCTTCGAGACGACCGACGGACGGCTGTCCCTGGAGGAGTTCGCGCGGCGGCACCCCGTCGTGCACTTCACGCGGACAGTCGAGGAGTACCGGCAGGTCGCGCCGATCGCCTCCGCGCAGGGCGTCGGCGTCGTCAACGGCGGCTACACCTACGACAGCGAGCTGGTCGAGGCGCTGCCGTCCGTGCGCCCGGGGACGGTGGTCGCCGAGCTGGACGCGGACACCGTGACCGCGCACCTGGACTCCGTCGACCCGGCCGAGGAGCTGGCCCTGTCGGGTTTCCTGGCCGCCGCGCGGACCCGGCTGGACCCGCTGGGCTGCGACGTCGTGCTGCGCGCCTTCCACCCGCTGTCCGTGCCGGCGCTGCACCTGGACGACCGGGCGGCCCGGCACGAGCAGGCCCGCGCCGAGGCCGAGGAGCGGGCCGACGACCTGTGGGCGGGCATCCTCGGCTCGCTGCGCGGCACCGCCCCACGCGCGCGTCTGGTGCTCAACCACCTCAACCCGCTGATCCGCCGCATCGGTTCCCTCGGCGACCCGGAACTGATCGGCACCGCGACCGAGTCGCTGTACGGGCAGGCGCTGCTGATGGCGCAGCGCCCGCTGCGGCCGGCGGACTCGGCGCTGCTGAACCGGGCGTTCATCGGCCTGCTGGAGTGGGCCACGCACAGCGACACCGACGCGACGGGGGACGGCCACCGATGAGTGAGATCACCGACTTCGACTCGCTGCGCCGGGAGTTGGCCGCCAACGGCGAGCGGCCGGAGGGCCCGGCCCGCAACGCGCGCGCTGAGCTGCTGCTCGCCGAGGCCGAGCGGCTGAACATCCCGCTCGCCGTGATCGAGGCGCTCGGACACCAGCTGAAGGTCTACAACTACAGCTCCGAGAAGGACAAGATGTTCGTCCCGTTCGCGCGGCTGCTGCGCATGTGGGACGACCGCCCCGAGGACTTCGACGAGTACGAGATCCACTCGCTGCACTGGGTCTTCAAGTGGATGTCGGCGGGCATGCTGGGCCAGCCGCACATTCCGCTGGCCGCGATCGAGAAGTGGCTCGGCGAGATGGAGCACCGCTACCGGCTCGCCGGCCACTCCGAACGTGCCGTGCGCGGCGCCGAGTTCAGCGTCGCCCGGCACATCGGGGACCTGGCGCGGGCGGAGCGGGCGTACGCGGCGTGGCTGGCCGCCGACCGGGACAGCATGGCCGACTGCCACGCCTGCGAACTGCACGACCAGGGCCGGTGGCTGGCCGAGTGCGGCCGGGACGCGGAGGCGGTCGAGCTGTGGCGGCCGGTGCTGGACGGCGAGTTCTCCTGCGCCCACGAGCCGCACGGCGTCCTCGCCTCCTCGCTGCTGCCGCTGCTGCGGCTCGGCCGCCTCGACGAGGCGCGCGCCCACCATCTGCGGGGCCTGAGGCTGGTACGGCCGATGGAGAGCATGCGGGGCGCCTACGCCGACCACGTGGCGTTCTGCGCGCTGACCGGCAACGAAGCGCGGGCCCTGGAACTGCTGGCCGAGCGGCCGGCGTACTTCACCGACGACGGGAACCCGCTCAGCAGGCTGGACTTCCTGGCGGTGACGGCCCTGCTCATGGAGCGGCTGGTCGAGCTGGGCCGGGACGGGCAGGCGGTGTCCGGTCCCGCGGGGCGGTCCTGGACGGCCGCCGAACTCGCCGCGCACGCGCGTGCGGAGGCGGCGGCTCTGGCGGCCCGCTTCGACGAGCGCAACGGCACGTCCCGGGTGGGCGAGCGCGCACGCGCGCGCATGGCGCGGCGCCCGCTGGTGGAGCGGCTGCCGCTGGGCGTGCGCACGGCACGGCGGCCCGTCGGCACGGCTTCGGCTCCCGCTGTGGTCCCCGCGGGGACGGCGGCTGAAGCGGCGGCCGCGGCGCCCGGGGAAGCCGACCTGTCCGCGCTGATCGCCGAGGCGCGGCGGCTGTCGGACACCCTGCGGCCGGACGCCACGGAGGCATGGGCGGCGGTCGCGCGGGCCGCGGAGGGCGTCGAGTTGGCGGCCCGCGACCAGGCCGAGATCGCCGACCACGAGGCGATGAGCCGGGGCCCCGAGGGCATCGCGCTGTTCGAGCGGGCCGCCGAGTCGTACGCGCGGGCGGGCGACCCGGGCGAGGCGCTGGCGGCACGCTCGCGTGCCGCGTACATGAGGGCGCTGACCGGCGATGTGGCCGGGGCTCTCGCCGCGGTCGCCGAGCCCTACGAGCAGGTCCTCGCGCTGTACGCGGAGGAGGGCACCGGCGTCCGGCAGACCGCGTCCGTGGTGATGGGACGGGCACGGATCCTGATGCGGCCCGTGTACGAGGCCGAGGGGTCGATGGACCCCGGGGCGCTGTCCGCCGCCGAGGGGGCCGTGCGGGAGGTCCTGGCCCTCGTGGAGGGGCACACCGGGGACGATGTGCGGCTCGCGGCCCGCGAGGCCGAGGCGCGGGCGATGCTCGCCGAGACCGCCGCGCGCGCCGGTGATCTGCGGGGGGCCGCGGAGCTGTTCGAGCGTGCCGCGGCCGAGTACGCCGGGGCGGGTGTGCCGTGGTTCGCGGTGGAGTACGAGGCACGGCTGGCGGTAATCGCGCACCATCTGGGCGATCCGGAGGGCGCCGAGCGGGCGCTGCGGGCGGCCCTGGAGCACGGCGGGGCGTATCTGGAGGCCCCCGGCCGGGCACAGCTCCACCTTCAGCTCGCGGAGGTGCTCGGCGGTCTCGGCCGGACCGAGGAGGCGGCGGAACACGCCCTTGAGGCGGCGCACTGGGCCGACGAGGCGGGCGAGGGACCGGCGCTCGGCGCGTGGGCCCGGCAGCAGCTCGGCGGTCTGCTGCTGCGGCTGGGTCGGTGGGCGGAGGCCGCCGAGGTGCTGGAGTCCGCGCTGCCGGATCTGTCCGCGGACACGCACGGCGACGGGGCCGTCGTGCAGACGCAGTGGTGGCTCGGCGACTGCCTGAGCGAGCTCGGGGAACACCGTGGGGCAGCCGAACGCCGGCTCCAGGCCGCCGAGATCGCCCGGCACTGGCCCGAGCAGCAGGACCACGCGACCCTCGCGCATCTGGCCGCCGAGTCGCTGAGCCGGGCGGGGCTGCACGAGGAGGCCGATCACGCGTACACGCGCGCGGGCGACCTGTGGCGCGCCCTGGGCGACGTGCACGGCCTGGTCCGAGCTCTGCGCGCACGCGCGTGGCTGGCATCGGGCACCGAGGCCGGCCTGGACGCGGCGCGGGAGCTGATGGGGGCCGCCGTCGCGGAGTGCGAGGCGGCGCTGGACGCGGTGGCCGACGACTCGGCGGCGCGGCAGCGGCTGGTCGCGGAACTCGGGCAGACCCACGGGCAGTTCGGCGAGCTGCTCGCGGACGGCGCGGCGGACGAGGCAGTGGCCGAGGAGGCGCTGTCCCGGCTGGAGCAGGCGATCGCGGCCTTCGCTCTGCTGGGTCCGGCCGCCCTGCACGAGCGCACCGGAGCGGAACTCGCCGCGGGCCGGCTGGCAGCCGACCTGGGCCGCCCCGCCGAGGCCACGGCACACGCACGTGCCGTGCTGGCGGCCTACGAGGACGCCGCCGACGGGGACACCGAGGCACCGCTCCGGCGCGCGCAAGCCGAACGACTCCTGCGAGCCCTGGATGCGGAGCCGGACGACTGACCGACGGCCCCGGAGCAGGCGACCGGCGACAGCACCCGGCCGCCCTGCCCGGGCCACCACACACGCGCGCGTGCCGCGGCGACCACCTACGAGCCCACCGATACGCGTGTGCCAAGCCCGCCGTCGGCGAGGCCGGCCGGGAGGCGTGGCCTACTCCACGCCGATGAGCAGCAGTGCTCCCTGGCGGCCGCCCTCGTAGACGACCGTGTCGACGGCGAGGTAGGACTCGCGGACCCGGGTCCGGAGATGGGCGGCGATCGTGTCGGGGGCCTCGTCGCCGAGGACGAGGGTGACCAGTTCGCCGCCGGCCGCGAGCATGCGGTCCAGGACGGTCTCGGCGGTGGCCGTGACGTCCGAGCCGATCACGGCCACGTCGCCGTCGATGAGACCGAGGACGTCACCGGCCTGGCAGATGCCGGCCGTGGTCCACGACTGGCGTTCGGCGACGATGACCTCGGCGTGCCGGGTGGCGCCGGCCGCAGAGGTCATGGCGACGACGTCCTCGTCGAAGCTGCGCCCCGGCTCGTGCACGGCGAGGGCGGCGATGCCCTGCACCGCCGAGCGGGTCGGGATCAGGGCCACACGGACACCGTCCCCGCGGGCCTGCTCGGCCGCCGCCGACGCGGTGTGGCGCAGTTCGGGGTCGTTGGGCAGCAGGACCACCTCGCGCGCGTGTGCCCGCCGTACGGCGTCGACGAGCTCACCGCTGGCGAGCTGCTCGCCGGGCCTGGTGACCACCGCGGTCGCCCCGGCCTCGGTGTAGAGCCCGGCCAGGCCCTCGCCGGGCACGACGGCCACCACGGCGCGCTGGGCCCGCTCCCGCCGCGGCGGGACCCCGGGCCCGCCGGTGTGCGCGTCGTCGGCGGCGAAGTGGGTGATCCGGATGCGGTGCGGCCGCCCGGCCTCCACACCCGCCTCCACGGCGGCGCCGGCATCGTCGACGTGCACGTGCACGTTCCACAGGCCGTCGCCGCCGACCACGACCAGCGAGTCCCCGAGCCCGTCGAGCCGTTCGCGCAGCCGGGCGACGGCCGCGTCCTCGGCGTCCAGCAGGTAGATCACCTCGAAGGCGGGACCGCTCGCGGGCGGCGCGCAGGCACCGGGCCCGTCGTCCCCGGCGGAGCACACGCGCGCGTGGGGCACGGTCGCCCCGCCGTCACCCGCCGCCGCGACCACCGAAGCGGACGCGCCCTGCTCCGGCGCTCGTCCCGTGCAGGTCTCCACCAGGGCCGCGAGGACCGCCACGAGTCCCCGCCCGCCCGCGTCGACCACCCCGGCGCGCTCCAGGACCGCCAGCTGGCCGGGGGTCGCGGCGAGGGCCGCGCAGGCCCCCTCGTAGGCGGCCAGAGCGACGGCGCCGCAGTCCCCGCGCGCCCCGGTGGCCGCGTCCGCGGCGGCCGAGGCCACCGACAGGACCGTGCCCTCCACCGGGTGCGCCACGGCCTGCCGGGCGGAGTCCGCGGCGCGCCGCAGGGCCAGGCACAGGCCGCGCCCGTCGGTGTGCGTCAGGTCACCGTCGGCGGCGAACACCTGGGCCATGCCGCGCAGCAGCTGGGCGAGGATGGTCCCGGAGTTGCCGCGGGCCCCGATCAGCGCGCCGTGCGCCATCGCCCGCGCGGCGTCGGCCAGGGAGGGACCGGCGAGTGCCCCGCCGGTTCCGTCGCCCATCTCGTGCGCGGCGAACACGGCCTCCACCGCCGCGACGGCGGACTCCACGGTCAGATACAGGTTGGTGCCGGTGTCCCCGTCGGCCACGGGGTAGACGTTGATCGCGTCGATCTCCTCGCGCGCGCGTCCCAGGGCCCGCAGCGCCAGTCCGCACCAGGTGCGCACCGCCGGCGCGTCGAACGTCTGCGGCACCTGCGCCACCTGCGCCTCCCTGAGCTGCTGGACTGGACGCAGCGTAGACCCAGGGGCGGTGCCGGACGGAAGAGGGCCCGCGCGGGCCCCGGAGCCGCCGTGGTAGTTTCGCCCTACGGACGCAGCCGTTGTATGCTGCTCCGGTTGCCCGACCTGATCGGGCTATCCCCCTGGCAACGCCACTCAGATTTCAGAAGTGCTCTCCGAGCACGAGATCTTGATCCCGGCATGCCGGGATCAACCGTAAGTGCATCTGAAGTCTTTGGAGTGACCCGTGGCTGCCAACTGCGACGTCTGCGGCAAGGGGCCGGGCTTCGGCAACAACATCTCGCACTCGCACCGCCGTACGCCCCGTCGCTGGAACCCGAACATCCAGCGCGTGCGTACCGTGGTCGGCGGGACGCCGAAGCGCGTGAACGCCTGCACCTCGTGCATCAAGGCCGGCAAGGTCTCGCGCTGACGCACAGCAACAGCTAAGCGCGCGGCCACCGCTGGTTCGCTGCACTGAGCCGGTCCACCTCGGTGGACCGGCTTTTTGCCGTACCCGCACACGCCGTACCCGCACACGCCATGCCCGCGCGGGTCGTGCGACTACTCCGCCCGGGATCCCCGCAGGGCCCAGCCGTGGTCCACGGGCCCGATCCCCCCGCCGAGCGCGAAGCCGGCCGCGATCGCCCCGGTGACGTACGCCTTGGCCGCCGTCACGGCCTCCGGCACCGACCGGCCCTTCGCCAGGTACGAGGCGATCGCGGAGGCGAGGGTGCAGCCGGTGCCGTGCGTGTGCCGGTTGTCGTACCGGGGGGCGCGCAGCCAGTGCTCCTCGGCGCCGTCGGTGAGCAGGTCCACGGCCTGGCCGCCGCCCTCCCGCCCGGTGAGGTGGCCGCCCTTGATCAGCACCCACTCCGGCCCGAACGCCAGCATCGCCGCCGCGGCCTCCCGCATCTGCCCCTCCGCCCGGACCCGGACGCCAGTGAGCTGCGCCACTTCGTCGAGGTTCGGCGTGGCGACGGTCGCCACGGGGAGCAGCCTTTCGCGCACGGTCCGGAGCGCGGACTCGGCGAGGAGCGGGTCGCCGTGCTTGGAGACGCCGACCGGGTCGACGACCGCGGGCGCGTCCGTCCCGGCGATCAGTTCGGCCACCGCCCCGGCCAGTTCCGCCGAGGCCAGCATCCCGGTCTTCACCGCCTGGACGCCGATGTCGTCCACGACGCTGCGGTACTGGGCCCGGACCGCGTCCACGGGCAGTTCCCAGGCCCCCTGCACACCCAGGGAGTTCTGCGCGGTCACCGCGGTGATCACGCTCATGCCGTGCACGCCGAGGGCGAGCATCGTCTTCAGGTCGGCCTGGATGCCGGCGCCGCCGCCGGAGTCGGAGCCCGCGACGGTCAGTACCCGGGGAGGGGCGGCGGTCATGACTCGATGTCCCCGAAGTGGTCCCAGCCGCCCTTGCTGGTCCACGGCGCGCCGTCGACCGTGACCTGGGGCAGCGCGGAGGGGCTGTGCACGTCGCCGATCACCTTCCAGCGGGCAGGCAGCTTCACGTCCGGCGGGAAGGCCGCCACGATCGCGTGGTCCTCTCCCCCGGTCAGCACCCACTGCAGCGGGTCGACGCCGACGGCCTGCCCGATGTCGTTCATCTGCGAGGGGATGTCTATGGCGCCCGAGCGGATGTCGATGTGGACCTTGCTGGCCTCGGCGATGTGCCCGAGGTCGGCGATCAGTCCGTCACTGACGTCGCACATCGCGGTGGCGCCGAGCCCGGCGGCCGCGGGACCCGCGTGGTACGGCGGCTCGGGTCGGCGGTGGGCCTCGACGAAGGCGCGGGGCGAGCGGAAGCCCCGGGAGAGCACCGCGTACCCGGCGGCGGACCAGCCCAGCCAGCCGGTCACCGCGATCAGGTCGCCGGGCTGTGCGCCGGCGCGCGTGACCGGTTCGTGGTCGCGCAGATCACCGAGCGCGGTGATCGACACCATGATCGTGTCGCCGCGCACCACGTCGCCGCCGACGACGGCGGCCCCGGCGACCTGGCACTCGTCGCGCAGGCCGTCCATCAGCTCGGTGGGCCAGGTGACCGGGAGCTCGGTGGGCACGACCAGACCGAGCAGCAGCGCGGTCGGCACGGCGCCCATGGCGGCGATGTCCGCGAGGTTCTGGGCGGCCGCCTTGCGGCCCACGTCGTACGCGGTGGACCAGTCCCGGCGGAAGTGCCGCCCCTCGAGGAGTATGTCGGTGCTCGCCACGACCCTGCGGTCGGGGGCGGCGACCACCGCGGCGTCGTCGCCGGGACCGACCCGGACCGCCGGGGTGGTGGTGAGACGGGAGGTGAGCTCCCTGATGAGCCCGAACTCCCCGAGCTCACCAACAGTGCCCTTCATCGGCCTTTCGCCCCTTCTGTCCCTGGATGATCCCGGTTGTGTTCCCGGTCGCGCGTCCACGCGGTCCTCGCTACGGTCGAGATGACCGTCAACTTCTGTCCTACCTGCACCCCGGCGCGTGCGTCACGGCCTCCCGGGTCTCCCCACGGCGTGTGACGACGCGGTACCGTGGCGTTCCTTTTCCCCCAGATGATCCTCGTGGCCGCCCTGGAGGTTCCGTGGTACAGGCGTACATCCTGATCCAGACGGAGGTCGGCAAGGCGTCGACCGTCGCAGAGACGATCGGCAAGATCCCCGGAGTGATCCAGGCCGAGGACGTGACGGGGCCGTACGACGTCATCGTGCGCGCCCAGTCCGACACGGTGGACGACCTGGGCCGCATGGTGGTCGCGAAGGTCCAGCAAGTGGACGGCATCACGCGCACCCTGACCTGCCCGGTCGTGCATCTGTAGCCCCCGTCTACCCTTGGCCGGTGAGCTTCTTCCGTCACCGGTTTCTCGGTCTGCCCGTCCTCGCCGCGCTGATCACCGTCGCGGGCTGCTCCCCGAGCGACGACAGCGCCACCGTGGCGGTTCCCACTCCCGGCCCGTCGGTGGCGAGACTGTGCCGTGATCTGGACCGGGAACTGCCTGGGAAAGTGGACGGACTGAGCCGCGAGGACCCCCGGCCCGCCTCCGCGCTGACCGCGGGCTGGGGAAGCCCGGCGATCATACTGCGCTGCGGTGTCCCGCGGCCCGCCGCGATGGACGATCCGGAGGCCGACGGGGCCGAGGTGAACGACGTGGGCTGGCTGCTGCAGAAGCAGGGGGACGGTTCGTTCCGTTTCACCACCGCGCTGCGCCTGGCCTATGTGGAGGTGACGATCCCCGCGGGGCGGACGGACCACGGGGTCGCGCCGCTGGTCGATCTGGCCCCGGCCGTGAAGAAGGCGATCCCCAAGGGGATCGCCGACTGAGTGCCCGACGTGCGCCCAGGGGGCGGCGGACACCGGCCGGTGTCCGCCGCCCCCTGGGCGTGTGGGGTCAGCGCAGGCCGGTGGAGCGGCGCAGTGCCGCCTGGATCAGCCGGTCCACCAGTTCCGGGTAGCTGATCCCGGTCGCCTGCCACATCTGCGGGTACATCGAGATGGGCGTGAAGCCGGGCATGGTGTTGATCTCGTTGATCACGAACTCGCCGTCCTCGGTGAGGAAGAAGTCCGCGCGGACCAGGCCCTCGCAGGAGGCCGCCTCGAACGCGTCCACCGCGAGCCGCCGCACCTCGGCGGTCTCCTCGTCGGTCAGCGGGGCGGGCACGATGCCGGGCGTGGAGTCGATGTACTTGGCCTCGAAGTCGTAGTACGCGTGCGCCTCGGGCGGCGGGATCTCGGCCGGTACGGAGGCCCGCGGGCCGTCCTCGAACTCCAGCACCCCGCACTCGATCTCGCGGCCCCGCAGCGCGGCCTCCACGAGCACCTTCGGGTCGTGCCGCCGGGCCTCCTCGATCGCCTCGTCGAGGCCGGACAGGTCGTCGACCTTGGTGATGCCGATCGACGAACCGGCCCGCGCGGGCTTCACGAACAGCGGCCAGCCGTGCTCGCCGGCGAAGTCGACGATCTTCTTCCGGGCGGCGGACGGGTCCTGCGCCCACTCGCGCGGCCGGATCACCACGTACGGGCCGACCTTGAGCCCGAAGGAGGTGAACACCCGCTTCATGTACTCCTTGTCCTGGCCGACGGCCGAGGCGAGCACGCCCGAGCCCACGTACGGAACGCCGGACAGCTCCAGGAGTCCCTGGAGGGTGCCGTCCTCGCCGTAGGGGCCGTGCAGCACCGGGAAGACCACGTCGACCTCGCCGAGCACCTTGGGCACCGAACCGGGCTCGCTGTAGACGACTTCGCGGTTGGACGGGTCGACGGGCAGCACCACGCCGCCCTCGGCGGAGTCGGCGAGTTCCTCGACGCTCGGGGTGCGGCCCTCGGTGATGGCCATGCGCTCCGGCTCGTCGGCGGTCAGGGCCCAGCGGCCGTCGCGGGTGATGCCGATCGGCAGGACCTCGTACTTGGTCCGGTCGATGGCGCGCAGCACCGCGCCCGCGGTGACCACGGAGATCCCGTGTTCGGAGCTGCGGCCGCCGCACACGACGGCCACGCGGGGCTTGCGGGACGGCTGCTCGGGGCTCTGGGGGAGGTTCTCGCTGCTCATATCGCGATGAGAGTACCCGCTGGTATCCGTGGCGTCAGTGCCCGCCCGGGCCCCGTCGCTCAGCGTCGCACGGACGGTCGCGCAACGTGATGCGGACGGCCGAAGGGCGCGGGTTTCAGCGGCGTTCGGGCTTGGCGCTGCGCGACATCAGCTCCTTGAGGGCCACCACGGGCGGCTTGGCCTCGTGCACGATGCCGACGACGGTCTCCGTGATGGGCATGTCGACGTCGTGCCGGCGGGCCAGATCCAGCACCGACTCGCAGGACTTGACGCCCTCGGCGGTCTGCTTGGTGACCGCGATGGTCTCCTGGAGGGTCATGCCCTTGCCGAGGTTGGTGCCGAAGGTGTGGTTGCGCGACAGCGGCGAGGAGCAGGTGGCCACCAGGTCGCCGAGGCCGGCGAGTCCGGAGAACGTCAGCGGGTCGGCGCCCAGGGCCATGCCGAGCCGGGTGGTCTCGGCGAGGCCGCGGGTGATGAGCGAGCCCTTGGCGTTGTCGCCGAGCCCCATGCCGTCCGCGATGCCGACGGCCAGACCGATCACGTTCTTGACGGCGCCGCCGAGTTCGCAGCCGACCACGTCGGTGTTGGTGTAGGGCCGGAAGTACGGGGTGTGGCAGACCGCCTGCAGCCGGCGGGCCACCTCCTCGTCGGTGCACGCGACCACGCCGGCGGCCGGCATACGGGCGGCGATCTCCCGGGCCAGGTTGGGCCCGGTGACGACGGCGATGCGGTCGGCGCCCACCTTGGCGACGTCCTCGATCACCTCGCTCATCCGCATGGCCGAGCCGAGTTCGACGCCCTTCATCAGGGAGACGAGGACGGTGTCGGGGGCGAGCAGCGGCGCCCACTCGGCGAGGTTGGCCCGCATGGTCTGCGAGGGGATGGCGAGCACCGTGAAGTCGGCGTCGCGGGCGGCCTCGGCGGCGTCGGCCGTGGCCCGCAGGTTCTCCGGGAGTTCGACTCCGGGCAGGTAGTCGGGGTTGGTCCGGGTGGAGTTGACCGCGTCGACGAGTTCGGCGCGGCGGGCCCACAGGGTCACCTCGCAGCCGGCGTCGGCGAGGACCATGCCGAAGGCGGTGCCCCACGATCCGGTACCGAAGACGGCCGCCTTGACCGGCTTGCTCACGTGCCCTGCCCCTCTTCCTGTACGGACTCCCGCATGTCCGGCGCGCGCTGCGCGGCCGGCACGGTCCTGCCCTGCGTCTGTGTCGCGGTGCGGCGGCGCTGCTCGATCCGCTCCCGGCGCGGATCGTACGGCTCGGCGGGCGCCTTCTCCCCGCGGATCTGCTCCAGCTGGCGGGTGATGGCCGCCATGATGACCTCGGTGGCCTCCTTGAGGAGCTCCGGAGTCATCTCCTGGTCGTAGAAGCGGGAGAGGTCCACGGGCGGCCCGGCGAGCACCTGGTGGGTCTTGCGGGGCAGCAGGTCGGGCTTCTTGGCGTAGGGCGGCAGCAGTTCGTTGGCGCCCCACTGGGCGACCGGAATCACCGGGCACTTGGTCTGGAGGGCGACCCGGGCGGCGCCGGTCTTGCCCGTCATGGGCCAGCCGTCGGGGTCGCGGGTGAGGGTGCCCTCGGGGTAGAAGGCGACGCACTCGCCGCGCTCCACGGCGTCGATGGCGGCGCGGAAGGCGCTCAGCGCGTCCGTGCTCTCGCGGTAGACGGGGATCTGCCCGGTGCCGCGCATCGCGGCACCCACCAATCCCTTCCTGAAAAGCCCGCTCTTCGCCAGGAATCGCGGAACGCGCCCGGTGTTGTACTGAAAGTGGGCGTACGCGAAGGGGTCGACGTGCGAATTGTGGTTCACCACGGTGATAAATCCGCCGTCGGCCGGAATGTGCTCCATTCCGCGCCAGTCCCGCTTGATCAGAACCACCAGTGGCGGTTTGCAGATCACCGCTGCGAAGCGATACCAGAAGCCGATTCTGCGGCGGGGCACGCGGACACCTTCCTCTAGGGCCTGGGGGGCCGCACAAGTGTCGCCCCAGGCCGCCTGTCTGTCGAGAACACCGTACGCCCGCACGTCACCGGGAGCGCCTTTGGAAGGGCTTTCGCGCCCCTCCCCCTTCCCGCCCCTTCCCGGTCCGCCGGACGGTCCGGGGGACAATGAGGACCACACGAGAGGGACGGAACGCCGGTGCAGTGGACCTTGGTCATTCCCCTGAAGCCCCTGAACCGGGCCAAGAGCAGGCTCTCGGACACCGCCGGCGAGGGGGTGCGTCCTGGCCTGGCCCTCGCCTTCGCCGTGGACACGGTGGCGGCCGCGCTGGCCTGCCCGGCGGTCGCGGATGTGGCGGTCGTCACGGACGACACCGAGGCCGCGCGGGAGCTGGCCGCGCTCGGCGCCCGGATCGTCGCCGACGATCCCCGGGCCGGTCTGAACGCCGCCCTCGCGCACGGGGCGGCGGTGGTGCGGGCCGCGCGCCCCCGGACTCCGGTGGCGGCCCTCAACGCCGATCTTCCCGCGCTGCGGCCCATGGAATTGGCCCGGGTCCTGGCGGCGGCCGGACAATTCCCGCGGGCATTTCTCGCGGATTCCGCGGCCGTCGGCACGACTTTGCTGACGGCCTCTCCCGGGCATCCGCTGCTCCCGTCCTTCGGTACCGATTCCCGGGCCCGTCACCGGGCCTCCGGCGCGATGGAACTGTCCCTGGACGCGGTGGAATCCGTGCGCCAGGACGTGGACACGGGCGACGACCTGCGGGCGGCGCTGGCCCTCGGCGTGGGGCCGCGGACGGCCGCCGCGGCCGCGCGGCTGCCGGCCCGGGGGCAGTAGGCTGCCGTCATGCAGGCGACCGCATACACGTACGACCCCGAAAGCCGCAGCGGGCAGGTGCTGCTGGACGACGGCACCCCGGTGTCCTTCGACGCGCCGGCGTTCGACGCGGGCGGCCTGCGGCTGCTGCGGCCGGGACAGCGGGTGCGGATCGAGACCGAGGGCGAGGCGAACGCCCTGCGGATCACCCTGGTGACGCTGCAGACCTTCTGAACGGACGGGAGGACCGCCCCCTCCGCGCGAGGGACCCGGCGGCCTTGCCGGCGGGGTCCGAACACGCCGCGGGCCGGGCTCCCTCGGGAGTCCGGCCCGGCGCGTGAGTGCCCCTGCGCCGCTACTTGCCGCGGGCGGCGGTCTTCTTGGCGGTGGTCTTGCGGGCGGTCGACTTCTTGGCGGGGGCCTTCTTGGCCGTGGCCTTCTTCGCCGGCGCCTTCTTGGCGGTGGTCTTCTTGGCGGCGGCCTTCGTGGCCGTCGTCTTCTTGGCGGCCGCCGTGGTCTTCTTGGCCGTGGCGGCCTTCTTGGCGGTGGTCTTCTTCGCCGCCGGGGTGGCCTTCTTCGCGGCCGTCTTCTTCGCGGCCGCGGTGGTCTTCTTCGCCGCGGCCTTCTTGCCGACGGCCTTGGCAATGGTGGCGGGCGGGCCGGAGAGGCTGCCCTTGGGCGCCTTCTTGACCGCGATGTCATGCTTCGGGAGCTTCTTCGAGCCGCTCACCAGGTCCTTGAAGCCCTGGCCGGCGCGGAAGCGGGGAACGGAGGTCTTCTTGACCCGCACCCGCTCACCCGTCTGCGGGTTGCGCGCGTAACGGGCGGGACGGTCGACCTTCTCGAAGGACCCGAAGCCGGTGACCGAGACCCGGTCTCCCGCGACGACCGCGCGGACGACGGCGTCCAGTACCGCGTCCACCGCATCGGCGGCCTGCTGGCGGCCGCCCATCTTGTCGGCAATCGCTTCTACGAGCTGCGCCTTGTTCACGTCTTCCCCTTCGGAGACCTTGCCGGAACGAAAGTGTTCAAGCGTTTTCGCACGTTAGGCAGATATATACCGCAAATCAAACACGAAACGGGCTAATCACCCTTGTGCCGCAACGGACTCGACGACCCCGGGCTGTTCAGCCTTCCTCGCCGGGGATTCGCCCCTGGTCGAGGTCTGCCGTGAACCGCTCCAGACGCCTTGTCGCACTGGCCAGATCGTGCTTGGCCGCGGCCGTAATGACCAGCAGCTTCCGGGTCAGCGCCATCCGTACGCTCTCCGGGACTTGCAGTGCGCGCACCCTTTCGTGCGCTTCCTTGAGCTGGGCCGCGACTGCCGTATAGAGCTCGAGTTGGCCGTCGTTGTCCATGCACAGATTGTGCCATCTGGGGCGAGTTGTCGCCTGCGCTGGGGGGCAACTGACGCCTGCGGCAACCGTCGGGGCGGTTGCGCCGGGCGGGCTCCGGAGCCTCGTCTACCCCGGCAATAGCCCGCTTAACGTGGGAAGTTGAGCGCACCGACGGCGGCGCGCCGGATGGTACGGACGTAAAAAAGGCTGTACCCCCGATCGCCTCGATCGGGGGTACAGCGGGGTCGTACGGTGGCCGAAAGTCGACTTGCCAAGGCGGCGCGGAGCGGTTTCCGGCTCGGCGGCCGCTCATCGGCCGGGGCCGGGGATCAGACCGGCTGGGTGCGCGGCTTGTAGGCGGGGCGCTTCGCCTCGTACGCGGCGATGTCGGTCTCGTTCTGGAGGGTGATGGAGATGTCGTCCAGACCGTTCAGCAGCCGCCAGCGGGAGTTCTCGTCCAGCTCGAACGGGGCGGTGATCCCCTCGGCGCGCACCTCGCGGGCGACCAGGTCGACGGTCACCTCGGCCTGGGGGTCCTTCTCGGTGAGCTCCCACAGGGCGTCCACGACCTTCTGGTCCAGAACCACGGTGAGCAGGCCGTTCTTCAGCGAGTTGCCCCGGAAGATGTCGGCGAAGCGGGACGAGATCACGGTCTTGAAGCCGTAGTTCTGCAGCGCCCAGACGGCGTGCTCGCGGGAGGAGCCGGTGCCGAAGTCGGGGCCGGCGACCAGGACCGTGGCGCCGTCGCGCTCCGGGCGGTTGAGCACGAAGCCGGGGTCCTTGCGCCAGGCCTCGAACAGCCCGTCCTCGAATCCGTCGCGGGTGACCTTCTTGAGCCAGTGGGCGGGGATGATCTGGTCGGTGTCGACGTTGCTGCGGCGCAGCGGGACGGCCCGGCCGGTGTGGGTGGTGAAGGCTTCCATGATCTCTCAGACTCCAGCGGGCGTGGGGGCGTCGGACAGGTCGGCCGGGGAGGCCAGGTGGCCGAGGACCGCGGTGGCCGCGGCGACCTGCGGGGAGACCAGGTGGGTGCGGCCACCCTTGCCCTGCCTGCCCTCGAAGTTGCGGTTGGAGGTGGAGGCGGAGCGCTCGCCGGGGGCGAGCTGGTCGGGGTTCATGCCCAGGCACATCGAGCAGCCCGCGTGCCGCCATTCGGCGCCGGCCTCCTTGAAGACCACGTCCAGGCCCTCGGAGACGGCCTGGAGACCCACGCGCGCGGAACCGGGGACGACCAGCATCCGTACGCCGTCGGCGACTTTGCGGCCCCGCACGATGTCGGCGGCGGCCCGCAGGTCCTCGATGCGGCCGTTGGTGCAGGAGCCTACGAAGACGGTGTCCACGTCGATGGAGCGCAGCGGCTGCCCGGCCGCCAACCCCATGTACTCCAGGGCCTTTTCGGCGGCCAGCCGCTCCGATGCGTCTTCGTACGAAGCGGGGTCGGGGACGGCCGCCGAAAGCGGCGCGCCCTGGCCGGGGTTGGTGCCCCAGGTGACGAACGGGGACAGCTCGGCGGCGTCGATGACGACCTCGGCGTCGAAGACGGCGTCGTCGTCGGAGCGCAGGGTCTTCCAGTACGCGACCGCGGCGTCCCAGTCGGCGCCCTCGGGGGCGTGCGGGCGGCCCTGGAGGTAGGCGAAGGTCGTCTCGTCGGGGGCGATCATGCCCGCGCGGGCGCCGGCCTCGATCGACATGTTGCAGATGGTCATGCGGGCCTCCATCGAGAGCTTCTCGATGGCGGAGCCGCGGTACTCCAGGATGTAGCCCTGGCCGCCGCCGGTGCCGATCCTCGCGATGATCGCCAGGATCAGGTCCTTGGCCGTGACGCCCTCGGGAAGTTCGCCCTCGATGGTGATCGCCATGGTCTTCGGGCGGGCCATCGGCAGGGTCTGGGTGGCGAGCACGTGCTCGACCTGGGAGGTGCCGATGCCGAACGCCAGCGCGCCGAAGGCGCCGTGCGTGGAGGTGTGGGAGTCACCGCAGACGACGGTGGTGCCCGGCTGGGTCAGACCGAGCTGCGGTCCCACCACGTGGACGACGCCCTGCTCGACGTCGCCCAGCGGGTGCAGCCGGACCCCGAAGTCGGCGCAGTTCTTGCGCAGCGTCTCCAGCTGGACGCGGGAGACCGGGTCCGCGATGGGCTTGTCGATGTCGAGGGTCGGGGTGTTGTGATCCTCGGTCGCGATGGTCAGGTCGAGCCGGCGCACACCGCGACCGCTCTTGCGCAGGCCGTCGAAGGCCTGGGGGCTGGTCACCTCGTGCAGCAGGTGCAGATCGATGAAGAGGAGGTCGGGCTCGCCCTCGGCGCGCCGGACGACGTGGTCGTCCCAGACCTTCTCCGCGAGTGTCCTACCCATCGCTTTCCCTCCGGCCGGACGCCACGGGCGCCGGCCCAACTAGAGATCTTGAGGATGCGGCACCCGCGCCCCCCTCCGGGCGTCCGCCGCAGAGCCCGCCGGTCGACGCGGGCCGCTGTGACTACCAGAGTGGCGTGTTCCACGGAAAATTGAACTTGCGTTTCACAGAGTGAGACGCAAGTATCGTTGCATGGACAACAGTAGCGGCGTCGGCGTTCTGGACAAGGCAGCCCTTGTCCTGAGCGCTCTGGAGTCCGGTCCGGCCACCCTCGCGGGCCTGGTCGCGGCCACCGGACTGGCACGACCCACGGCCCACCGGCTGGCCGTGGCGCTGGAACACCACCGCATGGTGGCGCGCGACATGCAGGGCCGGTTCATCCTCGGCCCGCGCCTGGCGGAGCTGGCCGCGGCCGCGGGCGAGGACCGCCTGCTGGCCACCGCGGGGCCGGTGCTCACACACCTGCGGGACGTGACGGGCGAGAGCGCGCAGCTCTACCGCCGCCAGGGCGACATGCGCATCTGCGTCGCCGCGGCCGAGCGCCTGTCCGGTCTTCGGGACACGGTCCCGGTCGGCTCCACGCTCACGATGAAGGCGGGCTCCTCGGCACAGGTCCTGATGGCCTGGGAGGAGCCGGAGCGCCTCCACCGCGGCCTCCAGGGCGCCCGCTTCACGGCGACGGCCCTGTCGGGCGTACGGCGCCGGGGCTGGGCCCAGTCGATCGGCGAGCGCGAGCCGGGCGTCGCGTCCGTCTCCGCGCCGGTGCGCGGGCCCTCCAACCGCGTGGTGGCCGCCGTCTCGGTCTCCGGACCCATCGAGCGCCTCACTCGCCACCCCGGGCGCATGCACGCCCAGGCGGTCATCGACTCCGCCGCACGCCTGTCCGAGGCCCTGCGCCGCTCCGGCTGACTCCCGCGCCCCGCAGGGCCGGCCTCAACGCCGCGGCAGGCCCCGCGCACGGGACATCGACACCCGACCACACCCGACCACCCGGCCCCGGGCGAGCGATGCTCGCCCGGGGCCGGCCCGTTGTCCCGCCCGCCCCGCACGCCACAACACCACTGACACAGGCATCGCAGAGGTCACACGCGTGGACTTGGGACACAGCGGGTGGCTCAGGAGAGGCGCAGCCTGGCTGCCGCCCGGTCTCCGCGGCGGGCCACCGGGACCACGTCCGTGGCCCTGCCGAGCCCGGTGGGGGGCATGTTCATGTAGATGGCCTCGTGGGCGCCGGCCGGGACCACGTAGGTCTCGTGCCAGAAGCCGACCCTGCCCCTTCCCTCGCGCAGCCGGCGGTTGAACGCGGACCAGGCCGGGCGGTGGCTACGGTCGGGCGCGGTGGCGTAGTCGAGGAGTTTCTCCTTGGACTCCCAGTACTGCACGACGTGCACCTCGCGCGGTCCCGCCAGCAGTTGCCTGGCTCCGAGGAGTCCGCTGTCGGGGTCGCGGTGGAGTTCCGCGAGCATCGGTCCCATCGCCTTGACCACCGGCCACCAACTACGCACCGCCGCGAAGCTGTTGATGCGCACCCCGATGTGGAACACGACCACCTCGCCCTCGTGCCCGGCGGTCATGCGCCCCTCGATCGGCTGGACACCCATCCGTTCCCCCGTTCCCTCACCTCAGTGGCCTCGGACAGCACCATGGAGAGTGCCACTATCCATATTTGGATAGTGGCACTCTCCACGTATGAGCGCAAGGGAAAAACACAAAAGGACCCTCCTCTAAGGGAGGGCCCTTCCGACTGCGTACCCCCGACCGGATTCGAACCGGCGCTACCGCCTTGAGAGGGCGGCGTGCTAGGCCGCTACACAACGGGGGCCTGGACACTGCGTTTCCGCAGGTCCGAGCTGGTCTACCTGGACTCGAACCAAGACTAACTGAACCAGAATCAGTCGTGCTGCCAATTACACCATAGACCAATGATGGTTTAGACCAGTCGTACCCCCGACCGGATTCGAACCGGCGCTACCGCCTTGAGAGGGCGGCGTGCTAGGCCGCTACACAACGGGGGCCTTGATCCCTGGAATGCTCCTGAGATCCGTACCCCCGACCGGATTCGAACCGGCGCTACTGCCTTGAGAGGGCAGCGTGCTAGGCCGCTACACAACGGGGGCCTGCGGATGAGATCCGCGGTGCAGATGAGCTCTGCGAGCTGGCCTACCTGGACTCGAACCAAGACTAACTGAACCAGAATCAGTCGTGCTGCCAATTACACCATAGGCCACTGAGAGTCAAGATCCTGTGAGGATCCTGTTCTAGTGTTGCATCCGCGGTTCCGGACCTTCGGCCCGCGCCCCGCGGCGCAGGAAGAACATTACCTGAAGGTGGACGGGGCTCCAAAACGAGTATCGGCGCGGAGGATCGCGGGCAGTTCGGCGAGCGAGGCGATCCGTCGCCAACCGCCGTCGTCCCGGCCGCCGGCGTGCACGCCCGCGCGGTCGATCCAGACCGACAGCAGCCCGGCCTCGGCGGCGCCCCTCGCGTCGATGTCCGGATGGTCGCCGACGTACGCCACTTCGCGCGGGTGGAGTTCCAGCGCCTCGCACGCCGCGTGGAACGCCCGCGGCTCCGGCTTGGACACACCGAGTTCCGCGGCGCACAGCACCGTCTCGAAGCGGTCGCGCACGCCGAGGGCGCGCAGTTTGCGCTCCTGGACGTGGATGCTGGAGTTGGACAGCACGGCGTGCCGGTGGCTGGCGGCGAGAGCGTCCAGGACCGGCAGCACGTCCGGAAAAAGCGCCCAGGCGGTCTCGTAGTGCCCGAGGTAGCGCGCGAACCACGCGTCGGTCTCGTCGTCGGTCAGCTCCGGCCGGGCGAGGAAGACCCGCACCCGGTCCCGCCGCTGCTCCTCGAAGGTCGCCTCCCCCGCCGAGAACCGCGCCCACTGCGCGTCGGTGGTCCGCCGCCAGTGCGCCAGGGCGCCCTCCACGGTCGCGTACCCGTCGAGCAGGCCCTCGGCGGCCAGGTGCGTGCGCATACCGGCGCGGTCGGCGGTGGTGTAGTCGAAGAGGGTGTCGTCGACGTCCCAGAGCACGGCTTTGATCGGCATGAGACCGACGGTACGCCAAATCGGCCGGGGTTCCGGGGACCGTCCCCGGCCCGCACCGCACCGGGCACCACCAGCCCGCGGTCGTCCTCATATGACAGGGGCGGCAGCCGAACCGGCTGCCGCCCCTGTGTGTGTCACACGGTGCTTACGCGGACGCGAGCCTGGTGAGCGCCGCGTCGATGCGGGTCAGCGTCTTCTCCTTGCCCAGGACTTCGAGGGACTCGAAGAGGGGCAGGCCGACCGTGCGGCCGGTGACGGCGACGCGGACCGGGGCCTGGGCCTTGCCGAGCTTGAGGCCGTGGGCCTCGCCGGCGGCCAGGACGGCCTCCTTCAGGGAGTCGGGGGAGGTCCAGTCGGCCGACTCCAGCTTCTCCCGGGCGGTGCGAAGCAGGGCGTCGGAGCCCTCCTTCATCGCCTTGGTCCAGCTCGGCTCGTCGAAGACGGGCTCGGGCAGGAAGAGGAAGTCCACGTTGTCCGTGATCTCGGACAGGACCTTCAGACGCGTCTGCGCCTGCGGGGCGATCGCCTGCCACTTGGCCTCGTCGAAGTCCTCCGGCGCCCAGGGCGCGACGGGGGCCTTGAGCCAGGGCGCGCAGCGCTCGGTGAAGTCCTTCACCTCGAGCAGGCGGATGTGGTCGGCGTTGATCGCCTCGCACTTCTTCAGGTCGAAGCGGGCCGGGTTGGGGTTCACGTCCGCGATGTCGAAGGCCGCGACCATCTCCTCGACGGAGAAGATGTCCCGGTCGGCCGAGAGCGACCAGCCCAGCAGGGAGAGGTAGTTGAGCAGGCCCTCGGGCAGGAAGCCGCGCTCGCGGTAGAGGTTCAGCGACGACTGCGGGTCGCGCTTGGAGAGCTTCTTGTTGCCCTCGCCCATCACGTACGGCAGGTGGCCGAAGGCCGGGATGTCCTTGGCGACGCCCAGTTCGATCAGCGCCTTGTACAGGGCGATCTGGCGCGGGGTGGAGGAGAGCAGGTCCTCGCCGCGCAGGATGTGGGTGATCTCCATCAGCGCGTCGTCGACCGGGTTGACCAGCGTGTACAGCGGGGCGCCGTTGGCGCGGACGATGCCGTAGTCCGGGACGTTCTCCGGGAGGTACGTGATCTCGCCGCGGACCAGGTCCGTGAAGGTGATCGTCTCGTCGGGCATCCGGAAGCGGACGATCGGCGCCCGGCCCTGTGCCTTGTACTCCTCGACCTGCGCGGCGCTCAGGTCGCGGCAGTGGCCGTCGTAGCCGGACGGCTTGCCGGCCGCGCGGGCGGCCTCGCGGCGGCTGTCCAGCTCCTCCTGGGAGCAGTAGCAGTGGTAGGCATGGCCGGCGTCGAGCAGCTTGTGGGCGACGTCGGCGTAGATGTCCATGCGCTGCGACTGCCGGTACGGCGCGTGCGGTCCGCCGACCTCGGGACCCTCGTCCCAGTCGAAGCCCAGCCAGCGCATCGCGTCGAGGAGCTGGTTGTAGGACTCCTCGGAGTCGCGGGCCGCGTCGGTGTCCTCGATGCGGAAGACCAGCGTCCCCTGGTGGTGCCGGGCGAACGCCCAGTTGAACAGGGCGGTGCGGACCAGGCCCACGTGGGGGTTACCGGTGGGGGAAGGGCAGAAACGTACGCGTGGGGGTACCCCCTGTCCGAGCGGAGCCGGGGACTTGGGGGAGGGGGAGTCTGGTGCGCTAGCCACGCTTGACAACCTTGTTGGTGAGAGTGCCGATGCCTTCGATGGTGACGGCGACCTCGTCGCCGACGTTGAGGGGGCCGACCCCTGCCGGGGTGCCCGTGAGGATCACGTCGCCGGGGAGCAGCGTCATGGCCTCGGAGATGTTGACGATCAGATCCTCGATCGGGTGGATCATCTCGCTGGTGCGGCCGAGCTGCCGCTGCTCGCCGTTGACGGTGAGCTGGATGGTCAGGTCGGCCGCGGCGGTGATGTCGATGTCCGTCTCCACCCAGGGGCCGAGCGGGCAGGAGGTGTCGAAGCCCTTGGCCCTGGCCCACTGCTTCTCGCGCCGCTGCACGTCGCGGGCGGTGACGTCGTTGGCGCAGGTGTAGCCGAGGATCACGTCCTTGACGCGCTCGCGCGGGACCTCGCGGCACATGCGGCCGATGACCACGGCCAGCTCGGCCTCGTGGTGCAGCTCCTGGGAGAAGGAGGGGTACTGGATCGGGTCGCCGGGGCCGATCACCGAGGTGGACGGCTTGAAGAAGGCGAACGGGGCGTCGGGCACCTCGTTGCCGAGCTCGCGTGCGTGCTCGGCGTAGTTGCGGCCGAAGGCCACGACCTTGTTGGGGAGCACCGGCGGCAGCAGCCGTACCTTGCTCAGCGGCACCCGGGTGCCGGAGAGCTCGAAGTCCGCGAACGGGATGCCCTTGATGATGTCGAGGACGAGTTCGTCCGGCTTGTCGCCCTCGACCGCGCCGAAGGCGACGTTCCCGTCGATGGAGAACCTGGCGATGCGCACGGGTTGCTTGGCCCCTTGACTGAAACGACTGGAGTCTGACGCTCCAGGCTAACGCGGCCGGGCCCCGGACCTCGCGCGATCACGGCGTGCGGGGCATGAGGGCGGGGCGTCCCGCATGCGGAACGCCCCGTGGTCCTTCGTCCGTGTCCGGACCGCGCGCTACTCCGCGGCGACGGCCGCGACGGGCGCCTCCATGAGGACGGTGCGCCGGGGGTTGGCGGTCTGCTCGGGAAGGGAGACGGAGTGCTCCGGCTGCTCCGGCGTCCGCAACGTCTCGGTTCCCTCGAGGTGCATCAGCGTCGTGCGCCGGGGGTTGGCTATGGTGCGGAACATCATCGTCGTCTTCACGGTTGTACGAGACCTTGTCGTCTACGGGCACCGGGGAGGTCCGCATGACCCCACGTTCGGGCGCCGGTTGTCGGATTTGCCATCCCTGTAAAGCGTCAGGCTAAACATTCAATTCCCGGCCGAACGTGTGAAGAGCCCGTGATGTCGGTGTGAGTTTGCTCACGAAGCCATGGACAATTCGGGTGATTCAAAGTTGCGCCTCTGATCGTCGAATCGGACATTGACTCACTGAAGCCATCATTCCGCTCCCGATCATGGCGACCGGGACACCTGAAGTGACTCGCGGGTACGTAGCGAAATGTCCCCTATACGGGAGATCACTTTCGACGGCAGGTAATCCGTCACTCACGGGCTGTCACGGAGGTCACAGCTAGGCCCACATGCCTTGTTGGAGATCCGCCACTGTGCTGGAATGCCACGGACCGCCGCAGGATCGAGCCGGCGCGCAGGGGGCGCAACGCAGCGCCGGGTGGCGGTGAGAAGGGGGAACCAGCGCCGGTCACTCACGACCATCCGGGAAGTGCGTCTCAGGGCCCTTCCCACAACGCCGACACCGTCCTTCCGTTCGCGCGGAGGGGCGCCTGGTCCAGAGGTTGCGACGCTAGTGCAGGGACGTTTCAAGAGGGATGGCAGCGCTTCGGCGGAGCCGGAGCCGCACGGCGGGACTGGCCCCATGGCCGTCAGTTCCTCGCCCCAGCACGCCCAGAATCCGACCCCGGGCGGCGACGGCGCGGAGCGCACCGGACGCGCGGGCACGACCGGCCCGGCCGGTGCGTCGAAGCCGGGCCCGGCTTCGACCGCCAAGCAGTCCGCGAACCAGACCCCGGTGAGCACCGGTTCGCGCATGGCACTGCGCAACTGGCGCATCTCCACCCGTCTGGTGGCGCTGCTCACGCTGCCCGTGGCCGCCGCCACCACACTCGGTGGGCTCCGCATCAGCGAGAGCATGGACGACATCCAGCAGCTCGACAACATGAAGCTGCTGACGGTCATGACCAAGCAGGCCACCGAACTGGCCGCCGCGCTCCAGGAGGAGCGCGACCAGTCCGCCGGCCCGCTGACCAACCCCTCGCCCGCGAGCGCCATCACCATCAAGGGCTACCGGGACCGCACCGACCGCGCCCGCGCCAACTTCCTGACCGCGTCCGAGGAGATCGACGCCGCCAGCAAGGACGGCAACCTCCTCGGTGTCCGCGACACCCTGGTCGGCCTGGCCAGCGACCTCAACAGCATCAGCAAGATCCGCAAGGACGCGTACGCGTCCAAGGAGAACTCGGCCCGCACGGTCGAGAGCTACCACCGGCTCATCACCGAGCTGCTCGCCCTCTCCCAGGACATGGCCGAGGCGACCAGCAACCCGCAGATGATCCAGCGGACGCGTGCCCTGGCCGCCTTCTCCTCCGCCAAGGAGTACGCGTCCGTCCAGCGCGCGGTCATCGCCGCCGCCCTGCCGGCCAACAACATCAACTCCGGCAGCCTCTCGGACAACGACCGCCTCTACGCCCAGCAGGCGCTGGAGAGTCAGACCTCCGACCTCAACAGCTTCCGCAACATCTACGGGGAGGGCTCCGAGGAGCTCATCAAGCCCATCGCGGAGGGCAACCCGACGATTCTGTCCGCGGACACCTACGCCAAGCGCGTCCTGGACAACCCCGACGGTCTGCAGCAGGCCAACAAGCGGTCCTACCGCGACTGGGTGGACGACAGCTCGACCAAGATCGAGCAGATGAAGAAGATCGAGCACACGCTGCTCGAGGAGATGGAACAGAAGGCCCGCGAGCTGCGCAGCGCCACCGAGTACGACGCGATCGTCTCCGGTGCGCTGATCCTGCTCGTGCTCGGCGTGTCGCTGGTCGGCGCCTTCGTCGTGGCCCGCTCCATGATCCGCTCGCTGCACCGGCTCCAGGAGACCGCCACCAAGGTCGCCCAGGAACGCCTGCCCGAGCTGGTCCGCCAGCTCTCGGAGACCGACCCGCAGGACGTCGACACGTCCGTCGAGTCGGTCGGTGTGCACTCCCGGGACGAGATCGGCCAGGTGGCCACGGCCTTCGACGAGGTGCACCGCGAGGCGGTCCGTCTCGCCGCCGAGCAGGCCCTGCTGCGGGGCAACGTCAACGCGATGTTCACCAACCTCTCGCGCCGCTCCCAGGGTCTGATCCAGCGCCAGCTCTCGCTGATCTCCGAGCTCGAGTCCCGCGAGGCCGACCCGGACCAGCTGTCCTCGCTGTTCAAGCTCGACCACCTCGCCACGCGCATGCGCCGTAACGGTGAGAACCTCCTCGTCCTCGCCGGTGAGGAGCCCGGCCGCCGCTGGACCCGTCCGGTCCCGCTGGTCGACGTGCTCCGCGCCGCCGCGTCCGAGGTGGAGCAGTACGAGCGCATCGAGCTGGCCTCGGTGCCCGGCACCGAGGTCGCCGGCCGCGTGGTCAACGACCTCGTGCACCTGCTGGCCGAGCTGCTGGAGAACGCCACCTCGTTCTCCTCCCCGCAGACCAAGGTCAAGGTCACCGGTCACGCGCTGCCGGACGGCCGGGTGCTGATCGAGATCCACGACACCGGTATCGGCCTGTCCCCGGAGGACCTGGCCGCGATCAACGAGCGGCTCGCCGCGCCGCCCACCGTGGACGTCTCGGTCTCCCGCCGCATGGGTCTGTTCGTGGTCGGTCGTCTGTCCCAGCGGCACGGCATCCGCATCCAGCTGCGCCCCTCCGACTCCGGTGGTACGACGGCGCTGGTCATGCTGCCCGTCGACGTCGCCCAGGGCGGCAAGAAGCCGGGCGGGGGCAAGCCCGGTGGCCAGGGCGCGGGCGGTCCCGCCGCCGCGGCCGCCGCCGCCGGTGCCGCCGCGGCCCGCCGTCAGGGCGGTCAGCAGGGCGGTGGCGCCCTCGGCGCGGGTGGTCAGCAGGGCGGGGCGGGCCGGCTCGGTGCCGGAGCCGCTCCGCGCGGCCAGGTCAGTGGTGGTCAGGGCCCGCGGGCCGCGCTGCCCGGTGCCGGCCGCCAGGGCGCTCCGGGCGGAGCGCGCGGGCAGCAGGGTCCGGGGCAGTCGCAGCAGCAGGGCCGTCCGGGCGCGTCGGGCATGGCAGGCGCCTTCGGCCACGCACCCGGCGGGCCGCAGGGCCAGCAGGGTCCCGGCGCGGGCGCCCCCCAGGGCTTCGGCGACGGACGGCACCCGGGTGCCCAGCAGCAGCCGCAGGGCTTCGGCGACGGACACCGCCAGGACGCCTTCGGCGGCGCGCGCGGCGGTGTTCCCCCGCAGCGCGGAAACGGCGGCGAGCCGGGCCGGCAGCCGCAGCTGCCGGCGCGCGGCGCCCCGCGTGCCGAGCTGCCGGGCGGCAACGGGCCGTCCCGTACGCAGGGTTGGGCCGACGAGAACGCTCAGCACCGGGCCGCTCTGGACGCACCGCGCGGCCACGACGAGCAGGACGCGGCGCAGACCTCGCAGATGCCGCGGATCGACGACCGGCAGGGCCCCGGCGCGACGGCCGAGATACCCCGCTTCGACGACCGGCAGGGCCCCGGCTCCGCCGCGGAGACCTCCGCGTTCCCGCGCCCCGACTTCGACTCGCCGCAGCCGGGCATGGACGGCTCCCAGAACACGGGCCAGTTCGTCCGCTCGGACGTCTACGGTCCGTCCGGGCAGAACGACCCGGCCGACACGGGCCGGTTCCCGGCCCAGCAGGGTTACGACAACGGCAACACGGGCCAGTTCGCCGCTCAACAGGGCTACAACAACGGCGACACCGGCCAGTTCGCCGCCCAGCAGGGCTACAACAACGGCAACACGGGCCAGTTCGCCGCCCAGCAGGGCTACAACAACGGCGACACCGGCCAGTTCGCCGCCCAGCAGGGCTACAACAACGGCGACACGGGCCAGTTCGCACAGCCGGGTCACGACAACGGCTCCACCGGCCAGTTCGCCCAGCCCGGTCACCACAACGCCGCGCCCGGCCGGAACGGTCACCAAGGTGGTCCCGCCGACTTCGGCGGGCTGCGCGGTCAGGCCGCCCAGCGGCCGCAGCAGCGTCCCGCCCGCCCGGAGCCTGGCAACCAGGGCGCCCCGCAGCAGCGGCCGGACGACGCCTGGGCCCTGCCGCCGGCCCCGGGTCCCGGTGACGGCCGTACGCCGCTGTTCGACACCCTGGAGACCAACTGGTTCCGCGGTGAACAGCGGCAGCAGCAGGGCGGCGAACCGGCTCCCGCCCAGGCCGCACCTCAGCAGCCGCAGCAGCCGCAGCAACAGCCGCAGACTCCTGCGGCCCCCCAGCGTCCCGCCGCCTCCGCCTGGCGCACCTCGCCGAACGACGAACTCGTCCGGCAGGCCGAACGCGTCAGGCAGCCGGCCGCGGGCGGAGTCACCACCTCCGGCCTGCCGCGCCGGGTGCCCCGGGCCAACCTCGTCCCGGGCACGGCTCAGCAGCAACAGCACCAGAGCGGTCCGCAGGTCTCGCGTGCGCCCGACGACGTACGCGGCCGGCTGACCAATCTCCGTCGGGGCATCGCACAGGGCCGTCAGGCCGGCAACGGTCAGACGGGCAGTTCCCCCAGCCCCACTCACCAGCAGGAGCGTTAGTTGAGCCCGATGAGCCAGGCGGCACAGAACCTCAACTGGTTGATCACCAACTTCGTGGACAACACCCCCGGGGTGTCCCACACCGTCGTGGTGTCCGCCGACGGACTCCTACTGGCGATGTCCGAAGGCTTCCCCCGCGACCGCGCCGACCAGCTCGCGGCCGTGGCCTCGGGCCTGACCTCGCTGACCGCCGGGGCCTCCCGGATCTTCGAGGGCGGCAGTGTGTCGCAGACGGTCGTCGAGATGGAGCGCGGTTTCCTCTTCCTGATGTCCGTGTCGGACGGGTCGTCCCTGGCGGTCCTGGCCCACCCCGAGTGCGACATCGGCCTCGTCGGCTACGAGATGGCGCTGCTCGTCGACCGCGCGGGGGCGGTCCTGACGCCAGATCTGCGCGCCGAACTACAGGGCAGTCTGCTGCACTGACCGGCTCCGGCACCATCCAACTCACCAAATCACCGTCCGGCCGCCACAATCCCCCCACCGGCCCCGTCAGACGGCTTGACTGACCGACTTGCTGTCCCGCCCGCCCGGAGGATTCATGACCCCGCCCCCCGCCTCTCATGATCCGTACGCTGAGCCGTACGGGGATGAGGGCGACCAGCCGCTGGTACGTCCCTATGCGATGACCGGCGGCCGGACCCGGCCGCGCTACCAGCTCGCCATCGAGGCGCTGATCAGCACGACGGCCGACCCGGCAGCGCTGATGGGACTGCTACCGGAGCACCAGCGGATCTGCCACCTGTGCCGCGAGGTGAAATCCGTGGCGGAGGTCTCGGCGCTCCTGTCCATGCCGCTCGGCGTGGCCAGGATCCTTGTCGCGGACCTCGCAGAGGCCGGCCTGGTGGCCATCCACCAGCCGGGCGGGGACGAGAACAACGGTGGCGCACCGGATGTGACGCTGCTCGAAAGGGTGCTCAGTGGACTTCGCAAGCTCTGACGGGGGTCGGGCGACCACCTCCGCGAAGATCGTGGTGGCGGGCGGCTTCGGCGTGGGCAAAACCACGTTCGTCGGCGCCGTCTCGGAGATCAACCCGCTGCGCACGGAGGCCGTCATGACGTCCGCTTCGGCGGGCATCGACGACCTCACCCACACCGGGGACAAGACCACCACCACGGTGGCCATGGACTTCGGCCGCATCACGCTCGACCAGGACCTGATCCTCTACCTGTTCGGCACCCCCGGCCAGGACCGCTTCTGGTTCATGTGGGACGACCTCGTCCGCGGCGCCATCGGCGCCGTCGTCCTCGTCGACACCCGCAGGCTCGCCGACTGCTTCCCCGCCGTCGACTACTTCGAGAACAGCGGACTGCCCTTCGTCATCGCCCTCAACGGCTTCGACGGCCAGCAGCCCTACAACCCCGACGAAGTCCGCGAAGCCCTCCAGATCGGCCCCGACGCACCGATCATCATCACCGACGCACGCCACCGCGCCGACGCCAAATCCACCCTCATCACCCTGGTGGAACACGCCCTCATGGCCCGGCTGCGGTAACAGGGGCACCAGAAGCAGCCCCCAAGTGGGGAGCGCCATACGGCAGTTGTCGTAGACACACCGGGGCCGACCGGGTCCATTGACACGGTCGGCCCCGGTGTTCATAACGTTTCGGCAGAGGAATCGCGTGGTATGGCCACGCGTCGCGCACATGCGATGCCGCTACGCGCACAATCCCCCGGACTTTTGCCGGGGCTGGTTGTTTATGACCGTTTTATGTGGGACGTGTGTCACGCGGAACCACCCGTTTCCGCTGTTTGGAAGTGCGCATGTCGGCGTGCTGGAATGCCTGAACTACCCCATGGCCAAAGACGTACTCACCGGTAGTGGTCCGTCGATGGCGGACAAGGTTCTGAGACACTGCGGCACGACGTAGGTGCCGACCGCCGAGAGGTTGTTGGTCGAGTGAGGCGAAGCAAGAACGGCCCCGAGCCGTCGGCCCGGGGCAATTTCACCCCGCCGCCGCGTGCTGCGGCGCCCGCGCACGTGCCCGGTTCACAACCGACGGCCGCGACCACCGCGAGCGGTGGCCGCTTCTCCCCGCGCAACTGGCGGGTGCCGACCCGGCTGAACGCGATCCTGCTCCTGCCCGTACTGGTCGGCCTCGTCATGGGCGGCTTCCAGGTCAACAGCTCCATCAACACCTGGCAGGACGCCCAGGACGCCGAACACACCGCCCGTCTGGTGCAGGCCTCGCTGGCCTACGCCGACGCCCTCTACCACGAGCGCGACGTCAGCGCGGCCCCCCTGCTCCAGGGCAAGGGCCAGGACGACCCGGACGTCACCGAGGCCCGCCGGCAGACCGACAAGGCGGCCGACGTCTTCGACCAGGCCGCGCAGTCCATGCCGCACAAGGCCGGTCTGGAGCGCCGGCTCAAGCTGTTCCGCGACACCGAGCCCGAGCTGCAGAAGCTGCGGGCCGCGGCGTTCACCTCCAAGCTGCCCGGCGCGCAGACCGAGGAGGGCTACGTCAAGGTCGCCCACCCGCTGATGGAGTTCGCCAACGAACTCGGCCTGGGCACCGGCAACATCACCTCCTACGGCCGTACCGTCTACGCCATCTCGCTGACCAAGGCCGCGCTGTCCCTGGAGCGCTCGATCGGCCTGCACCTGCTGATCAAGCCCGGCCCGGACGCCACCGACCTGGCGGGCCAGCGCGTCGCCCTGTCGTCCTACGCCTACCTGGAGGGCATCGCCGTCGAGGAGTACATCGGCGGCGGCACCCAGGAGGACGCGGACAAGCTGGACGCGCTGAAGAAGGAGATCCAGGAGAAGGCCGCGGCCCTGGCCGAGCAGGCCAAGGCCAAGGACCCGAACTACGTGGCCCCGCCGCAGGATCCGACCCAGATGGTCACCGCGCTGGCCACGCTGAGCGGCACGGACCCGGCGGCGCGCGCGGCGCTGGCACAGCGGGGCATCACGCCCGAGAACTGGTGGGCCGTCAACACCCTCAAGTTCGACGCCTACCGCCAGATCGAGTCGGACATGGCCGACACCGCGGTGAACGAGGCGGCCACGATCGCCGACAACGCCAAGAAGTCGACGTTCATCACCGGTGCGATCGTCGTTGTCGCCCTGCTGGCCGCGTTCATCCTGGCCGCCCTGGTGGCCCGCCAGATGAGCCGCTCCATGCGCCGGCTGCGCAACGCCGCCTTCGGCATCGCCGAGCAGCGCCTGCCGATGCTGGTCGACCAGCTCTCGCGCACCGACCCCGGCCGTGTCGACACCCGGGTCACTCCGATCCCGATCACCTCGACCGACGAGATCGGCGAAGTCGCCCGCGCCTTCGACCAGGTGCACCGCGAGGCCGTCCGGCTCGCCTCCGAACAGGCCCTGCTGCGGGGCAACATCAACGCGATCTTCACCAACCTCTCGCGCCGCAACCAGTCGCTGATCGAGGGTCAGCTGACCCTGATCACCGACCTGGAGAACCACGAGGCCGACCCGGACCAGCTGGAGAACCTCTTCCGCCTGGACCACCTCGCGACCCGTATGCGCCGCAACGGCGAGAACCTCCTGGTCCTCGCCGGCGAGGAGCCCGGCCGCCGCTGGGACCAGCCGGTCCCGCTGGTCGACGTGCTGCGCGCCGCCTCCTCCGAGGTGGAGCAGTACGAGCGCGTCGAGCTGTCCGGCGTGCCCGAGGCCGAGATCCACGGCCGCGCGGTGACCGACCTCGTGCACCTGCTGGCCGAGCTGCTGGAGAACGCCACCACGTTCTCCTCGCCGCAGACCAAGGTCCGGGTCACCGCGACCCGGCTGCCCGACGGCCGGATCATGATCGAGATCCACGACAAGGGCATCGGCCTGACCGCCGAGGACTTCGCGGACATCAACCACAAGCTGGCCAATCCGCCGACGGTGGACGCGGCGATCTCCCAGCGCATGGGCCTGTTCGTGGTCGGCCGACTCGCCGACCGGCACGGCGTCCGCGTGCAGCTGCGCCCCTCCGGCGAGCAGGCCGGCACCACCTCGCTGGTCATGCTGCCGGACGCCATCACCCACGGGGGTGGCGGCGAGCAGGCGCTGGACCGCGACGACTTCACCGTCTCGCAGATCATCCCGGAGCAGGGGTTCCAGGGCGAGGACTTCGGCGCGTCCCAGCCGATGCGCACCGCCGCGGAGCTCGGCTTCGACGACAGCCGGTACGCCGAGGCCTCCGACGACTCCCGGGAGCTGGACCCCGTCGGCCGCTCCCTCAAGCGCGAGGAGCGCCGCGCCGCCCTGGAGGCCCAGACGCACGACGGGCCGGCGGGCCCGGAGACGCCGGAGCCGGCCGGGTACCCCGACGAGCACACAGGTCAGCAGCCGCTGTACGACAGCGGACAGGCTCCCTTCCCGGAGCAGGGCGGGTACGACCAGCAGACGTCGTACCAGGAACCGCAGCACACGGCGTACGACCAGCAGCGCGCGGCCTACGGCGAGCAGGGCGTACCGGCGTACGACGAGGGGTACTTCGCGCCCGACGCCGGCATGCCGCAGGGCGATGCCTACTCGTCCAACGGCGGCTACCCCGACCCCGGCTATGCGGAAGCCGGGCAGCAGGAGCACACGTCCGCGCACGCCGCGGCGCCGGAGACGTACGCCGGCTTCCAGGAGCAGTCCTACCAGGACGGCTGGCCGCAGCAGGACGGGTACCAGAACGGCCACCCGGACGAGTACGCTCCGGAAGCGGAATCCGCGCAGGCCGCTGACGCGGGCGAGGCGGACCGCGTAGGCTTCGACCGTCCGGGACCGGCCCCTTCCGCCGCCCACGACCTGACCGACGCCGGGCTGCCGCGCCGCGGAACCGTCGCGAACGGTTCGAACGGCGCGGGGCCCGTGAACCAGGAAGCTCCGAACGGTACTCCGGCGGGCAACGGTGACGGCTGGCATTCAGCGAACGACAAACGCTGGCAGCAGGCCTCGCAGGTTCGCAAGCCCAAGGCAGGCGGGGTGACCTCCTCCGGACTGCCACGGCGCGTGCCCAAGGCCAACCTGGTCGAGGGCACCGCGGAATCAACCCCGCAGGGAGGCCCACAGGTCTCCCGCGCCCCCGAGGACATCCGGGGCAGGCTGAGCAACCTGCGCCAGGGCGTCCAACGAGGACGCAGTGCAGGAATTGACAAGAACGGTCAGGCCACAAGAAATGAACACAGTGGTCCTGACAGCACCTACAACCAGGAGCGTTAGTGTGAGCCCGATGAGCCAGGCGGCACAGAACCTGAACTGGTTGATCACCAACTTCGTGGACAACACCCCTGGGGTGTCCCACACCGTGGTGGTCTCCGCCGACGGACTCCTTCTGGCGATGTCCGAAGGGTTCCCCCGCGACCGCGCCGACCAGCTCGCGGCTGTCGCCTCCGGTCTGACCTCGCTGACCGCCGGTGCCTCGCGCATCTTCGAGGGCGGCAGCGTGAACCAGACGGTTGTGGAGATGGAGCGGGGATTCATGTTCATCATGTCCATCTCCGACGGTTCTTCGCTCGCGGTTCTCGCGCACCCGGATGCGGACATCGGTCTCATCGGGTACGAGATGGCCCTTCTGGTGGACCGCGCGGGCACGGTCCTGACGCCGGACCTCCGGGCGGAACTCCAGGGGAGCCTTCTCAACTAACAGACAGACGGTGCTTTTTGGCGTCCCGGGGCCGTAAGGTTTCGGGACGCGGCTCCCACCCCGTGGGGGCCCGGCACAGTCGGAGGAGGAGAGAACGTGGCAACACTCCCAGGCGGTTCGTCTTCGGGCAACTGGTCGTACGGCCCCGCACAGGGCGCGGGCGACGGTTCGGCGAACCGGTACGGTTTTCCCTCCACCCCCCACCACCGGCAGCCATACACGCCGCAGGGTCCCGGTCCGTCTCCGTACGACCAGCCGCCCGCGCCGCGTATCCAGCCGGTGCAGCCGCAGCCACGCACCCCTGAACCGGCGCCCGCGGGGGCGTCGAACAACCCCCTGGTGCGCCCGTACGCCATGACGGGCGGCCGCACCAGGCCGCGGTACCAGCTCGCCATAGAGGCGCTGGTGCACACCACCGCGCAGCCGCACCAGATGCAGGGCCAGTTGCCCGAACATCAGCGGATCTGCCATTTGTGCCGCGAGATCAAATCGGTGGCCGAGGTCTCGGCCCTGCTTTCGATCCCTCTCGGCGTGGCCAGGATCCTCGTCGCCGACTTGGCGGAGGCGGGCCTGGTCGCCATCCATCAGCCCGGCGGCGACGAGAACGCCGGTGGCCAGCCAGACGTGACACTGCTCGAAAGGGTGCTCAGTGGACTTCGCAAGCTCTAGCGGCGGTCCTTCCCGCTCCACCACCTCCGCGAAGATCGTGGTGGCGGGCGGCTTCGGCGTGGGCAAAACCACGTTCGTCGGCGCCGTCTCGGAGATCAACCCGCTGCGCACGGAGGCCGTCATGACGTCCGCTTCGGCGGGCATCGACGACCTCACCCACACCGGGGACAAGACCACCACCACGGTGGCCATGGACTTCGGCCGCATCACGCTCGACCAGGACCTGATCCTCTACCTGTTCGGCACCCCCGGCCAGGACCGCTTCTGGTTCATGTGGGACGACCTCGTCCGCGGCGCCATCGGCGCCGTCGTCCTCGTCGACACCCGCAGGCTCGCCGACTGCTTCCCCGCCGTCGACTACTTCGAGAACAGCGGACTGCCCTTCGTCATCGCCCTCAACGGCTTCGACGGCCAGCAGCCCTACAACCCCGACGAAGTCCGCGAAGCCCTCCAGATCGGCCCCGACGCACCGATCATCATCACCGACGCACGCCACCGCGCCGACGCCAAATCCACCCTCATCACCCTGGTGGAACACGCCCTCATGGCCCGGCTGCGGTAGCACTCGGCGACACTCGGGACGAACGAGCAGGCGGCCCTCCCGCAAGGGAAGGGCCGCCTGCTTTTGTGCCCGGCGGGCGCGAGGACGACGGAAACGGAAGAGGGCCCCTCCAGGTGGAGGGGCCCTCTTTCGTCATGCGCGGCCGGCTGGGCCGGCGGCCGGTCTAGCCGTGCCAGCTGTGCGGGGCGCGGAAGCCGTTCTCGCGCTCCAGGCGGCGCCAGCCGGCCTTGGGGCGACCGCGGTGGGCCGGGGTCGTGTCGGCGGGGCGGGCCGCGGCCCGGGCCAGGAGGAGGGCCGTGATGGCGGCCACTTCCTCGGGCTCGGCATGGCCCTTCTCGACGCGGATGTCAACGTTGTCCATGGGTGTCAGTCTCCGTGGCTGAGGGGTCCGCGGGATGGCCGCGGCACGTCCGCTGGGTTACTGCGGGGGGTTGCCGTGCTTGCGGGAGGGCAGGTCGGCGTGCTTGGAGTGCAGCATCGCCAGGGACTTGGCCAGGACCTCGCGGGTTTCCGCCGGGTCGATGACGTCGTCGACCAGGCCGCGCTCGGCCGCGTAGTAGGGGTGCATCAGCTCGGCCTTGTACTCCTTGACCATCTTCTGCCGCATGGCCTCGGGGTCCTCGGCCCCGGCGATCTGACGGCGGAAGATGACGTTGGCCGCGCCCTCGGCGCCCATCACGGCGATCTCGTTCGTCGGCCAGGCGTAGGTGAGGTCGGCGCCGATCGACTGGCTGTCCATGACGATGTAGGCACCTCCGTACGCCTTGCGCAGGATCAGGGAGATCCTCGGCACGGTGGCGTTGCAGTAGGCGTAGAGGAGCTTGGCGCCGTGCCGGATGATTCCACCGTGCTCCTGGTCGACGCCGGGCAGGAAGCCGGGTACGTCCAGAAGAGTGACGATCGGGATGTTGAAGGCGTCGCACATCTGCACGAAGCGGGCGGCCTTCTCGCTGGCCTCGATGTCCAGGACACCGGCCAGGACCTGCGGCTGGTTGGCGATGATGCCGACGACCTGGCCGTCGAGGCGGGCCATCGCGCAGATGATGTTGCGCGCCCAGCGCTCGTGGACCTCCAGGTACTCGCCGTCGTCGACGATCTCCTCGATGACCTTGGTCATGTCGTACGGCCGGTTGCCGTCGGCCGGGACCAGGTCGAGCAGGACGTCGGAGCGGCGGTCGACCGAGTCGGTCGACTCCACCCGCGGCGGGTTCTCCCGGTTGTTCTGCGGGAGCAGGGACAGGAGGTAGCGCACCTCGGCGATGCACGTCTCCTCGTCGTCGTAGGCGAAGTGGCACACACCGGAGGTCTCGGCGTGCACGTCCGCGCCGCCGAGGCCGTTCTGGGTGATCTCCTCGCCGGTGACCGCCTTGACGACGTCCGGGCCGGTGATGAACATCTGCGAGGTCTCGCGGACCATGAACACGAAGTCCGTGAGCGCCGGGCTGTAGGCGGCGCCGCCGGCGCACGGGCCCAGCATCACGCTGATCTGCGGGATGACCCCGGAGGCCTTGGTGTTGCGCTGGAAGATGCCGCCGTAGCCGGCGAGGGCGGAGACGCCCTCCTGGATCCGGGCGCCGGCGCCGTCGTTGAGGGAGACCAGCGGGGCACCGGCCGCGATGGCCATGTCCATGATCTTGTGGATCTTCGTGGCGTGGGCCTCGCCCAGCGCGCCGCCGAAGATGCGGAAGTCATGGGCGTAGACGAAGACCGTCCGGCCCTCCACCGTGCCCCAGCCGGTGATGACACCGTCGGTGTACGGCTTCTTGGCCTCCAGGCCGAATCCGCTCGCCCGGTGCCGGCGCAGCTGCTCGACCTCCTGGAAGGAGCCCGGGTCCAGGAGCAGTTCGATCCGCTCCCGCGCGGTCAGCTTGCCCTTGGCGTGCTGTGCCGCGGTCGCCTTCTCGCTGGGGCCCGCCACCGCCTGCGCACGGATCCCGTGCAGTTCGGCGACCCGGCCGCGCGCGTCCGCCGGCTCACCCGTCGTCTCTTCCAAAACGGTCATGTAGCGACCTTACGAAGGACACCTGGGAAAGCGGGCCGTTGACTCCGTACAGTCTCCGACCCGTTTTCCTGGTGCCACTGAACAGAACCTTGGCGGCTTGCAGCCCTTCCAACTGCTCAGAGGGCTTCCGCGTTGTGGAGTTGCCACAAAGTCAGGGCGTGCGAGCCTGCTCACATTCGGATGGGGCACATGCCCTCACTGGAGTGACGCGCAGACCCGGACGGCGGCGGCCCACGCAGAGCCTAGCCGCCGTCCGGGGCACGGCGGCGCCGGGTCAGCAGCCGCCGCAGTTGTAGTACAGGACGTCCCAGTGGTTGCCCTCGTCGGCGTAGATGTTGCCGGAGCCCGACTGGTACTGGGGGGCGCCGTCGCCGCGCAGGCCGATGTAGGCGAAGTAGTTCTTGATGTAGTTGGTCACGCAGGTGTTCTTGCCGTAGTCGAGCTTGTAGCCGTTCCAGTGGGAGTAGGTGCCGGAGGCATGGCCGGTCTCGGTGCCGCCGGTGATGTTGAGCGCGCAGCCACTGGCCTTCTTGAGGGTCTGCGCCCCCTTCGCGGTGTCCAGGTTGAGCTGGTCGAAGGACGTGCAGGTGGAGACGTTGCGGTCGGAGCAGTTGCCGGAGGAGGACCAGGTGATGCCCACGTCGCGGAACATCTGGGTCGCGGTGGCGTGGCTGATCTTGGTGGCGGCGGAGGCCTCGGTGGCCGTGCCGATGACCGCGACACCGGGGGCGACGACGAGGGCGAGGGCGGTGACCGCCGCGCGGGCCTTGGTGAGCTTGCTGACCTTCGTGGTCTTCATAGGGGGAACCTTCCTGCTGTCGGCCGTGCGTCCTGTGGGGCGGCTGTGCAGGTGGTGCAGGGAGATAGTGCCCGAGGTCTACGCGCGTCCGCCAGAGGGCGTGAGCGATTACTGTGCGCCATTCCGTGAACACGTACCGGATGATGTTGAAAGTCGAACGGAATAGGTCTACGGTCGTAACCGTTCACCTCGTTGAATCTTCAACTTACTCGGCGCTCTCCTCCCTCCGCGCCGAGCGACCCACCGTCCTCAAGGAGCACCTCATGGGCATCTTCGGCCGCAAGAACGACGCCGCCGCCACCACCGCCGCCGCCCCCGCCGCCGTGAACCCGGACCTGGCCGCGCTCACCGGCGAGTACACGATCGACCCGTCGCACACCACGCTCGGCTTCGTCGCGCGGCACGCCATGGTCACGAACGTCAAGGGCAAGTTCAACGACTTCACCGGCGCGCTGCACCTGGACGGCACCGACCCGGCCGGCTCGACCGCCTCCATCGACGTCACGATGGACAGCATCGACACGGGCTCCGCGGACCGCGACGGCCACCTGAAGAGCGCGGACTTCTTCAAGACCGAGGAGTTCCCGCAGATGACCTTCCGCTCCACCAAGGCGGAGGCCCTGGGCGGCGACGACTACCGCATCACCGGTGACCTGACCATCCTCGGTGTCACCAAGCCGCTCACCATCGACCTCGAGTTCAACGGCGCCGCGAAGGACCCGTTCGGCAACGAGCGCGTCGGTTTCGAGGGCAAGGCCGAGATCCTGCGCTCGGAGTGGGGCCTGACCTGGAACGCGGCCCTGGAGACCGGCGGTGTCCTGGTGTCCGACAAGATCAAGCTGAGCTTCGACATCTCGGCCGTCAAGAACGCCTGAGCCCGCTCAGAACCCGCCCCCGAAGTCGCCGCCTCCCCCACCGAAGTCGCCTCCGCCGCCGAAGTCGCCTCCCCCGCCGTCGCCGAAGCCGCCGCTGAAGTCACCGGGGTCGAAGTCCGCGCCCGACAGGTCGCCGCCCTGGTAACCGCCGTACGCGCCGAAGTCGCCGTAGCCGGTGCCGTAGTCGGCCGCGTACGACGGGGTGGCCATCACGCTGCCGAGCAGCGTGCCGACCAGGAGGCCGGGCAGGAGGCCGCCGCCGAAGTAGCCGCCCGCCCAGGGGCCGTACGCGGGACCGGCGTCCCAGTAGGGACGGCGGCCCCGGTCGGTGTCGACCTCGCGCACACGCGGGTCGCGCCCGTCGGCCAGGCGCGCCTGGTCGGCCGCGCACACCGGGACCTCACGGGGTGACCCGCCCGGCGGCGTCCAGGCGGCGTCGGTGACCGACGGGCCGTGGCGCGGGTCGAAGAAGCAGGGCGGACGGCGCTCGGGCAGCGGACGGCCCTCGCGGCGCGCGGCGAGCTGGGCGAGCGAGAACCGCCCGTCCTCCAGGGCCTGGGTCACCGCACGCACGTCCTCGGGCCTGCGGGCGGCGGCCATGTTCTGCTTGGCCTGTTCGTAGGCGTCCAGCGCGCGCTCGTAGTCGGCGCGCATGGCGTCGTCCGCGCCGGTCTCCGCCGGATGGAAGTCGAGGCGGTCCAGTTCCTCGCCGAAGGCGGTGATGTCCTCGTCGACGACGACCCGCAGCTTCTCCAGCGCGGCCCGCTGCTCCGCCTCCCGACGGCTCCTGCCGCGCCTGGCCAGGGCGTACGCTCCCACGCCGCCCGCCACCAGGACCGCTGCGGCGGTGATCAGCGCCGTGTTCGGGACCGTGCCGCGGTGCCCGGTGTCACCCCAGGTGGAGGGCGCCGAGCCGCGCATGCCGGTCAGGGCCCGGTCGGTGAAGTCGGTGAGCTGGGTCCTGGCGCTCTCGCCCTGGACGCTGGTGACCAGGTTGCCCACGGCGGTGCGCGGCAGCACCGAGGAGTCCGCGCGGGCGTCGAACCTGTCCCCGAGGCGGACGGCGTAGGCACCGGTGACGCCGGTGGCCGTGCGCAGCTCGGTGAACAGGTTCCGTGTCGGGTAGTCCGCCGGCAGTACGGCGATGAACAGGGGCTTCCCGGCGTCCTTGATCCGCCGGGTGAGCGCGGCGGCGTCGGCGCGCGAGAGCTGTGCGGACGCGGCCGGATCGACATAGACCGGACTCCTGCGAAGCGCCCGGGCGATCGTGGAGACACTGGTCACCGCCGCGACCCGCGGCACGCCGCCCGCGTCGGGCCGGACGTTCACGACCGGGGCCGCCATGGGCCCGGCGGCAGCGGGCGGCACCGTCCTCGCACCCGTGGTGACCTCTGCCACGGCGGAGGTCGGGGCCGCGACCACGACGGCGGCCCCGAGGGCGAGGAGGGGGCGGAGAAGGGCTCGGGTCGGGGCGACGGCCTTCATGCTTCGAAGTTACCGGAATAAGGACAAACCGGTCTCTCTGGGAAGAGGAAGAGGGCGTCCCGCGCACCCGCGCGAGACGCCCCCTGTTTTCGGCTCACGCTGCCGAGTAGGCCTTCGTGAGCTGATCCACCGCCGCTCCGTACCGTCCCGTCAGCAGCAGGTGATCCGCGTCGGCGAAGGGCTTCGCCACCGCCGCGCTCATCCGCCCGTCCGCCTTCTGCTGGACGATCAACCGGGCCTTGGTGACCAGCTCGCGGCCCACCGTGTCGGCGCCGACCCGTTCGGCCGCCCGCGCCGCCAGGCCCAGCGCCTTGAGCGTCGCCGTGCCGCCCGCCGGGACACCGCCGAGCGTGGTCAGGCCCCAGCCGTACGGGAACTGCGGGTCGTACGCCGTGTCGCCCACGTTGATCGGGAGCTGCTCCTGCGACTTCGGCCAGGTCACCGGGAGCTGCCCGGTGAAGGGCCGGGTGCCGTAGAGCACGTCGGCCACGCCGTCGCCCTCGGTTCCCGGCAGCCAGGAGGCGACGAGGGCGTCGATCTTCCCGAGCCGGTCGCCGATGAGCTGCGGGCGCCCGGAGACGACCAGCACCACGCACTTCATGGCCGCGCACACCTTGTCCACGGCGGCCCGGTCGGCGGCCGGGAGCTGGAGGTCGTGGCCGTTGCCGACGTCGCCCACGCCCTCGGCGTACGGGGTCTCGCCGACGACGACCACCCCGACGTCGTGACCGGACGTGGGCGCCGAGGCGTCCTTGGAGTAGGTGACGTTCCCGCCCGCCCTGCGCACGGCCTGGAGGATCGTCGTGCCCTGGGTGTGGGTGCCGGACTCGCCCTGCCAGGTGATGGTCCAGCCGCCGGTCTGGTTGCCGAGGTCGTCGGCGTTGGACCCGGCCACGTAGACCTTGGCCTTCTTCTTCAGCGGCAGCAGGCCGCCCTTGTTCTTCAGCAGCACCTGGGACTCGGCGGCGGCCTGCCGGGCGACGGCGCGGTGGTCGGCGGAGCCGATTCGGGAGGCGCCGGAGGTGTCGGCCCAGGGGTGCTCGAACAGCCCCAGTTCGAACTTCTTGGTGAGGATCCGGGAGACCGCGTCGTCGATCCGCTCGACGCTGATCCGGCCCGCCTTCACCTCGGCGATCAGGTTCGCCCGGAAGTCCTGGTACGCGTACGGCACCATGATCATGTCCAGGCCGGCGTTGACCGACGTGCGGACCTGCGCGGCGGCGTTGCCGGGGAGCTGGTCGATGGCGGCCCAGTCGCTGATGACGAAGCCGTCGAAGCCCATGCGGTCCTTGAGCACGCCGTTGATCATGTCGCCGCGGGCGTGCATCTTCACCGGGCCCTGACCGTCGCCGACGATGTCCAGCGAGGAGTACGAGGGCATGACCGAGCCGATGCCCCGGGCCACGGCCGTCCGGTACGGCGCCAGGTGGATGTCCTCCAGCTGCTGCCGGGTGACCCTGGTGACGCCCTGGTCGATCGGGTAGCTGCCGGTGGTGGAGGAGCCGTACAGGGTGCCGCCGTCGCCGACGAAGTGCTTGGCGGTGGCCAGCACCTTGTCGCCGCGGCTCAGGTCACGCCCGTCCGCGCGTCCCTGAAGGCCCTGGATGACGGTCTCCATGGAGTCCACCAGGGCCGGGTCCTCGCCGAAGGACTCGTAGGAGCGGCCCCAGCGTTCGTCGCGGGTGACGCACAGGCAGGGCGCGAAGTCCCACTGGATGCCGGTGGCGCGGACCTCGCTCGCCGTCACCGCGCCGGTCTTCTCGGCCAGCCGCGGGTCGCGGGCGGCGCCGATGCCGATGTTGTGCGGCATGACCGTGGCACCGGCCAGGTTGTTGTGGCCGTGCACCGCGTCCACGCCGTAGATCAGCGGGATCTGGAAGCGGGTGGCCCGGGTGCGCAGCTGGAAGTCGTCGATCATCTTCGCCCAGGCCTGCGGCGTGTTGGGCGTCGGGGTCGAGCCGCCGCCGGACAGCAGGGAGCCGAGGTCGTAGGCGGCGATGTCGCCCGGCGCGGTCATCGCCCCGCGCTCGGCCTGGGTCATCTGCCCGGCCTTCTCCTCCAGGGACATCCTGGCGACCAGGTCCGCGACCCGCTTGCGCACCGGCAGCTTGCTGTCGAGGTACGGCAGCCCGTGCGCGTCGACGACGATCTGCGGGGCCTCGGCGGGGGCCTTGGCGCCGGTGACGGTGAGCTGGAGCGGGATCGTCCCGGCGGCCTTCGCGGCCTTGGCCTTGACGGTGGTGACCTTGAGGGTGCGGGAGGTGCCGGAGGCGGTGCCCGCGGGGAAGGTGAGGGTGCCGGAGACCGGGGTGTAGTCCTTGCCGGACTCGGCGGTGCCGGTGCCGGTGCGGTAGGCGACCGTCACCGGCTCGTCGAGCGGGGCGGCGCCGGTGGTGGCGACGGTGACCTTCACGGCCGCCGTGCCGCCCGCGGTGACCGGGTAGACCGGCGCGTCGGTGGTGACGGAGGCGCGCGCCGACTGGTCGGCCCTGCCGTACAACTGCACGTCGTCCATGGCGAACCGGCCCTTGACGCCGGTCGGCAGGGTGACGGCGTAGCCCCACATCCCGGTGAGGCCGAGGACGTGGTCGATCCCGCCGACCGGCTGGTAGTCCGTGCGATAGGTGAAGTCGCCGAAGGGCAGCTCGATCTGCTTCCAGCCGGTGAAGTCGTCGGTGAAGGATGTCGTCCACAGCTCGGACGCCTCGCCGTGCGCACCGCCGTCCTTGATCTCGAAGGCGATCTTCCTGCCGTTGTTCTGGCCCTCCCACCAGAACCGGATGCCCTGGTGGGCGGACCAGTCGTGGGCCGGCAGGGCGGCCGCGAAGTCGTGGGTGAAGCCGCCGTAGCCGCTGATGTCGTACGTGCCGGAGAGGACCTTGGCGCCCTCGGGCGCGTCGGCGCGGTCGGCGAACCGCAACGTGGGCGGATCGTCGCTGTCGCCGCCCCAGGTGAAGATGCCCTCGGCGGGCTGGGCGGCGAAGGGCACCTCGCCCTCGAAGCGGTCGACGGACACGGGGGCGGGCCCCGGGTCGCCGGCCGCGTGTGCCGACGTCAGCGGGATCAGCGCGGCGAGCAGGCCGGCGGAGACGAGCAGGGCGGTTCTTCGCATGGACGGACCTTCCCTCGGCTCTGGGACTTCCCCAGGCTCATGATTCACTCACGACTTAGATCACGGCTTGAGTGAACTAGCGTCCGGCCACTGCCGTCAAGACTTCACGCCGGACTGAGGGGATTGCCAACTCACGGCCGGATCAAGGAGGTTGTCGCTTCGGCTCCTGAACGCGCACCCTCTTGACTCGGCCCCGAAGCCGTCATTTACTCACCGCTCGCACGCCCCATCCCCCACCTCACGAAGGGCGGCACCCCGATGCATCCCTTTCTCGACAGACGCGGCCGCGGGCTGCGGCTGCTGCTCGCCGGACTGCTGTCCACGGCGGGCCTGACGGCCCTGGGCGCCCCGGCCGCGCACGCGGCGGGTGAGCCCGTCACCGCCTGGCTCACCACGACCGACGACTCCGGCGGGCGGCACGTGGTACGCGGCCTCGAACCGCAGACGCCGTTCGCCTTCCAGTCCGGCACCGGAGGCGGCGGTGAGAACATCACCGTCGACGAGAACACCCGCTACCAGACCTTCACCGGCGGCGGCGCCTCCTTCACCGACACCGCCGCCTGGCTGATGAACAGCAGCGGCGCGCTGTCGCAGTCGACCCGGGACGCGACCATGCGGAAGCTGTTCTCCCCCACCGACGGGATCGGACTCTCCTTCCTGCGCAACCCGATGGGCGCCTCCGACCTGGCCCGCAACGGCTACACCTACGACGACGTGCCGGCCGGGCAGAGCGACCCGTCGCTCGCGAAGTTCTCCATCGCCCACGATCTGGCCGACGTGGTGCCGCTGACCCGGCAGGCGCTCCAGCTCAACCCGGCGCTCACGGTGATGGCCTCGCCCTGGACCGCGCCCGCCTGGATGAAGGACAGCGGGCAGCTCAACGGCGGCTGGCTGAAGGCGGAGGACTACGGGGCGTACGCCACGTACTTCGTGAAGTACCTCCAGGCCTACCGGGACCAGGGCGTCCCGGTGTCCTACGTGACCGCGCAGAACGAGCCCACCTGCTGCTCCGGCTACCCCTCGATGAGCTGGAACGCCAGCGGGCTCGCCTACTTCACCAAGAGCGAGCTGCTGCCCAAGCTCCAGGCCGCGGGCCTGTCCACCAAGGTGCTGGCGCACGACTGGAACTGGGACACCTACGACTCCTACGCCGCCCAGACGGTGGACGACGCGGCCGTCCGCGCGCATCCGAACTTCGGCGGCATCGCCTGGCACGGCTACGGCGGTGACGTCGCCCAGCAGACCACCGTGCACAACCGCTATCCGCAGCTGGACGCCTTCGCCACCGAGCACTCGGGCGGCACCTGGATCGGGCACCAGCAACGCGAGGACATGCTCAACATCGTGGACTACACCCGGAACTGGGCGAAGTCGGTGACCAAGTGGTCGCTGGCGGTGGACCAGAGCATGGGTCCGCACAACGGCGGTTGCGGCACCTGCACCGGGCTGATCACCGTGCACAACGGCGATGGCCGGTCGGGGCAGGTCGACTACACGGTCGAGTACTACGACATGGGGCACCTGACGAAGTTCGTACGGCCGGGTGCGCAGCGGATCGCGTCCACCGCCTCCTCGGCGGTGCCGAACGTGGCCTGGCGCAACCCGGACGGCGGCAAGGCCCTGATCGCCTACAACGACTCCACCACCGCGAAGACCGTCACGGTCAACTGGGGCTCGCAGCACGCCACCTACTCGCTGCCGGGCCGGACCTCGGCGACCTTCACCTGGTCCGGGACGCAGTCGGGCGGCGGGAGCAAATCGGGCGCGTTCGTCGGGCTCGCGGGCAAGTGCCTGGACGTGGCGGGCGGTTCGTCGGCGAACGGCACGGCGGTCCAGCTCTACGACTGCAACTCCAGCGCGGCCCAGCAGTGGACGGTCCAGCCGGACGGGTCGGTGCGGGCGCTGGGCAAGTGCCTGGACGTGACGTCGGCGTCGACCGCCAACGGGGCGAAGGTGCAGCTCTACGACTGCAACGGCAGCGGGGCCCAGCAGTGGTCGTACAACGCCTCGACCGGTGACGTGGTGAACCTCGCCGCCGACAAGTGCCTGGACGTGACCGACAACTCCTCGGCCAACGGCGCCCGTGCGCAGATCTGGTCGTGCACCGGCGCGGCCAACCAGAAGTGGCGGTTGCAGTAGCGCCGGCCGGCCGGCCGGATTCCCCTCCGGCCGGCCGGACACCGGCCGCGCGGCAGGACACCGGTCGCGGCACCGGGCCGGCGGCTCCTCGCGGACGTATGGTCGGGGGTGTTCCCGTGCCCGACATGACCACCCCGACCAGGAGCGCCGGCATGACCACACCCCGGGACCTGTTGCTGATCAGCATGGACGTGCCGTCCGAGCGTCCCGTCGAGCAGGGCGACCTGTCGCTCGCGCTGGCGGGCGCCGAACTGGTCGACCTGCTCGCCGCCGGGGCCGCCGGACTGGACGGCGACCGCATCGTGCCGCTCCCCCGGCGGGACACCGGGGACCGCCTGCTGGACCGTGCGGCGGCGTCACTGAAGGAGTCGCCGCACGAGTCCGTCGAGGACTGGCTGTGGCGCCGCGGCGAGGGCCTGGCCGTGGCCTACATCGACGCCCTGGACGCGGAGGGGCAGCTCACCGGTCGGCGGCACCGCTGGATGCCCGCGCGCGGCGACCGGAAGACGCCCGCCGACACTCCGGCGCGGCGCGCGGCGGCCGAGCGCTGGGCCTCCCGCGACCCGGTCATCGCCGGGCTCGCGGCCGCCGTGGGCATCGAGGCGGAGCCGGGCGCCCCGCTCATCGCGCCGGACGACGACGCCCTGGTCACCGTGCTGGCCACCGTCAACAACGCGGTGACGGAGCTGGAGGCCGTGCGGCAGCGGCGGCGCATCGAGAACGCGGCCTTCGACAACATCTGGCGCGCTCCCTGACACGGTCGCGCCGGTCACCGCACGGACCGGCCGACGCCCGGCGGGTTCCCCCGCGGTCCCGGGACCGGGCGCCGAGCTTCCCACGAGCGCCCTTGGACGGCGGCCCGCCCGGCCGTTCCACGGAGCGCCGACGCGGATGCGCCGGACCCGGTCCAGGTCCCAGGCCGTGCGGACCGGGCGTCACCTGTCCGCTCGCCGGAGAGCGGCCGTCCGGAGAGCCCGGTCCGGAGAGCGGATGTCGTCCGCGTCCATGTCTCCGCTGTGCCGTCGCGTGCGGCGGACGGCGGCCCGGGGGCGGACCGGCTACTTCACCGGTTCCACGCCGGCGCGCAGCAGGCCGTAGGTGTACGCGTCCTCCAGGGCCTGCCAGGAGGCCGCGATCACATTTTCGGCCACGCCCACCGTGGACCACTCGCCCCGGCCGTCCGAGGTGGAGATCAGGACGCGGGTGGTGGAGGAGGTGCCGTGCTTGCCCTCCAGGATGCGGACCTTGTAGTCGACCAGGCCGAGGGAGGCCAGCTCGGGGTAGATCTTCTCCAGGGCCACCCGCAGTGCGCGGTCGAGGGCGTTGACCGGGCCGTTGCCCTCGGCGGTGGCGACGATGCGCTCGCTCTTGGCCCACAGCTTCACGGTGGCCTCGTTGGCGTGGGTGCCGTCGGGGCGGTCCTCGACGATCGCCCGCCAGGACTCCACGTCGAAGTACGACAGCGGCCTGCCCTCCGCCTCGGCGCGCAGCAGCAGTTCGAAGCTCGCGTCGGCCGCCTCGTAGGTATAGCCCATGAGCTCGCGCTCCTTGACCCGCTCGACCACCCGGCCGACCAGTTCGCGGTCGCCGCCGAGGTCGATGCCGAGTTCCTTGCCCTTGAGCTCGATGGAGGCGCGGCCCGCCATGTCGGAGACCAGCATGCGCATGGTGTTGCCGACCTGCTCGGGGTCGATGTGCTGGTACAGGTCCGGGTCGACCTTGATGGCGGAGGCGTGCAGGCCCGCCTTGTGGGCGAAGGCGGAAACACCCACATAGGGCTGGTGGGTGGACGGCGTGAGGTTGACGACCTCGGCGATGGCGTGCGAGATGCGGGTCATCTCGCGCAGCCGGTCCTCGGGCAGCACCCGCTTGCCGTACTTCAGCTCCAGGGCCGCGACCACCGGGAAGAGGTTGGCGTTGCCGACCCGTTCGCCGTAGCCGTTGGCCGTGCACTGCACGTGGGTGGCGCCGGCGTCGACGGCCGCGAGGGTGTTGGCGACCGCGCAGCCGGTGTCGTCCTGGGCGTGGATGCCGAGGCGGGCACCGGTGTCCGCGAGGACGGTGGAGACGACCGCCTGGACCTGGGCGGGCAGCATGCCGCCGTTGGTGTCGCAGAGGATCACCACGTCCGCGCCGGCCTCCGCGGCGGCGCGGACGACGGCCTTGGCGTACTGGGGGTTGGCGCGGTAGCCGTCGAAGAAGTGCTCGCAGTCGACGAAGACCCGGCGGCCCTCGGCGCGCAGGTGGGAGACGGTGTCGCGGACCATCTCCAGGTTCTCCTCCAGCGTGGTGCGCAGCGCCAGCTCCACATGCCGGTCGTGCGACTTGGCGACCAGGGTGATCACCTCGGCGCCGGACTCCAGCAGCGCCCTGACCTGGGGGTCGTCCGCCGCCTTGGCACCGGCCCTGCGGGTCGCCCCGAAGGCGACGAGCTGGGCGTGCCGGAAGTCGATCTCCTCCTTGGCGCGGGCGAAGAACTCGGTGTCCCGCGGGTTCGCGCCGGGCCAGCCACCCTCGATGAAGCCCACGCCGAAGTCGTCCAGGTGCCGAGCGATGGCCAGCTTGTCGGCGACCGTGAGGTTGATCCCCTCACGCTGGGCGCCGTCGCGCAGGGTGGTGTCGAAGACGTGGAACGAATCGTCGAGCTGGCTGGTTGCGGTCATGGTCTCAAGGCTCCTGTTTGCAATCTCGGTCTTGCCGTCAATGACCGGCTCCACCGTTCCCCCAATAGTCCCTCGCGCGGCGGTCCCGGCTGCGGGTGGGCCGGGAAAACGAAAGACCCCTCGCGGGTGCGAGAGGTCTGCGCGCGGGTCGAGGACGACGATGGCCGCCCGTACCTGGTCGTACGTGGCGGTCACTGCGGACCGGCGCGCCTGCTGCCAATAATCATGGCGAACGAGAGCACGGGGGCAGTCTGGCACAATCCCGTCACCCGCGGACCTCGCGTCTCAGGATGCGGGCGTCACCCTGGACGCCTTCTCGGCCTCCGGCACTTCGTCGGGTGCGTCGGGCATGTGGTGCACGTCAGTTCAGGCGTCGTAGGAAGACGTCCTGGACGCCGTTGGTGTCGTGCGGCACCAGGTCGGCGGCCGCGGAGGAGAAGACGACGGTGTGGCCCGTGCGGTCCACCGCGCGGGGAAGGGCGGTGGCGCCGGCCGGGGCCACCTGCTGCCGCCTGCCGGACGGCAGGGTGAGCAGGTCGAGTCCGCCGTCGCCGGACAGCAGCACGTGCCGCAGCGACCCGTCGGCCGCGACCGCCCCGGTGCCGGCCACCTGCCGGACGCGTCCGGTGCGCAGGTCCTCGACGTACGCGGAGGTCGTCCAGTCGGCCGCCGTGGCGTTGAACAGGGCGCGGCGGCCGTCGTCGGAGAGCCGGACGAGCGTGGCCGAGAATCCGCTGCCGATGTCGGACTCGCGTCCGTCGCGGACGACGTGGATCCGCCCCTCGGTGCCCTGGTTCGTGCGGGCCGCCACGCTGTAGGCGACCGTGCGGCCGTCGGCGCCGAGCCAGGCGTTGAGGATCATGCCCTCGGCCGGCAGCGGTGATATCCGCCGGTCGGTGCCGGTGTGCAGGTCGCGGACGAGGAGCACGCGCGCGTAGTCGTCTCCGTGGCGGTTGCCGAGGGTGTACGCCACGTGCCGGCCGTCGGCGCTGATCGCGGCGGCGGTGCCCAGTTCGTAGGAGGTGTCCTGCGGCGGCTCCTGGGGCCACACCACCTCCGTGCGGCCCGTGACGCGGTCGTACACGTACGGCTTGGGGTACCGGTTGCCGTTGGAGTAGGCGAGACGGCGGCCGTCGCCGCTGAGCATCGGCCCCGTGGTGTAGAGCAGGTCCTCCGGGACCTGGGCGAGCCTGCCGGTGCGCAGGTCCTTGAGGTACAGGCGGGTGTCGTAACCGCCCTCGGGGTCCGCCGAGGTGAAGACGGCGTACCGGCCGTCGCCGCTGATGACGCCGCCGCCCGACGCCGCGGTCAGCTCGCTCCCGTCGATGGCGGTGCTGATCCGCTCGACGCGCGGCGGAGGGGCGGCGACGGCGGCCGGGCCGAGCGCGAGCAGCAGTGCCGCCGCCGACGCGGCGCCGAGGACTGCGCGGACGTGTGCGGTCATGGCCATGGTTCCCCCGAACCGGTCCTCCCCCGGTCCCGCGCCGAGGACTCCCCGGATTCAAACGCACCGGCCGGTACGCGGCAATGCGCCGGTTTACGTACAACCCCGGCGGTTGATCAGGCGTCCGCGAGCCCGGCCGGGTTCAGCGCGTCGTCGAGGAACTCCCTCACATGGCGCATGACTTGGGACCGGTCGGTGCCGCGCAGCCCGATCGCGACGTGGATGGAGAAGCCGTCGAGGAGGGCGCGCAGCCGGGCGGCGAAGCGGTCCGCGTCGACCGGCCGGAACTCGCCGCGCGAGACACCTTCGGCGACCAGCGCGGCCAGGTCCCGGTGCCAGGCGCCCTCGATGGCGGCCTGCCGGTCGCGGGCGTCCTCGCCGGCGTTCAGCGAGCGGTTCCAGACCTCCAGCCACAGCGTCCAGTGGGGGTCGCGGTGACCGTCCGGCACATACAGGTCGACGTAGGCGTCGAGGCGTTCACGGACCGGGGCGGCACGGGTCAGCAGCCGCCCGCGCTCGGCCCCGAGCCGGCTCTCGCTCCACTCCAGGGTCTGGAGCAGCAGCTCGTCCTTGGAGCGGAAGTAGTAGAGCAGGTGGCCGCTGCTCATCTGGACCTCGCGCCCGAGCGCCGCCATGGTGAGCTGCTCCAGACCGCGCTCGGCGATCATCTCCATGGCGGCGGCGAGGACGTCCTCACGGGGCGGCGCGGGGGTACGCCGACGGGGCGCCGGGGTGGTGCTCACGGCGTGTCCCCGGGGTCGGACGCCAGCGGGGCGCGCGGCGGCTCGGTGAGGGGGCGGGCGCAGGTCGCCCGGACCAGTACGTTCACTCGTACGTTGTACCCGACCGGCTGCTACCTGACGACCGGCTTCGGCTGCTGCTGAGTGATGCAGTGGATGCCTCCGCCGCCGGCGAAGATGGCGCGGGCGTCGACGGGGGTCACCGTGCGGTCGGGGAAGAGCCGGCGGAAGATGCCGGCCGCCTGCTCGTCGCGCGGGTCGTCGAAGGCGCACAGGACGACGCCGCCGTTGCAGAGGTAGTGGTTGATGTAGGAGTAGTCGGCCCAGTGCCCGTCGGCCTCCAGGACGGTGGGGGCGGGGACTTCGACGACCTCCAGGGGGCGGCCCCCGGCGTCGGTGGCCGACTTCAGGATGCCGATGACCTCCTTGGTCACCTCGTGGTCGGGGTGGGCCGGGTCCGGCTGGTGGTGGGCGACGACGACACCGGGGCGGGCGAAGGCGGCCACGATGTCGACGTGGCCGAGGGTGCCGTAGCCCATGGGGGTCCCCCCGCGCCGTTCAGGCAGTGGGGGAGGGTAGTCGCCGGTCAGGCCGCGCGGCAGCCAGATCGCCTTGCGGGTGCCGAGGTGGGCGTGGATCTCCGCCTCGACCTGCTCCCTGGTCCAGTGCGGGTTGCGCTCGGGGCCGAGCTGCACGGTCTCGGTCAGCAGGACCGTGCCCTCGCCGTCGACGTGGATCCCGCCGCCCTCGTTGACGAGCGAGGAGGCGTACGTCGTCGCGCCCGCGAGGTCCGAGACATACGAGGCGATCTTCGCGTCGTGCTCCCAGCGGGCCCAGTCCTGGGCTCCCCAGCCGTTGAACGTCCAGTCGACGGCGGCGAGTCCACCCGCGTCACTGGTCAGGAAGGTGGGGCCGATGTCGCGCATCCACGCGTCGTCCAGATCGCGTTCGACGGTGTCGATGCCGTCGCCCAGGAGGGTGCGGGCCTCGGCCGACTGGCCGGGGCCGCAGACCACCGTCACCGGTTCGAAGCGGCGAACGGCACGGGCCACCGACGCCCAGGCGGCGCGGGAGGCGGCGACGTCGTCGGGGGTGTCGAAGGTCGGGTTGGGACCCGGCCATGCCATCCAGGTGCGCTCGTGCGGCGCCCACTCGGCGGGCATGCGGAAGCCGTCGGCGGCGGGGCTGTTCATCTCGGGGGTCCTCGCAGGGGTCACGGAGGTCACAGGAAGTACAGGCGGTTGAGGGAGACCGAGTCGGCGGGCTCCGAGCGGACCGGGTCGCCGTCCAGGGTGACCAGGCCGGTGCGCTGGTCGACGTCGACGGATCCGGTACGGGAGTTGAGGCGCAGGTCGGCGGGGCCGATACCGCGGGTGCCACGCACGGCGACCCGGCGCCGCCGGGTGGGCATCGTGTCGTGGCCCTGGTCCACGGCGGCCTGGGCGACGAACGCGACCGAGATCTCGGCCGGGGTGGCGCCGTGCGCGCCGAACTGCGGTCCCAGCACCAGGGGTTCGCAGGTGTCCGTGGCCGCGTTCGGGTCGCCCACCACGCCGTACGCGGGGAAGCCCGACTTGAGGACCAGTTGCGGCTTGGCGCCGAAGAACTCGGGGCGCCACAGCACGATGTCGGCCAGCTTGCCGGCCTCGATCGAGCCGACCTCGTGGGAGAGGCCGTGCGCGATGGCCGGGTTGATCGTCAGCTTGGCGATGTAGCGCAGGACGCGCGCGTTGTCGTCGTCCGGGCCGTCCCCGTCGACCGGGCCCAGCTGGGCCTTCATCTTCCCGGCCATGGCGAAGGTGCGGCGCACGGTCTCGCCGGCCCGGCCCATGCCCTGGGCGTCGGAGGAGGTGATGCCGATCGCGCCCAGGTCGTGCAGCACGTCCTCGGCACCCATGGTCCCGGCGCGGATGCGGTCACGGGCCATGGCGGCGTCGCCGGGCAGGTCGGTCTTGAGGTCGTGGACGGAGACGATCATGCCGTAGTGCTCGGCGACCGCGTCCCGGCCGAAGGGCAGGGTGGGGTTGGTGGAGGAGCCGATGACGTTCGGGACCCCGGCCATCTTCAGCACGTTGGGGACGTGTCCGCCGCCGCAGCCCTCGATGTGGAAGGCGTGGATCGTGCGGCCCTCCAGGACCCGCAGGGTGTCCTCGACCGACAGGCACTCGTTCAACCCGTCGCTGTGCAGCGCGACTTGCACGTCGTGCTCCTCGGCGACCCGCAGCGCGGTGTCGAGGGCGCGGGTGTGGGCGCCCATGTCCTCGTGCACCTTGAAGCCCGAGGCGCCGCCCTCGGCCAGCGCCTCCACGAGCGGGGCGGAGTGGGAGGACGAACCGCGGCCCAGGAAGCCGATGTTGACCGGCCAGGCGTCGAAGGCGCCGAACGCGTGCCTCAGCGCCCATGGCGAGTTGACGCCCACGCCCCACACCGGCCCGAACTCCTGGCCGATGATGGTGGTCACGCCGGAGGCGAGCGAGGCCTCCATGATGCGCGGCGACAGCAGGTGCACATGGGTGTCGACGGCGCCGGCGGTGGCGATCAGCCCCTCGCCGGACACGATCGTGGTGCCCGTGCCGACGACGACGTCGACGCCGCCGAGGGTGTCGGGGTTCCCGGCCCGTCCGATGGACTGGATACGGCCCTCGCGGATGCCTATGGAGACCTTGCGGATGCCCTGCACGGCGTCGATGACGACGACGTTGCTGATCACCACGTCGCAGGTCTCGCGAACCGCCGCCGCCTTCAGGTGCAGTCCGTCCCGGGCGGTCTTGCCGAAACCGGCGAGGAACTCGTCGCCGTACCGCTGCGCGTCGGACTCGACCCGGATCACCAGGCCGGAGTCGCCGAGACGGACGCGGTCGCCGGCCCGGGGGCCGTGGGTGGCTGCGTACGCGTACGGGTCGATGCTCATCGGCCGGCTCCCAGATATCCGCAGGCGGCGGCCCTGCGCAGGGCCTCTTCCTTGGCCCCCGGCGCGTCCAGGGGCCCGTCGACGAGGCCGGCGAAGCCGATCGCGACCCGCTCGCCGCCGATCGGTACGAGACCGACCTCGGCGCTCTCCCCCGGCCCGAACCGCACGGACGATCCGGCGGGCACCGCGAGCCGCATGCCGTAGGCCCGCTCGCGCGGGAAGTCGAGGCGCGGGTTGGCCTCGAAGAAGTGGAAGTGCGAGGTGACGGAGACCGGCACGGACGCGGTGTTGGTGACCGTGAGCCGTACGGCCGCCTCCGGCTCGGTGTGCTCCGGTCCCGGCAGCAGCGCGCCCGGTGCCAGCTCGGCGAGGCCGACCCCGGCGATCGGGTCGGAGACCACCGCGAGCCGTGAGCCGTCGTCGAAGACCGCCTCGACGTGCACCTCGGTGACCACGTCCGCGACGCCGGGCAGGACGTCGTCCGGGCCGAGCACCGTGCGGGCGCGCTCGATCGCCTCGGCGAGCCGGGCGCCGTCGCGGGCGGCCTCGCACACCGTGTCGGCGATCAGGGCGGTGGCCTCGGGAACGTTGAGCCTCAGGCCGCGGGCCCTGCGGGCGCGGGCCAGTTCGGCGGCGCCGAACAGCAGCAGCCGGTCGCGCTCGGTGGGGGTCAGTCTCACGCCGCGACACCTCCTTGCTCGTCACATTAGAGCAACACTCTAAACGTGAGATGCACAGAAAGGAACCGTTGACGGGCAAGCCATTCAGCCGTCACATTGAACGTCGCTCTAACTCCCGGGCGGCCGTCGAAGGAGACCTGCCATGCCGATAGAACAGCGCGGAGTCGACACCATCCCCGAGGAGTGGGGGTCCCCCCTGCTCGAAGAGCTTGGGGGAGGACCAGTGGTCCGCGCGATCTGGTGTCGATCCTGCTGGGGTCCAATCTGTGCCTCGGCGTGATCATCTTCGGCTGGCTGCCGCCGTCGTTCGGGCTCGGCTGGTGGGCCTCGGTCAGCTCGATCGTGGTGGGCACGGTGGTCGGCACGCTGTTCACGGCCCCGCTGGCGCTGGTCTCCCTGCGCACCGGCACCAACCTGTCAACCTCTTCCGGCGCCCAGTTCGGCGTGCGCGGCCGGCTGGTCGGCTCGGTGGTCGGGCTGCTGCTCGCCCTCGGCTACACCGCCCTGACCGTGTGGATCGGCGGCGACGTGATGGTCTCCGTCCTGCACCGGCTGTTCGGACTGACGCCGAGCGCGGCCTCGTACGGCGTCGTCTACACCCTGCTCGCCGCGGCGACCGTCACGGGCCCGGCTGGGCGGTGGGCGCCGGCGTCGGCCTGCCGGCGGTGTCCCTGCCGTCGTACGAGGGACCGCTGCTGTCCCTGACCGGCGGCGTGGACTGCAGCTTCCTGCTGTCGGGGGCCGTCGGCGGCCTGGTGTACCTGCTGCTCGCCCCACGGCCGCGGCCGTCGGCCCGCGTCGGGACCGGGAAGGAACCGGCGCGGGCCGACACCGGGATCCAGTGCCGCGAGAAACCCGGCCCGCACGCCGCCAACCGCCCTTCCCCGCCCACCGGTTCGCGTCGCCGACGTGCGGCGGGCGGGAGGCGGGGGGACGGCGGACGGGGAGCGGGAGGCGGCCGGCCGGGTGGGACGCGGCCCGGCGGGCGGCTACGCCAGCGCGTGCATCCAGCCGTGCTTGTCCTCGGTGACACCGCGCTGGATGTCCAGCAGGGCCTGACGCAGCTTCATCGTGACCTCGCCGGGCTCGCCGCCCGACTGCTTCCACTCGGTGCCCGCGCGCTTGACGGTGCCGACCGGGGTGATGACGGCGGCCGTGCCGCAGGCGAAGACCTCCGTCAGCGTGCCGTTCTCGGAGTCGCGCTGCCACTGGTCGATGGAGACGCGGGCCTCCTCGGACGCGTAGCCGAGGTCACGGGCGACCGTCAGCAGCGAGTCGCGGGTGACGCCCTCCAGGATCGAACCGCTCAGGGACGGGGTGACGATCTTGTCCCCGTACACGAAGTACAGGTTCATGCCGCCGAGCTCCTCGACCCACTTGTGCTCCACGGCGTCGAGGTAGCAGACCTGGTCGCAGCCCTTGGCGGCGGCCTCGGCCTGGGCGAGCAGGGAGGCCGCGTAGTTGCCGCCGGTCTTGGCGTCGCCCATGCCGCCGGGGACGGCGCGGACGCGGTCCTCGGAGGCCCAGATGGAGACGGGCTTCACACCGCCCGGGAAGTACGCGCCGGCCGGGGAGGCGATCACGAGGAACAGGTACTCGTTGGCGGGCTTGACACCCAGCCCGACCTCGGTGGCGATCATGAACGGGCGCAGGTAGAGGGACTCCTCGCCGCCGTGCGCCGGCACCCACGCCTTGTCCTGGCGGACCAGGACGTCACAGGCCTCGATGAACGTCTCGACGGGCAGCTCGGGCATGGCCAGACGGCGGGAGGACGCCTGGAAGCGCCGGGCGTTGCGCTCCGGGCGGAAGGTGGCGACCGAGCCGTCGGGCCGGCGGTAGGCCTTCAGGCCCTCGAAGATCTCCTGCGCGTAGTGCAGCACGTGCGTGGCGGGGTCGAGCGGGATCGGCGCGTACGGAACGAGCTGGCCGTCGTGCCAGCCCCGGCCCTCCGTCCACCGGATCGTCACCATGTGGTCGGTGAAGTGGCGGCCGAATCCGGGGTTGGCCAGGATGGCCTCCCGCTCCGCGTCGGAGAGCGGGCTGGCCGATGGCTTGAGCTCGATCGTGGGCGTCGTCATGAGTGAGTGTCCTTCACCGAGTGTGTTGTGACGGGCCGCGCTCACGCCCGTACGGCCGGTGGCCTGTGCTTGGACGTCCGAGCATTCCCTCATACCGCGGCTCCGCGTTCGATTATCGCGCGGAGCCGACGACGGAAGAAAACGGGGTGAATACGGCCCAGGGACTGATGGTGGCACCCGGCGGCGGACAGGGGGAAGCCGCCGGGCGCTGATGCGACCCGACGGCTTCGAAGTTTTCGAGAGGCGGCCGGGTCAGCCCGCTACTCGTACGCGGAGCGCGTCGCCGATCTCGGCGGTGCTCCGCGCGGGCAGCGCGCCCCGCTCCGCGAGGTCGGCGGAGACCGCGTCCTCGATACGGGTCGCCTCGGACTCGTACCCGAGGTGGCGCAGCAGCAGGGCGACGGACAGGACCGTGGCGGTGGGGTCGGCCTTGCCCTGGCCCGCGATGTCCGGGGCCGAGCCGTGGACCGGCTCGAACATGGACGGGAACTCGCCGGCCGGGTTGATGTTGCCGGAGGCGGCGACGCCGATGCCGCCGGAGACGGCCGCGGCGAGGTCGGTGATGATGTCGCCGAAGAGGTTGTCGGTGACGATGACGTCGAACCGTTCGGGCTGGGTCACCAGGTAGATGGTGGCCGCGTCGACGTGGATGTACTCGGTGGTGACCTCGGGGTACTCCTCGGCCACCTTGTTGAAGATGTTCGTCCACAGGTGACCGGCGAAGGTCAGCACGTTGTTCTTGTGGACGAGCGTGAGCTTCTTGCGCGGACGGGCCTGGGCGCGGGCGAAGGCGTCGCGGACCACGCGCTCGACACCGAAGGCAGTGTTGACGGAGACCTCGGTGGCGACCTCGTGCTCGGTGCCCTTGCGGATGGTGCCGCCGTTGCCCGTGTACGGGCCCTCGGTGCCCTCGCGGACGACGACGAAGTCGATCTGCGGGTCGCCCGCGAGCGGGGTCGCGACACCGGGCAGCAGCTTGCTCGGGCGGAGGTTGACGTGGTGGTCGAAGGCGAAGCGGAGCTTGAGCAGGAAGCCGCGCTCCAGGACCCCGGAGGGCACCGACGGGTCGCCGATGGCGCCGAGCAGGATGGCGTCATGCCGCCCGAGCTGCTCCAGGTCGGCGTCGGTGAGGGTCTCCCCGGTGGCGTGGTAGCGCCGGGCGCCGAAGTCGTACTCCTTGGTCTCCAGCTTCACATCCTGCGGTAGGGCGGCGGACAGGACCTTCAGGCCCTCGGCCACGACTTCCTGGCCGATTCCGTCACCGGGGATCACTGCGAGATCGATGCTGCGAGACATGCCGGCACCCTACTCCTCGTCCCATGAGATGACACGGAGCGTCCGCGATCCGGACACTCCGGGGGGCGGTTCCGGGGGCTCAGTGACCCGTCTCGCCACCGTTGTCACGACGGTCGAGGGCGCGCTGGAGGGCGGCTGCGGCGTTCTTGCGGTCGGACTCGCCGGCACGGGAGGTGTGACGGACACGGCGGCGGAGAGCGGTTGCGGCCATGGGGAATCAGCTCCTTCGGCACACGTGGAGTGCGGATGAGAAAAGGGAGACGCCGGCAGGGGCGGGGAGCGGTGCCGCAGGGGTGTCCTGCGCGGGGCCCGGCTCACGACCGCCACTCGCTTGATCAGCGAGACGTTCGGCTCCTACAAAGCTAAGCGAGGAACGGGCGCCTGTCTCCACAATTACTCGGACTTCCTACTATCTGAGACGGCGTGTCGGCGGCCCCCCTGCCGACCTGCCCTTTCCTCCGAACGGGGGTTCACAGCGCCGCCGCCACCGCCCGGCGAAAGGCCTGGGGTTCCTCGACCCAGGGCAGGTGCGCGGCGTCCGGGAGGGCGACCCGGCGCACCCGGGGCAGGGCCCGCTCCAGGGAGTCCACCGCCGAGCGCGGGCGGATGTCCCGGCCGCCGTCGACGATCACGACCGGCACGTCGAGGCGCCGGCAGGCGGCGTCGAGCCCGGACGTGCCCCAGGTCCGCTTCCGCTCCGCGTTCAGCCCCCGGTTGCACTCGTGGTTGACGCCGAACCAGGGGTCGGCCATGCGCTCGGCGAGCACCAGTGCCCGCTCCTGGTCCGCGAAATCGGCCGACCACTGGAGCACGGCCTGTTCCCTGTCCTCCGCCTCCGTGCGGCGCGGCCGGTCCGTCAGTTCCCGCCAGCGGGCGAGGCGTTCGGGGTGCTCGCCGAGCCGGGCCAGGAAGTTCCGCCGGTACGCGGGATGCCAGTCCTCGTCCGGCCCGATCCCCGTTCCGGCCACGTACACCAGCGCGCTCACCCGTTCCGGATGCGCCAGCGCGTAGCTCAGGGCGAGCTGTGCGCCCCAGGAGTGACCGAGCAGCGCCATCCGGTCGAGACCGAAGTGCCGGCGCACGGCGTCGAGGTCGGCGACGAAGCGCTCGCTCGTCCACGGCCCCGCGCAGCGCTGCGAGCGTCCGCAGCCGCGCTGGTCCCAGCGGACCACCGGGGTCACGTCGGCCAGCAGTCCGGCCGGCTCCCCGAACATGTCCCACAGGCCCGGGCCGCCGTGGCACAGCACCAGCGGGGTACCGTCCGGGCCCGAACGCTCCGCCCACAGACGCACTCCGTCGTCCGTCTCCACCATCACTTCCACCGCTCGCGTCATGGGGGAGAGTCTGCCCCGGCGCACCCGCGCATGGAGACGGGCCGGGAAGCCTGCTCGGGGTCAGGCTTCCCGGCCCGTGCCGGGGAGGGGCTGGTCAGCCCATGTGGGGGTAGCCGTAGTCGGTCGGCGCGACCAGGGTCTCCTTGATGGCGCGGGTCAGGGTCCAGCGCATCAGGTTCTGCGGGGCGCCCGCCTTGTCGTTGGTGCCGGAGGCACGGCCGCCGCCGAAGGGCTGCTGGCCGACCACGGCGCCGGTCGACTTGTCGTTGATGTAGAAGTTGCCGGCCGCGTAGCGCAGCTTCTCCATCGTGTACGCCGCGGCGGCGCGGTCGCCCGCGATGACCGAGCCGGTCAGGGCGTAGTCGGACACCGACTCCATCTGGGTCAGCATCGCGTCGTAGGCGTCGGCGGAGCTGTCGTCGTACACGTGCACCGCGAGGATCGGGCCGAAGTACTCGGTCGTGAAGACCTCGTTCTCCGGGTCGGTGCACTCGATGACGGTCGGGCGGACGAAGTAGCCGACCGAGTCGTCGTAGGTGCCGCCCGCGACGATCGTGCAGGACGGGTCCTCCTGCGCCCGGTCGATCGCGGCCTTGTTCTTCGCGAAGGAGCGCTCGTCGATGACCGCGCCGATGAAGTGCGACAGGTCGGTGACGTCACCCATGGTCAGGGAGTCGACCTCGGCGGCGAACTCCTCCTTGAAACCGGAGTTCCAGATCGACGCCGGGATGTAGGCGCGGGAGGTGGCGCTGCACTTCTGGCCCTGGTACTCGAAGGCACCGCGGGTCAGCGCGGTCTTCAGCACCGCGCGGTCGGCCGACGGGTGGGCCACCACGAAGTCCTTGCCGCCGGTCTCGCCGACCAGGCGCGGGTAGGCACGGTACTTCTCGATGTTGTTGCCGACCGTCTTCCACAGGTGCTGGAAGGTCCTGGTCGAGCCGGTGAAGTGGATGCCGGCCAGGTCGCGGTGGTTCAGGGCGACCTCGGAGACCTCGATGCCGTCACCGGTGAGCAGGTTGATGACGCCCTTGGGCAGACCCGCCTCCTCCAGCAGCTTCATGAGCAGCACGGCGGCGTGCGTCTGGGTCGGGGACGGCTTCCAGATCACCACGTTGCCCATGAGGGCCGGCGCGGTGGGCAGGTTGGCCGCGATCGCCGAGAAGTTGAACGGCGTGATCGCGTAGACGAAGCCCTCCAGCGGACGGTGGTCCATGCGGTTCCACACGCCCGGGGAGTTGGCCGGGGGCTGCTCGGCGAGGATCTGGCGGGCGTAGTGGACGTTGAAGCGCCAGAAGTCCACCAGCTCGCAGGGGCTGTCGATCTCGGCCTGCTGCGCGGTCTTGGACTGACCGAGCATCGTGGAGGCGGCGATCGTCTCGCGCCACGGGCCCGCCAGCAGCTCGGCGGCACGCAGGATGATCGCGGCGCGGTCGTCGAAGGACATCGCGCGCCAGGCCGGGGCCGCGGCGAGTGCGGCGTCGATGGCCTCCTGCGCGTCCGCCTTGGTGGCGTTGCGGTAGGTGCCGATGACGGCCTTGTGGTTGTGCGGCTGGACGACCTCGAAGGACTCGCCGCCACCCATGCGCTTGACGCCGTCGATGGTGCAGGGCAGGTCGATCGGGTTCTCGGCCAGCTCCTTGAGCCTGGCCTCCAGGCGGGCGCGCTCGGGCGAGCCGGGGGCGTAGCCGTGCACCGGCTCGTTGACGGGGGTGGGGACCTGGGTCACAGCGTCCATCAGTTCCGAACTCCTTGACTTGAGCGGTGTTGCGAGCGGGGTGCGGCGGCTCAGCCCTTGCTGACCATCGAGCGGAGGAAGAAGCGCAGGTTGGCCGGCTTCTCCGCGAGACGGCGCATGAAGTAGCCGTACCAGTCGGTGCCGAAGGCGGTGTAGACGCGCATGCGGTGGCCCTCGGCGGCCAGCCGCAGGTGCTCGTCGCCGCGGATGCCGTACAGCATCTGGAACTCGTACTCGTCGAGCTTGCGGCCCGCGGTGCGGGCGAGCTCCTGCCCGATCGAGATCAGGCGCGGGTCGTGGGAGCCGATCATCGGGTACCCGTCGCCCTGCATCAGAACGCGCAGGATGCGCACGTACGCCTTGTCGATCTCGTGCTTGTTCTGGTATGCGACCTCGGCGGGCTCCTTGTAGGCGCCCTTCACCAGGCGGACCCGGCTGCCGTTCGCGGCGAGGCGGCGGGCGTCGGCCTCGGTGCGGAAGAGGTAGGCCTGGATGACACAGCCGGTCTGCGGGAAGTCCTTCCGCAGCTCCTCGTGGATGGCGAACATCGAGTCGAGGGTGGTGTGGTCCTCGGCGTCCAGGGTGACCGTCGTGCCGATGGCGGCGGCGGCCTCGACGACCGGGCGGACGTTCTTCAGCGCCAGCTCGTGGCCGTGCTCCAGGGCCTGGCCGAACATGGACAGCTTCACGGACATCTCGACCTTCGGGCCGAGCTCCAGGTCCTTGATCCGGTCGATCAGCTCCAGGTACGCGTCCCGCGCGGCGGCGGCCTGCTCGGGGGTGGTGATGTCCTCGCCGACCACGTCCATGGTCAGTTCCAGGCCCCGGCCGGTGAGGTCCTCGATGATCGGGACGATGTCGCCCACGGTCTCGCCCGGAATGAAGCGGTCGACGACCTGTTTCGTCCCCGGGGCCGCCGAGATCAGGCGTCGCATCCGGTCGCTGCGCGACGCGGCGAGAATCACGGGACCCAGCACGGGGCACCTCCACACGAACAAGAAACAAGGCCGCGACCCCACGGTTCGGGGGCGGCACGGAGAACCACCGTGAAAGTAAAGGTTTCCTCAGATCGTCGGCCATCGACAGCTGTCACGCATCCGCGCCCGTGATCTCAGACAGATGTATGAAGGCCCGGCGGAAATGCGGGAGAATGCCCGAGTGACATCCAGTGACAGGGCTGACTACCAGGAGCTGGTGGACGAGATCTCGGAGCTGCTCGGCGCGCCGGCCACCCTGGAGAACCGGAACTTCGAGCTGATCGCCTTCGGCGCCTACGACAGCGAGGGCGACCTGGATCCGTCCGCCCTTGACCCGGTGCGCACCCGCTCGATCCTCACCCGCCGCTCCACGTCGGCCGTCCGCCACTGGTTCGAGGGCTTCGGCATCACCCGGGCGGCCGGTCCGGTGCGGATCCCGCCGACCCCGGAGGCGGGCGTGTACCGGGGGCGGATCTGCCTCCCGGTCCGCCATCGGGGTGTCGTCCTCGGCTATGTCTGGCTCCTGGACTACGATCCCGGGCCCACCGAGCAGCAGCTCGCCGCGGCCATGCTGGTGACCGGGCGGATCGGCGCGCTGCTGGCGGACGAGGCACAGCACGGCGCGGACCTCACCCGGGAACTGCGGGCGGTGCTGACCGCCGAACCGGGCTGGCCGCGGGACATGGCGGTGGCGGAGCTGCGGACGGCCCTGGGCGTCCGCGCGGACGGACCGCACACGGTGGTGTGCGTGGCCCCCTGGCCCTCGACGGACCCGGACGACGCCCCCTCGGTACGCACCCTGCCCGGCGCCAGGGCCCTGTGCGCGATTCCCTGGGGGACGAGCGGGCAGAGCCTGGTACTGCTGGTCGGCCTGCGCTCCACGGACACCCTGACACCGGCGGTGTCAGCGGCCACCCGCCTGCTGGAACGGGCGGCGGCGCCGGGCCCGTCGGGCGGTGCCGGACGCACGGCGACGGGGAGCGCACCCGGCGGCGCCTGGGGCGGTGGCGCCACCGGACGCACGGTCGCGGGGAGCGCGCGCGGGGGCGCCGGGGCCGGAGGCGCTGGGGCCGGAGGCGCCACCGGACGGGCGGCGGCGCCGGGGTCGTCGGGCGGTGCCGGACGTACGGCGGCGGGGAACGCACGCGGTGGCACCGGGGCCGGAGGCGCTGGGGCCGGGAGCGGCGGGGCCGCCCAGGACGCGGCGGCCGGACGGGACGGCGGCCCGGGCCGTTCGCGCGCCGCCGTGGCCGCCGGGATCGCCGCGGCGCGTACGGGGCTCGCCGACCTCGGGACCGCGTGGGCGGAGGCCTCGGCGGCGGCGCGGGCCGCGCTGGCGGAGCCGCGGCTGGGCCCGGTCGCGCAGTGGGCGGCCCTGGGACCGTACCGGCTGCTCACCTCGCTGCCGCCGGAGGCCGCGCACGACCCCGCCCTGCACGCGCTGCTCGCCCCCGCCCACCGGGAGCTGGCCCGCACCGCGGAGGTCTACCTCGACTGCGCGGGCCAGGCCGGACGCACCGCCGCCGAGCTGGGCATCCACCGCCAGACCCTGTACTACCGGCTGTCCCGGGTGGAGCAGCTCACGGGCCTCGACCTGGACGACGGCGAGGACCGGCTGCTGCTCCACATGGCACTGAAGGCGGCACGGCTCTAGGAGTCGGGCCGGATCCCCGCGATCATCCGGCGCAGGCCCTCGGTGAGCTGGTCGGCCTCGGTCGCCGAGTCCGGGTCGAAGAGCCACTGCGTCATCAGACCGTTGAGCAGGGTCACGTAGAAGCGGCCCTCGGTCTCGACGGTCTCGTCGTCGAGTTCGTCCTCCGGGATACCGGTGAACAGTGCGGCCAGGCCCGAACGCCCGTCCCGCTGGGCCTCGCCCAGCATGCGGCGCACCTCGGGGACCCGGTCGCCCTGGAGGACGAGCTCGAAGCTCAGCAGCCAGATCGCGCGTGACTCGGGGAGCGAGCGGATGACGTTCGCCCACACCTCCTGGAAGCGTTCCAGCGATCCCAGGGGTGCCGTGTCCACGTCGCCCGCACCCCAGCCGCGGTCCCCGGACTCCCCCACGCCCTCGATCAGGGAGACGTACGCCTGTACCAGCAGCGCGTCCTTCGAGCCGTAGTGGTAGCCGATCGACGCGAGGTTGGTCCCCGACTCCTTCACGATGTCGCGCGCGGTCGTGCGCACGAACCCCTTCTGCAGCAGGCAGCGCTTGGCGCCTTCGAGCAGGTCCTCACGGTGTCCCATGCCGGCCACCCTACGCGCGATCCATACAACCGTCCTAGACGACTGAATTATACGAGCGTTCTAGACAAGCGTTTTATACGCCCGTACATTGCTGCGTATGACGAACTCGACGAGCACCACCACGACCCCGCCGGCCGCGGAACAGCCACGCGCCGGGCGACGGGAATGGACCGCTCTCGGCGTGCTGATGCTGCCGCTGCTGCTGGTCTCGATGGACGTCTCGGTCCTGTACTTCGCCATCCCGGCGATCAGCGCCGACCTGGAGCCCAGCGGCACCCAGCAGCTGTGGATCTTCGACATCTACGCCTTCGTCCTGGCCGGCCTGCTGATGACGATGGGCTCGCTCGGCGACCGCATCGGCCGCCGCAGGCTGCTGCTGATCGGCGCCGCCGCGTTCGGAGCGGCCTCACTGGTGGCGGCGTACGCGGACAGCGCGGAGACCCTGATCGCCGCCCGCGCCGTCCTCGGCATCGGCGGGGCGACCCTGATGCCGTCCACGATGGCGCTGGTCCGCACGATGTTCACCGACCCCGCCCAGCGCGCGAAGGCGATCGGCGTCTGGTCGGGCGTGATGACCGCGGGGATCGCGCTCGGCTCCGTGCTGAGCGGTGTACTCGTCCAGTTCTTCTGGTGGGGCTCGGTGTTCCTGGTCAACCTGCCCGCGATGGTGCTGCTGCTGGTGCTCGGCCCGCTCCTGCTGCCCGAGTCGAGGAATCCCGAGCCGGGCCGCTTCGACCTGCTGAGCGTGCCCCTGTCCATGGCGGCGGTGCTGCCCGTGATCTACGGCCTGAAGAAGATCCCGTCCGAGGGCGTCCACCCGCTGTACGTCGTCTCCGTCGCCGTCGGCCTGCTCTTCGCCGCCCTCTTCGTGCACCGTCAGCGCACGGCGGCCTCGCCGATGATCTCGCCGGACCTGTTCCGCGGCCGGGGCTTCGCGCCCGCGGTGGTCCTCAACCTCGTGTCGTCCTTCGCGATGATGGGCTCGGCGTTCTTCACCACGCAGTACCTCCAGTCGGTGCTCGGCAAGAGCGCGATGGAGGCGGCCCTGTGGGCGCTGCTGCCGTCCGTGCCGATCGGGATGGCCGCGCCGGCCGCCGCCGCGCTGGTCCAACGGGGCGTCAACCGGGCCTACGTCGTGACGGCGGGCTTCGCGATCGCCGCCGGGGGCTACGGCATGCTGGCCCTGACCGGCCCGGACTCGCTCTGGCTGGTGCTGGTCGCGGCCGGGGTCCTCGCCTCGGGCATCGTGGCGGTGCTGTCCCAGATGACCGACCTGGCGCTGAGCGCGGCCCCGATGGAGAAGGCGGGCGCGGCCTCCTCGCTACTGGAGACCGGCGCGGAGTTCGGCGGGGCCCTGGGCATGGCGGTCCTCGGCTCCATCGGCACGGCGATCTACCGCCATGGGGTCCCGTCCTCCGCCCCGGCCGCGGCGCACGAGACCCTGGGTGGCGCGCTGGCCGTCGCCCGTCAGCTGCCGGGGCGCGCGGGAGACGCCCTGGCCACCGCCGCCCGGGAGGCCTTCACCAGCGGAATGCACGGTGCCGCACTCGCCGGCGCGGCGGTCCTGCTCCTCGCGGCGACCGGAGCGGCGACGACACTGCGCCGCATCCACGTCTGGGAGGCGACGGCGCCGGTCGCGGAGTCCGAGCCGGCGGAGGCCACAGCCTGAAAACACAAAAACGCCGGACGGGCTCCAGGAGCCCGTCCGGCGTTTGAGTACAAGTCCGTTCAGGGCGAACGGGGGTCCGGGGGCAGCGCCCCCGGGGACGGTGACCTCAGACCAGGTTCACCGAACGGGCGGACGTCGCCCCGATCTCCTCCGCGACCTCCGCCAGCACCCCGGCGGGCACGGTGTCGTCGACCGTCAGCACCGCCAGCGCCTCCCCGCCCGCCGCCGCACGGGCGACCTGCATCCCGGCGATGTTGATGCCGGCCTCGCCGATGACGCGGCCGACGGTGCCGACGACACCGGGGCGGTCCTCGTAGCGCAGGACGACCATGTGGTCGGCGAGCGCGAGGTCGACGTCGTACTCACCGACGGCGACGATCTTCTGGAGGTGCTTGGGCCCGGCCAGCGTGCCGGAGACGGAGATCTCCTCGCCGTCCGAGAGCGTGCCGCGCACGGTGACGACGTTGCGGTGGTCGGTCGATTCCGAGCTGGTGGTCAGGCGCACCTCCACGCCCCGTTCCTGGGCGAACAGCGGCGCGTTGACGTAGGAGACGGTCTCGTCGACGACGTCCTCGAAGACGCCCTTGAGCGCGGAGAGCTCCAGCACCTTCACGTCGTGCTGGGTGATCTCGCCGTACACCTCGACGTCGAGGCGGACCGCGACCTCGCCGGCCAGCGCGGTGAAGATGCGGCCGAGGCGCTCGGCGAGCGGCAGGCCCGGCTTGACGTCCTGGGCGATCACGCCGCCCTGGACGTTCACCGCGTCCGGCACGAGCTCACCGGCGAGGGCGAGACGGACGGACTTGGCGACGGCGATGCCGGCCTTCTCCTGGGCCTCGTCGGTGGAGGCGCCCAGGTGCGGGGTGCACACGACCTGGTCGAACTCGAACAGCGGCGAGTCCGTGCACGGCTCCTTGGCGTACACGTCCAGACCGGCGCCCGCCACGCGGCCTTCCTTGAGGGCCGAGTACAGCGCCTCCTCGTCGACGATCCCGCCGCGCGCGGCGTTGACGATGCGCACGCTCGGCTTGACCTTGTGCAGCGCCTCCTCACCGATCAGGCCGAGGGTCTCGGGCGTCTTGGGCAGGTGCACGGTGATGAAGTCGGAGACCTCGAGCAGCTCGTCCAGCGTCAGCACCTTGACGCCCATCTGCGCGGCCCGCGCGGGCTGCACGTACGGGTCGTAGGCGACGACCTTCATGCCGAAGGCGGACATGCGCTGGGCGACCAGGGCGCCGATGCGGCCGAGGCCGACGACACCGAGGGTCTTCTCGGCGAGCTCCACACCGGTGTACTTGCTGCGCTTCCACTCGCTGTTCTTCAGCGCGGCGTTGGCCTGCGGGATGTTGCGCGCGGTGGCCAGGAGGAGGCCGCAGGCCAGCTCGGCGGCGGTCACGATGTTGGAGGTCGGGGCGTTGACGACCATCACGCCGGCCTTGGTGGCGGCGGAGACGTCGACGTTGTCCAGGCCGACGCCGGCTCGTGCGACGACCTTGAGCTTGTTCGCCGCGGCGACGGCCTCGGCGTCGACCTTGGTGGCCGAACGGATCAGGATCGCGTCCACGTCGGCGATGGCGGGGAGCAGTTCGGCCCGGTCGGCGCCGTTGCAGTGCCGGATCTCGAAGTCCGGGCCGAGCGCGTCGACGGTGGCGGGCGACAGCTCTTCAGCAATGAGTACGACGGGTTTCGAGCTCACGTGAGTCCTCACAGATCTGGGGGCACCTCCCATGCCTTGAAAAGCTAGGGGGGAGCATGCGGACGGCCGTGTCCCGACGGCCGCAGGCGGAGGAGGGGGCTAGCCGCGTGGAAGACGCACGACGCTGTGGGCCTGACGCGTTGTAGTTCAGAAGTGTAATGGCGCCGTGTGCATCGTATTGCGCCACTGCGGAAGGATCACCCGTCCGTGGCTGGACGGGCAGGACAACGCCGCGAACCGGCCACGGGGCGGTGGCGTCGCCGGATTCGCCGAAGGGGCCGGAGCAGCAGTGCTCCGGCCCCTTCGGCGTGCGGCTCACGCCTCCTCGTCCACCCAGCTCATCAGCTTGCGCAGCTGCTTGCCGGTGGTCTCCAGGAGGTGCTCGGAGTCCTGCTTCTTGTACTCGTTGTACTTCTTCAGACCGCCGTGGTACTCCTCCATCCAGGTGCGCGCGAAGGAGCCGTCCTGGATCTCGGCGAGGACCTTCTTCATCTCGGCCTTGGTGGCGTCGGTGATGATGCGCGGGCCGGTCACGTAGTCGCCCCACTCGGCGGTCTCGGAGATCGACCAGCGCATCTTCTCCAGGCCGCCCTCGTACATGAGGTCGACGATCAGCTTCAGCTCGTGGAGGCACTCGAAGTAGGCGATCTCCGGCTGGTAGCCCGCCTCGACCAGGGTCTCGAAGCCGGCCTTCACCAGCGCCGCGGTGCCACCGCACAGCACGGCCTGCTCACCGAACAGGTCGGTCTCGGTCTCCTCGGTGAAGGTCGTCTTGATGACGCCCGCGCGGGTGCCGCCGATGCCCTTCGCGTACGAGAGGGCCAGCGCGAAGGCGTCGCCCGAGGCGTCCTGCTCGACGGCGACGATGCAGGGAACGCCGCGGCCCTCCTCGTACTGACGGCGCACCAGGTGGCCCGGGCCCTTCGGGGCGACCATGCAGACGTCCACGCCGGCCGGGGGCTTGATGAAGCCGAAGCGGATGTTGAGGCCGTGGCCGAAGAACAGCGCGTCGCCGTCCTTCAGGTTCGGGGCGATGGACTCCTCGTAGACCTGGGCCTGGATCGGGTCCGGCACCAGGATCATGATGACGTCGGCCTCCGCGGCGGCCTCCGCCGGGGTGACCACGCGCAGGCCCTGCTCCTCGGCCTTGGCCTTGGAGGAGGAGCCCTCGTGCAGACCGACCCGGACGTCGACACCGGAGTCGCGCAGCGACAGGGCGTGGGCGTGGCCCTGGCTGCCGTAGCCGATGACCGCGACCTTGCGGCCCTGGATGATGGACAGGTCGGCGTCAGCGTCGTAGAACAGCTCGGCCACTTTGGGTTCTCTCCTTGGTGTGCAGTTTGTGCTTCCCACCGTATGCCGGTGGGGGGACGGGAGGTCTGGGAGTCTCGGTATCCGGGCGGCCGGTGTCACCCGACCGCCCGGACCCGGATCACGCGGAGCGGTCCAGGGCGCGCAGCGACCGGTCGGTGATCGAGCGGGCGCCGCGTCCGATCGCGATCGTTCCGGACTGGACCAGCTCCTTGATGCCGAACGGCTCCAGCATCCTGAGCATCGCCGACAGCTTGTCGCTGGAACCGGTGGCCTCGATGGTCACGGCCTCCGGGGAGACGTCGACCGTCTTGGCGCGGAAGAGCTGGACGATCTCGACGATCTGGGAGCGCGTCTCGTTGTCGGCGCGCACCTTCACCAGGACGAGTTCGCGCTGCACGGCCTGCGCCGGCTCCAGCTCGACGATCTTGAGCACGTTGACCAGCTTGTTGAGCTGCTTGGTCACCTGCTCAAGAGGGAAGTCCTCGACGCTGACCACGATGGTGATGCGGGAGATGTCGGGGTGCTCGGTGACGCCGACCGCGAGGGAGTCGATGTTGAAGCCGCGGCGGGAGAACAGGGCGGCGATCCTGGCGAGGATGCCGGGCGTGTTCTCGACGAGGACCGAGAGGGTGTGCTTGGACATGGTTCTCACTCAGCTCTCTGTCAGTCGCCGTCGTTGTCGCCGAAGTCGGGGCGGACGTCCCGGGCGGCCATGATCTCGTCGTTGGAGGTGCCGGCCGCGACCATCGGCCAGACCATCGCGTCCTCGTGGACGATGAAGTCGACGACGACTGGGCGGTCGTTGATCGAGTTCGCCTCCTCGATGACCTTGTCGAGGTCCTCCGGGGACTCGCAGCGGATGGCGTAGCAGCCCATGGCCTCCGACAGCTTCACGAAGTCGGGGACGCGGGTGCCCCTGGCCTCCGGGTTGGCGTCGCCCGGGCCGGAGTGCAGCACCGTGTTGGAGTACCGCTGGTTGTAGAACAGGGTCTGCCACTGGCGGACCATCCCGAGGGCGCCGTTGTTGATGACGGCGACCTTGATCGGGATGTTGTTCAGCGCGCAGGTGGTGAGTTCCTGGTTGGTCATCTGGAAGCAGCCGTCGCCGTCGATCGCCCAGACGGTCTTCTGCGGCCGGCCCGCCTTGGCGCCCATCGCGGCCGGGACGGCGTAGCCCATGGTTCCGGCGCCGCCGGAGTTCAGCCAGGTGGCCGGCTTGTCGTACTGGATGAAGTGCGCGGCCCACATCTGGTGCTGGCCGACGCCCGCGGCGAAGACGGTGCCCTCGGGGGCGAGTTGCCCGATGCGCTCGATGACCTGTTGCGGGGAGAGCGACCCGTCCCCGGGCTGCTCGTAGCCGAGCGGGTAGGTCTCGCGCCAGCGGCCGAGGTCGTTCCACCAGGCGGTGTAGTCGCCGCGGTGGCCCTCGCTGTGCTCCTTCTGGACGGCCTGGATCAGGTCGGCCAGGACCTCGCGGGCGTCCCCGACGATCGGCACGTCGGCGGCGCGGTTCTTGCCGATCTCGGCCGGGTCGATGTCGGCGTGGACGATCTTGGCGTAGGGGGCGAAGCTGTCCAGCTTGCCGGTGACGCGGTCGTCGAAGCGGGCTCCGAGGGCGACGATCAGGTCGGCCTTCTGCAGCGCGGTGACGGCGGTGACCGCACCGTGCATGCCCGGCATCCCCACGTGCAGCGGGTGGCTGTCGGGGAATGCGCCGAGCGCCATCAGGGTGGTGGTGACGGGCGCTCCGGTGAGTTCCGCGAGGACCTTCAGCTCGGCGGTGGCGCCGGCCTTGATGACGCCGCCGCCGACGTAGAGCACGGGCCGCCGCGCGGAGGTGATGAGCTTGGCCGCCTCGCGGATCTGCTTGGCGTGCGGCTTGGTGACCGGGCGGTAGCCGGGCAGGTCCATGACCGGCGGCCAGGAGAAGGTGGTCTGCGTCTGCAGGATGTCCTTCGGGATGTCGACGAGGACCGGACCGGGGCGGCCGGTCGAGGCGATGTGGAACGCCTCCGCGATCGTCTTCGGGATGTCCTCGGCCCTGGTGACCAGGAAGCTGTGCTTGGTGATCGGCATCGTGATGCCGACGATGTCCGCCTCCTGGAAGGCGTCCGTGCCGATCGCCTTGGAGACGACCTGGCCGGTGATCGCGACCAGCGGCACCGAGTCCATGTTCGCGTCGGCGATCGGTGTCACCAGGTTGGTGGCACCGGGGCCCGAGGTCGCCATGCAGACGCCGACCTTGCCGGTCGCCTGCGCGTAACCGGTGGCCGCGTGGCCCGCACCCTGTTCGTGACGGACGAGCACGTGGCGCACCCGGCTGGAGTCCATCATCGGGTCGTACGCGGGAAGGATCGTGCCGCCGGGAATGCCGAATACGGTGTCGACCCCGACCTCCTCGAGAGAGCGGATGAGGGACTTCGCACCCGTGACGTGCTCGGGCGCGGACGGGTGTCCTCCGGATCGGGGCCGCGGCTGCGGATGAGGGGCCCCGGTGGCCTGCTCGGTCATCGGCATTCTCTTCTCGATGCTGAGGGTTTTTGCGAGGTTTGGGCGGAGTTCGGGTGCCGCACGCCAGGTGCTCGTGCAACAAAAAACCCCTCGTGCCGCAAGGCAAGCGAGGGGAAGCGCGTCGGTGTGGTCGCTGGGTTCCGGATCGTCGTCCGGTGATTCCCAGCTCAGCCGACGCGCTGTCCAAGTACGAGAATTCGGGTGCGCATGGAAATGACCCTCCCTCCGGCACGCACCCGGTGTCAAGTGGGTGGGACGGGAGTCTCATTATGTGAGCGCAGAGCCGTCCCGCCGCCGAAGACGACGGGCACCCCCGCAGCGGTGTAGGCCCCGGTGCTCCCGCCGGCGAACACCGGCTCGGCCGGTCCGTGCGGCACCTGGTAGTGGCCCAGGGTGAGGGCCCGGCGCAGCCGGTACTCGTCCAGCGGGCCGGAGAACGCCATGCCCTGACCGTGGGTGCACCCCATCGCGCGCAGGGCCACGGCCTGCTCGGGCAGGTCCACGCCGTCGGCCACCGAGCGGAGCCCGAGGTCGCCGGCGATCCGGAGCAGACCACTGGTGATCTTGTGCAGCCGGGCGGACTCGACGACGCCCTCGACCAGACTGCGGTCGAGCTTCAGCACGTCGACGGGGAGCCTTCTGAGGGCCGTGACCGCTCCGTGGCCGCTGCCGAAGCCGTCCAGCGCGATGCGCACACCCAGCCGCCGCAGCGCGGCCAGACGCCGCTCCAGCTCGTCCAGCGGCACCCGCGGGTCGGTGTCGGACAGCTCGATCACCAGGGCACCGGACGGCAGCCCGTGCCGGGTGAGCAGGGCCTCGACGGTGGCGGGCGGCAGCGAGCGGTCCACCAGACGGCGGGCGCCCATCCGGACCACCACGGACACGCTCGGGCCGGTCGCGGCGGCACGCTCGGCGGCCTGCGCGACGGCCTCCTCCAGCATCCAGCGGCCCAGTTCGGCCGTCCTGTCGCTGTCCTCGGCCACCCGCAGGAACTCGGCGGGGGTGAAGAGCACGCCCTGCGAGGACCGCCAGCGTGCCTGGGCGGCGACCGAGGTGATCCGGCCGTCGTCCAGGCGGACCACCGGCTGGTGCAGCAGCGTGAACTCGCCCTCGTGCAGGGCCTTTCTGAGGCGGGTGGCCAGCTCCGCCTTGCGGACGACGTCCTGCTGCATCTGCGGCTTGTACAGCTCGACCCGGCCCTTGCCCGCCGCCTTGGCGCGGTACATGGCGAGGTCGGCGTTGCGCAGCAACTCCCCCGCGCCGAGGCCGGGTTCGGCGAAGGCCACGCCGATGGACGCGGCCACGCGGACATCGTTGCCGTCGATGGCGTACGGCTGCGACAGCGTCAGCCTGAGGCGGTCGGCGAGCTCCAGGATGTGCCGTTCGCGGGCGGTGCGGTCGCGGGTGCCTTCCCCGACGATCAGGGCCGCGAACTCGTCGCCGCCCAGTCTGGACGCGGTGTCCCCGCGCCGTACCGCCTCGTGGAGTCTGCGGGCGGCCTGGACGAGCAGCTCGTCCCCGGCCTGGTGCCCGATGGTGTCGTTGACGGCCTTGAAGCCGTCGAGGTCGATGAAGAGCACGGCCGTGCCGTGGTCGGTCGAGCGGCGGCCGGACAGGGCCTGCTGGACGCGCCTGGTGAACAGCGCCCGGTTGGGCAGGTCGGTGAGGGGGTCGTGCTCGGCGTTGTGCTGGAGCTGCGCCTGGAGGCGCACGCGCTCGGTCACGTCCCTGCTGTTGAAGATGAGGCCGCCGTGGTGGCGGTTGATGGTCGACTCCACGTTGAGCCAGCCGCCGTGGCCGGACCGGAAGCGGCACTCGATGCGCGTAGTGGGCTCCCCGATCGGGCTGGCGACCAGGAAGCGGCGCACCTCGTGCACCACGGAGCCCAGGTCCTCCGGGTGGATGAGCCCGGCCAGTTCGGTGCCGACCAGGCCCTCCGCCGGCCGCCCATACACTCCGGCGGCGGCCGGGGAGACGTACCGCAGGATGCCGTTGGGCGCGGCGATCATGATGACGTCGCTGGAGCCCTGCACCAGGGAGCGGAAGTGGTTCTCCTGCTGGGCCAGCTCCTGGGCGAGTGCGATGTTGTCGCGCAGCACGATGCCCTGGCGCACCACGAGCACCAGCACGACGGCGCCGGAGGTGATCAGCACCACGCGGTCGACGCTGTGGCCGATGAGCGCGTTGTACAGGACTCCCATCGTGCACACGGCGGCGGCGAGGTACGGGGTGAGGGCCGCGAGGGACCCGGCGACGGGCCGGCCGGCCGGATACCGGTCGTGGTCCGCGCCCGGTGCGGGCGGTCCGCCGGGCAGGGGCCGGGCGGCCCCGGGCTGCTGCCCGGGCCCGTGGTCGTCCGGCACGCGCGCGTGGTCCTCGGGGTCGTGCCCGTCCACCTGGTGACCCTCCGGCCGGTGCCCCTCGCCCTCGCACGGGTCCGCCTCGTACGGATCCGTGCCGTGCCGCTCGGCGGCCGGCCCTCCGGGGCGGGGCGCCGCCCACGGGGCGTACGCCAGGAGCAGGGAACCGGCGAACCAGCCGGCGTCGAGCAGTTGCCCCGAGCGGTAGCTGTTGTGCAGCAGCGGCGAGGTGAACAGGGCGTCGCACAGCACGGTCAGCGCGAGCGCGCCGATCGCCGTGTTCACGGCGGTGCGGTTGAGCGAGGAACGCCGGAAGTGCAGCGCGAGCACCATGGAGACCAGGGCGATGTCCAGCAGCGGGTACGCCAGCGAGAGCGCGGTGTGCGCGACGCTGGAGCCGTCGAACTTGGCCGCCTGGGCGAGCGCGAGGCTCCAGGAGAGCGTGAGCAGCGAGCCGCCGATCAGCCACGAGTCCAGCGCCAGGCACGTCCACCCGGCCCTGTTCGCGGGCCGCTTGGCGAGCACGAGCAGCCCGACGATCGCGGGTGGCGCGAAGCACAGGAAGAACAGGTCGGCGTAGCTGGGGCTGGGCACGGCCGTGCCGAGGACGACCTCGTACCACCCCCAGACCGAGTTGCCCAGGGCCGCCATCGCCGAGGAGAGGGCGAACAGCAGCCAGGCGGTTCGAAAGCGGACGTGGCGGCCGCGGGCGTACAGCGCGCACGAGACGGCGGCGGTGCCGGCCGCGGCGCTCAGGTCGAACGCGGTCATGGCGGGCGGTGGCGGGCTCACCGTGACCTCCCGGTCCGCGCGGCCGGGTCCCCCGGCTTCCGGTGCGCCGGGTGGGCATGCCTCCGGCGGCCGCCGGGCCCGTGGTGGTGATGGGTGTGGTGGCTGTGGTGGCCGCGTCTGCGCGCGGCCGTGCTCCAGGGCCGCCGGTGGCGGCCCCGCCGCGTCGGATCGTTCGTCCATAGGCCGTGCATCGCCCGTCGCCCCCCTCGCAGTCTGAAATGTCCATCCCCGGCGCCGAACGGTGCGCGGCGCAGCCCCTGTCGGGACGATACACCAGTCTCGTCACTCAGGGACATAGCTCCTCTACGCTCCGTGACGACCAGCGGGGATGCGGGTACGGAACGCGCCCGTAGGATCGCGCACCGTACCCGAAGCGGATCAGGCGCCTGCCGTGCCCGTCGTGAGGACCACGTTGGCGAGCGGCTCCCGGTTCACGAAACGGCGCAACTGGTCCGTCAGAAGGCGCTCTGCACGCGGCCGGAAGGCCGATGTGGGGCCGCCGACGTGCGGGCTGATCAGGACGCCCGGGGCGTGCCACAGGGGGTGGTCCGGGGGCAGCGGCTCGGGGTCGGTGACGTCGAGGGCGGCGGTCAGGCGGCCGCTGTCCAGCTCGGTGAGCAGCGCCCCGGTGTCGACGACGGCGCCGCGCGCGACGTTCACCAGCAGTGCGCCGTCCTTCATCCGCGCCAGGAAGTCCGCGTCCACCAGTGCGCGCGTGGACTCCGTCAAGGGGGTGGACAGAACGACGACATCGGCCTGCGGGAGCAGGGCGTGAAGATCGGTGAGCGGATGCACCGGACCGCGCTCCGTGGTGCGCGCGGAGCGCGCCACGCGCGCCACCCGCGCGACCTCGAAGGGCACGAGCCGGTCCTCGATGGCGGCCCCGATCGAGCCGTACCCGACGATGAGGACGTTCTTGTCGGCGAGGGCGGGGTGGAAGCCTCCGCCCCACTCGCCCCGGTCCTGGGCCCGGACGAACCCGGGGACGCCGCGCAGCGAGGCCAGGATGAGCGTCAGGGCGAGCTCGCCGGTACTCGCCTCGTGCACCCCGCGCGCGTTGCACAGCCGGACGCCCGGCGGCAGGTGCCGCAGGCCCGGCTCCACCTGGTCGGTGCCGGCGGACAGCGTCTGCACGACCCGTACGGAACTCATCCGGGGCAGCGGGCGCACGGCGACGTCACCGGGCCTCATGTACGGCACGACGTAGAAGGCGCAGTCCGCGGGGTCCGCCGGGAACTCCTCGGCGCCGTCCCAGAAACGGTAGGAGGGCCCCTGCGGGAGCCCCGCGATCTCGTCCGGCGGAATGGGCAGCCATACGTCAGCAGTCATGCTCAGGAGGCTATGCCAGGGGCATGCGGCGCCAGAGGTTAGGTTGGTGGGCCCCGAGAGAGGGAGGGTTGCGGCCAAGTGGAGCGCAGGACGATCGGCGCGACGGCACTCGCGGTGGGGGCCGTCGGACTGGGGTGCATGCCGATGAGCTGGGCGTACAGCACGTCGCGGCAGCGGGGCGCGGAGTCGCTCAGGGCCGTGCACCGGGCGCTGGACCTGGGCTCGACGCTCCTGGACACGGCCGACATGTACGGCCCGTTCACCAACGAGCTGCTGCTGGGGCGGGTGCTGAAGGAGCGGCGGGCCGACGCGTTCGTCTCGACGAAGGTCGGTCTGCTGGTGGGCGAGCAGCACATCGTGGCCAACGGCCGACCCGGCTATGTGCGGCGGGCGTGCGACGCCTCGCTCAGACGGCTCCAGACGGACGTGATCGACCTCTACCAGTTGCACCGCGCCGACCCCGAGGTCCCCATCGAGGAGACCTGGGGGGCGATGGCGGAGCTCGTGCGGGCCGGGAAGGTGCGGGCGCTCGGCCTGTGCGCGGTGGGCGCGCGCGGCCGGCGCCGGTCCGGTGCTCGCCTGCACGACGGAACGATCCGGCAGCTCCAGCGGGTGCAGCAGGTCTTCCCGGTCGCAGCGGTGCAGGCGGAGCTGTCGGTGTGGTCGCCGGAGGCGCTGGAGTCGCTGCTGCCGTGGTGCGCGGAGCGGGGGATCGGCTTCCTTGCGGCGATGCCGCTGGGCAACGGCTTCCTGACCGGCACGCTCACCCCCGGCCAGGGGTTCGAGGCGGACGACGTGCGGGCCCGGCACCCCCGTTTCACCGCCGAGATGATGGCCGCGAACCAGCCGGTCGTGGCCGGCCTGCGGCGAACGGCCGCCCGCCACGGCGAGGACGTCACCCCCGCCCAGGTGGCCCTGGCCTGGGCCCTGGCCCAGGGCCGCCACGTGATCCCGGTGCCCGGCACCAAGCAGGAGCGCTGGGTCGCGGAGAACGCGAACGCGGCCGGGCTGCGGCTGACCCACGACGAGCTGACGGAGCTGAGCCGTCTGCCACCGGCCCGGGGTTCGTGGGACTGAGCCGGGCCCCGGACCGTCAACCGCGCGTGGGATTCGGGTGATCGGGAACCTGGGGGCCGTGAGCGGGGTAGGACAGGTAGGACCCGCCGCGTGAAGGGACGAAGATCGTGCGACGTCGAGCTTTGACGGGCGTGCTGGCAGCCGCCCTGCTGCTGACGGCCGGCTGCTCCTCCGGGGCCTCGCCGGCCGGTGGGGACGGCGGGGCGCCCGGCCGTACGACCGCGGTGGCCTCGCCCTCCGGGCAGGCCCCCACGGAGACCGCGCCGCCGGCCAAGGGCTCGGTGAAGGTCCTGCGCACGGTCGCGGAGGGCCTGAACAGCCCCTGGGGACTGGCCCCGCTTCCCGGCGGTGGCCTCCTCGTCTCCTCCCGCGACCGGGCCACGATCACGCGGGTCGACGAGCGGACGGGCCGGACGACCGAGCTGGGCACGGTGTCCGGGGTGTCCCCGGAGGGCGAGGGCGGACTGCTGGGCATCGCGCTCTCCCCGGACTACGCCTCCGACCACATGATCTACGCCTACTTCACCTCGGCCTCGGACAACCGCATCGCCCGGATGCTGTACGACGACCGGAAGCCGCCCGGTATGCGACTGGGCGCGCCCGACACGATCTTCAAGGGCATCCCCAAGGGGGTCATCCACAACGGCGGGCGCATCGCCTTCGGCCCCGACAGGATGCTCTACGCGGGCACGGGCGAGACCGGTGACCGTGGCCTGGCCCAGGACAGGAAGTCCCTGGGCGGCAAGATCCTGCGGCTGACCCCGGACGGCCTGCCCGCCCCGGGCAACCCGTTCCCCGACTCCCCCGTGTACTCCTACGGCCACCGCAATGTGCAGGGCCTGGCCTGGGACGACAAACAGCGTCTCTTCGCCTCGGAGTTCGGCCAGGACACCTGGGACGAGCTGAACGCGATCAAGCCGGGCGACAACTACGGCTGGCCGGACGCGGAGGGCGGGTCGAACGACCCGAGGTTCCACAACCCGGTCACGCAGTGGCACACGGATGTGGCCTCCCCCAGCGGCATCGCCTACGCCCAGGGCTCCATCTGGATGGCGAGCCTGAAGGGCGAGCGCCTGTGGCGCGTCCCCCTGAGCGGCACCAAGCTCTCGGCGGCCCCCGAGGCCTTCCTGACCGGCACCTACGGCCGTCTGCGCACGGTGGCCTCGGCGGGCGGCGACAAGCTCTGGCTGATCACCAGCAACACCGACGGCCGCGGCACCCCGAAGAAGGACGACGACCGAATCCTGGAACTGCGGGTGAAGTAGGCCCCCAGCCCTCACTCCCGGTTGGTGCCTTGCCGTCCCGGCCGGTGCCTTGCCGTCAGCCCGCGACCAGGCGGTCTTCGGCCTCCGGCGGGAACAGGCCCAGACGGTGGGCCAGTGCCGCTGCCTCTCCTCGGCCCGAGACACCCATTTTGGCGAGGATGTTCGAAACGTGGACGCTGGCCGTCTTCGGTGAGATGAACAGTTCCTCGGCTATCTGCCGGTTGGTGCGGCCGGCGGAGACCAGCCGCAGGACGTCGCGTTCCCGGCTGGTCAGGCCCAGGGACTCGACGGGGTCGGCGGAGGTGGGCTGCGGGGCGCCGGTCAGGGCGAGGCGGGCGCGCCGGGCCAGCAGGGAGACGGAGTCGGCGAGCGGGCGGGCGCGCAGGTGCTCGGCGACGGCGTGTGCCAGGCGCAGCAGCTCGGTGGCCCGGTCCCGCTGGTCCTCGTCGGTGCCGAGCAGGACCTCGGCGAGGCGGCAGCGGACGCGGGCGAGGTCGTAGGGGCGTTCCAGCGTCTCGAAGGCGGCGACGATCTCGGCCCACTCCTCCGGGCAGCCGCGGCCCTCGGCGCGCAGCAGTTCGGCGCGCACCCAGCGCTCGTACGCCCGCCAGACGGGCACGTTGGTGGTCAGCGACTTGGCGGCGCCGCGGATCCGCTCCAGGGTCTCGGCGCTGCCGGGGGCGGCGACGGGCAGCCCCGCCGCGCGGGTCTCCACCGTGGCGGCGGTGAGCAGCAGCGGCCAGCCGTAGCGCTGGGTGCCGGGCGGGAAGCCGTCGTCGAGGACGCGCTGGAGTTCGGCGCGGGCGTCCAGCAGGCGGCCCTCGCCCGCGGCGACCGCGATGGCGATGCGGGCGAGCGGCAGGGCGTGCTGGGGCGCGTTGTCGTGGGCGCCGAAGTTGGCGAGGGCATCGGCAAGTTGGCTGGAGGCTTCGGCCAGGTCGCCGCGTTCGAGGGCGAGTTCGGCGCGGACGCGGGCGTGGAAGCCGCGTGGCTTGGCGCTCTGGCCGACCCGCCGGGACCGGGAGGCGGCCTCGGCGGCCTCCTCCCAACGCCCCAGGGTGAACAGCGACTCGGCGAGGTTGCCCCACACCCAGGCCTCGCTGTCCAGCAGGCCGAAGCGCCGGGTGAAGGCGATGCCCTGTTCCATGAGCGGCACGGCCTCGCGGGAGCGGCCGACGGACTCCAGCTCGGAGGGCAGGTTGACGTAGGAGCGGCCGGCGACGGCGGCGATGCAGTCGCCGACCGTGCGCCTGTTGACCTCGTACATCTCGGCGAGGCCCGCCTCGACGTCGCCGGCCTGGACCATGAGGCCGCCCAGGGTGAGCCGCGCGGTCATCTCGATCTCGCGGGCGCCGACCATGCGGGCGTACTCCACGGCCCGTTCGGCGGCGGAGAGCGCGTCGGGGCCCGGAACGTGGACCATGGACCACTGGGCCACGTTGGCCAGCACGTCCGCGTGCACCTCGGACGGCGGCAGCCCGCGGACGAGGTCCTGCGCGGTGCCCAGTTCCTGCCAGCCGTCGCCGTGGGCCTTCGCCTGGACCAGTTTGGAGCGCTGGATCCAGAACCAGGCGGCGCGGAGTGGGTCGTTGTCGTCCTTCACGAGGCGCAGCGCCCGCTTGATGATCTTCAGTGCGCGGTCCCGCTCCCCGCAGAAGCGGCCCGCGACGGCGGCCTCGGCCATCAGGTCGAGGAAGGTCAGCGGGGTGGTCGCCGGATCGCAGCCGCAGGGAGGGTAGATCTCGGTGTAGTCGACGGGACGCAGCCGGGCCCGTACCTCCTCCGGTGCGGTGTCCCACAGCTCCATCGCCCGTTCCAGCAGCCGCAGTTGCTCGCTGTAGGCGTGGCGGGCGCGGGCCGCGACGGAGGCGTCCAGGACGGCGGGCAGGGCCTTGGCCGGGTCGTGGGCGTGGTACCAGTAGCTGGCCAGCCGTGTGACCCGCTCGTCGCACGGGACGAGAGTGGGGTCGGCCTCCAGGGCTTCGGCGTAGCGGCGGTTGAGGCGGGTGCGCTCGCCGGGCAGCAGGTCGTCGCCGACGGCCTCCCGCACCAGGGAGTGCCGGAAGCGGTAGCCGTCCCCGGTGGGGGCGGCGATGAGGATGTTGGCGTTCACGGCGCCGCGCAGCGCCTCGATGAGGTCGTCCTCGGTGAGCCGGGCGACGGCCGCGAGCAGCCGGTGCTCGACGGTGGACCCGCCCTCGGCGGCGATCCTGACGATCCGCTGGGCGGGCTCGGGCAACGTCTCGACCCGCACGAGCAGCAGGTCGCGCAGGGAGTCGCTGAGACCGGGGCAGCAGCCCTCGTGGGTGGCGACGGCGAGTTCCTCGACGAAGAAGGCGTTGCCGTCGGAGCGTTCGAAGATCTCGTCGACCTGGACCGGGTCCGGTTCGGTGGCGAGGATGCCGGCGATCTGCCTGCCCACCTCCTGCCGGGTGAAGCGGGCGAGTTCGAGGCGGTGGACCGTGCGGAGCCGGTCGAGTTCGGCGAGCAGCGGCCGTAGCGGGTGGCGGCGGTGGATGTCGTCCGAGCGGTAGGTCGCCAGGACGACGAGGCGGCCGGTGCGCAGGGTGCGCAGGAGGTAGGCGAGCAGATGCCGGGTGGAGGCGTCGGCCCAGTGCAGGTCCTCGAGGGCGACGACGACGGTGTGGTCGGCGGCGACGCTCTCCAGCAGGCGTGCGGTGAGTTCGAAGAGGCGGGCCATGCCCTCCTCGTCGTGCCGGCCGGTGCCTCGGGCGGGGGCCGGCTCGCCGAGTTCGGGCAGCAGCCGGGCGAGTTCCTCCTCCTGTCCCGCGGCCGCGGCGGCGAGTTCGCCGGGCAGTTCGCGGCGCAGGGCGCGCAGGGCGGCGGAGAAGGGCGCGAACGGCAGTCCGTCGGCGCCGATCTCCACACAGCCGCCGAGTGCCACGACGGCACCGGCGCTAGCGGCGGCGCCGGCGAACTCCTCGACCAGGCGGGTCTTGCCGACGCCCGCCTCACCGCCGAGCAGCAGGGCCTGCGGCTCTCCCCGGGCCGCGCGGGCGAGGGCGTCGTGCAGCGTGCTCAACTCGTCGGCGCGGCCGACGAACACCGGACTGACGGACCTGGTCTCCACATGCCCGAGCATCGCACGCGGGTCCGACAGCGCGGCACCCGTTTTCCGCACGGCGGGCGGACGTACGGGCGGAAGGCCCCGGTCCACCCCCGTGGAGCCGGGACCTTCCTGGCTGCCGAAGTCCCGCCGGCGCGTGTTCACGCCGCTCGGGTGAACCGGTGCCGGTGCGGGCGGTGGGTATGGGGCTCCGCCTCGGCGGTCCGTCCACCGGCCGAGCGGCGGGCGGCACGGCGGGCGCGCAGGACCTCGCGGACCAGGCGGTCCCGCTCGGCGATGCGGCCGAGTTCGGCGGAGCGGAGCTGGTGCAGTTCGTAGTGGAACACGGTGTCTCCCCGGTGAGCGGTGGTTTTCGGCGTCGCTTTCCGCGATGCCTCCACTGTCGTCTCCGAGGGGGTCGGGCCACATCGGGAGAGTGCCGCATCTTCCCCGTGCGGGGTGCCTTAGGCGTGTGTGCGGCGGGCCGCGGCAGGGCCGTAAGGCACCGGGCGGGACGGGTAAGGCGGCCACGATTCGCCGCCGCCCTGTGTAAGGGCGGGGCTAGGGGGCTCCCTCACGCAGGGGTGTCGCGTACGTCCTGCCGCGTCTCCGTGGCCAGTTCGCCCACGACGTCCGTGAGCCTCTCGTGCGCGGCGCGGCACTCGGGCGGCTCGATGCTGATCCGGGGGAGTACGCGGTCGAGGCGGCGCGGCAGCCACCAGTTGGCGCGGCCGAGCAGGTGCATCAGGGCGGGCACGAGCAGGGTGCGCAGCACGAAGGCGTCGAGGGCGACGGCGGAGGCGAGCGCGATGCCGAACATGGCGATCACGCGGTCGCCGCTGAGCACGAAGGCGAGGAAGACCGAGATCATGATGACCGCGGCGGAGTTGATCACCCGGCTGGTCTCGGCGAGGCCGACACGGACGGCCCGCCGGTTGTCGCCGGTCTCCAGCCACTCCTCGTACATCCGGCTGACCAGGAAGACCTGGTAGTCCATGGAGAGCCCGAAGAGCACCGAGACCATGATCACGGGGAGGAAGGGCTCGATCGGTCCCGCCCGGCCGAGGCCGAGGAACTCGCTGCCCCAGCCCCACTGGAAGATCGTGACGACGACGCCGAAAGCGGCGGCGACGGCGGCGATGTTCATCGCGGCGGCCTTCAGCGGGATGCCGAGGGACCGGAAGGCGAGCAGCAGCAGGACGCAGCCGAGGCCGACCACCACGCCGACGAACAGCGGCAGTCTGCCGATGATCACGCCGGCGAAGTCGTCGTATCCGGCGGTGACCCCACCGACGTGCAGGTCGAGCGTGGTGCCGGTCTCGGCGCGGGGCAGCACGTCGGTGCGCAGCCGCTGGACGAGGTCGCTGGTGCGCTGGGACTGCGGCGCGGAGTCGGGGACCACGGTCAGATAGGCCACGGTGCCGCTGGAGTTGTAGGTCGCCGGAGTCACCGCGGCGACGCCCTCGGTGGCGCGCAGGGTGGTGTCGAGGTTGTCCAGGGTGAGTCTGCCCTCGGCCCCGTCCACCCGGGTCACCAGGGTGAGCGGCCCGTTGACGCCCGGCCCGAAGCCCTTGGCGACGAGGTCGTACGCCTTCCGGGTGGTCGAGGTGCCGGGGTCGTTGCCCTGGTCGGAGGTGCCGAGGTGGAGGGAGAGCGTGGGCAGCGCCAGCACGGTGATGACGGCGAGGGCGACGACGCCGAGCGCCTTGGGGTGGCGTTCGACGAAGGCCGACCAGCGGGCGGCGAACCCGGTGGGCACCTCGGGTACGGGCCCGTGCTCGGCCAGGCGGCGCCGTTCGCGGCGGCTGAGGGCGCGCGGGCCGACGAAGGATAGCAGCGCGGGCAGCACGGTCACCGAGGCGGCGACGGTGAGGACGACGGTCAGGGAGGCGGCGACCGCCACGCCGTTGAGGAAGCCCAGTCGCAGGATGAGCATCCCGAGCAGGGCGATGCACACCGTGGCGCCCGCGAAGACGACGGCGCGTCCGGTGGTGGCGACGGCGTTCGTGACGGCCTCGGTGGGGGTGAGTCCGCGTTTCAGCCCGCGCCGGTGCCGGGTGACGATGAACAGCGCGTAGTCGATGCCGACGCCGAGTCCGATCAGCATGCCCAGCATGGGCGCGAAGTCGGCGACCGTCATGGCGTGGCCGAGGAGTCCGATGGCGGCGTGCGCGGTGCCCACGCTCAGCAGCGCGCTGGCGATGGGCAGCACGGCCGCGGCGAGCGAGCCGAAGGCGACGAGCAGCACCGCGGCGGCGACGAGCACGCCGACGATCTCGGCGGTGTGGTCGCCGGAGGCCGCGGTGAGGCTGATCGCGCTGCCGCCGAGTTCCACCTGGAGCCCGTCGGCGTCGGCCGCCTTGGCCGCTTCGACCACGGCCTCGGCCTGGGGCTTGGTGATGTCCTGGGACGGGCGGGTGAAGGTGACGGTGGCGTACGCGGTGTGCCCGTCGGGGCTGATCTGGTCGGAGCCCACGCCCTGGTCCGTGTAGGGGCTGGTCACGGACGCCACCTGGGGCAGCGCGGCGATCCTGTCCAGGGTGCGGGTCATCGTCTGCTCGACGTCCGGGGCGCGCACCGTGCCGGACCCGGTGTGCCAGACGACGGTGTCGCTGTCGCCGCCGAGTCCCGGGAAGCCCTCCTTGAGCAGCTGGGTGGCGCGTCCCGACTCGGTGCCGGGGACCTCGTAGTCGTTGGAGTACGCGGAGCCGGTGACCGAGGCGGCCGCGGTGATCCCGCCGAAGGCGAGGAGCCAGAGCAGTACGACGACGAGGCGGTGCCGGACACACCAACGCGCTAGGGCTGCCACGAACGTGCTCCCAGGGTGATTTGTGGATCTTTGACCGGGAACAGACGTCCGTGATCGGAACGGCCCGCAAAGAACGCATGAGCAATCTGAAGACACTCTTGCAGGCGAATATGATCGTTTAGCCCGTTCGTGGGACGATTCACATCAGTGCGACCCAATTCACAGGACGATTCCAGGAAGTCTGTCGCCCCACCGGACGTTCGCCGCACGGATCCCGAGAATCCACCGGGCGTCCACCACCGGTCCGTCGCCCGTCCACCGCCGGCCCGCCGCCGGCCCGCCGCGCGGTCAGTCGAGCTGGTCCCCGAGCGCCATCACCATCGTCCCGGCGATCAGCAGCCACAGTGCCCGCCGGGTGCGTCCCCGGGAGCCGATGACGGCCGCCACGGCGCAGACGGCGGCGCCGGCGGCATAGGCGGCCGGTACGAGCGCGGAGGCCGCGCGGGACAGCCGCAGCAGCGAGGCGGCGAGTCCGGCGAGCGTGAGCAGGGCCCCGGTCCCGGCAGCGGCCCACCGGGCGCGGCGCGCGACCTCGGCGGGGTCCTCCAGCTCGTCCTCGGCGTCGTCCTCCGTCTCGGCGTCGTCCTCGTCGGCGGCACTGTCCTCGTCGGCGGCCCGGGCGCGGTCTTCGTCCACCGCGTCGCCCTCGCCGACGTCGACATCGACGTCGTCCTCGGGGTGGTCCTGCGGTCCGGGCGCCTCGATGTCGTCGGCCCCGGATATCTCGGGGTGCGTTTTGGAATCGGCGCGTCCACTCATGGCGCGCGAGCGTAGCGCCTCCGTCCGACGCCACCGACGGGGGGTGGGCCGCGGCCCCCGGGCGGGCATGACGCGGGGGGTGCACCGGAACCGGCGCACCCCCCGAGACGGTTCGCGGGCTCAGCCCTCGACGCCGAGCTTCTCCAGGATCAGCTCCTTGACGCGGGCCGCGTCGGCCTGGCCGCGGGTGGCCTTCATGACCGCGCCGACCAGGGCGCCGGCCGCGGCCACCTTGCCGCCGCGGATCTTGTCCGCGACGCCCGGGTTGCCGGCGATGGCCTCGTCGACGGCGGCGGTCAGCGCGCCCTCGTCGGAGACCACCTTCAGACCGCGCTTGTCGACGACCTCGTCCGGCGTGCCCTCGCCGGCGAGGACGCCCTCGATGACCTGGCGGGCCAGCTTGTCGTTCAGCTCGCCCCCGGTGACCAGCTCGGTGACCCGGGCCACCTGCGCCGGCGTGATCGACAGCTCGTCCAGCGCCTTGCCGGACTCGTTGGCGGCACGCGCCAGCTCGCCCATCCACCACTTGCGGGCGGAGGCGGCGTCCGCGCCCGCGTCGATCGTGGCGACGATGAGGTCCAGGGCACCGGCGTTGAGGATGGCCTGCATCTCGGTGGCCGAGACGCCCCACTCCTCGCGGAGCCGGTTGCGGCGCACCAGCGGCAGCTCGGGCAGCGCGGAGCGGATCTCCTCGACCCACTCGCGCGAGGGCGCCACCGGGACCAGGTCCGGCTCGGGGAAGTACCGGTAGTCCTCGGCCTCCTCCTTGACGCGGCCGGAGGTCGTGGACCCCGTGTCCTCGTGGAAGTGGCGGGTCTCCTGGATCACCGTGCCGCCGCCGTTCAGCACGGCGGCGTGGCGCTGGATCTCGAAGCGGGCCGCGCGCTCCACGGACCGCAGCGAGTTGACGTTCTTCGTCTCGGAGCGGGTGCCGAACTTGTCGGCGCCCTTGGGCATCAGCGACAGGTTGACGTCGCAGCGCATCTGGCCCATCTCCATCCGGGCCTCGGACACGCCGAGGGCCCGGATGAGCTCGCGCAGCTCGCGGACGTACGCCTTGGCCACCTCGGGGGCGCGCTCGCCGGCGCCGGTGATCGGCTTGGTGACGATCTCGATCAGCGGGATGCCGGCGCGGTTGTAGTCCAGCAGCGAGTGGGACGCGCCGTGGATGCGGCCGGTGGCGCCGCCGACGTGCGTCGACTTGCCGGTGTCCTCCTCCATGTGGGCGCGCTCGATCTCCACGCGGAAGGTCTCGCCGTCCTCCAGCTGCACGTCGAGGTAGCCGTTGAAGGCGATCGGCTCGTCGTACTGGGAGGTCTGGAAGTTCTTCGGCATGTCCGGATAGAAGTAGTTCTTCCGGGCGAAGCGGCACCACTCGGCGATCTCGCAGTGCAGCGCGAGGCCGATCCTGATGGCGGACTCCACGCCGGTCGCGTTGACGACCGGGAGCGCGCCGGGCAGGCCGAGGCAGGTCGGGCAGGTCTGGGTGTTCGGCTCGGCGCCGAGCGCGGTCGAGCAGCCGCAGAACATCTTGGTGGCGGTGCCGAGTTCGACATGGACCTCGAGGCCCATGACGGGGTCGTACGACGCCAGCGCGTCCTCGTACGACACCAGGTCGGTCGTGGTGGTCACGATGAAAACTTCCCTCTCAGCCCAGCAGGACGTCGTCGTCGCCCAGCCGCTTCAGCTCGCGGTAGAGGATGGCGAGGCCGGTGACGATCGCTACGGCGGACACGGTCGCGTCGATCAGGCGCAGCGTGTCGTGCTCGGCGCGGGCCTTCTTGATCTGCTTGGCGACACCGACCGCGCCGAACGCGGTGGTGGCCATGGACAGGTACGTACCGGACTTGGACTTCTTGAAGCCCTTGGCCTTGGCGAGTGCCTTACTCACAGCGACGGAGCCTCCTCGAGCAGCGGGTGACCCCACTTTTCCACGAAGGCGGCCTCGACGGCGGCACCCACCTTGTACAGCCGGTCGTCCTTCATCACCGGGGCGATGATCTGCAGGCCCACCGGGAGGTTGTCCTCCGGGGCGAGACCGCAGGGCAGCGACATGGCCGCGTTCCCCGCCAGGTTGGTCGGGATGGTGCACAGGTCGGCGAGGTACATCGCCATCGGGTCGTCGGCGCGCTCGCCGATCGCGAAGGCGGTGGTCGGGGTCGTCGGGGAGACGATCACGTCGACCTGCTCGAACGCCGAGTCGAAGTCCCGCTTGATCAGGGTGCGGACCTTCTGGGCGCTGCCGTAGTACGCGTCGTAGTAGCCGGAGCTCAGCGCGTACGTACCGAGCATGATCCGGCGCTTGACCTCGGCGCCGAAGCCCTCCTCACGGGTGAGGGAGGTGACCTCCTCGGCGGAGTGCGTGCCGTCGTCGCCGGTGCGCAGGCCGTAGCGCAGGCCGTCGAAGCGGGCCAGGTTGGACGAGCACTCGGACGGCGCGATCAGGTAGTACGCCGACAGGGCCAGGTCGAAGGACGGGCAGTCCAGCTCGACGATCTCGGCGCCCAGCTCCTTGAGCAGTTCGACGGACTCGTCGAACCGCTGGATGACGCCGGCCTGGTAGCCCTCGCCGCGGAACTGCTTGACGACGCCGACTCGCATGCCGGCGACGCTGCCGTTGCGGGCGGCCTCGACGACCGGCGGGACCGGCTCGTCGATGGAGGTGGAGTCGAGCGGGTCGTGCCCGGCGATCACCTCGTGCAGCAGGGCCGCGTCCAGGACCGTACGGGCGCAGGGGCCGCCCTGGTCGAGGGAGGAGGAGAAGGCGACCATGCCGTAGCGGGAGACCGCGCCGTACGTCGGCTTCACGCCGACCGTGCCGGTGACGGCGGCCGGCTGGCGGATGGAGCCGCCGGTGTCGGTGCCGATGGCGAGCGGGGCCTGGTAGGAGGCGAGCGCGGCGCTCGAACCGCCGCCGGAGCCGCCGGGGATCCTGGTGAGGTCCCAGGGGTTGCCGGTGGGCCCGTAGGCGCTGTTCTCGGTGGAGGACCCCATGGCGAACTCGTCCATGTTGGTCTTGCCGAGGATCACCACGTCGGCGTCCTTCAGCCGCCTGGTGAGCGTCGCGTCGTACGGCGGGATCCAGCCCTCGAGGATCTTGGAGCCGACCGTGGTCGGCACGCCCTCGGTGGTGAAGATGTCCTTGAGCGCGAGCGGCACGCCGGCCAGCGGGCCGAGCTTCTCGCCGCGCTCCCGCTTCGCGTCGACGGCGCGGGCCTGCGCGAGCGCGCCCTCGCGGTCGACGTGCAGGAAGGCGTGCACCTTCTCGTCGACGGCCTCGATCCGGGCCAGGTGGGCCTCGGTGACCTCGACGGCCGTGAGCTCGCCGGAGGCGATCTTCTCGGCGGTCTCGGCGGCGGTGAGCCTGATGATGCTGTTCATGTCCGTCACGGTTCTCACTCCTCACCCAGGATCTGCGGCACCTTGAAACGCTGCTGCTCCTGGGCCGGGGCGCCGGAGAGCGCCTGCTCGGAGGTGAGCGACGGACGGACCTCGTCCGCGCGCATGACGTTGGTCAGCGGCAGCGGGTGGGAGGTCGGCGGTACGTCTTGGTCGGCGACCTCGCTGACGCGGGCCACCGCGCCGATGATGTCGTCGAGCTGTCCCGCGAGGTGGTCGAGTTCCTCGGGCTTCAGCTCCAGACGCGCCAGCCGGGCGAGGTGGGCGACCTCCTCGCGCGTGATGCCAGGCATGCAGCGATCCTCTGGGGTGAGTGTGTGTGCTTTGGCTCAATCCTATGGGGCGTGGCGGGGTGGCCGTGAAACGGTTTCCCGGACCCCGTCCCGCGGGCGGGGAGCGTCACTCGTCGGCCGCCGCCGCGGGCAGTGCCGCGGCGGGCCGCTGCCAGCCGCGCGACCCGCGCGCCCGCAGCCAAGCCGTCGTCTCCTCCGGCGGCATCGCGGCCGCGACGAGCCAGCCCTGTACGGCGTCGCAGCCGAGGTCCCGCAGGCGTTCCCAGGTCTCGTCGTCCTCGACGCCCTCCGCGACGACCAGCAGACCCAGGGAGTGCGCGAGGTCGACGGTGCAGCGCACGATCTCGGCGTCCTCGGTGTCGACCGCGAGGCGGGCCACGAACGAGCGGTCGATCTTCAGCTCGCTCACCGGCAGCCGGCGCAGGTGCACCAGCGAGGAGTAGCCGGTGCCGAAGTCGTCCAGCGACATCTTCACACCGTGCCCGGTCAGGGCGTGCAGGGTGTCGGCGGCCCGCTGCGGGTCCTCCAGCAGGACGTGCTCGGTGATCTCCAGTTGGAGCGCTCCCGCCGGCACGCCGTGCCGGGCAAGCCGCGCGGCGACCGAACCGGCGAACCCGGGTATGTGCACGTCGCGCGGGGAGACGTTGACCGCGACCGGCACGTACAGGCCCTGGGCCCGCCACCGGGCCACCTGCGCGAGCGCGGTCTCCAGCACGTACTCCGTCAGATGGGGCATCAGGCCCGAGGACTCGGCGATCGCTATGAACTCGTCCGGCGGCACCTTGCCGCGCTCGGGGTGCACCCAGCGGACCAGCGCCTCCAGGCCCGCGACCTGTCCGTCGAAGCGGACCTTCGGCTGGTAGTGCAGCTGGACCTCGTGGGCGTCGAGGGCTCGGCGCAGATCGCCCAGCAGCCCCAGCCGGTCGGGGGTGTTGGAGTCCCGCTTGGACTCGTAGACCTCCACGCCCGTGCGGTCCCGCTTGGCCTGGTACATCGCCACGTCCGCCCGGCGCAGCAGGCCTTCGGCGTCCAGGGCGTGGTCGGGGAAGACGGCGACTCCCGCGCTGGCCTCCAGGACCAGGGTGAGCCCGTCGAGGTCGAGCGGGGAGCTGAGGACGGTGACCAGGGCGCGCGCGATCCGGGTCGCGGACGTCGTGGAGTCGGCGACCGGCAGCAGCACGGCGAACTCGTCGCCGCCGAGCCGCGCGGCCTCCGCCCCGCGCGGCAGCGCCTGCCGCAGCCGGTCGGCGATCTGCAACAGCAGCCGGTCTCCGGCGAGATGACCGAGCGTGTCGTTGACCGACCGGAACCGGTCCAGGTCGATCAGCATCAGCGCGGACCGGGCGCCGATGCGTTCGGCGTCGTCCAGGGCGGTCCAGATGCGCTCCAGGAGCCACTGCCGGTTGGGCAGTCCGGTCAGCGGATCGCGCAGCTGCTCCTCCGCCCGGGCGCGGGCTATCCACAGGGAGGAGTCGAGGGCGATGAGCGGGACGGCGAACAGCGGCAGCAGGACCGGTTTGGCCACCGCCACGACGCAGACCAGCGGGGAGATGCCGAGCAGGGCGACGGCGACCAGACCCTGTCTGATCACGGCGGTGCGGGCGACGGTGGGCACTCCGCGGCCGCGGGAGTGGTGCACGAACCAGAGCAAGCCGCGGGTGACGAGCAGATAGGCTCCCGCCGCCAGTACGACCGGGGCCACGGTGGAGGTGGTCCAGCCGGACGGGCTCCAGGGGCTCTCCACGGTCGGTACGCGGCCGAAGGCGCCCAGCACCAGGCCGCCGGCGCCGATGCCGATGATGTCCACCGCCCCGTGCAGCACGCCCTGCCGCGAGCGGTGGCGCCGGGCCGCCGCGACCAGGACGACGACGGTGAGGCTGACCATGCCGGCGGGCACCCAGCCGTAGAGCAGCAGCACGGCGACGGTGAGGGTGGCGCCCGAGCCGGTGCCGCCCCACCAGCGGGCCCGGCCGAGCATGACCAGGTGACCGACGATGACGCCGGTGAGCAGCGCCAGGCACCAGCCGGCCGTGCCGGACGGGAAGAGCGCGTGGTGCTCGGTGAACGCCCGGTACACGCCGACGCCCAGCACGGACACGGCCGCGGCGACGATCGACGCGGGCAACGCGGTGCGGGCCGGGTGCCGTTCGGGTTCCGTGCCGGGCAGTGCGGAGAAGCGTTCGACGGCCGTGTGTGCGGAGGCGCGGGCGCGCGCGACGGTGTACTGTCCCGCAACGCGTCCGGCGTACTCCGTCGCGCCCGGACGCGCCGGCGTCCGCTCCCGTCTCCCCCGCCATGCGCCGGCCAGCCGGCGCAGCCGTGAGTGCGGGGCGGCGCTCTCGGTCGGTTCCATTCCCGTCCCTCTCACAGCCGGCGGTTGCCCACGCCACGCGGCCCGATGCCCCACGACCCCTGGACGGCACCGCGCTGAAAAACCCTTCCACGCACTCCTGACGAGCACGGGGATGCCCCGACCGCGGTTGGGCACGGCGGGCGCACAGCTCAACAGTAGGCCGCGGAGGGCTTCCACGGGCAGCGGTCGTCGACGGTTGCCCGAATGCGCCCCGGCCACCCGTATGCATCTGGTATGCGCCGAACGGGCGGAGTTCAACCGCTACTCGTCGGCCGGAAGCGCGACTTCGGCCGCCGCGTCCGGTCCGCGCTCCAGGAGGACGCCGAAACCGTCCTCGTTCAGCACGGGCACTTTGAGTTGCATCGCCTTGTCGTACTTCGAACCGGGGTTGTCACCGACGACCACGAAGGAGGTCTTCTTCGACACCGAACCGGTCACCTTCGCCCCACGCGTCTGCAGCGCCTCCTTGGCGCCGTCGCGGGTGAACTGCTCCAGGGTGCCGGTCACCACGACCGTCAGTCCCCCCAGCGGGCGCGGGCCTTCGTCCTCGCCGGAGCTCTCCTCCTCCATGCGGACGCCGGCCTCGCGCCACTTGCGCAGGATCTCCTGGTGCCACTCCTCGGCGAACCACTCCTTGAGCGAGGCGGCGATGATCGGACCGACGCCCTCCGTGTTCGCCAGCTCCTCCTCACCGGCCTGCTCGATGCGGTCGATGGAACGGAACTCCCGGGCCAGCGCCTGGGCCGCGACCGGTCCGACATGACGGATCGACAGTCCCGTGAGCACGCGGGCGAGGGGGCGCTGCCTGGCGGCCCGGATGTTCTCCAGCATCGCCAGCGCGTTCTTCTTCGGCTCGCCCTGCTGGTTGGCGAAGACCGTGACGACCTTCTCCTCGCCGGTCTTCGGGTCGCGCTTGGGCAGACCGCTGTCCTGGTCGAGGACGTAGGCCTTGATGGGCAGCAGTTGCTCCACCGTCAGGTCGAACAGGTCGCCCTCGTCCTTCAGCGGCGGCTCGGCGGGCTCCAGCGGCTTGGTGAGGGCGGCCGCGGCGACATAGCCGAAGTGCTCGATGTCCAGCGCCTTGCGGCCCGCCAGATAGAACAGGCGCTCACGCAACTGGGCAGGGCACGCACGCGCGTTGGGGCAGCGCAGGTCGACGTCGCCCTCCTTCATCGGCCTGAGCGGCGTACCGCACTCGGGGCACTCGGCGGGCATCACGAACTCGCGCTCGCTGCCGTCGCGCAGGTCGACGACCGGCCCGAGGATCTCCGGGATGACGTCACCGGCCTTGCGCAGCACGACCGTGTCGCCGATGAGCACGCCCTTGGCCTTGACGACGTCCTGGTTGTGCAGGGTGGCGAACTCGACCTCGGAACCGGCCACCGTCTTGGGCTCGACCTGCGCGTACGGCGTGACCCGGCCGGTGCGGCCCACACCCACACGGATGTTGAGGAGCTTGGTGTTGACCTCCTCCGGCGCGTACTTGTACGCGATCGCCCAGCGCGGCGCGCGCGAGGTGGAGCCCAGGCGGCCCTGGAGCGGGATCTCGTCGAGCTTGACGACGACGCCGTCGATCTCGTGCTCCACGGAGTGGCGGTTCTCGCCGTAGTGGGCGATGAAAGCGCGGACGCCGTCGAGGTCGTCGACGACCCTGTTGTGCCGGGAGGTGGGCAGGCCCCAGGACCTGAGCAGTTCGTAGGCCTCGGAGAGGCGGGTCAGGCCCTCGTACCCCTCCAGGGCGCCGATGCCGTGGACCACCATGTGCAGCGGCAGGGTCGCGGTGACCTTGGGGTCCTTCTGGCGCAGCGAACCGGAGGCGGAGTTGCGGGGGTTGGCGTACGGCTTCTCGCCTGCCTCGACACGGCGGGCGTTGAGGTCCTGGAAGGCCTCCATGGGGAAGTAGACCTCCCCGCGGATCTCCACCAGGCTCGGCACGCGGTCGCCGTTCAGCCGGTGCGGGATCTCGGAGATCGTCCTCACGTTGGGCGTGATGTCCTCGCCGAAGCGGCCGTCGCCGCGGGTGGCCGCGCGGGTGAGTCGGCCGTCCTCGTAGGTCAGGTTGACCGCGAGGCCGTCGACCTTGAGTTCGCACAGGAAATGGTGCCCTGTGGTGCCGACGTCCTTGGCGACCCGGTCCATCCAGGCGGCGAGCCCCTCGTCGTCGAAGACGTTGTCCAGGGAGAGCATCCGCCGGCGGTGCTCGACCTCGGCGAGGCCGGTCTCGTACGCCACGGCGACCTTCTGGGTCGGCGAGTCGGGCGTGCGCAGCTCCGGGTACTCCTCCTCCAGCGCCTCCAGCGAGCGCAGGAGCTGGTCGAACTCCGCGTCGCTGATGATGGGAGCGTCTTTGACGTAGTACCGGAAGCGGTGCTCCTCGACCTGCTCCGCGAGCCGCGCGTGCTTCTCCCGTGCCTCGGCGGGCACCGTTGTCTCCGCTTGCTGCTTGTCGCCGGCCACCGTGTTGTCCTCCCGTTACTCTGGGTTGTCCGCGAGCGATCTCGCCGCCCGGACGCAGTGGGCGAGCACCCGGCGCGCGTACGCGGGGGAAGCGCCCGCGAGTCCGCACGCCGGAGTGACCGTGACCGCCTCGGCGAGAAGCTCCGGCCGCAGCCCCAGCCTGCGCCACATCGTCCTGACACCCATGACGCTACCGGCAGGGTCCGACAACGGGCCGTCCGTGCCGGGGACGACACCGGCGAGGAGCCGGGTGCCCGCCTCGACCGCCTCCCCGATCGCCTCGTCGTCACGCTCGGTGAGAAGCGAGACGTCGAGGGAGACCGCCGCGGCGCCCACGCGGCGCAGCAGGGCGAGCGGGACGTCCGGAGCGCACGAGTGGACCACGACGGGTCCCTCGGCATGCGCCCCGAGGACGTCCCTCAGCGTGGCCTCCACGATCTGCCGGTCGACGGCGCGGTGGGTCCGGTAGCCGCTGGCGGTCCGCACCTGCCCGCGCAGGACGGCGGTCAGGGACGGTTCGTCGAGCTGGAGGACGAGCCGGGCGCCGGGAACGCGCCGGCGCACCTCCGCGAGATGGAGCCGCAGCCCCTCGGCGAGCGAGCCGGCCAGGTCCCGGCAGGCGCCGGGGTCGGACAGGGCCGACTCGCCGTTCCTGAGCTCCAGGGCGGCGGCGAGTGTCCACGGCCCCACCGCCTGCACCTTCAGCGCACCCTCGTACCCCTGGGTGTACTCCTCAAGGGCGTCGAGGTCCTCCCCGAGCCAGGACCTCGCCCGCCGGGTGTCCCGGCCGGGCCGGTCCCCGAGCCGCCAGCCGCTGGGCTCCACGCGCGCGTAGACCTCGACGAGCATCCCCGCGGTGCGCCCGATCATGTCGGCGCCGGGGCCGCGTGCGGGCAGCTCGGGCAGGAAGGGAAAGTCCTCGAAGGTGCCGGTGACGGTCTTGACGGCCTCCCGGGCGTCCCCACCGGGCATGGATCCGACGCCGGTGGCGGCACCGAACCTGAACTGGCTGTTGTCGCTCACCCGCGAAGCCTACGCAACCCGCGGGGGTCGGGGTCGCCTCAGGGGGCGGCCCCGCGGGACCGCCGCCGGCCTCGCGTCACCGGCCCGGACGCACCGTCAGGTCGTTGACCTCCGCGTCCCGCGGCAGGTCGAGCGCCATGACGATGGTCGTGGCGACGGAGTCGGGGTCGATCCACCTGCCGGGGTCGTACTCCTTGCCCTCCTGCTGGTGGACCTTGGCCTGCATACGGCTGGCGGTGCGGCCCGGATAGACCGAGGTGACCCGGACGCCGTTGCCGTGCTCCTCCTGGCGCAGCGAGTCCGCCAGCGCCTTCAGGCCGTGCTTGGAGGCGGCGTACGCGGACCAGTCGGCGTGGGCGCTCAGGCCCGCGCCCGAGTTGACGAACAGCACGTGGCCGCGCGAGGCGCGGAGCTGGGGCAGGAAGTGGCGGGTCATCTCGGCGGGGGCGATCAGATTGACGTCGAGCTGGTGGCGCCAGGTCTTCGGGGTGAGTTCGCCGACCGGGCCGAGGTCGACCACGCCCGCGATGTGGAGCAGGGAGTCCACCCGGTCGGGCAGGGTCTGGTGGGAGAACGCCCAGCTCAGCCGGTCGGGTTCGGCCAGGTCGCCGACGAGCGTTCGGGCGCCGGGGAACGTGGCGGCCAGTTCCTTGGCCCGCCCGGCGTCGCGCGCGTGCAGCACGAGCTCGTCCCCGCGCGCGTGCAGGCGGCGGGCGACGGCCGCGCCGATGCCGGAGCCGGCCCCGGTGATCACATGAGTAGCCATGCCCGCCATGCTCGCACCACCGGTTCAGCCGGTGCGGAGCGCCTCGTCCAGATACGCCATCGCGCCCGCGGACTCCTCGGCGAAGAACACCAGCTCGGCGAGCGGCCGGGGCAGGAACCCGTCCGCCTCCATCCGGCGGAACTGCTGCTTGAGGCCGTCGTAGAAGCCGTCGGTGTTCAGCAGCACCACCGGCTTGCCGGTCCGGCCGTGCTTCTTCAGCTCCAGGATCTCGGTGGCCTCGTCGAGCGTGCCGGTGCCGCCCACCATGATGACGACGGCGTCGGCCTTCTCCAGGAGCAGCCTCTTGCGCTCGGCGAGGTCCCGGGCGATCACCATCTCGTCCGCGCCGGGCCGCGCCTTCGACGACAGGAAGTCGACCGACACGCCGATCAGCCGGCCGCCCGCCTCCTGCACACCGTCCGCGACCACCTTCATCAGACCGGTGTCGGATCCGCCCCAGACCAGGCTGTGGCCGCCCTTGCCGATCAGACGGGCGAAGTCCCGCGCGGGGCGGGTGTAGCGGTCGTCGAGGTCGGCGGCGGAGAGGAAGACGCAGATATTCATGCGCCCACGGTACGCGGCGGGGCACCGGCCCCGAGGGCGGGAAGGAGCGGGAGCGGGCGGGAAGAAGCGGGGCCCGGCGGGTGCTGTAACGGCTATGACCCAAGGACACACGATCACGATCGACAAGAGCGGCGAACGCGTGCGTGTGGTGCGCGACGGCCAGGTCCTCGCGGAGAGCGACCGCGCCCTGGTACTGCGCGAGACGGGGTGCCCGCCGCGCTACTACCTGCCGCCCGAGGACGTCCGCCTCGACCTCCTGGCGGCGTCCGACACGCACACGTACTGCCCCTTCAAGGGCACGGCGTCCTACTGGTCCCTGCCCGGCGCGGCGGACCTGGTGTGGGCCTACCCCGACCCGAAGCCGGGTGTCGCCGAGATCAAGGACCACCTGTGCTTCTACGACGTGGAGGTGTTTTGACCCGATGAGGCCGCCGCCGCGTGGCAGTCTTCAGTGGCATGACTGGCATGTCGGGCATGGACAAGAAGACCGTCTCGCGTGACGGCACCTCCCTCGCTTACCACCGCACCGGGCAGGGCCCGGTGGTCCTCCTCGTCAGTGGCGCGATGTCGACGGGGGCCACGGTGGCGTCGCTGGCCGCGGCGTTGTCGGAGCGCTGCGACGCCGTCGTCTACGACCGCCGGGGCCGTGGCGGGAGCGGGGACACGGCGCCCTACGCGGTGGAACGCGAGATCGAGGACCTGGCCGCGCTGATCGGCGCGGTGGGCGGCGAGGCGGCGCTGTACGGCGTCTCCTCCGGCGGCGCGCTGGCCCTGCGGGCGGCGGCGAGCGGGCTGCCGGTGCGGCAGGTCGCCGTCTACGAGGTGCCGTTCGCCGTGTACGAGGGCGGCGGGCGGGAGCGCGCCGAGTACACCGCCGCGCTGACCTCGGCGCTCGCCGAGGGCCGGCGCGGGGACGCCGTGGAGCTGTTCCTGCTGCTGACCGGGCTGGCGCCGCAGATGATCGCCGGCGCCCGCCAGTCCCCCATGTGGGCGGGCATGGAGGCGATCGCGCCCACGCTCGCCCACGACGACGCCGTGATGGGGGACGGGCTGGTCCCGCGCGACCTGCTGGCCTCGGTGACCGTGCCGGTCCTGTCCGTGGCGGGCGGCGCGAGCCCGTCCTGGCTTCGCGAGGCCGCCAGGGCGGTCGCGGAGGCCGCGCCACGGGGCACGTACCGGGTCCTGGAGGGCCAGACCCACGCGGTGGAACCGGGGGCGCTCGCGCCGGTGCTGACGGAGTTCTTCGCCTCCTGAACCGGTGGCCGCCGCGGGTCCTCGGCCCCGCGGACGTGCCGGGCGCCGGCCGGGGCGGCCGCGTCCCCCGGTCGCCGCCGGCCGGGCGTCCGCGCGGCCCGCCCGGCCTCCGCACCGGGCCGGCAGGGTCCCCGCCGACGGCGCGGTGGTCCGGGGCCGGAAATGCGCCGGGCCGCGGCGGTGTTGGCCCCCGACGAGACGGCGGCACGCCCGACGGGTGCCGCTCGCCGCGACCGAAGGGACATCGCAGCCATGACCAGCACCGCGCCCGACGCCACCGAAGCCGCCTCCGCGAGGAGTGCTCCCCGCCCCTGGACCGTGGCCGTGCTCGGTCCCGGCGGCGTCGGCGGGCTGCTCGCCGCGCTGCTGTCCCGGGCGGGTCACCGGGTGATCTGCCTGGCCGGGGACGCGACGGCGCGGTCCCTGCGCGAGGGCGGGATACAGGTGCGCAGCGGCCAGTTCGGGGACTTCACCGCCAAGGTCCAGGCGGACACCGAGCTGCGGGAGCCGGTCGACCTGTGCGTGGTGGCCGTCAAGCACACCAGCCTGGACGCCGCCCTCGACCGGGTCCCGCCCGCCATGCTCGGCGCGGACGGCCTCGTCCTGCCGCTCCTCAACGGCATCGAGCACCCCGGGACCCTGCGCCGCCGCTACGGCGACGACCGGGTGGCCGCGGGCGTCATCCGCGTCGAGTCGACCCGCGTGGCGCCCGGTGTCATCGAGCACGGCAGCCCGTTCGCCGACATCGACCTGGCCGGGGCGAGTGCGCACCCGCTCACCGGCCTGGCCGCCGTGCTGGAGTCCGCCGGGGTGCGAACCCGCGTGGCCGGCTCCGAGACCGCCGTCCTCTGGGCGAAACTGGCCTTCCTCGCCCCCTTCGCCCTCCTCACCACCCGCTACGACGCCGCCATCGGCACGGTTCGCACCGACCACCGCGAGGAACTGCTGACCCTCGTCGGCGAGATCACCGCCGTCGGCCGCGCCGCCGGGGCGCCGCTCGACGCGGACCGGACGCTGGCGATGTACGACACGTTTCCGGCCGGCATGAAGTCCTCGATGCAGCGTGACGCCGAGGCCGGCCGCGCCCTGGAACTCGACGCCATCGGCGGCGCCGTGCTGCGCGCCGCCGAGCGGTACGGCGTTCCGGCGCCGACGGCCGCCCGGCTGGTGTCCGAACTCGCATCCGTGTGACCGACTCAACATCTTTCAGAGGCAGTTGGCGACCCTAGACTCCCTGCGCGGGCGCGGCGAACGACCGTGCCCGCACGGGGAGCAGCCATGCGTTACGCCGACCGGCCCGGCACCCACCGCGAGGTGCACATCGCGGCGGAGCCCTCGCGGGTGTGGGAAGTCGTCACCGACGTCGAGGCCATGGCCGGGTGGAGTCCCGAGCTGGTGCGCGTGGAGTGGCGGGACGGCGCCGACCGCCCGGCTCCGGGCGCCCGTTACGTCGGGCACAACCAGAATCCGATCGTGGGCCAGTGGCACACCCTCTCCCACATCACGGAGGCCGTCCCGGACCGCACCCTCACCTGGTGCGTGCTGGACCCCGACGGACGCTACGGCAAGGCCTCCGAGGACCCGGCGGACCGGATGTCCACCTGGTCCTTCGCGCTCACCCCGGCGCCTGAGGGAGGCACGGTTCTGCGCCAGTCGGTCACGGTCGGCCCCGGCCGCTCCGGCCTGAGCGCGTACATCGACCGCGCCCCCGACCAGGAGGAGGCGATCATCGACTACCGCCTCGACGAACTCGGCAAGGGCATGGACGCCACCCTGGCCGGCATCAAGGAGGCGGCGGAACGGTCCTAGCCGGGCAGTCGGTGCCGCCCACGCCGTCCGCCGGTCCGTGGGCGGTCCGTGCGTCAGACGGCCGTGCTCGGCTCCTTCGCCCGGGCCGTCGTGGCGATCGTCGCCGAGCCCACCACGCGGGTGCCGTCGTACAGCACGACCGCCTGGCCGGGGGCCACGCCGCGGACCGGCTCGGTGAAGGCGACCCGGAGTTCGTCGCCGACGAGTTCGGCGGTGACCTCGGTCTCGCCGCCGTGGGCGCGCAGCTGGGCCGTGTAGGTGCCGGGGCCGGAGGGCGCGGTGCCGCACCAGCGGGGCCTGATCGCGGTGAGGGCGGTGACGTCCAGGGCGGAGGCCGGGCCGACCGTCACCGTGTTGTTCACCGGGGAGATGTCCAGGACGTAGCGCGGCTTGCCGTCGGGCGCCGGGGTGCCGATGCGCAGGCCCTTGCGCTGGCCGATGGTGAAGCCGTACGCGCCCTCGTGGCTGCCGACGACCGCGCCCGACTCGTCGACGATGTCGCCCTCGGCCTTGCCCAGGCGGCGGGCCAGGAAGCCCTGGGTGTCGCCGTCGGCGATGAAGCAGATGTCGTGCGAGTCGGGCTTCTTGGCGACGGCCAGGCCCCGGCGCTCGGCCTCCGCGCGGATCTCGTCCTTGGTGGTGAGCGTGTCCCCGAGCGGGAACATGGCGTGCGCGAGCTGCTGGTCGTCGAGGACGCCGAGGACGTACGACTGGTCCTTGGCCATGTCGGAGGCGCGGTGCAGCTCGCGGGTGCCGTCCGCGTTGAGGATCACCTTCGCGTAGTGGCCGGTGCAGACCGCGTCGAAGCCGAGCGCCAGCGCCTTGTCCAGGAGCGCGGCGAACTTGATCTTCTCGTTGCAGCGCAGGCACGGGTTCGGGGTGCGGCCGGCCTCGTACTCGGCGACGAAGTCCTCCACGACGTCCTCGCGGAAGCGCTCGGCGAGGTCCCACACGTAGAACGGGATGCCGATGACGTCAGCGGCGCGGCGGGCGTCGCGCGAGTCCTCGATGGTGCAGCAGCCCCGCGCGCCCGTACGGAAGGACTGCGGGTTCGCGGAGAGCGCGAGGTGGACGCCGGTGACGTCGTGGCCGGCTTCCGCGGCACGCGCGGCGGCGACGGCGGAGTCGACCCCGCCCGACATGGCGGCGAGGACGCGGAGGGGACGGGAGCGCTGCGGGGTGTCAGTCATAGCCCTTCCAGGGTACGGGGCGCGGGAACCGGGGCCGCCGGAGATGCGTTGAAGATCGCATGGGGGCGAAGAAGACGGACGGGCAGGGGCGACCGGGGCGGCGGGCCCTGCTGCTCGGCGGGGCGGCGCTGGTGGTGGGCGGGGCCGCGGTGGAGCGCAGCGGGCTGGCCCGGCTGTGGTGGCGGCTGCCCGGCGCGCAGAAGCCGCGGGTGGAGGGCGCGGTCGACTTCGTGGGCGCCCGGTGGGTGGCGGCCTCCCCGGCGAACTACCGGGCGGCGGACCGCCCGGACGACTACCGGATAGACCGGGTCGTCATCCATGTCACCCAGGGCAGCTACGCGAGCGCGGTGAAGGTCTTCCAGGACCCGGGGCACGGGGCGGCCGCGCACTACATAGTCGGCGCGGACGGGCATGTCACACAGATGATCCGCGAACTGGACGTGGCGTTCCACGCGGGCAACCGGTCGTACAACGAGCGGAGCGTCGGCATCGAGCACGAGGGCTTCGTCGACGACGCCTCGTCGTTCACCGACGCGATGTACGCCGCCTCGGCGCGGCTGACGGCCGGGATCTGCGGCCGGTACGGCATATCCGTCGACCGGGAGCACATCATCGGCCATGTGGAGGTCCCCGGGACCGACCACACGGACCCGGGTCCCCACTGGGACTGGGACCGCTACATACGCCTGGTCCGCGCGGCCGGAACCGCCCGGACCTGAAACTCCCGGACTTGAGGCGTGGCGCCCCTGCGCGTCACGTCAGCCCCGCCGCGCGGGCCCGTTCGACCGCCGGGCCGATGGCCTTCGCGACCTCGTCGATGTCGGACCGGGTGGACGTGTGGCCGAGGGTGAAGCGGAGGGTGCCGCGGGCCAGGTCCGGGTCGGTGCCGGTGGCCAGCAGGACGTGGCTGGGCTGGGCGACGCCCGCGGTGCAGGCGGAGCCGGTGGAGCACTCGATGCCCTGGGCGTCCAGCAGGAGCAGCAGGGAGTCGCCCTCGCAGCCGGGGAAGGTGAAGTGGGCGTTGGCCGGAAGGCGCCCCTCCGGCGCCGGGTCGCCGCCGAGGATCGCGTCCGGGACCGCCGAGCGGACGGCGGCGATCAACTCGTCGCGCAGCGCGCCGATCTCGGCGGCGAACCACTCGCGCCGCTCGGCGGCCAGCCGGCCGGCCACGGCGAAGGAGGCGATCGCGGGCGCGTCGAGGGTGCCGGAGCGGACATGCCGTTCCTGGCCGCCGCCGTGCAGGACGGGCACGGGGGCGTACTCACGGCCCAGAATCAGCGCGCCGACGCCGTACGGGCCGCCGATCTTGTGGCCGGAGACCGTCATCGCGGCCAGTCCCGAGGCGGCGAAGTCGACCGGCACCTGCCCGAACGCCTGCACCGCGTCGGAATGCAGCGGGACCCCGGACTCGGCGGCCACGGCGGCCAGTTCGCGCACCGGCAGCAGCGTGCCGATCTCGTTGTTGGCCCACATGACCGTGACCAGGGCCACGTCGTCGGGGTTGCGGGCGATGGCCTCGCGCAGCGCCTCGGGGTGGACGCGGCCGTAGGAGTCGACCGGCAGGTACTCGACGGTGGCGCCCTCATGCTCGCCGAGCCAGTGCACGGCGTCGAGGACGGCGTGGTGCTCGACGGGGCTGGCGAGGACGCGGGTGCGGGCCGGGTCGGCGGCGCGTCGGGCCCAGTACAGGCCCTTGACGGCGAGGTTGTCCGCCTCGGTGCCGCCGGAGGTGAAGACGACCTCGCTGGGACGGGCGCCGAGGGCCTCGGCGAGGGTTTCGCGGGCCTCCTCGACCCTGCGGCGGGCCGCGCGCCCGGACGCGTGGAGGGAGGAGGCGTTGCCGGTGACACCCAGTGCCGCGGTCAGCGCCTCTGCCGCCTCCGGGAGCATCGGGGTGGTCGCGGCGTGGTCGAGGTAAGCCATGGTGAGGCCGATTCTACGGGCGCCCGCGGCCGGCCCGGAGGTCAGGATGGGCCAGGTGTCACAAGCTCCAGGACAGCGTGTGGTCCGCCTGCACGAAGGCCAGCAGGACCACGAGGTCGGCGATGCCCAGGGTCAGGCCGAGGAGGGCGCGGCCGCGGCGGCCGGTGCCGCGCCAGAGGGCCACGCCGGCCAGGGCGATGGCGACGGGGCCGAGGAACAGGTTGAGGACGAGCAGGCCGAGCAGGCCGAGGACGAAGGACGCGACGGCCATGCCGTCCGCGCCGTCGGTGTCGTGCGTGTCCTGCGTGTCGTGCGTGGCCTGCCTACCGGTGCGGCGCGCGGCCGGTGCGGTGAGTTGCATGGCTGTTCTGCTCCTGACGGTCGTGAAGGACGGGCCGGGTCGATGGGGCGTCAGCGGGACGTGCCGCGGCCGCGGCCGTGGCGCTCGCGGAACGCGAAGACGCCGAGCCAGACGGCGATGACCACGGCCGCGGCGAGCGTGAAGTCGAGCGGCGCGTGGGCCACCGTGCCCAGGACGACGCCGAGCAGCAGCAGTGCTGCGACGAGGAACAGCATGAGGTCCGATCCCCCTTGTCGGTGAACGCTTGCAGTAACACTTGTTCACTGACTACTCAGTCTAGCGCACCACCGGCTTTGACAATCCGGAGAACACTTGTTGACTGAATGGCATGAGTCACACTCCCGGCGTCCGGCAGGCCCAGAAGCAGAAGACCCGACAGGCCCTGATGGACGCGGCGTTGGGGCTGCTGGAGGAGCAGAGCCTGAGCAGCCTCGGCCTGCGTGAGGTCACACGCGCCGCGGGCGTCGCCCCGACCGCCTTCTACCGTCACTTCCACTCCACCGCGGATCTCGGCGTGGCCCTGGTCGAGCAGGCGCTGAGCAGCCTGCACCCGATGATCCGGTCGACGGTCTCCCCGGCGCAGGACAGCGAGCAGCGCATCGCGCGCGCGGTCGATCTGATCGCCCGCCATGTCGAGGCGTACCCCGCCCATGTCCGTTTCATCGCCCGGGAGCGCCATGGCGGGGTGCAGCGGGTGCGAGAGGTCGTGCGCGACCAACTGGCCCGGTTCGCCCGCGAGGTGCGGGACGAACTGGCCAAGGATCCCCAGTCCGCGGGGTGGAGCGAGGACGACCTGCTCATGCTCGCCCATCTGTACGTCGATCAGATGCTGATCACCGGCTCGCTGTTCCTGGAGGCGCTCGACGCCCCCGGTGAGGAGCGCGAGCGCGTCTTCAGGGTCGCGACCCGTCAGTTGCGCCTGATCAGCGTCGGCCGCCGGCACTGGCTGGACTGACGGCCCGGCAGGACGCCGGGGATCCGGCGGACGCCGGGGCGGCCGCTCTCCGGCCACGCCCGGCCCGTGCGGGCTTCAGCTCTCGCCAGGCCCGTACGGCCTTCAGCCGAGCCTGACCCGTGCCAGTTGCCGGGACTGCGCGACCAGCCGGTCGTCGGTGTCCCAGACCTCGGCGTCCTCCTCCAGGAAGCCGCCGGCCAGGTTGCGGGTGGTGATGGACACGCGCAGCGGGCCCGGCGCCGGACGGCAGCGGACGTGCACGGTCAGTTCGACGGTCGGCACCCAGCCCTTGATGCCCAGCTCGAAGGCGGTCGGGGGCAGCGCGTCCACCGCGAGGAGCAGGGAGAGCGGGTCGTGGTCCCGGCCGTCGGCGAGCCCGAACCAGGCCCGCATCTCCCCCTTGCCGGAGGGCGAGCCGAGCGCCCAGCCGAGGGTGGCGGGGTCCAGCTTGAGCATCAGGCGGTCGGTGATGGCCGAGCTGCCGGGCACGGGCGCTGGGACACCCGGCGCGTCCTGGGGGCCGAAGCACTGCTCCAGGGGCGGGAGGGCGGGCGGCTTCGCCGAGGTGCGCACGTCGTCCGGCAGGGCGCCGAGGTCGCCGTAGGAGGCCAGGACGCGGATGCGCTCCACCTCGCGGCCGTCGTCGTCGCGCTGGAAGAGGGCGGCCTGGCCGGTCGACAGGGTGCGTCCGGCGCGCACCACGTCGGTGCGGACGACAGCGGGACCCGGCCGGGACGCGGTCAGGTAGTGGGCCGAGATCGTGAACGGGTCCGGGTGCGGCAGGGCGTCCGCGAGCGCGCGGCCGAGGACGGCCAGCAGATAGCCGCCGTTGACGGCGTCCGCGATCGTCCAGCCGGCGGAGAGGTCGAGGCCGTAGACGCCGGGCTCGCTCCGGGTGACCGCGGTGTCCCGGTCGAACTCGCTGTCCCCGATCCCGGCCCGCGCGGCGGTGGCTGCTTCTGACATGGGTGAACGGTACAACAGGCCACTACTAAGCGGTAGCTTTCACCTCTTGGGGCCTCGTGCGACCCGGTCCGGCCCGAAGCGGCCCGGTGCGATCCGATCCGGCCCGATGCGGCCCGGTGCGCTCGTACGACGAGTCTTCCGCAGGGTGAGAAGCAGGCAATATCTCGGTAAGTGTCCGTACTTGCCCGTAACCCCGAGGCCCTGTTCACCCTCTATCGGGGCATGAGCCTCACCGGGACTCCGTTCCTGTACATCACCGTCGTGCTGGCCGTGGTCGCGCTGGCCCTGCCCTTCGTCCTGTGGACGCGACTGAAGGGTCCCAAGGTGCTGCGCACCGCCGCACGGGCGCTGATGCTGCTGTTCGCCCAGGCCACGGCCATCACCCTGGTCTTCGTGCTGGTGAACAACGCCAACAACCTGTACGACAACTGGGCCGACCTGCTCGGCACGGGCAACCATGTGCAGCAGGCCGCCAACCTGGGCGCCGACGGCACCGGCGGCATCGCCTACCGGCAGCTGCCCAGGGTCGCGCAGAAGTTCACCCCGGCCGACGGACCCGGGATGCGCGCCTCCGGAGGGGTCAGGGTCACCCAGCTCAGGGGCCGGGTCTCCGGGGTGAACGCCGAGGTCTACGTATGGCTGCCGCCGCAGTACGACCAGCCGGCCTACAAGGACAAGAAGTTCCCGGTGGTCGAGCTGCTGTCGGGCTACCCTGGCTCGGCGAAGGCCTGGTTCGGCTCCCTGAAGGTGCACCAGCAGCTGGAGCCGCTGATGCGCAGCGGACAGATCGCGCCGTTCATACTGGTGGCGCCGCGCACCAACCTGATCGCCAAGATCGACACGGGCTGCGCCAACATCCCGGGCACCGTGAACGCGGACACCTGGCTGAGCATCGACGTACCGAAGATGATCACGGACAACTTCCGTGCCGCGTCGGCCCCGAACGGCTGGGCCACCGCCGGCTACTCGGCCGGGGCGCACTGCGCGACCAAGCTCGCCGTCGCCCACCCCGACCGCTACCGCGCCGCGGTCAGCCTGTCCGGGTACAACGACCCGATCGGCGAACGCAATTCGCTCGCCAACCAGAACCTCGGGCTGCGACGCGCGAACAACCCCTACATCCTGCTGAAGAACTACCGCGTCCCGCCGCGCGTCGCGCTCTACCTCTCCGGCCAGAGCGGCGACGGGTACCAGGCCGGCGTCGCGCTGGAGCGGATCGCGAAGCCGCCGACGACCGTGCACGTGGTCTTCGTGCCGCGCAGCGCGGGCGGCCACAGCATGGCGCTGTGGCGCCCGCAGGTCCCGGCGGCGTTCCGCTGGCTGAGCGAGGAGCTGGGGCAGCGGCCGCCCCACCGTCTGAGGACGGCCCTCACTCCTCCCGTACCGTCGACCGGCGGTTCCAGGCCCGCGGAGCTCGCCAGTGGTACCGCATCGCGAGCAGCCGCAGCACGAAGGCGGTGACCACCGCGAGGCCGCTGGTGAACGGATTCAGCGCGTCGTAGTGGATGCACAGCACCACCATGGTGGCGCCGATGATCGCCGGGACCGCGTACAGGTCGCGGTCCCAGCGCAGCAGTGACGGCACCTCGTTGGCGAGCACGTCCCGCAGCACGCCGCCGCCCACGGCCGTGGCCATGCCGAGCGTCGCCGACGCGGTGAGGTTCAGCCCGTAGGCGTACGCCTTCGTCGTGCCGGCCACGCAGAACAGGCCGAGGCCGGCCGCGTCGAACACGTACACCGCGGTCTGGATGCGCTCCATGTGCGGGTGCAGGAAGAAGACCACGAGCGTGGCGAGCAGCGGGGTGAGGAAGTACCCCAGGTCGGTGAAGGCGGCCGGGGGCACGGCCCCGATGACGATGTCACGGAACAGCCCGCCGCCCAGCGCGGTGACCTCGGCGAGGACGGCGATGCCGAAGACGTCGAAGTTCTTGCGGACGGCCAGCAGCGCGCCGGAGATGGCGAAGACGAAGATGCCGACCACGTCGATCGTGTGCTGGACGGAGGGACTGAACAGTTGCTGAAGCACGCCACATTGTCACCCGTGGCCGCTTCGCCCCCGGACACGACGAAGCGGGAGAGTGCGACGGCCGGGTCCACCGGCCGAGCACTCTCCCGCTCGGTCACGTACGCGGCTTCACCGCGCCGTTTCGCCTACTTCCCGCTCGGCTCCTGGCCGGCGGAGCCCTCGGTGCCGGACTCCGGGGAGTCGGACTCGGAGCCCTCCGCCGCCTCGCCGACCTCCGCGGCCACCGCGGCCGACGTCGCCGCCGACTCCGCCAGGACCTCGTCGGCCACCAGTTCCGCGGCCGCCTTGGCGGCCGTGAGCAGCACGGTGTCCTGCGGGGCCTGGTCCTCGAAGTTCTCCGGGTGGTGGCAGGCCACCCGCTGACCGGGCCTCAGCTCCTTGAGCGGCGGCTCGGTCGTACGGCAGATCTCCGTCGCCTTCCAGCACCGGGTGTGGAAGCGGCAGCCGCTCGGCGGGGCGATCGGCGAGGGCACGTCGCCGCGCAGCAGGATCCGCTCGCTCTTGCCGCCCTGGCGCTTCGGGTCCGGGATCGGCACCGCCGACATCAGCGCCTTGGTGTACGGGTGCATCGGCGCCTGGTACAGCGAGGTGCGGTCGGCGAGTTCGACGATCTTGCCGAGGTACATCACCGCGATCCGGTCCGAGACGTGCCGGACGACCGAGAGGTCGTGCGCGATGATCACGTAGGTCAGGCCCAGCTCCTCCTGGAGGTCGTCCATGAGGTTGACCACCTGGGCCTGGATGGAGACGTCCAGGGCGGAGACCGGCTCGTCCGCCACCACGAGCTTCGGCTTGAGCGCGAGCGCCCGGGCGATGCCGATGCGCTGGCGCTGGCCGCCGGAGAACTCGTGGGGGTAGCGGTTGTAGTGCTCGGGGCTGAGGCCGACCAGCTCCAGCAGCCGCTGGACCTCCTTCTTCACCCCGCCCTCGGGCTCCACGCCCTGGAGCCGGAAGGGCGCCGAGACGATCGAGCCGATGGTGTGGCGGGGGTTCAGGGAGCCGTACGGGTCCTGGAAGATCATCTGGATGTCACGGCGCAGCGGGCGCATCTGCCCGGCCTTCAGCCGCGTGATGTCCTGGCCCTCGAAGGTGATCGTGCCGCCCGTCGGGTCCTGGAGGCGGGTGATGACCCGGCCCATGGTCGACTTGCCGCAGCCCGACTCGCCGACGACGCCCAGGGTCTCGCCCTTGCGCACCTCGAAGTCGATGCCGTCGACCGCCTTCACCGCGCCGACCTGCCGCTGCAGGATCCCCTTCTTGATGGGGAAGTGCTTGGTCAGGCCCTCGACCCGGAGCAGCACCCCGCGGTCCGCGGAGCCGCCGTCGGAAGCCTGCGCCTGGCCGGCGGTGTCCGTCTTCTTCGTCTCACTCACAGCTTCGGCGCAATCTCTTCGGTCCAGATCCGCGTACGGTCCTCAGCCGAGAGGTGGCAGGCGGACCAGTGTCCGGTGGCCACCAGCTCCAGCTCCGGACGCACCGTACGGGTGACGTTCCCCTTGGGGACGTCCGCGTACGGGCACCGCGGGTGGAAGGCACAACCGGACGGGACGTTGATGAGGCTCGGCGGCTGGCCCTTGACCGGGATGAGCCGCTCGGAGGTCTCGCGGTCGATGCGCGGCATCGAGCCGAGCAGTCCCCAGGTGTAGGGGTGCTGCGGCCGCTCGAAGATCTCGTCGACCGGACCGCGCTCCACGCACCGGCCGCCGTACATCACCAGCACGTCGTCGGCGATCTCGGCGACCACGCCGAGGTCGTGCGTGATGATGATGACCGCGGAGCCGAACTCCTTCTGCAGGTCGCGGATCAGGTCGAGGATCTGCGCCTGGACGGTGACGTCGAGCGCGGTGGTCGGCTCGTCCGCGATGAGCAGTTCGGGGTTGTTGACCAGCGCCATGGCGATCATGGCGCGCTGGCGCATACCGCCGGAGAACTCGTGCGGGTAGCCCTCGGCACGCTTGTGCGGCTCGGGGATGCCGACCCGGTCGAGCATCTCGATGGCCCGGGTGCGGGCGACCTTCTTGCTCACCTTGTGGTGCACCCGGTAGGCCTCGACGATCTGGTCGCCGACCTTGTAGTACGGGTGCATCGCGGACAGCGGGTCCTGGAAGATCATCGCCATCTCCCGGCCGCGGAGCTTGCGCACCTCGTCCGGGTCGGCGGAGACCAGTTCCTTGCCGTCCAGCCAGATCTCACCGGACATCTGGACGTTCTTGCCGCGGGCGCCGAGCCGGTGCAGGCCCATGATCGCGAGCGAGGTGACCGACTTGCCGGAGCCGGACTCGCCGACGACGGAGAGCGTCTTGCCCTTCTCCAGCTTGAAGTTCAGCCCGTCGACGGACTTGACCAGGCCGTCGTCGGTCGGGAAGTGCACCTTGAGGTCGCGGACCTCGAGGAAGGCCGTCGGGGCCTGCGCGGTGGCGGCCGGCTCGCCCAGGGCGGCGCCGGTCTTGGAGAGTTCGGTCATGAGAGCCTCACCCGCGGGTCGGCGGCGGCGTACAGCAGGTCCACCAGAAGATTTGCGATCACGACGAAGAACGCGGCCAGCAGGGTCACGCCGAGGATCTTGGGCAGGTCGTTGTCGGCGATGCCCTGCACCGCGTAGGAACCGACTCCGTCCAGCGAGAAGACGGTCTCGGTGATCACGGCGCCGCCGAGCAGCAGGCCGATGTCCATGCCGAAGACGGTGATGATCGGGGTGAGCGCGGCCCGCAGTCCGTGCCGGACGACGACCTTGCCCTCGCCCAGGCCCTTGGCCCGCGCGGTGCGGATGAAGTCCTCGTTCATCGTCTCCAGCATGCCCGAGCGGGTGAGCCGGGCGTAGATGGCGGAGTAGAGCAGCGCCAGGGAACACCACGCGGGGAAGAGCGTGTTGGCCCACTGGGCGGGGTTCTCGGTGAACGGGATGTAGGTGCGGCCGAAGATCGGCCACTTGAAGACGAAGAGCAGGATCGCCAGGTTGCCCGTGAAGAACATGGGCAGGGAGACACCGGCGAGCGCGACACCCATGAAGGTGCGGTCGAAGATCGAACGCGGCTTGAGGGCGGAGATGACACCGACCGTCACGCCGGAGAGCAGCCACAGGACGGCCGCACCCGAGGCCAGTGAGAGCGTCACCGGCATACGGGAGGTCAGCTGGGGCCAGACCTGCTCGTGGGTCTTGAAGGAGTACCCGAAGCACGGCGCGTCGCAGTGCACCGCGGTGGGGCCCAGGTCATAGGTGGCGCCGGCCACGATCCCCTTGATGAAGTGCCAGTACTGGACGTAAAGGGGCTGGTCCAGACCGAGGTTCTGCTTGACCGCGATGATGTCGGCCTTGGAGGGGCTCTTGCCGATGTACTGCTGCGCCAGCTGGTCAGCGGACTGACCGGCGAGCCGCGGCAGCAGGAAGAAGATGGCGAAGGTGACCGCGGAGACGACCAGCAGCAGGAGCACTGCTGCGAACGTCCGGCGGAGGATGTACGAGATCACGGGGCCGGCGCCGGCGCCCGCGGGCCGTGAGGCCCGCGGGCACCAATGCCTTCACCTGCCTTCCGGGGCTGCTACTTCGTGGTGCCGATGTTGAGGTAGTCGTACTGACCGCTCCAGGCCGCCGAGGAAACCAGGTTCGTGGCGTTCTGCGGGCGGGCCAGCAGGACCTTGAAGTAGGTCAGCGGGACGATCACGGCGTCGTCCATGGTCTTCTTGTCGATCTGCGCGTACAGGCTGTTGCGCTCGGTGTCGTCCTGCGTCGCGATCGCCTTGGACAGCAGACCGTTGACTTCCTTGCTGTCGTACTGCGACAGGTTGGTGTTACCGGACTGGCTGATGGCCTCGCCGTTCAGGATCTGCTGCAGGAAGCCGTAGCCCGAGGGCCAGTCGGCACCCCACTGCATCATCATCAGACCGATGTTCTGCTTCTGCGTGACCTTCGGAACACCCGCGTAGTCGGTGAAGTACTTGCCCGACGGGTACTGCTTGAGGGTGGCCTTGATGCCGACCTTCTGCAGGGAGTTGATGATCGCCGTGGCGGCGTCGATCTCCTGCTGGCGGTCGGAGCGCGCCGAGATGTTCGTCGTGATCGACGTCTTGCCGCAGGCCTTCAGGTGCTCCTTGGCCTTGGCCTCGTCGCCCTTGTTGTCCGCGGTCGCGTAGACGTCCGACTTCTCGTAGCCGGTGATGTCCGGCGGCAGAACGGTGGAGGCGATCTCACCGCGGATCGGGCCGCCCTCGGCGGTCTGCACCGAGGCCTTGTCGATCGCGAACTGCACGGCCTTGCGGCACTCGACGTTGTCGAACGGCGCGACCTTGGTGTTGATCGCCATGTAGACCAGGCGGCCACCGAAGGTGTTGTCCGTGTTGGCCCGCTTCTTCGGGTCGCTGAGGACCTGCGCCTGGGTCGAGGCCTGGACACCCGTGCCGACGAGGTCGATCGCGTCGCCCGCGAGGACGTCCTTGTCGATCGTCTCGGGGTTGACCTTCATGTTGACGACGATCTTGTCCGGCAGCTGCGTGCGCAGCGGGTCGGACTTCGCGTCCCAGTTCTCGTTGCGCACGAGGACGACCTGCTTGCCCTCGGAGTAGCTCTCGAACTTGTAGGAGCCCGAGGACATGATGTTCTTGACGTAGTCGACGCCCTTGTCCTTGGCCTGAGGCACCGGAGCGGTCTCCGGGGCGGCGACCAGGTAGTCGAACTCCTGGAAGGCCTGCTTCAGGTGGAAGACGATGGTGGTGTCGTCCGGCGTCTCGATGGAGGACAGGCCCTTGGCGCTCTTGTCCTTGTAGGGGCCCTTGTACTTGTCGCCGCCCGCGAGGAGCTGCTGGAAGTAGTTGGGGCCGAGCGAGAGCACGTCACGCGCGAAGTTGGAACGCTCGACGGCGTACTTGACGTCCTTCGTCGTGATCGGCGTGCCGTCCTGGTACTTCAGACCCGCGCGGATCTTGTACGTCCAGGTCTTGCCGCCGTCGCTCGGGGTGCCCTTGCCCTCGGCCAGGTCCGGGACGAGGGTGTTGCCCTCGGTGCCGGCGCCGGGCTTGAAGGTCATCAGCGGGCGGGCCCACAGCCGGCTGAGGTTGTACATGTACGCGTAGTACGTGTTGCCCGGGTCGAAGGAGTCCGGGACGTCGGACATCTCGTAGGTGAGGGTCCCGCCCTTCTTGCTGGAGGCGTTGACGACCCCCTTGGTCGCGGCGTCGGCCCCAGCCGACTTGGTGCCGCTGCCGTTGTCGTTCTTGTTGTCATCGGCCTTGCTGCAACCTGCGACAAGCAGGCTGACGGAGCCAATGGCCGCAACCGCGGCCAGCGCTGACCTTCGCATGATGGGCGGGTTCCCCTCCATTGTACGGAAACTTGTTGTGCTCTCGGCAGCAGGCGTCAGCGGCTGCGCGGGTCGAGAGCGTCGCGGAGACCGTCGCCGAGCAGGTTGAACGCCAGGACGGTCACGAAGATGGCGAGCCCGGGCACGATCATGTACTGAGGATCGACCTCGTAGAACGTGACCGCTTCGCGGAGCATGCCGCCCCAGGAAGCCTGCGGGGGCTGGATGCCGACGCCGAGGAAGCTAAGGGAGGCCTCGAAGAGGATGTTGGTCGGGATCAGCAGCGTCGAGTAGACGATGATCGGGCCGACCAGGTTGGGCATCAGTTCCCGGAACAGGATGTACGGGCCCCGGGCGCCCATGCCCCGGGAGGCGTCCACGAACTCGCGCTCGCGCAGGGCGAGCGTCTGGCCGCGGACGATCCGGCCCAGGTAGGGCCAGTTGAAGAAGCCGATGATGAAGATCAGCACGCTGAGGTGCAGCGGCAGTCCGGTGAGGCCGAACGCGCCGCCCTGCAGGGTGGCGGAGATGGCGATCGCGAACAGCAGCAGCGGGAAGGCGAGGAAGGTGTCCATCAGCCGGCTGATGATCGTGTCGACGCGGCCGCCGTAGTAGCCGGCCACGACGCCCATGATCGCCCCGATGACGTTGGACAGGATCGTCGCGCCGAACGCGACCACCAGCGACACCCAGGATCCCTCGAGGATGCGGGTGGCGATGTCACGGCCGAACTTCGGGTCCACGCCCAGCGGGTGGTCCGCGCTCATGCCGCCCCAGGCGCCGTTGGGCAGCGAGGTGTTGGGGTCGATCAGATCCTGGTTGAACGCGTTGGGGTCGAGCCCGAACACGGCCTGGATGGGACGCGAGAGGATCGCGAGCAGGATCAGCAGGACCACGATGGCACCACCGGTGACCGCGACCTTGTCCTTCTTGAACCGGGTCCAGGCGATCTGTCCGAGGGAACGGCCCTCGATCCGCCGCTTGTCGGCACCAGCGAGCACAGCCTCCGGCTGCGTCTCGGCTGCCGCCCCGGTGGTCTCGATCGGTGCGGTCACAGTGACCTGACCCCTCTCGCCGGTGGTTGACCGGCCTTTTCTCCGCCGCTGTGGACGGCTTTGGTTCGATTGCCTGCTGCGCGATGGCGGCAGATGGATGCGGCACAACTGTCCGGCGGATCCCCCGATTGGTTCGATCACAGGATCGAAGGCCCTGCATCCGCGAGGCGAGTCTTCAACGCGCCGGCGATCACTCGCCAGGGCTGACCATGAATGGATGCGCAAACGTGATGCGGGTTGGGGGTTTCCGTTATCCGGACACAGGGTAGCGCCTCTCGAACGCCCTCTGCTCCACCCAACTGGCCGGATGCCAGCACGACTTGGCTCCTCCAGGGCGGTCGCAAACCAGACGAACAGCGCTTTCTCGTCCGGTACCGCCGTGCCGCATACGCCCTGCTCAGAGCGTTCCACAAGGCATTTTTCGCGCACGGGACGCGGCCCGTTCCGGCGGGAGATCCGGTGCCGGTGAACCGTCGTTCCGGTGCGGTGCGCGCGGGTCGGCGAGGGCGCGACGCGGCCCCGTCACCAGCATGTGGACAGGGGAGCCGCCGCCCCGGAGGCCGGACTTCCGGCCGCCTCCACGACCGGGTCGCGGCGGGGCATGACGGCCGTGAACCGGCACCCGGGGCCGGCGTCCCGACGGGCGGCCGGCGCCCCGGCCGCCCGTCGCGATCAGCATGGCGTGATACATCCACTCGCCGCGCGACGCGCCGATGTCACGGGCGGCGTCGACGGCCGGGATCCGGTTCGCTCCCGCGCCCGGACCGCCGGCCGGCGAACACGCTCAGTAAGCCCACTGATCCGGACGGGGATACCCGGCCGCCGGGGACGCGTGATGGACCTCACGGTCGTAGAACGGGCGGGAGTTGGCGCGCAGCCACATCGCGACCGGGTCGTACTCGTCGGACATCGCGACCGTCGACACCGGCAGCCCGTCGGGGACGGCGCCGATGGACTGCTGCATCATCACCCGCACCGAGTCGACCGCCGGCGGCGAGGTGTCGTACACGTCGAGCCCGATGGCGAGGTACGGCGCTCCGACCGCGGGCTGCACCCAGGCCCGGCGCAATGAGCGCAGGGCAGGGGTGCGTTGGGCGTTCTGGGTGAGCAGGCCGTAGAACTGCGCTGCCTCGACGGCCGGTTCGGACAGGCTGAGCGGGCCCGAGGGCTGGCGGTCCAGGCCGGTGGCGATGCGCCGCAGGTCCAGCCAGGGGACGCCGACGCCGCCGCCCGGGGCGTGCGGGTTCAGCCAGAGGCCGTAGTGGTCGGGGAAGAGGGTGCGGGCCACGTCGAGGCCGTCGACGACCTCGTAGGAGCGGTTCCAGCCGCTGGCCGACAGCTCCTGGGCGGAGGTCACGCAGGGGGCGTAGCCGTGCCCGCCGACCTCCATGTGGCCGTACTGGGCGTCGGGGGAACCGGCCTGACCGTGCCACAGCAGCATCCAGACCTGGCCGGAGGACGGGGTCGCCAGAGCGCGGAGCAGCGCCTCGTAGGCGTCGTAACGCCCGGGCGTCACCTGGCGCAGCGTCTGCTCGACCTGCCCGGCCGTGGTGCCGCTGGCGCTCACTTGTACCGCCCCTCCATACAACCGACGTTTCGACCGAGCCGTGAGCCCTAGCTTAAGCCGCCGTCCGGCGGCCGGGGACTCGCCGTGCGCCGCCGATCGCGGATCGTGTGCGCCCGCCCGCGTCCCCGGTCGGACTCAATGGCCGCGCTGGTAGAACGGGCGGACGTTCTCCCTCATCCAGTCCGCCACCGGATCCTGGGCCACGTCCAGCAGGACCAGGGTCACCGGCCACTTGGCCGGGTTGGCCGCCAGGGCGCGGCCCAGGGCGTCCAGGGGGGCGGCCTGCGGGTCGCCCTCCCACTGGGACAGTTCGACGCCCACGAACATGACCGGGTCGTCCGTCTCGACGGCGGCCAGGCAGCGGCGGGCGGTGCTGACCACGCCGGTCGCGGCGAACTCGGCACCGGCGGCGGCGAGGAAGTCCACCGGGTCGTCCTGCCAGTCGGGTTCGAAGAGGCGGACGCGGCCGCCGCTCGCCGGGCCGTCCAGCGGGGTGCGCCCCGCCCGGCACAGTTCGGCGACGGCGGCCGGCGGCAGCGGCAGGCCGACCACGCCGTCCGGGTTGAGCGCGATGCCGGCCTGCGGGGGCAGTCCGCGCGCGAACTCGACGGCGGGCGCCACGGTGAACGCCATGTGCGGGCCCGCGACCTGGCGCAGCTGCTCCTCGGAGCTGAAGACCGGCACATAGGCCTGGCCGTCGATGTCGAGCGTGGGCAGGTCGAGCGGGCCGCTGCGCGGGCCGCCGCCGTTGGGCAGGGGCACCCAGAGGTGGCTGCGGCCGAGCACCTCGGCGATGCGGCCGTCGGCGGACGGTACGCCGAGGGAGGCGGACAGCACCTCCTCCAGCTCGTTGCCGGGCCATCCGCCGTGCGGGTGGGAGTGCGCCTGTGCCGGAAGGTCTGCGGAGAAGTCCGCCGGGAAGTCCATCTGCTACCGCCTGCTGTGAACCACTGCTGTGGCCGAAAGGTTATCGGGTATTCGCAGGACGTAACCGTGTACTTACTGCCACAGGACGGTCACGGATGCCGACCTGCCGCGAAGCGGGCGGGGCGTGCAATGATGTCCGCGCAACTGCATATCGGCCGCTTGAATCCGCGCGGGAGAGTCCCCAGCCGTCTCGCTGGGGCGCCGAAGGAGCAAGTACCTCCCTTGAATCTCTCAGGCACCGTTACCGCGTGGGCGAGGCACATCTGAAAAGCGGGCCGCTGGCGCAGTGGCTCCACCCAAGGTGCAAGCCGTGCTCCGTCCGTCCGACGGCGGTCATGGCGAACCTCTCAGGTTCCGATGACAGATGGGGAGGACATGGATCCGTCCTCGTCCGTCATGCCTGGGAGACCGCCCGATGAGCAGTACCGAACCCGACCGCCCCCGCCGGACCGCGCTCGACGCGCTGCACCGCTCGCTCGGCGCGACGATGACCGACTTCGCCGGCTGGGACATGCCGCTGCGCTACGGCTCCGAGCGCGACGAGCACATCGCCGTGCGGACGAAGGCCGGCCTCTTCGACCTGTCCCACATGGGCGAGATCACCGTCACCGGCCCGCAGGCCGTCGCCCTGCTGAACCACGCCCTGGTCGGCAACATCGCCACCGTCGGCCTCGGCCGCGCCCGCTACACCATGATCTGCCAGGCCGACGGCGGCATCCTGGACGACCTGATCGTCTACCGGCTGGGCGAGACCGAGTACATGGTCGTCGCCAACGCCTCCAACGCCCAGGTGGTGCTCGACGCGCTGACCGAGCGGGCTGCCGGCTTCGACGCCGAGGTCCGCGACGACCGGGACGCCTACGCGCTGCTCGCCGTGCAGGGCCCCGAGTCCGCCGGCATCCTGAAGTCCCTGACCGACGCCGACCTGGACGGCCTGAAGTACTACGCCGGGCTCCCGGGCACGGTCGCCGGCGTCCCCGCCCTGATCGCGCGCACCGGCTACACCGGTGAGGACGGCTTCGAGCTGTTCGTGGCGCCGGGCGACGCGGAGAAGCTGTGGCAGGCGCTGACCGACGCCGGCGCGGACGCCGGTCTCGTCCCCTGCGGTCTGTCCTGCCGTGACACCCTGCGCCTCGAGGCGGGCATGCCGCTGTACGGGCACGAGCTGACGACCTCGCTGACCCCGTTCGACGCGGGCCTCGGCCGGGTGGTCAAGTTCGAGAAGGAGGGCGACTTCGTCGGCCGCGAGGCCCTGGTGGCCGCCGCCGAGCGCGCCGCCGCCGAGCCGCCCCGGGTGCTCGTCGGCCTGGTCGCCGAGGGCCGCCGGGTGCCGCGCGCCGGGTACGCGGTCGTCGCGGGCGGCGAGGTGATCGGCGAGGTCACCTCCGGCGCCCCCTCCCCCACCCTGGGCAAGCCGATCGCCATGGCGTACGTCGACGCCGCGCACGCCGCTCCGGGCACGGCCGGTGTCGGGGTGGACATCCGGGGCAACCACGAGCCGTACGAGGTCGTGGCGCTGCCCTTCTACAAGCGGCAGAAGTGACACGGCCGTAGCCGCCACGGAGGCGACGTGAGACACGTCACTCCTGGTCACGCACGCCTTTCGCACTCCCCATTCATCACCATTGACCCGCGTACAGGAGAATTCTGGCCATGAACAACCCTCAGCATCTGCGCTACAGCAAGGAGCACGAGTGGCTGTCGCCCGTCGAGGACGGCGTGGCGACGGTCGGCATCACGGAGTTCGCGGCCAACGCGCTCGGCGATGTCGTCTACGCCCAGCTCCCGGAGGTCGGCGACACGGTGGCCGCGGGCGAGACCTGCGGTGAGCTGGAGTCGACCAAGTCGGTGTCCGACCTGTACTCCCCCGTCAGCGGTGAGATCACCGAGATCAACGAGGACGTGGTGAGCGACCCGTCGCTGGTGAACTCCGCTCCCTTCGAGGGCGGCTGGCTGTTCAAGGTGCGCCTGGCCGAGGAGCCCGCCGACCTGCTCTCCGCCGACGAGTACGCCGCCGAGACGGCCGGCTGAGAATCGGACCTACGCACATGACTGTTCTCAACACTCCCCTGCACGAGCTCGACCCGGACGTGGCCGCCGCGGTCGACGCCGAGCTGCACCGCCAGCAGTCCACGCTGGAGATGATCGCCTCCGAGAACTTCGCCCCGGTGGCGGTCATGGAGGCCCAGGGCTCGGTCCTCACCAACAAGTACGCCGAGGGTTACCCCGGCCGCCGCTACTACGGCGGCTGCGAGCACGTCGACGTGGTCGAGCAGATCGCCATCGACCGCATCAAGGAGCTGTTCGGCGCCGAGCACGCCAACGTGCAGCCGCACTCCGGCGCGCAGGCGAACGCGGCCGCGATGTTCGCGCTGCTCAAGCCCGGTGACACGATCATGGGTCTGAACCTCGCCCACGGCGGGCACCTGACCCACGGCATGAAGATCAACTTCTCCGGCAAGCTCTACGACGTCGTCGCCTACCACGTGGGCGAGGACGGCCGGGTCGACATGGCCGAGGTGGAGCGGCTGGCGAAGGAGTCCAAGCCGAAGCTGATCGTGGCCGGCTGGTCCGCCTACCCGCGTCAGCTCGACTTCGCCGCGTTCCGCCGGATCGCGGACGAGGTCGGCGCGTACCTCATGGTCGACATGGCGCACTTCGCCGGTCTGGTGGCCGCGGGCCTGCACCCGAACCCGGTGCCGCACGCCCACGTGGTCACCACCACCACCCACAAGACGCTGGGCGGCCCGCGCGGCGGTGTGATCCTGTCCACCGCCGAGCTGGCCAAGAAGATCAACTCCGCGGTCTTCCCCGGTCAGCAGGGCGGCCCGCTGGAGCACGTGATCGCCGCCAAGGCGGTGTCCTTCAAGGTCGCCGCGAGCGAGGAGTTCCGCGAGCGCCAGCGCCGTACCCTGGAGGGCGCCCGCATCCTGGCCGAGCGTCTGGTCCAGGACGACGTCCGGGCGGTCGGCGTGGACGTCCTGTCCGGCGGCACGGACGTGCACCTGGTCCTGGTCGACCTGCGCGACTCCGAGCTGGACGGGCAGCAGGCCGAGGACCGCCTCCACGAGATCGGGATCACCGTCAACCGCAACGCGATCCCGAACGACCCGCGCCCGCCGATGGTCACCTCGGGCCTCAGGATCGGCACGCCGGCCCTGGCCACCCGCGGTTTCACGGCCGAGGACTTCACCGAGGTCGCGGACGTGATCGCCGAGGCGCTGAAGCCGTCCTACGACGCCGACGCGCTCAAGGCCCGGGTGAGCGCCCTGGCCGGCAAGCACCCGCTGTACCCGGGTCTGAACAAGTAAGTCCCGTTTCGAGGAGTGCCGTGGGGGGGGCGGCGGCCCCCCCCCCCCCCCCCCGCCCCCCCCCCCCCCCCCCCCCCCCCCCCCCCCCCCCAGGAGGGTGACCCCGGGCCCGACGCGGGGGTCTGCCCGCGGGGCCCGCAACCCCCCGGGTGTCCGGGGTTATAAACTTTTAGGCCGTTTTGGGGGGGGGGGGGGGGGGGGCCGCCCCCCCCCCCCCCCCCCACGGCGCCCCCGCCCCCTGGCACCCCCAGCACCACCCCGTCTTGAGGAGTCACCGTGGCCATCTCGGTCTTCGACCTGTTCTCGATCGGCATAGGCCCGTCGAGCTCCCACACGGTCGGCCCGATGCGGGCGGCCCGCATGTTCGCCCGCCGGCTGCGCAACGAGGGCCTGCTGGAGCGGGCCGCGTCGGTCCGCTCCGAGCTGTACGGCTCCCTCGGGGCGACGGGCCACGGCCACGGCACGCCGAAGGCGGTACTGCTCGGTCTGGAGGGCGCCTCGCCGCGCACGGTGGACGTGGAGACGGCCGACGAGCGGGTCGAGACGATCAGGACCTCCGGCCGGCTGAGCCTGCTCGGCGAGCACGAGATCGCGTTCTCCTACGACGACGACATGGTCCTGCACCGCCGCAAGGCGCTCCCCTACCACGCCAACGGCATGACCCTGTGGGCGTACGACGCCTCCGGGGCCGAGCTGCTGGCCAAGACGTACTACTCGGTCGGCGGCGGCTTCGTCGTGGACGAGGAGGCGGTGGGCGCGGACCGCATCAAGCTGGACGACACGGTGCTGAAGTACCCCTTCCGCTCGGGCGACGAGCTGCTGCGCCTGACGAAGGAGACGGGCCTGTCGATCTCCTCCCTGATGCTGGAGAACGAGCGGGCCTGGCGCACCGAGGAGGAGATCCGCGAGGGCCTGCTGGAGATCTGGCGGGTGATGGAGGCGTGCGTGGGGCGCGGCCTGAACCGCGAGGGCATCCTGCCGGGCGGTCTGAAGGTGCGCCGCCGCGCTGCCGTCACCGCCCGCCAGCTGCGCGCCGAGGGCGACGCGACGGCCCGCGCGATGGAGTGGATCACCCTCTACGCGATGGCGGTGAACGAGGAGAACGCGGCCGGCGGCCGGGTGGTCACCGCCCCGACCAACGGCGCGGCCGGCATCATCCCGGCGGTCCTGCACTACTACATCAACTTCATCCCCGGCGCGGACGAGGACGGCGTGGTCCGCTTCCTGCTCGCCGCCGGCGCGATCGGCATGCTCTTCAAGGAGAACGCCTCCATCTCCGGCGCCGAGGTCGGCTGCCAGGGCGAGGTCGGCTCGGCCTGCTCGATGGCGGCGGGCGCCCTCGCCGAGGTCCTGGGCGGCACCCCCGAGCAGGTCGAGAACGCCGCCGAGATCGGCATGGAGCACAACCTCGGCCTCACCTGCGACCCCGTGGGCGGCCTGGTCCAGATTCCCTGCATCGAGCGCAACGGCATGGCCGCGGTCAAGGCCGTCACCGCCGCCCGCATGGCCATGCGCGGCGACGGCTCCCACAAGGTCTCCCTCGACAAGGTCATCAAGACCATGAAGGAGACCGGCGCGGACATGTCGGTCAAGTACAAGGAGACGGCCCGCGGCGGGCTGGCGGTGAACATCATCGAGTGCTGAGGAGGTCCGGCCCGTGCCGCCGAGCGGGCCGCTACTTCCTGACGATCAGCCAGACGGTCAGGGCGATCAACGCGAGGGCCGCGAGTGAGGCTGTGACGATCTTGGCGGTGCTGTACGGGCGCTCGCCGGCCACCTCGCCGGTGCGGGCGTTCACCGTGACCTGCCAGGTGCGCCCGGCGTGGACGTAGGTGAGGAACCACACCGGGAGCAGCATCAGCTTGAAGGTGACGTCGGAGTAGTGGGTGTCGACCGACTCGACCCGCTGCTCGTCGCCGCCGATGTCGCTGCGGCAGTCGCCCTCGATGACCTCGGCCATCCGCTGCTTGGCCGTCTCCAGGCCCGCCTCGGGCTCGATGTCGTAGCGCACCGTCTGGAAGCCCGCCAGGTACTCCTCCTGGTAGGGCCTCGCCTCCTCCAGCGGCCACGGCGTGAGCTTGTCGAGCTGCTTGGCCGTGACATGGCCGGTGCCGGGCACCAGGACGTCGTCGAAGTCCCGGGACACCGTTCCGGAGGCCGGGTACCAGCGGGTGTGCCGCACCTGCTCGGTCACGGTGCGGGTCTCGCCGTTCTCGGTGACGGTGCGCGTCACGGTCTCGTAGTAGTACTCGCCGCGCCGGCCCCGGTAGTCGGAGACGGTGGCCGCGTCGTACGTCCAGTGGGGCAGGTAGCTGCCCTTGAAGGACTCCGCCTCGGTGACCTTCTTCAGGTCCTTGGGGGCGAACCAGCGCGAGGACGTCCAGGCGCGCAGCGCGTCCCGGGCGCCGTCGCGGTCGAGGCCGAAGGGCACGACGGCCTCGGGGACGACCCGCTCGGTGGCGCCCGCGTCGGCCACCAGGGGCGTGGCGCAGAACTGGCAGCGCACGGAGAGCGTGTCGCTCTCGGTGCGGGCCCCGCAGCCGGGGCAGACGAAGGTGTTCACGGAGCCGGGCCCGGCCAGCGGCTTGGCGGGGAGCGCCGCCAGCTCCTGGATCGGGTGCTCCCGCACCGCGCGCGGGACGGGCACGATGGCCTGCTGGTGCCCGCAGTAGGGGCAGCGCAGCGCGTCGGTCCCCGGGGCGTACTCCACGGTGGCACCGCAGGCCTCGCACGGGTACGAGCGGGCGGAGGCGGCGGTGGCCTGGTCCTCGGTCATGGTCGTCGTCCCCGCCCGGTCAGGCCTGGGGCGGCAGCGGCGGCGGGACGCTGCCGAAGAGGCGTCCGACCTCAGGGACCTGCTCGGCGGGGAGCCAGCCGGACATGCCGTTCTGCCAGACCAGGGTGGTCCGGGCGAGGGTGCCGGCGCCGATCAGACCGGTGAGCGCGGCGGTGTCGTACGGGCCCTGCTGGGCGCCGCCGACGCCGATGAACCACTGCTGCTGGGGCAGCGGCGGCGGGACGGCCGCGGGAGCGGCAGGCGCGGGCGCCGGGGCCGGGGCCGGGGCCGGGGCCGGGGCCGGGGCCGGGGCCGCGGGAGCCTGCTGCGGGGTGAGGCCCTCCGCCATGCGCCGGCCCAGCGCCATGCCGACGCCCAGTCCGACGCCCTCGCCCGCGGCGCCGGGGTTGCGCGCGGCGTCGCCGATCGCGTCGGCCGCCTGGAGCTGGGTGTACTGGTCGAGGTTGCCCACGATCCCCATCCGGGAGCGGGCGTCGACGGCGGCCTCGACCTCGGGCGGCAGCGAGATGTTCTCGATGATGAACTTGGGCACGGCGATGCCGACCGGGGCCAGCTCCTCGGTGAGGGCGGTCGCCAGCGCGGTGCCGAGCCCGTCCTGACGGGTGGCCAGGTCCAGCATCGGCACCCCGGCCGTGGCCAGGGCGGTCGCCAGCCGCCCCACGATGAGCTGCCGCAGGTACTCCTGCACCTCCTCGGTGCGGAACTGCGGGTCGGTGCCCGCCAGTTCGCGCAGCAGCGCGGCGGCGTCCACGACGCGGGCGGCGAAGGCGCCGAAGGCCCGCAGCCGCACCATGCCGAACTCGGGGTCGCGGACGATGACGGGGTTCTGGGTGCCCCACTTGAGGTCGGTGAACTGGCGGGTGGTGACGAAGTAGACCTCGGCCTTGAACGGCGAGTGGAAGCCGTACTTCCAGCCCTTCAGGGTGGACAGCACCGGAAGGTTCTGCGTCTCCAGGGTGTAGGTGCCGGGCGTGAAGACGTCGGCGATCTGCCCCTCGTTGACGAAGACCGCCGTCTGCGACTCGCGGACGACGAGCTTGGCGCCCATCTTGATCTCGTTCTCGTAGCGCGGGAAGCGCCAGACGATGGTGTCGCGACTGTCGTCGGTCCACTCGATGATGTCGATGAACTCACCGCGTATACGGTCCATCAGTCCCATGGCCCGCCCCCGTTTCCTCTGCTTCGGCGCACTTCGCGTCCGCACGATAGCAATCGCCGCCGCCCCGGAGGTCCGGCACCTGATCGAACCTGTTCCCCCGGGGGCTACCGCGCGGTAACCGTCCTTCCCTACGCTTCAGCTCAACTCAACTACAAACAAAGGGAGTTGGTCATGGGCGGGACGAGAAGACTGGCGGGCTTACTGGGTGCGGTGGCGCTCCTGACGGCGGTCCCGGGCAACGCCCGCGCCGCGGAGCCGACGTTCGCCGGTACGACGGCGATCGGTACGCACAACGCGTACGAGAAGGCCAAGTACACGTACTTCGCGCAGGCGCTGGACTCCGGGGCCTCGCTGCTCGAGATCGACGTCTACACCGACCCGCTCACCCGGCGCTGGCGGGTCAGCCACAGCAATCCGCTGGGCAACGACAACAACTGCGAGGCCGCGAAGACCCCCGGCGAGCTGTACGGCAAGAACCGCGACCAGGACCTCGGGAGCTGCCTGGACAACATCGCCGCCTGGCACCAGCTCCACCCCGACCACCGGCCCATCGTCTTCAAGATGGAGATGAAGAACGGCTTCAACAACACCCTCGGACTCGGGCCCGCCGCGTTCGACACCCTGGTGCGGCAGAAGCTCGGCGACATGGTCTACAAGCCGTCCGACCTGCTGGGCGGGAAGCACGCGTCGCTGGACGCCGCCGCCAGGGCCGACGCCTGGCCGTCCCGGAACGCCCTCAACGGCAAGGTCCTCTTCGAGCTGATCCCCGGCACGGTGGAGCAGGCCAACCCCTTCGACCACTACTGGACCGACCAGGAGTACGGCGACCACCTGCGCGACCTGTACGCGGCCGGGAACATCGCCTCCGCCCAGGCGTTCCCCGCCGTCCTCGGCGCCGCCGCGGGCGACCCGCGCGCGAGCCGCTACGACGCCTCGATCCGCCCCTGGTTCGTGTTCTTCGACGGCGACGCGGCGACCTACGTCACCAAGGGCTACGACACGTCCTTCTACTCCCGGAACCACTACATCCTGATCACGACGGACGCGGCCCAGGTCGCCCCGGCGATCTCCTCGACCAGTCCCACGGACGCGGAGGTGGCCGCCCGCCTGTCCCTCCTGGCCGGGCAGCACGCCAGCCTGATCACCTCGGACTGGTCGGCCAAGTCGGCCGTTGTACTGGGTTCGGTGGTCCCCCGGAGCTGATGTTCGAACGCCCTGAAGGGATCGCCCGTACCAGTTGTGGGGCAGAAGCCAACCAACGACTCCTCCCCGCAGCACCTTCAGGGAGTGTGCATGCTGCACGGCATCGATGTGAGCGCCTACCAGTCCTCCACCTACGGCACGAGCGGCCTCTCCTTCGACTTCATCAAGGCGACGGAGGGCCGCACGTACGTCAACTCCAAGCTCAACGCCCAGACCAAGCAAGGCCGCGACGCCGGTCTCGTGGTCGGCTTCTACCACTTCCTGTGGCCCGGCAACATCACCGCGCAGGCGGAGTACTTCGTCGCGCAGGCGCCCGAGAAGGCGGGCGACGTCCTGGCCGTCGACTGGGAGACGACCGGCGACGGCACGCACGCGACCAACGCCGAGAAGGACGCGTTCATCCGCAAGGTCAAGTCCCTGCGCCCGCACAACCGCGTCGTGCTCTACACGAACCGGAACTTCTGGCTCGACATCGACACCACCTCCTACGCGGGCGACGGCCTGTGGATCGCCGACTACGTCGCCGCCGGGGAGCCCCGGATCAAAGCGAAGTGGCTCTTCCACCAGTACACCGACGACCCGCTGGACAAGGACGTGGCGAACTTCGCCAGTGCGGCCGCGCTGCGCCAGTGGGCGGACGTCTGATCCGGGGCGGCACCGGATACCTCCGTCCCGGTGCGGGACGGCCGGGTGATCCGCGTCACCGGCAAAGCCCGGCCTGATCACACAACCGTGGACGGATCCCGCGGGTCTACTGTGCGAGCCGTCCCGCCTCTGCGTGCGGCGGCTCCACTCTTCTCGCTCCTCACGAAGGACACCGCGGATCCGCTATGGGTAGACCTCGCTACATCTGGGGTACGGCTGCCGTCGTCACGGCAGGGATCGTCGGAGGGCTGTTACTGACCACGGACTCCGATCAGCCGGGCAAGGGCACCGAGGGTGACGCCAGGCCGGGTCCCGTCACGAGCCAGGCCCGCACGGCCGCGCTGACGGCGGGCGAGCACGGCACCAGTGCCGCGCTGAAGCAGGAGCGGACCGAGCCGTTCAGCATGCTCGGCATCACCTGGAACGACCCCTCGGCGCACGTCGACGGCACGATCGAGACCCGCACCCGCGTCGCGGGATCCGGCCAGTGGTCGCAGTGGCTGAGGCTGGACGGCAGCGGCGGTCAGGGCGAGGCGGCCGCCCGGCGCGGCGGTACGGAACCGGCCTGGGTGGGCCCCTCCGACGGCGTGGAGGTGCGGGTCACCGCGGGCGGACGCACGTCCGACCGGCTGCCCGCCGGGCTGCGTCTGGACATGATCGACCCGGGCAGGGCGGCCACGGGTGCCACCGGGGCGATGGAACCGGCGGCCTACGGCGTCGACGCGCCCGACGATCCGTCCGAGTCGCCCGACCCCGCGGCCGGCCAGCCGGCCGACACCCCGCCGGAGGAGACACCGCCCGGCGACGAGCCCACCACGGAGCCGGCCGAGTCCGAGACTCCGGCCGCATCCGTTCCGCCGAGCCAGGCACCGAGTCCCACCGCACCGGTCTCCCAGCCTCCGCCCACGACACCCGCCCCCAGCGCCACCACGTCCGCGGGGCCCCCGTCCACCGTTCCCCGGCCGGCCATCGTGTCGCGGGCCGAGTGGGGCGCCGACGAGTCGATCAGCCCCGAGGCACCCGACTACCTGCCCGGCGGAAAGATCAAGGCGGTGGTGGTCCACCACACCGCCGAGACCAACAACTACACCTGCGCCGACGCCCCCGCGATCGTCCGCGGCATCTACGCGTACCACGTCAAGCAGCTCAAGTGGAAAGACCTCGGCTACAACTTCCTCGTCGACAAGTGCGGCACGGTCTACGAGGGCCGCAAGGGCGGGGTGGACCGGCCGGTGATGGGCGCCCACGCCTACGGCTTCAACTCCGAGACCACCGGCATATCCGTCCTGGGCACCTACACCGACGTCGCGCCGAGCGACGCCGCGCTGACCTCGGTCGCCCGGATCGCCGCCTGGAAGCTGGGACAGTACGGCGTGGACCCGGCCGGCACGGCGACCCTCACCGCCGGTGACAGCGGCGTCAGCTATGCCCGCAAGACCTGGGCCAAGGGCGCCAAGCTGACCCTGCCGGCCATCCACGGGCACCGTGACGGCTTCAACACCCAGTGCCCCGGCAACGCGTACTACGCCAAGCTCCCCACCCTCCGCGCCTGGGCCGCCGGCCCCGTCACCGGGCTGGCGATCAAGTCCGTCACCGGAGCGGGCCTGTCCGGCACGACGTACTACACCAAGGGCGCGATCACCGTGGGCTGGACGGCGACCACCCCGTCCGCGCTGATCGGCGGGTACGAACTCCTCGTCGACGGGCAGCCGGTGGCCAAGGCCGCCGGGACCGCCACCTCCGCCAAGGCCACGCTGACGCCCGGCAGCCACCAGGTGCAGGTCCGCGCCACCCACCAGTCCGGGAAGACGGCCGTCTCGGCGGCGGCCACGGTGGTCGCGGAGACCACCGCACCCACCTTCCCCACCAAGCCGGCCCTGGCACTGCGCGCGGGCACGGTGAACACGACCGCGGTCCCGGTCACCCTGAGCTGGAAGGCGGCCGACGACACCGTGCTGAAGGAGGTCAGACTCACCGCCCCGACCGCCGCCACATACGGCCCGACGGCGACCACCGCCGCCCTCACCGCCACGTCCGGCGCGGCGACCACCTGGTCCCTGACCGCCTACGACCAGGCCGGCAACACCGGCACGGCCGCCGTGTCCGGCACCCCGGTCCTCGTCCGGGAGACGGCCGCGACGAAGACCGGCACCTGGGCGAGCAAGTCCTCGGCCAGCTACCTGGGCGGCCAGTCCCTGGGCAGCTCGGCCAAGAACGCCTCCCTGACCTGGACCTTCACCGGCCGCTCCGTGGCCTGGCTGGTCTCCCGCGCGAGCACCTCCGGGCAGGCCGACATCTACGTCGACGGCGTCAAGACCACGACGGTCGACCTGAAGTCGGCGACGACCAAGTACCGCGACGCCATCTGGACCAAGACCTGGCCCACCAGCGCGAAGCACACCGTCAAGATCGTGGTCGTAGCCACCGCAGGCCGCCCCGCCGTCACCACGAACGGCATCGTGTACCTCAAGTAGCCCCCGTACGGAACGGGCCCGGCGCCGGCCTTCGCCGCCGCCGGGCCCGTCTCATGTGGTTCGGGTCCGGGTCCGCTCAGCGGAAGATGCCCGTGTGGCCCAGGGAGTAGCGGCCCGGCTGGGGGTAGACCGCGAGGCCGTGGGGGCCGCTGCCCACCTTGATGCGGGCCAGTTGGGCGCCGGTGCGGGTGTCGATGGCGTAGACCTCGGAGTTGTAGCGGCCCGACAGCCAGAGCACCTTGCCGTCGGCGGAGACGCCGCCCATGTCGGGGCTTCCGCCGTTCGGCAGGCGCCACTTCTTGGTCAGCCTGTCCTCGGCGAAGTCGAAGACGGAGATGGTGCCCTCGCCGCGGTTGGAGACGTACATCTCGCGGGAGTCGCGGCTGACGTACAGGCCGTGGGCGCCCTTGCCGGTGGGCAGGAAGCCCGGCTTGCCGAAGGTGTCGCCGTCGAGGATCCACATCCCGTTGGCCACCATGTCGGCGACGTAGAACTTCTTGCCGTCGGGCGAGATCTTCACGTCCTGCGGCATCGCGCCGCGGATGTCCAGCTTCTGCCGGCCGACGACCTCCATCCGCGCGGTGTCGACCTTGAGCAGTTCGCCGCTGAACTCGCAGGAGACGATGAAGTAGCGGCCGTCCAGGGAGAAGTCGGCGTGGTTGACCCCGGAGCAGGTGACCGGGACCGCCTTCGCCGTCTTCATGGTGTGCGCGTCGCGGAAGACGAGCTGGTGGTCCTTGGAGGCCATGACGACGGCGTACTTGCCGTCGGGCGTGAAGTAGAGGTTGTACGGGTCGTGCACGTCGACCGGCTTGCCCGCCTTGCCGGTCCTCGGGTCGATGGGCGTCAGGGAGTTGCCGAGGTCGTTGTTGACCCACAGCGTCTTCAGGTCCCAGGACGGCACGACGTGCTGGGGCTGGCGGCCCACCGGGATGGTCTCGATGACCTTGTACGTCGCCGGGTCGATGACCGTGACGGTGTTGGAGTTGGTGTTGGGGACGTAGACGCGGGACGGGAAGTCCCTGACCACCGGCGAGAGTTTGCCCGGGCGGTCGGCGGCGTAGACGTCGGCCGGGTCGAGGACCGGCGGCATGCCGGGCAGCACGTCGGCCGCCTGCTGCCGCTCGGGCCGTACGGGCTCCTTGCTGCCGAGGGCTTCGTCGGCGTGGTTCTTCGAGCCCCCGCCGGTGCAGGCGGACAGCGCGGTGAGCGCGAGGAGGGCGGCGCCGGCGGTCAGGGCCCGGGCGAATCGAGTGGGTGGCATCAGCTCAGCAGCTCCGTGGTGGTGACCGCGTGGAGGCCGCGGCGGTCGAGTTCTTTGAGTACGTCGGGGAGGGCGGCGACCGTGTCCGGGTATCCGAAGTGCAGGCTCACCACGGATCCGTTCCGTACCTCCGCCAGGACCTTGCGGGTGACGGCCTGGGCGCCGGGCCGGGTGTAGTCGAGGGAGTCGACGTCGTAGGACAGCACGTGCGGGTACCCCGCCGCGCGGGCCAGCCGCTGGACCAGCGGGGAGGCGGTCGGGGCGCGCGAGGGGCGGAACCAGGTGCCGATCGAGCCGGTGAGCCGCTTCAGCCGGTCGGCGCAGCCGGTGATCTCCGCGCGGGCGCCGGCCTCCGCCATGTCGTTGACGGCCACGTGGCTCTGGGTGTGGTTGCCGAGGTCGTGGCCGCCGTCGAGGATCCGGCGGGCGAGCTGCGGATACTGGTCGAGCCACGTGCCGACGGCGAGCACGGTGAGGCGGGCGCCGTGCTTCTCGGCCGCGGTGAGCAGGCCGCGGGCGGTCTCGGGGTCGCCCTGGCCGTGGAAGGTGAGGGCGACGCGGGGCCGGTCGCGCGGGCCGTGGGTGATCTGCGCGGGCTGCCGGGGGAAGGCGCGCGGCGCGGGCGCGGCCCGCGGGGTGGCGCCGGACGGGGACTCGGCGGCGGGGGCCGAGGACGCGGCGGAGGACGCGGCGGCGTGGGGGGCGGCACCGGTGGAGGAGCATCCGGCGGCGAGCCCGGCACCGGCGACGAGCCCGGCACCGGTCCGCAGCACGCCGCGGCGGTCGGTCGTGGTCACCCGCACCATTTAAGAGGCGGAGAGTAAGAAAACGGGCGATTCACACGTATGGGCGCGAAATGAGCGTCAGTCAGTCAAGGACCGACGGTCAGCGGTCGGCCACGCGCATCTCGAACCAGGTCGTCTTGCCCCGCGGCAGCAGATCGACCCCCCAGCGGTCGGACAGCTTGTCGACGAGGAACAGCCCGCGCCCGCTGACGTCCAGCTCCTGCACGGGCATCAGACAGGGCAGTCCCCGGGAGGGGTCGCGGACCTCGACGCGGAGCCAGCCGCGGCGGCGGCGCATCCGCAGCCCGAAGACGCGGGCGCCGGTGTGCCGCACCGCGTTCCCGACGAGTTCGGAGACGAGCAGGACGGTGTCCTCGGCCAGTTTCGGGGACAGCCCCCACTGGCGCAGCACGACGACCTGGGTGAGCCTGCGGGCGATGGCGGCGGACTCGGGGAGGGACGGGAGCGGAACCTCGCACTCCGCCGGGTTGCCGTGCGACTCCAGCGCTTCGAGCGCCCGTTCGTCCTCGACCGCGGGCGACCAGCGCGCCGCGGTCACACGTGACTGTCCCCGCGGCTGTCCGATGCCTTCCAGCCCCGCCATGCCCCCATCATGGCCGTCCGGCGCCTCCGGCGGGGCCGTTCCGGCGTAATGCGCCGCGCGGGCGCCGTCCGCGCACGGCTTGCGCACGGCAGGCGCCGGTGGCACTTCGGGTCCGTCGAAAGCCCCGTCGACCTGGGCGGACGGATCGGTTGGAGGCAATCGACCGGCTCCCTCGGCAAGGCAGGCTTGAAGCTGGCTCAAGGCTGCCACAAACCGCCCGCCGAGGGGCCGGAATCAGACGTCACGTCAATTGCAAGACCCCGAGCGGTTTTTCACAGGAATTTCGCCTTGCCGGGGCCCTCCTCGACGAAGCTGCGCATGCCGCGCTCGCGGTCCTCCGTGGCGAACAGGCCCGCGAACCAGTTGCGCTCGATGGCGAGCCCGGTCTCCAGGTCCGTCTCCAGGCCGGCGTCGACCGACTCCTTGGCGGCGCGCAGCGCGATCGCGGGCCCCTGGGCGAGCCGGGCGGCCCAGGCGTGGGCCGCCTCGTACACCTCGGCGGCCGGGACCACGCGGTCCACCAGGCCGATCGTGAGGGCCTCGTCGGCCTTGACCTGACGGCCCGTGAAGATGAGGTCCTTGGCCTTGGAGGGGCCGATCAGCCGGGACAGCCGCTGGGTGCCGCCCGCGCCCGGGATCAGGCCGAGCAGGATCTCCGGCTGGCCGAGCTTGGCGTTGTCGGCGGCGATGCGGTAGTCGGCGCAGAGCGCGAGCTCGCAGCCGCCGCCCAGCGCGTAGCCCGTGACCGCGGCGACCACCGGCTTGGGGATGCGGGCCACGGCGGTGAAGGAGTCCTGCAGGGCGCGGGCCCGCACGACCATGGCCGCGTGGTCCATCACCTGCATCTCCTTGATGTCCGCGCCCGCCGCGAACACCTTCTCGCCGCCGTAGATCACCACGGCGCGCACGTCCTCGCGCCGGGTGGCCTCCTCGGCGAGCTCCCTGATCCGGTCCTGCGTCGCGACGTCGAGCGCGTTCATGGGCGGGCGGTCGAGGCGCAGCGTGCCGACGCCCTCGGCGACTTCCAGAGATACGGTCATGACGGCAGGTTAACCGGCACTAACGGCGGCTTGCCCGGTGCGGTCGGTCACACCCGGCCGGGGGTCCGGGGGTCGCCCCCCGGGCAAACACAGCACCGGGGCTGACGGCGGCTTGCCCGGTGCGGTCGGTCACACCCGGCCGGGGGTCCGGGGGTCGCCCCCCGGGCAAACACAGCACCGGGGCTAACGACGGCTTGCCCGGTGCGGTCGGTCACACCCGGCCGGGGGTCCGGGGGTCGCCCCCCGGGCAAACACAGCACCGGGGCTGACGACGGCTTGCCCGGTGCGGTCGGTCACACCGGGCGGAGCCGTCGGAGTGGCTAGGCCTTCCAGTCGTCCCAGGACATGTTCCAGCCGTTCATGCCGTTGTCCGGGGCCACGGTGCGGTCCTGGGAGTTCTTCACGACGACCACGTCGCCGATCATCGAGCGGTTGAAGAACCAGGCGGCCGGCACCCCGCCGTCGTAGCCGCCGCGCACGTCGCGCAGGCCGACGCAGCCGTGGCTGGCGTTGTAGTTGCCGAAGGCGCCGCCGCCCCAGTAGTTGCCGTGGATGAAGGTGCCGGAGTTGGTCAGACGCATGGCGTGCGGGACGTCCTTGATGTCGTACTCGCCGCCGAACCCGACCGTCTCGCCGTTCATGCGGGTCACCGTGAGCTTCTCGGTGATGACCATCTGGCCGTTCCAGGTGGCGTTGCCCGGCCGGCCGGCGGTGATGGGGATCGTCCTGACGACCTTGCCCTCCCGCATGACCTTCATGGTGTGCTTCTTGGCGTCGACCACGGAGACCTGGTTGCGGCCGATCGTGAAGGAGACCGTCTTGGACTGCTTGCCGTAGACGCCGGGGCGGCCCTGGACGCCGTCGAAGTTGAGCTTGACGGTGACCTTGGTGCCGGCCTTCCAGTAGTGCTCGGGCCGGAAGTCGAGCCGGTCGTTGCCGAACCAGTGGCCGGCGACCTCGACGGCCGGCTCGGTCTTGATCTCGATCGCCTTCTCGACGGCCTTCGGGGCCGTGATGCCCCGGGTGAACCGGAGGGAGAACGGCATTCCGACGCCGACGGTGGAGCCGTCCTCGGGCGTGAAGTAGCCGACGAAGGTGTTCTGCGGCGTGAGCGTGGTGAAGCTGGAGTCCTCGGCCGCCTCACGGCCCGCGGAGTCCTTGGCGACGGCGTGCACCGTGTACTTGGTGGAGGCGGCCAGGTGGAGGTCCGGCGTCCACGAGGTGCCGTCGGCGGATATCCGCCCGGCTATCGCGGTGCCCTTGCCGTCCTTGACGTCGACCTGGGTGAGCTTGCCCTTGCTCGCACCGACCTTGAGCGCCCCACTGGTGTCGACGGACTTGGCGCCGTTCTCGGGCGCGATGGTCACGACCGCCTGCGACTGCTCGCTGCGGGCGCTGTCGGCGTCCTTGTTCTTCCCCGTACCGGACCCCGCGCCCTGGCTGTCTCCCCCGCCGCAGGCGGTGACGGCCAGGAGCAGCACGCCGGAAGCCAGCGCGAGCAGCCCCTTGCTCCCCCGTCGCCCCCGCGCGCCCACCGACGTCCCCGATATCGGCCGCACGTTCACTTGTTTCTCCCCTCCCCGGGCCGGCCCGACCCGTAACCCCAGCGCGTCGTACGCGCTCTGGCGCATATTAACCACAAGGTCAGAGGCGAGATGTCAGCCGATTGTCACTGTTCCGTCCCAACTTCAACGATCCCCGGAAATCAGCCTGTTCAGCGGATGCGCCGTGTGCGCCCGGTCATGTGCCTCACGGGCCGCCCGACGACCGGCGTGCCCCCGGGAAACGTGAATGCGAGGCAAGCTCTGGGCAGAACAGTGGGGAGGAACGCGCGACGGGGAGCCGCGACCGGGGGTCAGCCGCAGGGGGGCGGGGCCGGAGGCGGGCACGAGCCGGAAGAGCCGCACTGAGCCGCAGAGAGCCGCGAGAGCCGAAAAAAGGGGCCGCCCTGGTGTCCAGCGCAGCCGAACAGGAGGCGGTGGCGGGCGGGCTCGCCACCGGGGAGGAGCGGCCGTCCGCCGCCGTGAACGGCGTGCGGCGGGCCGCGCCGCCGTCCGGCGTGCCCGTGTGGCCGGGTGCGCCGACACCGCTGGGCGCCCGTTTCCGGGCGGGCCCGGACGGGGCGGCCGGCACCGGCTTCGCGCTGTGGGCGGGCGGGGCGGAGGCGGTGGACCTGTGCCTGTTCGACGGTCCTGGCCCGGACGCCAGGGAGACGAGGGTCCGGCTGACCGAGCTGACGCACGAGACCTGGCACGGTTTCGTGCCCGGGATCCTGCCGGGGCAGCGCTACGGCTACCGCGTGCACGGCCGCTGGGACCCGTGGACCGGCGCCCGCTGGAACCCTGCGAAGCTGCTGCTCGACCCGTACGCGCGCGCGGTGGACGGCGAGTTCGCGTTGCCGCCCGAGGTCTACGGTCACGTACGCGACTGGCCGGACCAGCACGTCGCGGACACCGTGCGCGACGAACGGGACTCCGCGCCGTACGTGCCCAAGGGGGTCGTCGTCCACGATGACGACGACTGGTCCGACGACCGCCGCCCCGGCACGCCGTGGGCGGACTCGGTGATCTACGAACTGCATGTGCGCGGCTTCACCAGGCTGCACCCCGACATCCCCGTGGAACTGAGGGGGACGTACGCCGGTCTCGCCCACCCGGCGGCCGTCGAGCACCTGGTGAGGCTGGGCGTGACGGCGGTGGAGCTGCTGCCGGTGCACCAGTTCGCGCACGAGGACCACCTGTTGCAACGCGGACTGCGCAACTACTGGGGCTACAACTCGATCGGCTACTTCGCGCCGCACGCCGGCTACGCCTCCTCCGGCACCGCGGGAGCACAGGTCGGCGAGTTCAAGCGGATGGTGCGCGCCCTCCACGCGGCCGGGATCGAGGTGATCCTCGACGTGGTCTACAACCACACGGCGGAGGCCAACGAGTACGGCCCGACACTGTCGTTGAAGGGCGTCGACAACCAGCGCTACTACCGCCTCCAGCCGGACGCCCGCAGGTACGCCGACTACACCGGCTGCGGCAACACCCTGCACGTGGTCCAGCCGAACGTGCTGCGTCTGATCACCGACTCGCTGCGGTACTGGGTGACGGAGATGGGCGTGGACGGATTCCGCTTCGACCTCGCCGCCGCGCTGGCCCGCGCGATGCACGACGTCGACATGCTCTCGCCGTTCCTCGCGGTCATCGCGCAGGACCCGGTGCTGCGCCGGGTCAAGCTGATCGCCGAGCCGTGGGACGTCGGCTCGGGCGGCTACCAGGTGGGCGCCTTCCCGCCGCTGTGGACGGAGTGGAACGACCGCTACCGCGACACGGTGCGGGACTTCTGGCGGCACGCGCTGCCGGATGTGCGGGAGATGGGCTACCGGCTGTCCGGTTCCAGCGACCTGTACGCCTGGGGCGGCCGCCGCCCCTACGCCTCCGTCAACTTCGTCACCGCGCACGACGGTTTCACCCTGCGCGACCTGGTGTCCTACGAGCGCAAGCACAACGAGGCCAACGGCGAGGGCAACCGGGACGGCACCGACGACAACCGCTCCTGGAACTGCGGCGCGGAGGGTGAGACGGACGACGAGCGGGTGCGGGCGCTGCGGCGGCGGCAACTGCGCAACCTCGTGACCACCCTGCTGCTGTCGACGGGTGTGCCGATGCTGGTCGCGGGCGACGAGCTGGGGCGCACCCAGGGCGGAAACAACAACGCCTACTGCCAGGACAACGAGACGGGCTGGCTGGACTGGAGCCTGCTGGAGGACCCCGGCTGGCGGGAGCTGTCGGAGCTGACCGCCCGTCTGATCGCGCTGCGCCACCGGCACCCGGTGCTGCGTCGCCGCGCGTTCTTCTCGGGGCGCGCGCACTCGGCGGACGGGCTGCGGGACCTGGCCTGGTTCACCCCGTGCGGCATGGAGATGACGGAGCAGGACTGGTACGCCCCCGCGGCCACCCTGGGGATGTACCTGTCCGGCCGGGACATCCCGGGCCGCGACGAGCGCGGTGCCCCGATCGTCGACGACAGCTTCCTGGCGGTGCTGCACGCCGGGGACCGCCCGGTGGACTTCGTCCTGCCGGGGCCGCCGTGGGCGCGGCGGTACGAGGTGGTCGTGGACACCTCGCGGGAGGATCAGGCGCAGCCGCCGGACACGGCGCACGCCGCGGGCGAGACGATCGCGGTGCCTGCGCGGTGCGTACTGCTGCTCAAGGCCGTGGACCAGGGCCTCTAACGGAGGATGCCCCGCTTGTAGGCGACCGCGACCGCCGCCGCGCGGTCCTTGACGCCGAGCTTGGCGTACAGGTGGGTGAGGTGGGTCTTCACGGTGGCTTCGCTGATGAACAGCTCGCGGGCGATCTCCCGGTTGGAGGTGCCCGTGGCGACCAGGGCCAGCACCTCGCGCTCGCGGGCCGAGGGCGGCTCGTTGCCGGGGGCGGGCGACCGGACCGCGGAGACCAGCCGGGAGGCCACGGCCGGGGAGAGGACGGTGCGGCCCTCGGCCGCGGCGCGGACGGCGGTGAACAGCTCGTCGCGCGGGGCGTCCTTGAGCAGATAGCCGGTCGCGCCCGCCTCGATCGCGGGCAGGGTGTCGGAGTCGGTGTCGTACGTCGTCAGGACCAGCACCTCGGCGCGGGCGCCGCGGCGGGTCAGCTCCCGGATGGCGTCCACGCCGGAGCCGCCCGGCATGCGCAGGTCCATCAGGATCACGTCCGGGTCGAGCGCGGCGGCCTTCCGGACCGCCTCGACGCCGTTCGGCGCCTCGCCGAGGACGGTGAATCCGGGCGCGGACTCGAACATGCCGCGCAGGCCGTCGCGCACGACGGGATGGTCGTCGACGATCAGCAGGGAGATCACGGCGTCATCGGTCATGGCGCACCAACGGTACGCGAGCCGAGACGGCCGTGCCGTGCCCCGGCTCCGACTCGACCGTGAGGGAGCCCGCGATGCGCTCGGCGCGGGCCCGCATGCCGTGCAGGCCGAAGCCGCCGCCGCGGGTGCGCTCGGGTACGGCGGCCGGGTCGAAGCCGGTGCCGTCGTCGCGGATGTCCAGCGTGACCTCGTCGCCCATGAAGGACAGGGTCACCCCGACCCGGGCCGGGCGGGCGTGCCGGGCCGCGTTGGACAGCGCCTCCTGGGCGATGCGCAGCAGGGTCGCCGAGACCTCGTCGTGGAGCTGCTCGGCGGTGCCGGTGACGGTGAAGCCGGCCCGTACTCCGGTGCGTTCGCCCCATTCGGCGACCGTCTTCGTCAGCGCCCCCGGCAGCCCGTCGGCGGCGAGGGCGACCGGGGCGAGGTTGTGCACCGAGCGGCGGGCCTCGCCGAGACTGTGCCGGGCCAGGCCGGAGGCACGCTCCAGATGGACGCGGGCGGTGTCCAGGTCGGGGGCGTTCGCCACGACCTGGAGCTGGGCGATGATCCCGGTGAGGCCCTGGGCGAGGGTGTCGTGGATCTCGGCCGCGAGCCGGCGGCGCTCGTCGGCGACGCCCGCCTCCCGTGCCTGGACGAGCAGTTGGGCGTGCAGCGCCGCGTTCTCGTCGAGGGCCTGCTGCAACGCCGTGTTGGTGCGCTCCAGTTCGGCGATGGTGTCGGCCTGGACGACGGCGCGGGCCTGCTCCTGCTCGGCGTACCGGGTGAACACACTGACCAAGCACATGTTGACGGCCAGGACCAGGAGGAAGCCGAGCCACAGGATCGGCCCGTGCGGCGGCATGCCGCCGATCTCGCTGCCGGACATGGTGACGGCGGTGAGGAACAGACCGGGCATCACCAGGCGGCGGGGCAGCTCGCGGCCCGCGGTGTAGTAGCCGGTCACGGCGTAGAAGGCGAAGAACGGGTTGATCCAGGTCAGCACGAAGCCCACGGCCCAGCGCAGGAGATAGAGGACGGCACCGGTACGGCTCGGACCCGGCCGCCTCCGTCTCGCCCTCGCCCAGCCCGCCTGCAGCACGACGGCCGCGGCCACGAGCACGCCCGAGACGGCCGTCTCGGACCGGTCCATGCCGATCAGGCGGGCGGACAGGGCCGCCGCGACGACACCGGCGGCCAGCAGCGCCCAGGGCCCCCAGGTGTCGAAGGAGGCCCGGGGCTGCTGGTGCGCCGTGCACGTCATCCCACCAGTGTCCGGCACGGGCCGCTCACTCCCAGCGGAACCAGCGCGCGGCCCCCGCGGTGAGCAGCACCGCCCACGCGGCCGTCACCCCGAGGTGGGTCCAGCCCGGCCAGTGGCCCGCCGCGGCCTGGTTCAACGCCTGGGCGGCGGCGCCGAACGGAGTGAAGCCGACGATCCGGGCGAGCACGTCCGGCATGGCCTGTACCGGCAGCCACAGGCCCGCGCTGAACATCATCGGGAAGAGCGCCGCGGACCCGATCGCGCCCGCGATCCGCGTGGTGCGGGACAGCGCGGAGATCATCGCGCCCAGCGCGAGCGCGGCGGACACGGCCAGCAGCAGGGCGAGGACGTAGCCGAACGGCTGCCTCGGCAGGGTCACGCCGAAGGCGAGCCGGCCGACGGTGAGCGCGAGCAGCGCCGAGGCCAGGGCCGCGCCCCCGAACACCACCATGTGCGCGGACAGCAGCGCGGCGGGCCGGACCGGGGTGGTGGACATCCGGCGCAGGATGCCGCGCTCGCGGTAGCCGGTGAGGACCTGCGGCATGCCCTGGAGCCCGCCGAGGAGCAGCCCGAGCAGCACCGTGACGGGCACGTAGGCGTCGATGGGGCGCAGGCCCCCGAAGGACGGGTCGGCCTGGCGGAAGGACGGGATGGAGCCGAGGATCACCAGGAGCAGGGTGGGGAACAGCAGAATCCAGAAGACCGCGCCGGGCTCACGGCCGAACAGGCGGATCTCGGTGCGCAGTACGGCCGGGTCGACCAGGGTGTCGCTCATGCCTCGACCTCCGTCAGGTCCAGGAACGCGTCGTCGAGGGTGGCGTCGGTGACGCGGAGTTGGTGGGCGGTGATGCGGTGGCGGGCGAGCAGCGTGATGACGGCGTTGACGGTCTCGTCGGACCCGGAGAGCGTGATCCGGCCGTCCTTGCGGGCGATGGAGGCGAGTCCGGGCAGCGCGTTCAGATCACCGTCGTCCAACGGCGCGGACGGGGTGAAGCTGATGACGGTGGCACCTGCCGAACGCCGGATCAGGCCCTGCGGGGTGTCCAGGGCGGCGATCCGACCCCGGTCGATCACGGCGATCCGGTCGCACAGCCGCTGCGCCTCCTCCATGAAGTGCGTGACCAGCAGCACCGTGACCCCGCCCGCGCGGACGTCCTCGATGAGCTGCCAGGTGTCGCGGCGGGCGCGCGGATCGAGGCCGGTGGTCAGCTCGTCAAGGACGACGATCCGCGGGTTGCCGACGAGGGCGAGCGCGATGAACAGCCGCTGTTTCTGGCCGCCGGAGAGCTTGGCGAAGCGGGTGGTGAGCTTCTCGGTCAGGCCGAGACGTTCGGCCAGCGGCCGCCAGTCGGCCGGGTCCGGGTAGAACGACGCGTACAGCTGGAGCGCCTCGCGGACGGTGAGCTTGGCCTGCAGCTCGCTCTGCTGGAGCTGGGCACCGAGCACACGGGCGACCTGTTCGTGGTCCGCGACGGGGTCGAGGCCGGTGACGCGGACGCGGCCCGCGTCGGGGACGCGCAGGCCCTCGACGCACTCGACGGTGGTGGTCTTGCCGGCGCCGTTCGGGCCGAGGATGCCGAAGATCTCACCCTCCTCGACGGCGAAGGAGACGCCGTCGACGACGGTCCGGCCGCCGTAGGACTTGCGCAGTTCGCTGACTTCGATGACGGACATGGCACCAGGGTCGCGGCGGAGGGGGCCCGCGCACATCGCCCGGCACGCTCGAAGCCGCATCAGCCGATCGGTTGACGCGGCCCTACGACCGGACCGCGCCCGGCATGGTTCCCGCGGTCGAAGACGCAGGTCGTAGGACCAGGGGCGGAGTCCGGTCCGGTCAAAACTCGGTGGGCGCCGCCGGTGCCGGTCCGTAGGCTCGCCCATGATGCCCACGACACCTGACACCCCCGAGGACCGCGGCGACCGCCCCGGTCCGACCGGCCGTTCGGCCGTCCGCACCCTGCTGCGCCTGTGGCCCTACGTACGGCCGGTCCGCATACGGCTGTTCATCGCCGCGTCCACCGCGATCGTCGCCTCCTGCGTGGGGCTGGTGATCCCGCTCGTCCTGAAGTGGATGGTGGACGGGCCGATCGCCGACCGCGATCCGCGCGGCGTGTGGCTCGGCGCGCTGTACCTGCTGCTGCTCGGGGTCGGGGAGGCGCTGCTGTTCGGGCTGCGGCGGTGGCTGGTGGCGCGGCCGCTGTCGCACGTCGAGGCGGAGATGCGGGCGGGCCTGTACGGGCATCTGCAACGGCTGCCGGTCGCCTTCCACGACCGTTGGGCGTCGGGGCAGTTGCTGTCCCGGGGCACGACGGACCTGATGCTGGTGCGCATGTTCCTCGCCTTCCCGCTGATGTTCCTGCTGGTCAACGGGGTCACCATTCTCGTGGGCGTGGTCATCATGCTGACGCAGGACTGGACGCTCGGGCTGGTGATGCTGGCGCCCGCCGTGCCGCTGATCGCCTTCAGCGCGGTCTTCGAGAAGCGGTACGCGCACGCGGCGCGGCTGGCGCAGGACCAGGTCGGGGATCTGACGACGGTGGTCGAGGAGAGCGTGCTCGGCATCCGCGTCATCAAGGGGTTCGGCAGGCACCGCAGCCAGGCGCGCGCGTTCCGCGACCTGTCGCGGACCCTGCGGGGCACGGAGCTGCGCAAGGCCCGTCTGCTGGCGGCCATCTGGGCGGTCATCATGACCCTGCCGGAGGTGGCCATCGGGGCCACGCTGGTGGTGGGCTCGGTGCAGGTCGCCTCCGGCGGTCTCTCGGCGGGGACCCTGGTCGCCTTCCTGTCCACGGCGCTCGCCCTGCGCTGGCCGGTGGAGTCGATCGGCTTCCTGCTGGCGATGAGCCAGGAGGCGGCGACGGCGACCGAGCGGTACTTCGAGGTGATGGACGCGGAACCGGAGTCGGGGCGGCCGGCGCCCGGCGCGCGTACGCCCGTGCCGGCCGGCGGCCCGGACGGCCCGGCGTGCGAGGGGCTGCGCTTCGACAACGTCCGCTTCCGCTACCCCGACGCCCCGCCCGGATCCCCGCCCCTCCTGGACCGCGTCGACCTGCACGTCCGCCCCGGTGAGTCGATGGCCCTGGTCGGGGCGACCGGCAGCGGCAAGACGACCCTGACGGCGCTGGTCCCCCGCCTCCACGAGGTGACCTCGGGGCGGATCACGCTGGACGGCGAGGACATCACCGCGATGTCCCGCGAGGAACTGCGCGCGATGGTCGCGGTGGCCTTCGAGGAACCGACCCTGTTCTCGGCGAGCGTCGGCGACAACGTCCTGATGGGCGCCGACGGCAGCGCCGGGGACGCCGAACTGGACCGCGCGCTGTCCGTCGCCCAGGCCGGCTTCGCGCACGCCCTCCCCGAGGGCACCGCGACCCGGGTCGGCGAGCAGGGCCTCAGCCTCTCCGGCGGCCAGCGGCAGCGCCTCGCGCTGGCCCGCGCCGTCGTCGGCGGGCCCCGGTTCCTGATCCTGGACGACCCGCTGTCCGCCCTGGACGTGCACACCGAGGCGGCCGTGGAGGCGGCCCTGCGCCAGGTGCTGAGCGACACCACCGCCCTGATCGTGGCGCACCGTCCCTCCACGGTCCTGCTCGCCGACCGGGTCGCCCTGCTCTCCGGCGGCCGGATCACCGCCGTGGGCACCCACCACGAACTGCTGCGCACCAACGCCGAGTACGCCCGTCTGATGTCGGGCGGACGCTCGCCGGAGAAGGAGGACGACGAGCGATGACGGCCCCCACGAAGCCCGTCCGGGCCACCGGCGACGCGCAGGACCCGCCGCGCCCCGAGGACACCGGCGACCCCTTCGACCGCGACGTCCTGCCCACCCCGCCGGGCGCCACGGCCGCCCTGCTGCGTTCCCTGCTGGCGCCCATGAGGGCCCGGGTCGCCGGCACCACGCTCCTGCTGCTGCTCCAGCAACTCGCCGTCCAGGCGGGCCCGCTGCTTGTGGCGTACGCGATCGACACCGCCGTACCGGCGTTCCGCGACCACGACCACGGCCCGCTCGTCGCGGTGGCGGTCGGCTATCTGCTGTGCGCGCTCGCCTCCGGCGCGCTCCAGTGGGCGTTCATCGTCACCTCGGCCCGGATCAACCAGGACGTGCTGCTCGATCTGCGCGGCCGGATCTTCCGCCAGGGGCAGGCGCTCAGCGTCGACTTCCACGAGCGCTACACCTCGGGCCGGCTGATCTCCCGCTCCACCACGGACGTGGAGTCGCTGCGCGAACTGCTCAGCGAGGGGCTCCAGGAGCTCGTCACGGTCGTGCTGTCCTTCGTCTGCATCTCGGCGATGCTGCTGTGGCTGGACCTGGGTCTCGGCGCGGTGGCGGTGGCGTCCTTCCTGCCGCTGTACCTGCTGGTCCGGACGTACCGGCGGCGCGCGGGCCGGGTGTTCCAGGACCGGTCGACCGCGATCGCCGCGGTGATCGTGAAGTTCGTGGAGACGATGAACGGCATCCGGCCGGTGCGCGCGTTCCGCCGCGAGGCCGCCAACGACGCCGCTTTCCGGGACCTGAACCGGCGCCACGAGCGCACCAACGGCGACGCCCTGCTGGAGATGGCCCGCTATGTCGTCGGCTCCCGGCTGGTGGCCAACACGGCGGTCGCGGTGATCGTGCTGTGGGGCGCCTACCGGGTGGCGGACGGTTCGCTGGAGCTGGGTGTGCTGGCGGCGGCGGTGCTGTACCTGCGCCGGCTGTACGACCCGATCGACCGGCTCGGCATGTTCCTCAACTCCTACGAGTCGGCGGCCGCGTCGCTGGAGAAGATCGCGGGTTTGCTGGCGCAGACGCCGTCCGTGCCCGAGCCGTCGGCGCCCCGGCCGCTCCCGGCGCCGAGGTCGGACCTGCCCGGCCGCGAGGTGGTCTTCGACGGGGTCGGCTTCGGCTACCGCACCGGCGGAGAGGTGCTGCCCCGTTTCGAGCTGGTCGTTCCGGCCGGGCAGACCGTCGCCGTGGTCGGCTCCACCGGCGCGGGCAAGTCCACGCTGGCCAAGCTGCTGGCCCGCTTCTACGACCCCTCCATCGGGCGCGTGCTGCTCGACGGGGTGGACCTGCGCGAACTCGCCTCGTCCGAACTGCGGCGCGGGGTGGTCATGGTGACGCAGGAGGCCTTCCTGTTCTCCGGCACGGTCGCGGAGAACATCGCGATCGGCCGTCCGGACGCCACCCGTGAGGAGATCGAGCAGGCGGCGAAGGCGATCGGCGCGCACGACTTCATCAGCGCCCTGCCCGACGGCTACGACACGGACGTACGCAAGCGGGGCGGCCGCATCTCCGCGGGCCAGCGGCAACTGGTCTCCTTCGCACGGGCGTTGCTCGCCGATCCGGCGGTGCTCATCCTCGACGAGGCGACCAGCTCGCTGGACGTCCCGGGCGAGCGGGCGGTGCAGACGGCGATGGCCACGGTGCTGCGGGGGCGTACGGCGGTGGTGATCGCCCACCGGCTGTCCACCGTGGAGATCGCCGACCGGGTGCTGGTGATGGAGCACGGCCGGATCGTGGAGGACGGCGCCCCGGCCGAACTCGTGGCGGGCACGGGCCGCTTCGCCGACCTGCACCGCGCCTGGCGCGACAGCCTGGCCTGAGAGGACGGGGCACACGTGATCGACGCCTACGAGGATCCCGGGACAGCCGACTGCCGGGGCGGATGGCGGTATCTGTGGTGGCTGGTGATGCGCCAGCCGGGCCGGTCGGCGGCCGGGGCGCTCCTGGCCAGCGCGTGGATGGTGCTGCTCGCGGCGACGCCCTACCTGATGTCCCGCGCGATCGACGACGGGCTCCAGCCGGGGAACATGGCCGCGCTGGCCGGCTGGACCGGGCTGCTCGTCGCGGTCGGGGTGTTCAACGCCTGGCTGAGCCTCATGCGGCACCGCACGATGACCCGGGTGCGGATGGACGCCAACTTCCGCACCGTCAAGGTCGTCGTCGACCACGTGGTCCGGCTGGGCGCCGCGCTGCCGCGCCGGGTGGGAGCCGGGGAGGTCGTCACGATCGGGGTCGGCGACGTCCAGACGATCAGCACCTGCCTGACCGTGGTCGGCCCGGGGGTGGGCTCGGTCGTGGTCTACGCGGTCGTGGCCGGGCTGCTGCTGTCGGTCTCGGCGCAACTGGCGGCCGTCGTCCTGCTCGGGGTACCGCTGATCGCGGTGCTGGTGGGGCCCCTGATGCGGCGGTTGCAGGGCGCGGAGGGCGAGTACCGGGAGCGGCAGCGCGTGCTGACCGCGCGGATCGACGACCTCGCGGGCGGGCTGCGGGTGCTCAACGGGCTCGGCGGCAAGGGGCTGTTCGCGGACGCCTTCCGCCGCGACTCGCAGCGGCTGCGGGCGCAGGGCTACCGGGTGGGCGCGGTGACCAGCTGGATGCAGGCCCTCGGGGTGGGCCTGCCGACCCTGTTCCTGGCCGTGGTGACCTGGCTGGCGGCCCGGCTGGCCGCCGAGGGGCGGATCACCGTGGGCGAGCTGGTGTCGGTGTACGGCTATGTGGCCGTGCTGGTGGGGCCGGTGGCGTTCTTCGTCGACCTGGGCCACCAGCTCGGCCGGGGCGTGGTCGCGGCCCGCCGGGTGGCACGGCTGTTGCGGGTGCAACCGGAGGAAGACACCGGAACGCACGACGGGCCGGGCGAACCGGCGGTGCTGTACGACCCGGTCTCCGGGGTCCGGGTGACGCCCGGCCGGCTGACCGCGCTGGCCGGGGCCCGGCCCGCCGACGCGGCGGCCGTGGTCGACCGCCTGGGGCGGTACGAGCCGTCCGCGGCCACCTGGGGCGAGCTGCGGCTCGACGCGATCGGACTGCCCCGGGTCAGGGAGCGGATCCTGGTCGCCGACAACGAGGCCGACCTGTTCGCCGGGACCCTGCGGGAGCTGGTGTGCGGGCGCCGGGAGCGCGCGGACGCCGAGGTGGCGCGGGCGGTGCGCGCGGCCGTCGCCGAGGACGTCGTGCAGGGGCTGCCGGACGGGCTCGACTCGGCCGTGACCGCGCAGGGCCGCTCTCTCTCCGGCGGTCAGCGGCAGCGGGTCCGGCTGGTGCGGGCGCTGCTGGCCGACCCGGAGGTGCTGCTGGCGGTGGAGCCCACCTCGGCGCTCGACGCGCACACCGAGGCCGCGGTCGCCGACCGGCTGCGCGGGGCCCGCGAGGGCCGTACGACGGTCGTCACGACCACCTCCCCGCTGGTGCTGGACCACGCCGACACCGTCCACTACCTGGTCGACGGCAAGGTCGCCGCCAGCGGCAGCCATCGCGAACTGCTCGACTCGGAGCCGGGTTACCGGGCGCTGGTGGCGCGCGACACCGGGGACGGCGACACCCTGACCGCACAGGAGGCAGCACAGTGACGGATCGGGCTCCCGGGCGGCTGCCGGTCGCCGGACCGGCGGACGTACGACGGGCGGCGCTGCGGCTGGTCCGGGCGGACCGGCGGGCCTTCGCGGCCGTGCTGGCGCTGAACGCGCTGGCCGCCGTCGCCGGACTCGCCGGGCCCTGGCTGCTCGGCCGGATCGTGGACCACGTGCGGGCCGGGGGCGGGGTCGGCGCCGTGGACCGGATGGCGCTCGCCATCCTGGTGTGCGCGCTGGCGCAGTTGCTGCTGGCGCGCTGGGCCCGGTACGTGGGCCACCGCTTCGGCGAACGCACGCTGGCCCGGGTGCGCGAGGAGTTCGTCGGCCGGGCGCTGGGCCTGCCCGCCTCGGTGGTCGAGCGGGCCGGCACCGGCGATCTGACCACGCGCGGCACCGCCGACGTGGCCACCGTGGGCACGACGCTGCGGGACGTGGGGCCCGAACTGCTGGTGTGCGGCATGGAGGCACTGTTCGTGCTGGTCGCGGTGTTCGTGCTCGACCCGCTGCTGGGCGTCGTGGGCGTGCTGGCGCTGACCCCGATCTGGTTCGCGCTGCGCTGGTACCTGCGCCGGGCGCGGGACGGCTACCTCGCGGAGGGCGCGGCCACCTCCGAGGTGGCCGAAGTGCTGGCGGCGACCGCCTCCGGAGCCCGTACGGTCGAGGCGTTCCGCCTGGCCGGACGGCGGGTCGCGGCGAGCCGGGACGCGCTGGAGACGTCCCGGCGCACCCGCCTGTACACGCTGTTCCTGCGCAGCGTGTTCTTCCCGGCGGTGGAGGTGTCGTACGTCCTGCCCGTGGCCGGGGTGCTGCTGGTGGGCGGTGTGCTGCACGGGCGCGGGACGGTGAGCCTGGGCGCGGTGGTGGCCGCCGCGCTGTATCTGCGGCAGTTCACCGAGCCCCTCGACCAGATCCTGATGCGCGTGGAGCAACTCCAGAGCAGCGGGGCCTCCTTCGCGCGGGTGGAGGGCCTGGCGCGGGCACCGGAGGCCGTGCCGGGCGGCTCACCGGAACCGGCGGACGACCGCATCGACGTGACCGGGGCGCGCTACGCCTACGAGCGCGGCGGCGAGGTGCTGCGCGGGGTCGACCTGACGGTGCGTCCCGGGGAGCGGCTGGCGGTGGTCGGTCCGTCCGGTGCGGGCAAGAGCACGCTGAGCAGGCTGCTGGCCGGCGTCGACGCGCCGACGGCGGGCTCGGTCACCGTGGGCGGGGTGCCCGTCGCCGGTCTGGAGCCGGAGCGGCTGCGCCGGCAGGTGGTCCTGGTCACCCAGGAGCACCACGTGTTCCTCGGCACGGTCCGGGACAACCTGCGCATCGCCGAACCCGCCGCCACCGACGAGCAGGTGTGGTCGGCCCTGGCCGCCGTGGGGGCCGGCACCTGGGTGCGGGAACTGCCGCAGGGCCTGGACACCGCCCTCGGGGCGTCCGGGCACCGCACCGACGGCTCGCAGGCCCAGCAACTCGCCCTGGCCCGCGTGGTGCTGGCCGACCCGCACACCCTGATCCTGGACGAGGCCACGGCGTTGCTCGACCCGGCCACGGCCCGGCACACCGAGCGTGCCCTCGCCGCCGTCCTGCGGGGCCGCACGGTCGTCGCCATCGCCCACCGCCTGCACACCGCCCACGACGCCGACCGGGTCGCCGTCATGGAGGACGGCCGCCTGACCGAACTGGGCACCCATGACGAGCTGGTGGCCTCCGGCGGGGCGTACGCGGCGCTGTGGCACACCTGGCACGGGGACGGCGGGACGCCGTCGGGCGAGGGCGGCGGCGCGGTCTCGTAGGAGCCGCCGCGGACTGCCCCGCGGCCGGGGCGGACCGCCCGCCGAACCTTCTGATTTCGGTCGACATCGTGCCGTCCTGCCAGGGGGACCACGGCATCGATCCGGCCGCTCGGATGACTGAAAACCGCCCCTCCCCCGGCGGGCTCCGCGGCCGGGACCTCGGACACCGGATCCGAGGTCCAAGCCGTGTTCCGGGGCCTGTTCATGACGCCGCAACATTTACCGGACAGTCATCTTTGAGCCAACATCACTTCCGGGCGCTGACATGTACGCGTCCTTGGTGCCACTCTTCCTCCACCCGCCGCACGAGCACAGCACCCTCACCCCCGATCCGGGCCGGCAGCCCCACGCCGAACCGGGCACCCCCACATAAGGAGCTTGTGTGACTCCCCGCTACGCGCGTCACAAGCGCATCACTCTGGCCGTCGCCACCGCCGTCGCCGCCGGAGCCCTCCTCAGCACCGGTCTGACCACCAGTGCCTCGGCCCAGACCACGGCCGAACCCAAGGGCGCGGCCCACCTCGCCGCCGCCCCCACCTTCCTCACCGCCGCCGCCCGCACCTCGCTGATCCAGCGGGCGGAGGCCGACTCCTCCGAGACCGCCCAGGAGATAGGCCTCGGCGTCAAGGAGAAGCTGGTCGTCAGGGACGTCATCCAGGACGCCGACGGCACGGTGCACACCCGTTACGAGCGCACCTACGCCGGTCTGCCCGTCCTCGGCGGCGACCTGATCGTCCACAGCTCCAAGGCCGGCAAGACCCAGGGCGTGACCAGAGCGAACAAGGCGGCCATCAAGGTGGCCACGCTCACCCCGAAGGTCGCCACCGCCAAGGCCGAGAAGCAGGCCGTGACGCTGGCCAAGGCCGCCGGTTCGGAGCAGACCGCCGCCGACCAGGCCCCGCGCAAGGTCATCTGGGCGGGCGAAGGCACCCCGGTCCTCGCCTACGAGACGGTCGTCGGCGGTCTCCAGGAGGACGGCACCCCGAACCAGCTGCACGTCATCACCGACGCGGCCACCGGCAAGAAGCTCTACGAGTACCAGGGCATCGAGACCGGCACCGGCAAGACCCTCTACTCGGGCACCGTCAGCCTGACCACCACCCTGTCGGGGTCGACGTACCAGCTGTACGACACCACCCGCGGCGGTCACAAGACCAACAACCTGGCCGGCGGCACGTCCGGCACCGGCACCCTGTTCACCAACACCACCGACGTGTGGGGCACCGGCACCGCCTCCAGCTCCACCACCGACCAGACGGCGGCCGCGGACGCCGCCTACGGCGCCCAGGTGACCTGGGACTTCTACAAGAACACCTTCGGCCGCAGCGGCATCAAGAACAACGGCGTGGCCGCCTACTCCCGGGTCCACTACGGCAACAACTACGTCAACGCCTTCTGGGACGACAGCTGCTTCTGCATGACCTACGGCGACGGCTCGGGCAACACCCACCCGCTGACCTCGCTGGACGTCGCCGGCCACGAGATGAGCCACGGCGTCACCGCCAACACCGCCAAGCTGAACTACTCGGGTGAGTCCGGCGGCCTGAACGAGGCCACCTCGGACATCTTCGGCACCGGTGTGGAGTTCTACGCCAACACCGCGCAGAACCCGGGCAACTACCTCATCGGCGAGCAGCTCAACCTCAACGGCAACGGCACCCCGCTGCGTTACATGGACAAGCCCAGCAAGGACGGCGCCTCCGCCGACTACTGGTCCTCCACGGTGGGCAGCAAGGACGTGCACTACTCGTCCGGCGTCGCGAACCACTTCTTCTACCTCCTCTCGGAGGGCAGCGGCGCCAAGACGATCAACGGCTACAGCTACAACTCGCCGACGTACAACGGCGCCACGGTCACCGGCATCGGCCGCGCCAAGGCGCTGCAGATCTGGTACAAGGCGCTGACCACGTACATGACGTCGACCACCAACTACAAGGCCGCCCGCACGGCGACCCTGAACGCGGCGTCGGCGCTGTACGGCTCCAGCAGCACCGAGTACAACGCGGTCGCCGCGGCCTGGACCGCGGTCAACGTGACCTGATCACAGGCTGGTTGAACGGTGCGGCCCCCGGGAGGACCTTCCTTCCGGGGGCCGCCCTACGCTTGGGTCGCATGTCGACGGCACACTTCACCTACGAGGAGGTCGGCGCGACCCGCGAACAGGGTCACTGCCCGCCCGGCTTCCACCCTCTGCGCGTGCGCACCCGCATAGGCGAGGGCGGGGAGGTGTTCCGCCGGGCCTCCGAGGCCGTGATGACGTGGGAGATGCACCGCGCCCTCGGCGTCGGCATCGAGGCGAGCGCCGAACGGGCCGCGCCCGGCACCGAGGTCACCGTCAGCCTCGCCGGCGTGCTCCGCGCCCCCTGCCGGGTGGTCTGGACGGCGGAGGAGACCCGCCTCACCGGCTGGGCGTACGGCACCCTGCCCGGCCATCCCGAGTGCGGTGAGGAGGCCTTCCTCGTGAACCGCACGGGCGACGGCACCGTCTGGCTCACGGTCACCGCCTTCAGCCGCGCGGCCAGGTGGTACACCCGGGCGGCCGGCCCCTTCACCCGCGCGTTCCAGCACACCTATGCCCACCGCTGCGGCACGACCCTGCGCAGGCTGTGCGCGGACATCCCGCAGCCGTGACCCGGGGATGCCCCGGGGCAGGGCGCACGCGCCGGAGCCCGGGCCCCGAAGGGCCCGGAAGGCCGGGTCAGCGCAGCAGGACACCCGCCGTCTCGCCGGCCTCCTCCGGGGGAACCGTCACCAGGCCCAGTTCCGCGGGGGACGACAGGAAGCGGTGGGTGGGGAGGATGCGCACCGTGTAGCCGTAGGGGCCGGTGCGGTCCAGGGACAGCGGGCCCTCGTAGACCCAGCGGCCGTCGGAGTCGGGGGCGCCCGCGGGTTTCAGGGGGACGGCGGTGGCGTCGGTGATGCGGTCCTCCTCGTCCACCCGGCCCGAGACGGCCTGCACCTCCACGTCGTCCGGACCGAGGCTGCCCAGACCCACCCGCACCCGCAGGCCGAAGGCGGCACCGAGTTCGGCGGTGGCCGTACTGGCCGAGGTCTCCACGTGGTCGACGGTCACCTCGTGCCACGCCGCACGCACCCGCGCCTTCCACGCCGCGAGCTCGCGTGCCGCGTCCGGGCCGAGCGCGCGGTGGGCCTGGGCGGCGGGGGCGTACAACCGCTCCACGTACTCCCGGACCATGCGGCCCGCCAGCACCTTCGGGCCGAGCAGGGACAGCGTCCGGCGGACCATCTCGATCCACCGCTCCGGCAGCCCGCCCCGCCCGCGCTCGTAGAAGCGCGGCGCGACCCGCTGCTCCAGCAGGTCGTACAGCGCGGCGGCCTCGACGTCGTCGCGGTGGTCCGGGTCGGTGCCCGCCCCGTCCGCCGTCGGGACGGCCCAGCCGAAGTCCGGCTGGAACCACTCGTCCCACCAGCCGTCCAGCACGGACAGGTTCAGACAGCCGTTGAGCGCGGCCTTCATCCCGGAGGTCCCGCACGCCTCCAGCGGACGCAGCGGATTGTTCAGCCACACATCGCAGCCGTGGTACAGCTTCTGCGCCATCGCCATGCCGTAGTCCGGCAGGAAGACGATCCGGTGGCGCACCCGCGGGTCGTCGGCGAACCGGACCAATTCCTGGATGAGCCGCTTCCCACCGTCGTCCGCCGGATGCGCCTTGCCCGCGACCACGATCTGCACCGGCCGCTCGGGGTGCAGCAGCAGATCCATCAGCCGGTCCCGGTCACGCAGCATCAGCGTCAGCCGCTTGTACGACGGGACCCGCCGGGCGAAGCCGATCGTCAGCACCTCCGGATCGAGGACGCCGTCGATCCAGCCCAGCTCCGCGGTCCCGGCGCCGCGCTGCCGCCAGGAGGCCCGCAGCCGGCTCCGCACCTCGGTCACCAGTTGCTCGCGCAGTTCGCGGCGCAGCTCCCAGACGTCCAGGTCGGGGATGTCGGCGACGGCGTCCCAGCGGTCGGAGCCGCCCACCGTCAGCGCGTCCTCGGTGCGCTGGGCGCCGACCTGCCGGGCACCGAGCCGGAACACCTCCGGGGCGACCCACGTCGGGGCGTGCACCCCGTTGGTCACCGAGGTGATCGGCACCTCGTCTGGGTCGAATCCCGGCCACAGTCCGGCGAACATCTCCCGGCTGACCCTGCCGTGCAGCAGCGAGACGCCGTTGGCGCGCTGGGCCAGCCGCAGGCCCATCACCGCCATGTTGAACAGGTTCGGCTCGCCGCCGGAGTACGTCTCCATGCCCAGCCGCAGGATCCGCTCGACCTCGATGCGGGGCAGCTCGGCGTCGGGCCCGAAGTGGCGGGCGACCAGCTCCCGGTCGAAGCGGTCGATCCCGGCCGGGACGGGCGTGTGGGTGGTGAACACGGTCCCCGCCCGCACCGCCTCCAGACCCGCGTCGAAGTCCAGCCCCCGGTCGCACAGCTCGGCGATGCGCTCCAGGCCGAGGAAGCCCGCGTGGCCCTCGTTGGTGTGGAACACCTCCGGGTCGGCGTGGCCGGTGAGCCGGCAGTACGTCCGCACCGCCCGCACCCCTCCTATGCCCAGCAGCATCTCCTGGAGGAGCCGGTGCTCGCTGCCGCCGCCGTAGAGCCGGTCGGTCACCCCGCGCTCGCCGAGGTCGTTCTCCTCGACGTCGGAGTCCAGCATCAGCAGCGGAATCCGGCCGACCTGGGCGACCCAGATCCGGGCGTGCAGCGCCTTTCCGCCGGGCAGCGCCAGCGAGACCCGCGCCGGGGCCCCGTCGGACTCCTTCAGCAGGGTGACGGGCAGCTCGTGGGGGTCGAGGACCGGGTAGTGCTCCTGCTGCCAGCCGTCGCGGGAGAGGGTCTGCCGGAAGTAGCCGTGCCGGTAGAGCAGCCCCACCCCGATCAGCGGCACGCCGAGGTCGCTGGCCGCCTTCAGATGGTCCCCGGCGAGGATGCCGAGGCCGCCGGAGTACTGCGGCAGGGCCGCCGTGATCCCGAACTCGGGCGAGAAGTAGGCGACCGCGGCGGGCAGGCCCTCGGCGCCGGCCTGGTACCAGCGGTCACCGGTCATGTAGTCGTGCAGGTCGTCGGCGGCGGCGGTCAGCCGGCGCAGGAAGCGGCGGTCGCCGGCCAGCTCGGCCAGCCGTGGCGCGGGCACACCGCCGAGCAGGCGCACGGGGTCGCCGCCCGAGGAGGCCCAGCGCTCGGGGTCGACGGACTGGAAGAGGTCACGGGTCTCGGCGTGCCAGGACCAGCGCAGGTTGCGGGCCAGCTCGCTGAGCGGGCGCAGGGGCTCGGGGAGAACGGGACGGACGGTGAACCGACGGATCGCCTTCACATGCCACCTCGGCGCGTTCGCTGGATGGACGCACTGCGCTGTGCGCCCCGTCACACAAAACCGTACCGGTCCGAGTGCGGGCACCGCTGGGTTCGGACACTGTCCGACATCGACCTGAACAGACCGGTTCGACACTGGTTGCGTCCGTGTCCGGACTGGACCGGTCTTGTGTCTGGACATACGCGCGAGTAGTTAACAAAGTGCCGGATTGCTCACCCGAATAGGGTGGGAAGGCTCCTCCGGTACACCGACAGCAGGACCACGCACGACCCAGCAGTACACCGCAGGACCCACCTCCCCACACACATCCGCCCACACCCACGTTGAAGCGGACAGGAGCGGTCATGCCCGCCACGCACCACTCGGCAGCAGCACGGACAACCAGCAAGAGCGGCCCCGGCGCCGCCGGCCGGCCAGGCGCCGACGCGCAGGCCCGCCCCCGGGCAGCCGCCCATGAGACCCCGCCGGCTCCCGGGCGGCCCCCAGGGGGTGCCACGGCCGTCGGACGGATCCCCGTCCTCGACGTCCGCCCGTGCGTCCAGCACGGCCGCAGGCCCGCCAAGGCGGTGACCGGAGAATCGTTCGAGATCTCGGCCACCGTCTTCCGTGAGGGCCACGACGCGGTGGCCGCGAACGTCGTCCTGCGCGATCCGGAGGGCCGGGCCGGCCCGTGGACGCCGATGCGCGAACTGGCCCCCGGCACCGACCGCTGGGGCGCCACCGTGACGGCCGGCGCCCCAGGACACTGGACGTACCAGGTGGAGGCCTGGGCGGACCCGGTCACCACCTGGCGGCACCACGCGCGGATCAAGATCCCCGCGGGTATGGACACCGGCCTGGTCCTGGAGGAGGGCGCGCGCCTGTACGAGCGCGCCGCCGCCGGAGTGCCCGAGGGCCCCGAGCGGGACACGGTGCTCGCCGCCGTGGCGGCGCTGCGGGACGAGAGCATGCCGGCCGCGGCTCGGCTGGCGGCGGGGTTGACGCCGGAGGTGGACGCGGTCCTCGCCGGTCGTCCGCTGCGGGACCTGGTCACCGCCTCCGAGCCGCTGGCCCTCCT
>NZ_JBIVJN010000014.1:0-264234 GCF_044750345.1 Streptomyces sp. NPDC088817
TGACAACCCGACGCCGTCAGCTCCGCGATCTGCTGCAACGTCGCACCCACGTCCGACGTACGCGTCGTCGTCATCGACTGCACCGACACCGGAGCCCCGCCCCCGACCGCCACCGGCCCGACGTCGATCCGCCGCGACACGCGCCGCTCGGCGATCGGCCGGGCCGGTACCTCGGGGACGCCCAGGGAAATGGCCGCCATGCCGTCAGTCCCGGTTCCCGGAGACCGTCTCGCGCATGGCGCGCAGGGACTCCTTCAGCGATCCCATGGTGGCCAGCACGGCGGTGGGCTCGTAGCCGCAGTGCGCCATGCAGTTGGCGCAGCGCGGGTCCTTGCCCCGGCCGTACTTGTCCCAGTCGGTGTCCTCGATGAGTTCCCGGTACGTCGGCACGTACCCGTCGCTCATCAGGTAGCAGGGGCGCTGCCAGCCGAACAGGGAGTAGTTCGGGATCGCCCACGCGGTGCACGGGAAGTCGACCCTGCCCTCGAGGAAGTCGAGGAACAGCGGGGAGTGGTTCAGCCGCCAGCGGCCCCTGTTGCCGCCCGCGAAGGCCTTCCTGAACAGCTCGCGGGTCTGCTCCACGCCCAGGAAGTGCTCCTGGTCGGGCGCCTTCTCGTAGGCGTAGGCAGGCGAGATCATCATCTCGTCGACCTTGAGGTCGTCGTTGAGGAAGTTGAGCACCTCGACGACGGTCTGCGGGGTGTCGGTGTTGAAGAACGTGGAGTTGGTGGTCACCCGGAAGCCGCGCCGCTTGGCCTCCTTGATGGCCTCCACCGCCTCGTCGAACACGCCCTCCTTCGCCACCGACTCGTCGTGCCGCTCGCGCAGCCCGTCGATGTGCACCGCGAAGGCGAAGTAGGGGGACGGCTTGAACTTGTCCATCTTCTTGCGCATCAGCAGCGCGTTGGTGCACAGGAAGACGTACTTGCGCTTGGCGACGAGCTGGCGGACGATCTCGTCGATCTGCGGGTGCATCAGGGGCTCACCGCCCGCGATGGACACCATCGGCGCACCGGACTCCAGTACCGCTCCCACCGCCTGGGCGACGGGCATGCGCTGCTTGAGCACTCCGGCCGGGTGCTGGATCTTGCCGCAGCCCTCGCACTTGAGGTTGCAGGCGAAGAGTGGTTCGAGTTCGACGATCAGCGGGAACTTGTCCCGCTTGCGCAGCTTCTGTTCGGCCAGGTATGTGGCGACTTTGATGGACTGGCGCAGCGGCATGGCCATCTGGCTCACCTCCGGGGGAGCAGCACATTACGGTGCCATTCGAAAAAAGTCGGCAGGACGGAACGAAGAACACGGAAGGCTGATATTCCACCGCGCACCGTACCGATACGGACGAGTTCATGTTCTGGAGCGTCCACGACCACCCGCACGGCCGCAACGGGGCGCACGCCCGTGCGCACGGCGCTCAGGAGCGTGGCCGCCGATTCCATGTCGACGGCGATCGCGCCGGTGGCCAGCAGATCGGACCGCTCGGGTCCGCGTACGACGTGGTCGGAGCCGGTGAGCGGCCCGGTGTGCACGGTGCGCCCGGGCAGGGTACGGGTGAGTTCCTTGACGAGCAGTTCGGTGCCCACGCAGGGGATGGTGCCGTGCGGGTCCCGGGTCTCCTCGGCGACGACGAGGTCGCCGGGGTGCATGCCCGGGGCGAGTCCGGCGCAGAAGCCGGTGGCGAGCACCGCGGCCCGGTCCAGCGGCGGCCCGGCGAGGACCCGGGTGACGGAGCGTTCCGCCGCCTTGGGCCCCATGCCCGTCCGCAGGACGGTGACCGGCCCGCCGGCTCCGCCGCGGTCGCCGGCGCGCAGGGCGAGACGCTCGATGCCGAGCGCGCAGGCGATCAGCAGCGGGGCCGGTCCGGGCTGTGTGCGCATCAGCTCCCCTTGGCCTCGGCGCCGGGCCGGTCGGCGAGGGCACCGGCGCGGGGCCGCCGGCCGGTGAGGGGTTCGCCGTGCACGTACCGGCCGAGCGCGGTGAGCGGGAAGACCTGCCGGTACAGGTGGTAGTTGATGGAGAAGTCCCAGGGGAAGCCGGTGCCGGTGAAGTACGGCTCGTCCCAGGAGCCGTCCTCCCGCTGGGTGGCCGCGAGCCACTCGACTCCGCGCTCGACGGCCTTGGAGTCCTGCTCCCCCGCGGCCAGCAGGGCCATCAGGGCCCAGGCCGTCTGCGAGGCGGTGGAGGCGCCCCTGCCTCTCCACTCCCCGGCGTCCTGGTAGGAGCGCAGGTCCTCGCCCCAGCCGCCGTCGTCGTTCTGCACGCTCTCCAGCCAGCTCACCGCGCGGCGGACGGCCGGATGGGAGCCGGGCAGGCCCGCGGCGGTCAGGGCGGGCACGACCGACCCGGTGCCGTAGAGGTAGTTGACGCCCCAGCGGCCGAACCACGAGCCGTCCGGCTCCTGTTCGGCCAGCAGCCATTCGATGCCGCGCCGGGTGCGCGGATCGTGGGTCAGTCCCTCGGCGGCGAGCATCTCCACGACGTGCGCGGTGACGTCCGCCGAGGGCGGGTCGATCACCTCGCCGAAGTCGCAGAACGGCAGCCGGTTGGGGAACGGGCTGGTGTTGTCGGCGTCGAAGGCTGCCCAGGCGCCGTCCTTCGACTGCATCCCGAGGTTCCAGCGGACCCCGCGCCCGATGGCCTTGTCGAGGCGCTCCGGGTCGTGGTGCCTGACCCGGCGCAGGGCGAGAACGACCTCGGCGGTGTCGTCGATGTCGGGGTAGTTGTCGTTGTGGAACTCGAACGCCCAGCCGCCCGGCGGCAGTCCGGGGCGGCGCACCGCCCAGTCGCCGGGGCGGACGATCTCCTCGCCCAGCATCCAGTCGGCGGCCTTGACCAACTGCGGGTGGTCGGCGGGCAGTCCGGCGTCGGCGAGGGCGATGGTGGCCAGGCAGGTGTCCCATACCGGCGACTGGCACGCCTCGATCATGCGGGCGCCGTCCTCGCGCCACACGGCGTAGCGGTCCAGCGACTGCAGGCCCGCCCGCATCACCGGATGTTCGAGGTCGTAGCCGAGCAGGTACAGGGCGATGACCGAGTACACGGCCGGCGGCTGGATGCCGCCCCAGCAGCCGTCGTTCTCCTGCCGCTCGATGATCCAGCGGGCGGCCGAGTTCATGGCGGCCTCGCGCACCTTGCGCACGGCGACGCCGCGGTAGCCGCGCACGACCATGTCGAGCCGCTGGAACAGTCCGTCCCAGGTGCGCGCCGGGGCGAGCGGCCGCGGCGGACAGGTGTTGCCGGGGTCGGTGTGCAGCTCGTCGAGCGGGAACGGAGCCGGACGCACCGGGCGTTTGGCCGAGACGACGGTCAGGGGCACGATCGTCTGCCGCGCCCAGCATCCGAAGTTGTAGATGTTGAGCGGGAACCACTTGGGGAACCAGATCAGCTCGGGCGGCAGCTCCGGCAGGTCCTCCCACTTCCACCAGCCGAACAGGGCGAGCCAGATCCGGGTGAAGACGCGGGAGGCCGCGATGCCGCCCTGCTCGCGCACCCAGGCGGAGGCCCGGGCCATATGGGGTTCGTCCGGCGCGTCACCGGCCAGCCGGAGGGCGACGTAGGCCTCGATGGTGGTGGAGAGCTCGCCCGGGCCGCCGTAGAAGGTGGCCCAGGTGCCGTCCTCGCGCTGCTCTCCGCGGATGAACAGCGCGGCGGCCCGGGTGGTGTCCTCCTCCAGGATGCCCAGGAACTGGCGCAGCAGCAGGTCCTCGGCGTCCATGGTGACGTTCGTCTCGAGGTCGCCCTTCCACCAGCCCTCGGCGTCCTGCTGGGCGAGCAGGAAGTCGGTGGCCCGCCTGACGGCGGCCGCGGCGGCTTCTTGTACCCCGGCCGCCTCGGGGGTGCTGAGTACGGTTTCACTGGCCGCGGCAGCGCGGGTCGGCAGTGTCGCCCCGGTGCTTCCGTCGGTCGTCGCTGTCATGGCTTCCCCTTCGTGCAGTCGTGCAAGTCGTGCTGCTGTGGGTCCGCCGTCGGCCGGTGCCTGAAACCACCTTGCAGCACCGGCCGGCGACTACGCGAGGCTGGTTCGACCGATAGTGATCATCTCTTTCGTACGACGACGAAGTCGGCGAGCGCCGTGAACGCGGCCCGTACCCGCTCGGGCATCTCGACGGCGTCGAGGGCTTCGATGGCGATGGTGTGCTGACGGCGCGCCTCCTCGGCCGTCCACTCCCGGCCGCCCGCCTCCTCGATGAGGGCGGCGCGGGCCGCGAACTCCTCCTCGGAGAAGTTCGCGAAGTCGCTGCTCTTGGCGTCGGCGGCGAGGATCTCGCCGAGCCGCTCGGAGGCCGGGCCGCCCGCCGCGAGCGCGGCGACGACCGGCAGGGACTTCTTGCGCTGACGCAGGTCGCTCCAGGTCTGCTTGCCGGTGGCCTCCGGGTCGCCCCAGATGCCGAGGAGATCGTCGACGGCCTGGAAGGCCAGGCCGAGGTGGTACCCGTACTTCTCCAGGGTGTCGGCGGTGCGGTCGTCCGCGCCGCCGAGGACCGCGCCGACGGAGGAGGCGCAGGCGAGCAGGGCGCCGGTCTTGTTGCCCTCCATCTCCAGGCACTCGGCGACGCTGACCCGGTCGCGGTGCTCGTAGGAGATGTCCTGCGCCTGACCGTCGATCAGGGCGCGGGTGGCGCTGGTCAGGCGACGGGCGGCGCGCCCGGCCTCGACGGTGCCCGCTTCCAGGAGCACCTCGTTGGCCAGCGCGAACAGGGCGTCGCCGACGAGGATGGCCTGGGCGGGGCCGTGCACCTTCCAGACCGTGTCGCGGTGGCGGCGCTGCTCGTCGCCGTCCATCAGGTCGTCGTGCAGCAGGGAGAAGTTGTGGACGAGCTCCACGGCGACCGCGCCGGGCACACCGGCCTCGGGCGCGGCCCCGGCGACCTCGGCGGAGAGCACGGCCAGCGCCGGGCGCACGGCCTTGCCGCCGTCGCCGTCCGCCGGGTTGCCCTGGGCGTCGATCCAGCCGAAGTGGTAGGCGGCGACGGTGTCCATGGGGGGCGCCAGGCGGTCGACGGCCGCCCGCAGTACCGGCGTGGCCAGGGTCCGGCCGCGCTCCAACAGCGCGGTCACGTCCACCGCGGACCTCCGAGCGGCCGTCGAGGCCGGGGGCACAGTGGGCACAGTCTCTCCTCTTGTTGCGGTGCCGGAGGTGCGGGAGCCTGCCACGGGCTGCTGATCGAACGTCATGCAGCCGCCTCCTCGATGGCGAAGAGACGGCTCGGGCGGGGCCGGCCGAGGGCGCTCAGCGCGGCTTCGGCCGCCTTCACGCCGCTGCGGACCGCACTCTCCATGGTCGCGGGCCACCCTGTGGCGGTCCACGCTCCGGCCAGGTACAGGCCGGGGGCCTTGGTGCGGGCGCCGGGCCGCAGCCGTCCGACGCCGGGGGCCGGGGCGAACGTCGCCGTGCGCTCCCGGGTCACGAAGAAGTCCTTCACCTCGGCCCGGCGGGCGCGGGGCAGCAGCCGCCTCAATTCGGGCAGATAGCGCTCGCGCAGTACGGCGACCGGCGCGTCGATCTCGTCCTGCGCCACCGACTGGGACACCGCGAGGTACTGACCGTGCTTCAGGCCGGCCGCCTCGGTGCGGTCGAAGACCCACTGCAGGGGGGTCCCGATGGCCGCGAGGAAGGGCGCGTTGAGCACCGTGCGGTCGTAGACGACGTGGGCGTTGAGGATCGGCGCGGTGCCGATCCTGAGCAGCCGGTCCGGCGCGTCCAGGGCGCCGGGCGGCAGCAGGCCGTGGGCCTCGCGCTGCGGTACGGCGAGGACGACCGCGTCGGCGAGCAGGTTCTCGCCGGGAACCTGAACGTTCCAGCTCCCGTTTCCGTCGAGGGAGACGGAGGTGACGCGTGTCCGGACCTCGGTACGCACGCCCGCGGAGTCGAGCGCCCTGCGGGCCAGCCGGTCGTGCAGTTCGCCCAGCGGCACGTGGGCCCAGCCGATGTCGGCCGCTCCCGGGTCGGACAGCAGTCCGGTCTTGAACACCATCGCGGCGAGTCCCAGCGAGGCGTCGCCGGCGACCGCGTTGAGGGTGGCGACCCCGACCAGGTCCCACAGGGCCTCGACGGCGCGCGCCGACTGGCCGTGCTGGGCCAGCCAGGTGCCGAAGTTCTGCGCGTCCAGGGTGGGGTCGGAGAGGTCGAGCCCCTTGAGTGCGAGCGCGGCGCGGCCCACCCGGGCCCGCTCGGCGAGCGAGAGGTGCGGGTAGGTGGCGAGGCTGCGCCCCAGGTGCAGGGGCACGGGCAGCGCGTCGCGCCGCAGTGTGCCGAGCCGCCGGCCCTCGGGTCTCGCCACGTCGACGACGGGCACCTCGAGGCGGTCCTGCAGCGGGGCGAGGTCGGCGCCGCCGATCCGGTCGAGGAACCAGCGGTAGGCGGTGCAGCAGCGCAGGTACACGTGCTGTCCGTTGTCGATGGTGAGGTCGCCGCGCCGGAAGGAGAAGGCGAGCCCGCCCAGGCGGGGCCGGCCATCGAGGAGCGTGACGCGCATTCCGGCGTCGGCCAGCGCGAGCGCGGAGGTGAGGCCGGCCAGTCCGCCGCCGACCACGACGGCGTGCCGTCCGGCCGGTCCCGAGACGTCGTCGAGCGGTCCGTCGCGCCGTGTGCCGTCGGTCATCGTGCGCCCTCCCCTGTGCGTCCGCCGCGGTGGGCGGGGGCCTCGTGGGCGACCGTCGCCGTCAGGGACGCCGCCCGGCACCCGAGGGTTGCCCGCTTCTGCTCGCCGGTGTCCCCACCGAGCGGTGACTTCGCCATCAGGCACGCCTCCTGACGGTCTGCCGGGACACGTACCGGGCGTCGAGGCCGGACAGGCCGCGCACGGCGACGTACGCCTTCTCGTGTCCGGGCAGCGAGACCCGGCCGCGCAGCACGGCCTCCGGCTCGCGCTCGATGCGGTCGAGCAGGCGCCGGTAGATGCCGGCCATGGCGGCGACGCAGGCGCCGCTGCGCCGGTCCAGCAGGGGCAGCAGCTGGTAGCCCTCGGCGAAGAGGGCGCGGGCCCGCCGCACCTCGAAGTGCACCAGGCCCGCGAAGTCGGAGCCCTCCGGTGGCGTCGGGCCGTGGAACCCGGCCGAGCAGCCGAACTTGGCGAGGTCGTCGGCGGGCAGGTAGGTGCGGCCGCCCTCGGCGTCCTCGCGGACGTCTCTGAGGATGTTGGTCAGTTGCAGCGCGAGCCCCAGCGTGTCGGCGTACTCGGAGGCGCGTTCGGCGCCGCGCGCGCCCGGTTCGGTGCCGAACACGCCGAGGGAGAGCCGTCCGATGGCCCCGGCCACGCAGCGGCAGTAGACCTTCAGGTCCTCCCAGGTCTCGTAGCTCTCGCCGCGGACGTCCTTCAGGACGCCGTCGATGAGTTCGTCCAGGCCGTTGAGCGGGATCGGGAAGACCCGGGCGGCGTGGGCGAGGGCGACGGCCACGGGGTCGGTGTCGTCGTCCTCGACGGCCCCGTCGCGGACCCGGCCGAGCAGGGCCCGTGTGTCCTCCAGACGGGTGATCTTCACGTCGTCGGGCAGCGCTCCGTCGCCGATGTCGTCGACGCGCCGGGAGAACGCGTACAGCGCCGACATCGCCCGCCGCTTGGCCGACGGCAGCAGTCTGATGCCGTAGGCGAAGTTGCGGGCCTGCTGCCCTGTGACCGCCTCGCAGTAGCTGTAGGCGGCGAGCACCGGCGCGGACACGTGTTCCGACTCCACGGCCCGGATCACCCCTCTCCTCGCAGAGTCAGGCCCACCTCGCGCAGCAACCGGGTCCTCCCGGGCTTGGGCGGGCCGGGAAGTACGTCGTATTCGGCGGCGGCGATCGCCTGGATCGCCGCCCTTCCCCCCGCAACGAACCCCGCGAGCAGCAGCTTCAACCTGCCGTGGACGCTACCCACCAGGGGGGCGCCTTCATTCAGCAGACCGCGGGCGCGTTCCGCTTCGTAGGCGACCAGCGCGCGCACCGAGGCGCCCGCGGTGGCCGCGGCGAGGTCGGGCTCCTGCACGTGGAAACGTTTCATGTCGGCGGCGGGCAGATAGATGCGGTCCCGTCCGAGGTCCTCCCGGACGTCCTGGAGGTGCTCGACGATCTGCAGGGCGGTGCAGACGGCGTCGGAGCGGCGGATCCGCTCGGGGGTCGAGGTGCCGGTGACGGCGAGGACGAGACGGCCCACGGGGTTGGCGGACAGCTCGCAGTAGGCGAGGAGGTCGTCGTAGGTCTCGTACCGGGTGACGAGCTGGTCCTGGCGGTTGGCGGCGATCAGGCCGAGGAACGGCTCGGGAGTCAGCGAGCGGCTGCGGACGGTCGGCTGGAGCCGGCGCAGCAGGGGATGGCGCGGGATGCCCTCGAAGACCCGGCGCAGATCGGCCTCGAAGGCGTCGAGGAGGACCAGGCGGTCCTCGGCCTCGTCGGGCGACACGCCGAGCAGCCGGGCGTCCTCGCCGCCGGGGGCCAGGTCGCCGTCGCCGATGTCGTCGACGAGGCGGGCGAAGCCGTAGACGGCCATCAGGTCGACACGCCAGGCTCTGGGCAGGAAGAACGGTGCCACGGGGAAGTTCTCACCCGCGGCCTTGTCGAGAGTGGCGCGCTCGGGGTCGCGCGCCGTCGGTGTCCGCGTCATCGTCCACTGCCCGGCACGGTGACGGCACCTGCTGCGTTGAGCTGGGGAGTTTCCGTAGCCATTGCCGTCACATCTCCCGTTCTACACTGCTGACCCAACACACACTATTTCGGACACGCCGCCCGGCCGCCCGTGGGGCGGCGTCGGTGGAGGGTGTCGCGCATTATCTCCCCACTTGCCGCTTTCCGGGACCGGTACAGCTTACGTTGTACAACGCAGCGAGCCGCGCGGGGGGTGTCCCGCACATCACAACAACACACCGATTGCCGTCAAGATTCCTCAGGACGGCGCGAGTTGACACATCCTTTGCGGACATCCTCGGCGGACGAGGGGCCCCGCCGGACGCGTTCCGGCGGGGCCCTGACGTCTGCGGGCTACTTGCCCGTGAACTTCTCGTACTCCTTGAGCACCTCGCCGGTGGGGCCGTCCATGCGCAGTTCCCCGCGCTCCAGCCACAGCACCCGGTCGCAGGTGTCGCGGATCGACTTGTTGTTGTGGCTGACCAGGAACACGGTGCCGGCCTCCTTGCGCAGTTCCCGGATGCGCGCCTCGGAGCGCTTCTGGAACTTGCGGTCGCCGGTGGCCAGGGCCTCGTCGATCATGAGGACGTCGTGGTCCTTGGCGGCGGCGATGGAGAAGCGCAGCCGGGCGGCCATGCCGGAGGAGTACGTGCGCATCGGGAGCGTGATGAAGTCGCCCTTCTCGTTGATGCCGGAGAAGTCGACGATCCCCTCGTAGCGCTCCTTGATCTGCTCGCGCGACATGCCCATGGCGAGTCCGCCCAGGATGACGTTGCGCTCGCCCGTGAGGTCGTTCATCAGCGCCGCGTTCACACCGAGCAGCGAGGGCTGGCCGTCGGTGTAGACCCGGCCCTTCTCGGCGGGCAGCAGGCCGGCGATGGCACGCAGCAGCGTGGACTTGCCGGAACCGTTGGAGCCGATCAGGCCGATCGCCTCGCCGCGGTGGGCGACGAAGGAGACCCCCCTGACGGCGTGCACCTTGCGCACGCCCCGCGCCTCGTCGTCGGAGCCCCGTCTGAGGATGCGGCTGAGTGCGGCGGTGGCGCTGCCCTTGCCTGCCCTGGTGCCGTTGACGCGGTAGACGATGTGCAGCTCGTCCGCGATCACGGTGGGCACCTGCGGCGCGCTCTCGCGCATGTCCTGGTGGTGGTCCTGGTCAGCCACGGCCGTACCTCTCCTCAGCCTTCCAGAAGTAGACGAAGCCGCCGACGAAGACGAGCACGGCCCAGCCCAGGGCGGCGACCCATACGTGCGGCGGCAGGTGCGAGGAGCCGTAGTCGTCGACCAGTGCGAAACGCATCAGGTCCATGTAGATGGCGGCGGGGTTGTACTGCAGCAGCCGGATGACCCACTCCGGTCGGCCGGCGAGCATCCTGTCGATGGAGAACATCACGCCCGACGCGTACATCCAGGTCCGCATGACGAACGGCATCAGCTGGGCCAGGTCGGGCGTCTTGGCGCCCATCCGGGCCACGATCAGCGCCAGACCGGTGTTGAAGAGGAACTGCAGCACCAGCGTCGGCACGATCAGCAGCCAGGACAGGCCCGGGTAGTTGCCGAAGCCGACAGCCACGAGGAACAGCACGATCATCGAGGCCAGCAGTTGCTGGAGCTGTTGCAGCGCGAACGAGATCGGCAGGGAGGCGCGCGGGAAGTGCAGCGCGCGCACCAGTCCGAGGTTGCCGGAGATGGCGCGCACACCGCTCATGACCGAGGTCTGGGTGAAGGTGAACACGAACACGCCTGTCACCAGGAACGGGATGAACGTGTCGCGGGTCATGCCCCGGCTGGTCTTGAGGATGACGCCGAAGATGAAGTAGTACACGGCTGCGTTCAGCAGCGGTGTCGCCACCTGCCAGAGCTGGCCGAGCTTGGCCTGGCTGTACTGGGAGGTCAGCTTCGCCTGGGAGAAGGCCAGGATGAAGTGGCGCCGCCCCCAGAGCTGCCTGATGTACTCCCTCAGCGAGGGCCGGGCGCCGCTGACGGACAGCCCGTACTTGTCGGCAAGCCGGGCCGGGGTGAGGCCCTCGTCGGGCGACGGAGCCGCGCCCAGGGCGACGCCGCCGTCATGCGTTGTCTCACTCACAAGTGGAAACTTTCGTCTTCGAAATGCGCTGCCAGTGCGGATGTACGGGCGTGGCTGAAGCAGCGGCCGGGTGGGGCCGGTTACCCGCGGGGAACGAGCTTGTCAGATGACCGGCGGACGGCCCAGTCGGGTGAGTCGCCACACCGTACGCCACTTCATGGGCCGTCGCGGTCCGCAGGGTGTGGCCCAGCCCTCGCGGAAGCCGCCGAACCAGGCCTTCAGGGCCGGACGCGAGGGGCGTCGGGCGAGGGTGAGCAGCAGCCACACCCCCAGGTAGACCGGGACGAGCAGCACGGGGAGGTTGCGGCGGGCCAGCCACACCCGGTTGCGGGCGACCATGCGGTGGTACACCGCGTGCCGCGACGGCGCGGTCGTCGGGTGGTACAGCACCATGTCGGACCGGTAGTCGATCATCCAGCCCGCGTCGAGGGCCCGCCATGCCAGGTCGGTTTCCTCGTGGGCGTAGAAGAACTCGTCCGGCAGGCCGCCGACTTCCGCGAAGACCCGGGTGCGTACGGCGTTGGCGCCGCCGAGGAAGGTGGTCACCCGGGAGGAGCGCATCGGGTCGGAGGCGCGCAACCGCGGCACGTGGCGGCGCTGGGTGACGCCGGTCTCCGGGTCGGCGATGCGGAAGCTGACGATGCCGAGCCGGTCGTCGTCGGCGAAGGCCCGGCGGCACAGCTCGGCGGTGTCGTTCCGGGCGAGCAGGCCGTCGTCGTCGAGGAAGAGCAGGATGTCGACGTCCCCGCCGGCCGGCCCGAAGGCCTCGATGCCGACGTTGCGGCCGCCGGGGATGCCGAGGTTCTCCTCCAGCTCGATGGTCCGGACGCCCTCGGGGAGGTCCGGGACGGGCGAGCCGTTGCCGACGACGACCACCTCGACACGGTCGCCGTCCTGCTTGGCGACCGAGTCGAGCAGGGCCCGCAGTTCCTCGGGCCGGTTACCCATGGTGATGACGACGGCGCCGACCTTGAGCGGAGCGTTCGAAGAGGTCACGCCGCTCACCTCAGCCTGCTGGAGACGAGGATGGACACCAGGTGCAGCAGGGTCTGCAGCAGCGCGATACCGGCGAGCACCGCCGTGCCGAGCCGGGTGAAGAACAGGTCGCCCCTGATCGTGTCGGCGATCGCGAGGACCAGGATCAGCAGGGACGCCTCGATCCCGAGGATCAGCCGGTGGAACTTGAGGGCCGCGGCGGCCCGGCGGGCCAGCGCCATGCCCGACGAGCGCGGTTCGGCCGCGCTCTCCTGGACCGGCGGCAGCCCCCCCTGGTGGCGGGCCACGCCGACGAGGTCGGTCTCGGCCTTGATCAGGATGGCGCCGAGGGCGGCCAGGGTCCCGAGGAAGGCCCACAGCCAGTCGATCCGCCCGGGACCCCACAGGTCGGCGGCGCGCAGCCCGAGCCCGACCAGGACGGCGGCGTCGGTGAGGTAGGCCCCGACCCGGTCCAGGTAGACCCCGCCCAGCGAGTACTGCTGCTTCCAGCGGGCGATCTCGCCGTCGACGCAGTCCAGCAGCAGGTACAGCTGGACCATCAGCACACCGAGCACGGCGCCCGCGATCCCCGGCACCAGCAGGGCCGGGGCGGCGAGGACGCCGAAGACGGTCATCAGGTACGTGAGCTGGTTGGGCGTGACCCTGGTGCCCACCAGGTAGCGGTCCACCCGCAGGGACACCTCGCGCATGTAGAGGCGTCCCGCCCAGTGCTCTCCGCTGCGCCGGTCCTTCACCCCTGCCGGATGGACGACCGGTCTCAGTTCAGCTACCGATGGCCTTGACATAGTCGGCGTAGACGTCCTTGATCTGGTCGGTCTTGAGGTCGAGGTGTTCGAGGATCGTGTAGCGGCCGGGCCGGGTCTCCGGGGCGAACTCGACGACCTGCACGAACTCGTCCACCGTGAAGCCGATGTCCTTCGGCAGTACCGGCAGCCCGTGCCGCCGCAGCACCTCGGCCATGCCGGCCGACTCCGCGTGGGCCCCGCGCAGGTACATCGCGAAGGCCGCGCCCAGCCCGCACTGCTCACCGTGGCTCGCGGCCCGCTTCGGGAACAGCAGGTCGAAGCCGTGGTTGATCTCGTGGCAGGCGCCGGAGGCGGGCCGCGAGTCGCCCGAGATCGACATGGCGACCCCGGTGAGGACCAGGGCCTCGGCAAGCACCTGGAGGAAGCCGTTGTCGCCGATGCCGCCCGGGTGCCGCAGCACCGCCTCGCCCGCCTGGCGGGCCATCGCCGCGGCCAGGCCGTCGATCTTCTCGCCGGTGACGCGGTGGGACAGCTCCCAGTCCGCGACGGCGGAGATGTTGGAGACCGCGTCACCGATGCCGGAGCGCACGAAGCGCGACGGGGCGTCGCGGATCACGTCCAGGTCGATGAGGACGGCGATCGGGTTCGGCACACCGTACGAGCCGCGCCCCGCGTCGTTGTCGAGGGTGGCGACCGGGGAGCACAGGCCGTCGTGCGAGAGGTTCGTGGGCACGGCGACCAGGGGCAGTCCGACGCGCGCCGCGGCGAACTTGGCACAGTCGATGATCTTGCCGCCGCCGAGGCCCACGACCGCGTCGTAGCGGCCGGCCTTCATCTCGCCGGCCAGCCGGATCGCGTCGTCGAGGGTGCCGCCGCCGACCTCGTACCAGGTGGCGCCGGGCAGCGAGGGGGCGATCCGCTCCCGCAGCAGGGCGCCGGAGCCGTTGCTGACGGCGACGGCGAGCCTGCCGGAGTGCGAGATGCGCTCGTCGGCGAGCACACTCGCCAGGTCGTCGAGGGCGCCGCGGCGGATTTCCACCACCACCGGCGACGGGATGAGCCGGCTCAGTACAGGCACGCGATCCCCCGGCCCTTGGCGAGGTCGTCGTGGTTGTCGATCTCGACCCACTTGACGTCGCCGATCGGCGCCACGTCGATCGTGAAGCCGCGGTTGACGAGCTCCTGGTAGCCGTCCTCGTAGTACAGCTGCGGGTCCCGCTCGAAGGTGGTCTTCAGCGCGTCGGCCAGCTCGGGGGCGGCGTCGCCCTCGATGAGGGTGACACCGATGTACTCGCCGGTGGCCTCGGCCGGGTCCATGAGCTTGGTGATCCTGCGCACGCCCCGCTCGTCGGCGACGACCTTCATCTCCTCGTCGGCCAGCGACTTCACCGTGTCCAGGGCGAGGATGATCTTCTTGCCGTCGCCACGGGCGGCGAGCAGGGTCTTCTCGACGGAGACCGGGTGCACGGTGTCGCCGTTGGCGAGGATCACGCCGTCCTTGAGGGCGTCACGGCCGCACCACAGGGAGTAGGCGTTGTTCCACTCCTCGGCCTTGTCGTTGTCGATCAGGGTGAGCTTCAGGCCGTACTTCCGCTCCAGGGCCGCCTTGCGCTCGTACACGGCCTCCTTGCGGTAGCCGACGATGATCGCGGCCTCGGTCAGGCCGACCTCGGCGAAGTTGCCGAGGGTGAGGTCCAGGACCGTGGGGCCGTCCTCCGCGCCGTCGGGCCCCACCGGCACCAGCGCCTTGGGCAGGGTGTCGGTGTAGGGACGCAGGCGCCGTCCGGCGCCTGCCGCCAGCACGAGGCCGATCATGCGGGTTCTCCTTCGTCGTGTACGGCGGGCTCGCCCCTCAGGTGAGAGGCCACCCAGAAGCGGATGCTCTCGACGAGCACCAGCAGGGCGACGGCCACGGCGAGAACCGTGAGCGCGACCTTGAACTGCGCGGCGGTGAGCAGCGCGGCGAACACGGTGACGAGGAGCGTCCGCCCCTCCTGCCCCCCGAGTGCGCGCACCAGCCAGGCCGGCGGCGCTCCGGCGTTTCCGCGGATGCGGTACACCGTGTCGTAGTGATGGTAGGCGACGGCCGCCACCAGGCCGAAAGCCGCGGGAAGTGCTCCGTTCACGTCCGCTCGGGCCGCCAGCACCAGCACGGTGCCGTACTCGGCGGCGCGGAACAGCGGGGGGACGAGCCAGTCGAGGGGGCCCCTGAGGGGCTGGGAGAGGGCCAGTCCCGAGAAGACGACGTAGGAGCAGGCGCCCACGAAGGGCATCCAGCGGTCGCCGGAGTACAGGCTCCCGGCGAGGAACGCGGCACCGGCCAGGGCGCGCAGCAGCGGGTGGTCGAGGTACCAGCGCGCGTTGGGATCACGCAGCTTGGCCACGAAGTCCGCGATCGGCCCGTTGTCCGCGAGGTCCGCCAGCGCCCGCGCCGCCCGGTCGGTACGGCGTGCCTTGCGCGTCACCGACCGCAGGACACGGCCCGCCGTGGTGTACGTCGCCGCCAGGGCGCAGCCGGCGAGCAGGACGTAGAAAGTGATCCGCGGGGTCGTGACCGCCGTCAGAACCGCGATCATCGCCCAGCGCTCGCCGATGGGCAGGACGATCATCCGGCGCAGCCAGACGGTCCAGCCGACGCTGTCGAGCCTGTCGGAGAGTGCGGCGGTGGGGCTGGTGTTGACGGCGGCGTCCGTGTCCCCGGTGTTCGCCTCGTTGAAGGAGAAGTCGACCACGTGCCGGCAGGTCTGGAGCACCATGGCGGCCAGGGCCAGGGCCCAGACGTCGTCGCCGCCGCGGGCGGCGCCCAGCGCGAGGCCGGCGTAGTAGGCGTACTCCTTGGCCCGGTCGAAGGTGGCGTCCAGCCAGGCGCCGAGGGTGGAGTACTGGAGCGAGTAGCGGGCCAGCTGGCCGTCCGCGCAGTCCAGCACGAACGAGGCGATCAGCAGCACGCCCGCGGCGACGAAGCCGGCGCGGGTGCCGGTGGCGGCGCAGCTCGCGGCTATGAGCGCGGTGAGCAGGGAGGCCGTGGTGACCTGGTTGGGGGTCAGGCCGCGGCGGGCGCACCAGCGGGCGACATAGCGGGAGTACGGGCTGATGAAGAAGGTGGTGAAGAAGCCGTCGCGGGCCTTGACCGCCGACTTCAGACGGACGGCCTCGTCGTCGACGCCGGCGACGGCCTGCCGTACCTCGTTGCGGCTCTGGGGGTCTTCGGGCACGGCGGCGACGAGACTGCCGAGCACGGGGCGGTGCACGTCGCAGCCGTCGGCGTCCAGTGCGGTGGAGATCCGGTCGGCGAGGCCGGCGACGGCGACCGCGGTGTGGCCGCCGACGGAGTTCTCGCGGGCCATCGCGCGGGTCAGCGCCTGGCGGCCGGCCGGGCGGGCGGTCACCGCACCGGGGACGGCGGCGAGCGGGAAGCGGGGATCGGTCAGGCCCAGGCGCAGCGCGTGCGGATGGCCGACGAACCGGGCGTCGACGATGGCGACCCGCTGGTCACCGGGCACCTGGGCGAGCAGTGTCTCGGCGTCGGTGCCGTCCGAGGCGACCCGCACCTCGAATCCGAGGGACCGCAGATCGCCCTCGATCGACGATCCGGGGACCGGTTGGCCGGTCAGGATGGCGGTCGACAACCGAACTCACTCCCTGGGTGCCGGCGTCCGCGCGCCGGTCGTGTGCTGATGGGTGCGCCGCCTGCCTGTGGCGCCCGGGCGGCATGTCGGCAGAGGCTATCGGATGGCGGGAAGCCCTCGTTCACCGCCCGTTCACCGGCCCGACCGACCCGGTACGTGGCAGCCCGCGCCGCGATCATCATGGGTGATCCGGCCGCCGGGCCACAAACTCCGCACCAGATCGGGCATTCGGCACATCCGGCCCCGCGCCGCGCCGAGGAGACCTCCGCGGGCACCCCGCGCCGGGCCCGCCGGGCCAGCTCCTCCGCGGTGGGCCGCAGGGCCTCCGCGCACGCTGACCTGCGGTTCGTTTGCGCAGGTCAGGGGACATGACAACGGTGTTCAGTGCCGCGTTGCCCCATACCCCCCGCCCGTAGTTGACTGTGATCCCGGACGCAATACGGAAAGGGCGGTCATCCCATGGGGGCCGGTCACGACCACGGGCACGCGCACGGCGGCACGGCGGGCGCGGCGCACCGCGGCACGCTGCGCATCGCGCTGTCGATCACGCTCACCGTGATGGTGGTGGAGATCGTCGGCGGCGTGCTCGCCGACTCGCTGGCGCTGATCGCGGACGCCGCCCACATGGCCACCGACGCCCTCGGCCTGGGCATGGCGCTGCTGGCCATCCACTTCGCCAACCGGCCGCCGAGCGGGAACCGCACCTTCGGCTACGCCCGCGCGGAGATCCTCGCCGCGCTCGCCAACTGCCTGCTGCTGCTCGGCGTCGGCAGCTATGTGCTCTACGAGGCGATCGAGCGGTTCCTCACCCCGGCCCCCACCCACGGCGGGCTGATGCTGGTGTTCGGCGCGATCGGCCTGGTGGCGAACTCGGTCTCCCTGATGCTGCTGATGCGCGGCCAGAAGGAGAGCCTGAACGTGCGCGGCGCCTTCCTCGAGGTGGCCGCGGACGCGCTCGGCTCGGTGGCCGTCATGATCTCGGCTGCGGTGATCCTGCTCACCGGCTGGCAGGCCGCCGACCCCGTCGCCTCCCTCGCCATCGGCCTGCTGATCGTGCCGCGCACCCTGCGGCTGCTGCGCGAGACCCTCGACGTGCTGCTGGAGGCGGCACCGAAGAACGTCGACATGAACGAGGTGCGGGCGCACATCCTGGCGCTCGAGGGCGTGGAGGACGTGCACGACCTGCACGCCTGGACGATCACCTCGGGCCTGCCGGTGCTCTCCGCGCACGTGGTCGTCCGCTCCGACGCGCTCAGCGCCATCGGCCACGAGAAGCTGCTGCACGAGCTCCAGGGCTGCCTCGGGTACCACTTCGACGTGGAGCACTGCACCTTCCAGCTGGAGCCGAGCGGGCACGCGGAGCACGAGGCGCGGCTGTGCCACTGACGGGCCCCTCCCCGCGGCCCTGACCGGACGGAGGTGCACGGGGCGCGCACGGCGCCCGGGCCGGATCGCACGGCCAGGTGTGCGCCCGCGCCCTCCCCGCAGGGGGCGCCCGGACGGTTCCGGGTGTGACCGGCCGGGCACGATCCCCCACGGTGCCCGGCGGCTGTCGAGCCGCGGGCCACGGCGCCCCGCAGGACATGCGGAGTGCCGGGAAGTGCCGGGAGTGCCGGTTTCGTACGGCAGACTTGGGACTCGAGGACCGAAGTGAAGGATGGGTATGCCGACCACACCTGCCACCGCGAAGCACAGCTCGTCGAACGGCGCCGCGGAAGCGATCTTGCTGGAACTGGTCGACGAGGACGGCGTGACGATCGGCACCGCGGAGAAGCTGTCCGCCCACCAGCCACCGGGACGGCTGCACCGCGCCTTCTCCGTGTTCCTGTTCGACAACCGCGGCCGGCTGCTGCTGCAGCAGCGGGCCCTGGGCAAGTACCACTCCCCCGGCGTGTGGTCCAACAGCTGCTGCGGCCACCCCTACCCCGGTGAGGCGCCCATGGCCGCGGCGGCCCGGCGCACGTACGAGGAGCTGGGGGTCTCCCCGTCGCTGCTCGCCGAGGCGGGCACGGTCCGCTACCACCACCCTGACCCGGACTCGGGCCTGGTGGAGCAGGAGTACAACCACCTCTTCGTCGGCCTGGTGCAGTCCCCGCCGCGGCCGGATCCGGAGGAGATCGCCGCCACGGCGTTCGTGACGCCCGCCGAGCTGGCGGAGCGGCAGGCGCGGGACACCTTCTCCGTCTGGTTCCCGACCGTGCTGGACGCGGCCCGCCCCGCGGTCAGGGAGCTGACGGGTCCCGCCGGCTGGTGAGCTCCGGGGGCACTGTCAGACCTGGTGCGCGGGCTTGAGCGGCAGGGCGGCCCAGATCACCTTGCCGCCGCTCGCGGTGTGCTCGACGTCGCAGACACCGCCGGCCTCCCGCGCGATCTCGCGGACCAGCAGCAGCCCGCGCCCGCCGGTGCGCCCGTGGTCGGTCTCCAGGGCGGTCGGGCGGTAGGGGTGGTTGTCCTCCACGGACACCCGCACCCACTCCGCGCCGACCGCGACCTCCACGGCGAGCATCGGCGAGAGCAGCGCCGCGTGCCGTACGGCGTTCGTCACCAGCTCGGACACGATCAGCAGCAGCCCGTGGACCAGGTCGTCCGAGACCGGGACGCCCTGGCGCAGCAGCAGGTCCCGGACCGCGTGCCGGGCCTGCGGGACGGAGGCGTCGGCGGCGGGCGCGGTGAACCGCCAGACTCCCTCGTACGGCAGCGGATCCGGCGGTACGTCGTGGAGGGGTGCCCCCGCGCCGCCCTCCGGGCGTGAGCCGTACCCGCGCCCGTGGTTGTCCATCGTCCGGTCGCCACCCTCGCGCTCGATTGTCACCACACGTCGAGTGTTGGTAACGCACCGCTCTCAGCCCAAGGACTGAACACAAGTCAGCGTGTTTCAAGCGCCTTGTGAGCGTTGCCGCACGAATCGGTCAGGGACGCGACCGGTCCTGTCCCGTCCACGCCGACATCGCGAACTTTTCGGGTTGTACGGTCCATGTGTCCCCTCGCCCGGTCCGGCCGGGCTCGAACCCCTAGGCGGTGGAGTCGGAGACCATGCTGACGATGCGGCGGCCGCCGAAGCCGCTCGCGATCAGGCCGAGGCCGTCGAAGAGCAGGGCGAGGGAGAGGAAGGCGCCGATGACGTACTGGCTGCTGCTCGGCCAGGATCCCAGCACCAGGACGCCCAGCAGCAGGTAGAAGACGCCCAGCAGCAGCGTCCAGCCGAACTGGGGGCCGCGCACCACGACACTGCCGACCACCCGGAACAGGCCGCCGGTCAGGAACAGCAGGGCCGCGAACATGGTGAGCGCGGCGGCGGTCGCGTGCGGATGGCCGATGACCACCACGCCCGCCGCGATGTTGAGGGCCGCCACGATGACACCGAGCCAGAAGAAGCTCGTACCGCGCGCCTGGACCGCGTGCAGCAGCCCGACGAGGCCGCCGATCAGCAGCAGCCAGCCGAACAGGAGCATGGAGGTCAGTGTGACGGCGGCCGTATAGACGAGCCCGACAAGACCGGCCACCACCAGGAGCACCCCGAGTCCGGCGAGCCAGCCGAAACCTCGGCGCATCCTCGCCGTCTCACTGCGGGGCTTGGTGAACCTGGCCATCGGCGCCTCCTCGATGCCGCGCGGCCCCCCGTTTCCACCTTTTGTTCCGTTTGCCGTCGTGTCGTAACTGTCCCCCGACCCTTCTTGATCAAACGCTCGGCCGGGCGGATAGCATCCGGCGCATGGAGCCGCAGTTGCTGCACGACGTCACCGGCGCGGTGGCCACCGTCGTGGTCCACCACCCGGCCAAGCGCAACGCGATGACCGCCGCGATGTGGCGGGCGCTGCCGCCGCTCCTGGACCGCCTCGCGGCCGATCCGGGCGTGCGGGCGCTGGTGCTCACGGGGTCGGGCGGAACGTTCTGCGCCGGCGCCGACATCTCCACCCTGCGCGGCTCACCGCGGGAGGCACAGCGACTCGCGGGGGAGGCCGAGGAGGCGCTCGCCGCGTTCCCCAAGCCGACGCTGGCGGCGGTGCGCGGACACTGCGTGGGCGGCGGCGCCCAGCTCGCGGCGGCCTGCGACCTGCGGTTCGCCGAGGCCGGCGCGCTGTTCGGAGTGACGCCGGCCAGGCTGGGCATCGTCTACCCCTCCTCCGCCACCCGCCGGCTGGTCTCCCTGGTGGGCCCGGCGACCGCCAAGTACCTGCTCTTCTCGGGCGAGTTGATCGACACGGAGCGCGCGCTGCGCACCGGCCTCATCGACGAGGTGCTGCCGGAGGGCGAACTCGCCAAGCGGGTCATGGAGTTCACCGAAATCCTCGCGGCTCGCTCGCAGCTGACGCAGGCCGCGGCGAAGGAGTTCGCGGACGGCCGCACGGACCGCGACGCCCACTGGGCCGGGCAGGCGGCCGCGAGCGGCGAGGCCGAGGAGGGCGTCAGCGCCTTCCTGGAACACCGGGCCGCCCGGTTCACCTGGAGCGTGCGGTAGGTCCCCGCGGGGGCGCGGGGTGACGGGAACGCGCCTCGCCGGGCGGCGCCCTGCGGCCCGCTCGCCGGTGGGGCCTGCCACAATTGCGGCGCACACCGAAGCGGAGAAGGCGGTACGGGATCGTGACGACACCCCTCACAGCGTCCATCGAGGGCAGGATCGCCGAGGAGCTCGGCGTACGGGAGCGGCAGGTCAAGGCCGCCGTGGAGCTGCTGGACGGCGGTTCGACGGTGCCCTTCATCGCCCGCTACCGCAAGGAAGCGACGGAGATGCTCGACGACGCGCAACTGCGCACCCTCGAGGAGCGGCTGCGCTATCTGCGGGAACTGGAGGAGCGGCGGGCGGCGATCCTGGAGTCGGTGCGCGAGCAGGGCAAGCTCACCGACGAACTGGAGGCGCGGATCCGCGGCGCCGAGACCAAGGCGCGTCTTGAGGACGTCTACCTGCCGTACAAGCCGAAGCGGCGGACCAAGGCGCAGATCGCCCGGGAGGCGGGTCTGGAGCCGCTGGCCGAGGGCCTGCTCGGCGATCCGTCCGTGGAGCCGCTCGCGGCGGCGGCCGCCTTCGTCGACGCGGAGAAGGGCGTCGCCGATCCGCAGGCGGCCCTGGACGGCGCGCGGGCGATCCTCACCGAGCGGTTCTCGGAGGACGCCGACCTGATCGGCGAGCTGCGTGAGCGCATGTGGGTGCGCGGGCGGCTGGCCGCCAAGGTGCGGGAGGGCAAGGAGGAGGCGGGCGCCAAGTTCGCCGACTACTTCGACTTCGCCGAGCCGTTCACCGAGCTGCCCTCGCACCGGATCCTCGCGATGCTGCGCGGGGAGAAGGAGGAGGCCCTGGACCTCGTCCTGGAGCCGGAGGAGCAGGTGGACGGCCCGTCGTCGTACGAGGGGATCGTGGCCCACCGCTTCGGGATCACCGACCGCGGCCGGCCCGCCGACAAGTGGCTCCAGGACACGGTCCGCTGGGCCTGGCGCACCCGGCTCCTCGTCCACCTGGGCATCGACCTGCGGCTGCGGCTGCGCACGGCCGCGGAGGACGAGGCGGTGAACGTGTTCGCGGCCAACCTGCGCGACCTGCTGCTCGCCGCGCCGGCCGGCACGCGCTCGACCCTCGGTCTCGACCCCGGGTTCCGCACGGGCGTCAAGGTCGCCGTGGTCGACGCGACCGGCAAGGTCGTCGCCACCGACGTCGTCCACCCGCACGTTCCGGCCAACAGGTGGGACGAGGCCGTCGCCAAGCTGGCCCGGCTGGCCAAGGAGCACGCGGTCGAGCTGATCGCCATCGGCAACGGCACCGCGTCCCGGGAGACCGACAAGCTGGCCGCCGACGTCATCACCCGGCACCCGGAGCTGAAGCTCACCAAGGTGATGGTGTCGGAGGCGGGCGCTTCGGTGTACTCGGCGTCGGCGTACGCCTCGCGGGAACTGCCCGACATGGACGTCTCCCTGCGCGGCGCGGTCTCCATCGCCCGCCGCCTCCAGGACCCGCTGGCCGAACTGGTCAAGATCGACCCCAAGTCGATCGGGGTCGGCCAGTACCAGCACGACCTGTCCGAGGTGAAGCTGTCCCGCTCGCTGGACGCGGTGGTCGAGGACTGTGTGAACGGCGTCGGCGTGGACGTGAACACCGCGTCCGTGCCGCTGCTGGCGCGGGTCTCCGGTGTCACCTCGTCCCTCGCGGAGAACATCGTGGCGCACCGGGACGCCAATGGGCCGTTCACCTCGCGGGCGCAGCTCAAGAACGTGTCGCGGCTGGGTCCGAAGGCCTACGAGCAGTGCGCGGGCTTCCTGCGGATCCGCGGCGGCGACGACCCGCTGGACTCCTCAAGCGTGCACCCCGAGTCCTATCCCGTGGTCCGCCGGATGGTGAAGACCACGGGCCAGGAGGTGGCCTCGCTCGTCGGCAACACCGGGGTGCTGCGCTCGCTCAGGGCGGCCGACTTCGTGGACGACACGTTCGGTCTGCCGACGGTGAGCGACATCCTGCGGGAGCTGGAGAAGCCGGGGCGCGACCCGCGGCCCGCGTTCAAGACGGCCACCTTCAAGGAGGGCGTCGAGAAGATCTCCGACCTGTCGTCCGGGATGGTCCTGGAGGGCGTGGTGACGAACGTGGCGGCCTTCGGCGCGTTCATCGACGTCGGTGTCCACCAGGACGGTCTGGTGCACGTCTCGGCGATGTCGAAGCAGTTCGTGAAGGATCCCCGCGATGTCGTGAAGCCCGGTGACATCGTCAAGGTGAAGGTGCTGGACGTCGACATCCCGCGCAAGCGGATCTCGCTGACGCTGCGTCTGGACGACGAGGCGGCGCCGCAGGACCGCCAGGGCCAGGGCCAGGGTGACGGCGGCGACCGGCGCCGCCGCGGTGGCCGGCCTCCGCAGCAGCGTCAGGGCCGCGGTGGCGGCGGTGGCGGCGGCGGTTCCCGCCAGGCGCCTCCGCCCGCCAACAGCGCGATGGCGGACGCGCTCCGCCGCGCCGGCCTCCTCGACCGGAAGTAACGCCCGCCGCCGACGGCGCGGCCCGGACCCGCCTTCGGGCGGGTCCGGGCCGTTTCTCTCAACGGGCCGTCCGCGCGGACCCGTTGGGGCGGGATCATCGCGGCGGGTGCTGGCCCGGGGGGAGTTCGGCGTGGGGGCGTGGGGTCATGCCCGGGGGCGGCGGCCCAGGAGTGAAGGCGGCGTTGGGGTGCCCCGTTCGCATCACGTCCTCGAGCTGCCTTTGTATGGTCGTGGCCGCGTCACGCACGCGCGCGGGCACGTCGCCTCGCTCGGCTACGAGTTGGTGATAAATGGGGGCGTCTTGGAACATGGGTGACCATGCCTTCCGATCTGCGGTTTCGTTCCGCTGGGCAACGGTGACCGAGTGTAAGACCCCGTGCCGGACGGTTCGCCGCGGGTCCCCGCAAGGCAGGAAAACGTCTAGCGCTCCGTCACCTTGCCCTCGGCGACCTCCAGTCGGCGGGTGACGCGGACCGCGTCGAGCATGCGGCGGTCGTGGGTGACCAGCAGCAGGGTGCCCTGGTAGGAGTCCAGCGCCGACTCCAGTTGCTCGATGGCCGGCAGATCCAGGTGGTTGGTGGGCTCGTCCAGGACCAGGAGGTTCACGCCCCTGCCCTGGAGGAGGGCGAGCGCGGCCCGCGTCCGCTCGCCCGGGGAGAGCGTCGCGGCGGGACGCGTCACATGGTCCGCCTTGAGACCGAACTTGGCGAGCAGCGTCCGCGCCTCCACCGGCTCGGTGTCCGGCACCGCCGCGCAGAAGGCGTCCAGCAGGGCCTCGGCGCCGTGGAAGACGCGGCGGGCCTGGTCGACCTCGCCGATCAGCACGCCGGAGCCGAGCGCGGCGTGCCCGGCGTCCACCGGGATCCGCCCCAGCAGCGCGGCCAGCAGCGTCGACTTGCCCGCGCCGTTGGCCCCCGTGACCGCCACCCGGTCCGCCCAGTCGATCTGGAGGTCCACCGGGCCCAGCACGAAGCCGCCCCGCCGCACCTCCGCCTCCCGGAGCGTGGCGACGACCGCGCCCGACCGCGGGGCCGACGCGATCTCCATGCGCAGCTCCCACTCCTTGCGGGGCTCCTCGACGACCTCGAGCCGTTCGATCATGCGCTGGGTCTGGCGGGCCTTCGCGGCCTGCTTCTCACTGGCCTCGCTGCGGAACTTGCGGCCGATCTTGTCGTTGTCGCCGCCCGCCCTGCGCCGGGCGTTCTTCACGCCCTTGTCCATCCAGGCCCGCTGCATCTGGGCCCGGTCCTGGAGGGCGCCCCTCTTGTCGGCGTACTCCTCGTAGTCCTCGCGGGCGTGCCGGCGGGCGACGTCCCGCTCCTCCAGATAGGCCGCGTATCCGCCGCCGTAGAGGTTGATCCGCCCCTGGGCGAGGTCGAGTTCGAGGACCTTGGTGACGGTGCGGGTGAGGAACTCGCGGTCGTGGCTGACGACGACCGTCCCGGCGCGCAGGCCGGTCACGAACCGCTCCAGGCGCTCCAGGCCGGCCAGGTCGAGGTCGTTGGTCGGCTCGTCGAGCAGGAAGACGTCGTAGCGGGACAGCAGCAGCGAGGCGAGTCCGGCGCGGGCCGCCTGGCCGCCGGAGAGGGACGTCATGGGCTGGTCGAGACCGACGGCCAGGCCGAGCGAGTCGGCGACCTCGTCGGCGCGTTCGTCGAGGTCGGCGCCGCCGAGGCCGAGCCACCGCTCCAGGCTGCTCGCGTACGCGTCGTCCGCGCCCGGTGCCCCGTCGACGAGGGCCTGCGTGGCCTCGTCCATGGCCCGCTGGGCCGCGGCCACCCCGGTGCGCCGGGCGAGGAACTCCCGTACGGTCTCCCCGGCCCGTCGCTCCGGCTCCTGCGGCAGGTGCCCGACGCTCGCCGACGGCGGGGACAGGGTGACCTCGCCCTCTTCCGGGGTGCTCAGCCCGGCGAGCATCCTGAGCAGGGTGGACTTGCCCGCGCCGTTGGCGCCGACCAGCCCGATCACGTCCCCGGGCGCGACGACGAGGTCCAGTCCGGCGAACAGCGCGCGGTCGCCGTGCCCGGCGGCGAGGTTCTTGGCAACGAGTGTGGCAGTCATCAGAGGACCGATCCTAACGGCGGCACCCCGACGCCTCTCCGTGCACCACCGCCACCACCAGCAGGGCCCCCGGCCGTCCGCCGAGCCGCCGCCGGCCGGCAGCCGGGCCGGCCGGCGCCGCTCGACGGGGGGCGGGGCCCAGGGCCTGTCCGGTCCGGGCGGCCAGGAGCGGCACGACCGGAGGCGCTCCGTCGACGCGGGCCACGTCGGCGCGCGCGAAGGCGCCCCGGACGACGACGCGTTCGGCCGGGCCGCCCCCGGGCCGAAGAGGACGGCGGCGTACTGGCGCGGCTCGCCGGCATGGATGTGGACCATGCGCTCGGCAGGCGTGCCGTGCCCATTACGGGCCCGGGGTCGAGCTGGGCGCGGTGTGTGCCTTCCGCTACCGTGCGCTGCGTGGAGAGTGAGCCGGGTGCCGAGGTGGTGGTGGTCGGCGGCGGCGTCATCGGGCTGACAACGGCCGTCGTGCTGGCCGAGCGCGGCCTGCGGGTGCGGGTGTGGACGCGGGAGCCCGCCGAACGCACGACGTCGGCGGTCGCCGGAGCGCTGTGGTGGCCGTACCGGATCGAGCCGGAGTCGCTCGTCGGTGAGTGGTCGCTCGAATCCCTGGCCGTGTACGAGGAGTTGGCGGCGCGTCCCGACGAGACAGGCGTACGCCTGGTCGAGGGGGTGCACGCCGGGACGCGGCTGGAATCGCTGGGGCCGTGGGCGGCGCGGGTGCCCTCCCTGCGCCCGGCGCGCGCCGGGGAGTGGGCGGCGGGAACGGCGCTGTGGGCGCGGCTTCCGCTGATCGACATGTCGGCTCATCTGCCGTGGCTGCGCGAGCGGTTGGTCGAAGCGGGCGGGGTCGTGGAGGAGCGGGCGGTGACGGATCTGGCGGCGGTCGACGCGCCGGTCGTCGTGAACTGCACCGGCCTCGGCGCCCGTGAGCTCGTCCCCGATCCCGCGGTGCGTCCCGTGCGCGGTCAGCTCGTCGTCGTGGAGAACCCGGGGATCACGACGTGGCTGACGGCGGTCGACCCCGTCTCGGAGTCCTCCACCTACGTCTTCCCGCAGCCGGGCGGGCTCGTCCTCGGCGGCACGGCCGAGGAGGACGACTGGTCGCAGACGCCCGATCCGGCGATGGCCGAGCTGATCGTCGAACGGTGCGCGGTCCTCAGGCCGGAGATCGCCGGGGCGCGGGTGCTGGGGCACCGGGTGGGGCTGCGGCCGGTCCGGCACGCGGTGCGGCTGGAACGCGAGGAGCTGCCGGGCGGGCGGGCACTGGTGCACAACTACGGGCACGGAGGGGCCGGGGTCACCGTGGCCTGGGGCTGTGCGCACCGGGCGGCCCGACTGGCGTCCCCGGCCGCCTGAGCGGGTGCGCTCCGGTCGGTCCGCTCAGTCCACGCGCGTCCATGGGCGTGGCTCGAAAGGTCCCTGAGCGTGTTTCGCTCATGACGGCCGAATGGCGATCGTGTGACGGGAGTGGGCATGGACACGTCTGTGGCCACCGGGACTCAATAGGCTCCGAACCAACCTCGTGCCCCTACGACTTGGAGCTGACGTGCACCGCAGAATGATCGCGCCGGGCGCACTGGCGGCGGCCACCCTGCTGCTGGCGATCCCGGCATCGGCCGCGAGCCACTCCCCCGGCGCACCGGGCATCGGCGACCCCTACTACCCGTACTACGGCAACGGCGGATACGACGTCTCCCACTACGACCTCCGGCTGAAGTACCAGCCGGCCACGGACGAGCTGGAGGGCACGGCGACGATCGAGGCACGGACCACGCAGGACCTGTCCAGCTTCGACCTGGACTTCCTGCTGGACGTCAGCGAGGTGCGGGTCAACGGCGCCACCGCCGCCCACGCGTTCTCCGGTCAGCACGAGCTGGTGATCACCCCGAAGAAGCCGCTGGACAAGGACACGCCGATCACGGTGGTGGTCCGCTACAGCGGTGTGCCGTCCACGAAGAGCGCGTACGGCTTCACCACCTGGCACCGCACCCCGGACGGCGGGATCGCGGCGGACGAGCCGGAGGCGGCCTGGTGGTGGTTCCCGAGCAACGACCACCCGAGCGACAAGGCCACCTACGACGTGTCGGTCTCCGTGCCGGACGGCACGCAGGCAATCTCCAACGGCGCCCTGCAGTCGACCAGCTCGCAGCTCGGCTGGACCCGGTACAACTGGCGCCAGAACAAGCCGCAGGCCACGTATCTGGCGACGCTCGCGATCGGGAAGTTCGACATCACGAAGGGCACCTCGGAGGACGGCGTCCCCGTCCTCAACGCCTACAGCAGGGACCTCGGCGACAACGCCGGGGCGGCCCGGGCGAGCGTGGAGCGCACCGGTGAGATCGTCGACTGGCTGAGCGGCTATTTCGGGCCGTATCCGTTCGCCTCGGCGGGCGGCTACGTGCCGAACACGACGACCGGATACGCGCTGGAGACGCAGACCCGGGTGTACTACAGCCCGAAGCAGTTCGCCAACGGCTCCAACACGTCCGTCGTGGTGCACGAACTGGCCCACCAGTGGTACGGCGACAGCGTGTCGCTGAAGGGCTGGAAGGACATCTGGATCAACGAGGGCTTCGCGCGCTACGCCCAGTGGCTGTGGTCCGAGCACGAGGGCGAGGGCACCACGCAGGAGCTGGCGGACTGGGTGTACGCCTCGCACCCCGCCGGCGACCCCTTCTGGACGGTCGCGCCGGGCGATCCGGGTCCGGACGACCAGTTCGACATCGCGGTCTACGACCGGGGCGCGCTCGCGGTGCAGGCGCTGCGCAACGAGATCGGCGACAAGGCGTTCTTCGCCCTGCTGAAGGGCTGGCCGCAGAAGCACGCCTACGGCAACGCCTCCGTGGCCGACTTCCAGAAGTACGCCGAACAGGTCTCCGGCAAGCCGCTCGCGGTCCTCTTCGACACCTGGCTGTTCCAGCCGGCCAAGCCGGCCGCCCCGGCGGCACGCGCGGCGTCCCTGACGAAGACGCAGGGTCCGACCGCTCGGCCGAGGTCGTGGAAGAAGATCGAAGCGACGAACGACGTGCACACCAGGTGACCCCGAGCCGGGCGGCCGAGTCGGCCGCCCGGCCCCACCCCTCGGCCGGGGTCTCACCGGCAGAGGCGTGGAGTGTCAGTTCGTGAGGTCGGAGAGTTCCTGATCGGCGGTGCGGCCGACACGGCGGCGGACGGCGAACCAGCCGGCGACCAGCAGGATCGCGATCAGCGGGATCAGCAGGAGAGTCTTGCGGCCCACGTCCGGGTCGTTCCACATGAGGCCCAGGCAGGCCAGCAGGAAGGCGATCGTGGCGATCTCGGTGACCGGGCTGCCGGGGAGGCGGAAGTGCGGGCGGGTGACCCGGCCCTCCCGGGCGCGGCGGACGAAGACCAGGTGGCAGATCATGATGATCACCCAGGTGCTGACGATGCCCAGGGAGGCGACGTTCAGCACGATCTCGAAGGCCTGGCTGGGCACGAGGTAGTTCAGGCCGACGCCGAGCACGCAGACCGCGCAGGTCAGCAGGATGCCGCCGTAGGGGACCTGGCTGCGGCTCATCACGCGGGTGAAGCGGGGCGCGGAGCCCGCCATGGCCATGGAGCGCAGGATGCGGCCGGTGGAGTACAGGCCGGAGTTCAGGGACGACATGGCGGCCGTGAGGACCACGAGGTTCATGATGTCGCCGGCCGCCGGTACGCCGATCTTCGACAGGACCGTGACGAACGGGCTCTCCCCGGCCGCGTAGACCGAGCCGGGCAGCAGCAGGGCCAGCAGGACCACCGATCCGACGTAGAAGAGGCCCACACGCCACATGATGGAGTTCACCGCGCGCGGGACGACCTTCTCCGGTTCGGCGGTCTCGCCCGCGGCGACGCCGACCAGTTCCAGGGCGGCGTAGGCGAAGATCACGCCCTGCATCACCAGGACGACCGGCATGGCTCCGTGCGGGAGCAGGCCGCCGTGGTCGGTGATCATGTTCAGGCCGGGGGTGTGCCCGCCGACGGGGTGCTGGGTGGCCAGCAGGAAGATGCCGATCAGCATGAAGCCGACCAGGGTGGCGACCTTGACGATCGCGAACCAGAACTCCATCTCGCCGAAGATCTTCACCGAGATCAGGTTGACGGTGAGGACCACGGCGAGGGCGATCAGCGCGAGCACCCACTGCGGTACGGGCGTGAACATGCTCCAGTAGTGCGTGTAGAGCGCTATCGCCGTGATGTCGGCGATACCGGTCGTCGACCAGTTCAGGAAGTACATCCAGCCGGCGACGTAGGCGCCCTTCTCACCGAGGAACTCGCGCGCGTACGACACGAAGGAGCCGGACGAGGGCCGGTACAGGACCAGCTCGCCGAGGGCCCGGACGACGAAGAACGCGAAGACGCCGCACACGAGGTAGGCCAGCGCCAGGGCGGGGCCCGCGTTGTGCAGGCGACCGCCCGCTCCTAGAAAGAGTCCGGTGCCGATCGCCCCGCCGATGGCGATCATATTGACGTGGCGGTGCTTGAGGTCCTTGCTGTATCCGGCGTCGCCCGCGTCTGCGGGCGTCCCGGTCGCCTGGGTGTGGGGGGCGACCTCGGCCGTGTGCGCGGATTCCTTGCTCACGGGTGGTTCCACTCTCTGGTGCCCCGGGCGGCACGCGCCCGGGTGTCCGTACGTGTTGCGGCCCGCACCACCCATGATCGCGGTACAGACCAGAACAGCAGCTTCCCAGGCAGGTGGACCGCCGAGCGATGGCCGACGTCACAGAGCGGGACTTCTCACACGACCTTCGCTTATCGGTCACCGTCCGCACACCGGCAGGTCAGGGGTTTCACAGTACTGGTGGGACAGCGATACTGCTGCGATGACGACCGACTCCGACGAGCCGACCCTCACGATCGACGAGCTGGCCGCGCGGGCCGGCGTCACGGTGCGCACGGTCCGTTTCTACAGCGGCCGGGGCCTGCTCCCGCCGCCGGTGCTCGGCCCGCGCCGGGTGGGCCGCTACGGCGAGGAGCACCTGGCGCGGCTGGCGCTGATCGAGGAGATGCAGCGGCGGGGCATGACGCTCGCCGCGATCGAGCGTCATCTGCGGCAGCTTCCGCCGGACCTCACCCCGCACGACCTCGCCATCCACCGCGCCGTGGTCGCGTCCTGGGCTCCGGACACCGTGGAGTCGCTGTCCCGGCGGGAGCTGGAGCGCCGGGCCGGCCGGCCGCTCGGCGAGGAGGACCTGCGGCGGCTGGCCGCGATGAACGTCGTCGAGGCCGACGGGGACTCCTTCCGCGTCGACTCCGGTCTGCTGCGGCTCGGCGTGGAGCTCCTCGGCGTACCGCTGTCCCAGGAGACGATCCTCGCCGCCCGCACGGTGCTGACCGAGCACGCGCGTACGGCCGCCCACGAGCTGTCGGAGCTGCTGCGCGACGCCGTCGCCGAACGCGACACCCGGGACGTGAGGTCCCTGTCGGCCCTGATGCACCCCCTGGTGGTGCAGGCCCTGCTCACCACCTTCCAGCGCTCGCTGAAGGAGGAGCTGCGGGAGTGGCTGGACACGGCCGGGCGGGAGGGCCCCCGGGGAGCGGATGCCCGGGGGCCGCAGGAGCCGTCGTCCGGCTGAACGGATTCTCAGCGCGCGTCGGTGAAGGTCTCCCCCTTCTCCGCCTTCGCCACCAGCAGCGCCGGCGGGGCGAACCGCTCGCCGTAGCGCCCGGCGAGTTCCCGCGCGCGTTCCACGAAGCCGGGCACACCGCCGTCGTAGCCGTTGATGTACTGCAGCACCCCGCCGGTCCAGCCCGGGAAGCCGATGCCGAGGACCGAGCCGATGTTGGCGTCGGCGACGGAGGTCAGGACGCCCTCCTCCAGGAGCCTGACCGTGTCGAGCGCCTCGGCGAAGAGCATGCGCTCCTGCATGTCCCGGAACGGGATCTCGTGTCCGGGCTTCGTGAAGTGTTCGCGCAGGCCGGGCCAGATGCCGGTGCGGGAGCCGTCCTCGCCGTAGTCGTAGAAGCCGGCGCCGCCGCTGCGGCCCGTGCGGCCGAACTCGTCGACCATGCGGTCGACGACCGCGTCCGCGGGGTGCGGGGTCCAGGTGCCGCCCGCCTCCTCCACCGCCCGCCGCGACTCGGCCCGGATCTTCCGGGGCAGGGTGAGGGTCAGCTCGTCCATCAGGGACAGCACCTTGGCCGGGTAGCCCGCCTGGGCCGCCGCCTGTTCGACCGACGCGGGGTCGATGCCCTCGCCGACCATGGCCACGCCCTCGTTGATGAACTGGCCGATGACCCGGGAGGTGAAGAAGCCGCGCGAGTCGTTGACGACGATCGGGGTCTTGTTGATCTGCCGGACCAGGTCGAAGGCGCGGGCCAGGGCCTCGTCGCCGGTGCGCTCGCCCTTGATGATCTCGACCAGGGGCATCTTGTCCACGGGTGAGAAGAAGTGCAGCCCGATGAAGTCGGCCTGGCGCTCGACGCCCTCGGCGAGCAGGGTGATCGGCAGGGTGGAGGTGTTGGAGCACAGCAGCGCGTCCGGCGCGACGACCTGCTCGATCTCCTGGAACACCTTGTGCTTGAGCGCCGGGTCCTCGAAGACGGCCTCGATCACCGCGTCGCAGCCCGCGAGGTCGGCCGCCTCCGCGGTGGGCGTGATCCGGGCGAGCACCGCGTCCGCCTTCTCCTGGCTGGTACGGCCCTTGGCGACGGCCTTGGCGCACAGCTTCTCGGAGTAGCCCCTGCCCTTGGCGGCGGCCTCCGCGGACACGTCCTTCAGGACGACCTCGATACCGGCGCGGGCGCAGGCGTAGGCGATGCCCGCGCCCATCATCCCGGCGCCGAGGACGGCCACCTTGCGCACCTGGCGGGGTTCGACGCCCCGGGGGCGGCTGGCACCGGAGTTGACGGCCTGGAGGTCGAAGAAGAACGCCTGGATCATGTTCTTCGAGGTCTGCCCCGCGGCCAGTTCCACGAAGTAACGTGCCTCGATGACCTGGGCGGTCTCGAAGTCGACCTGGGCGCCCTCGACGGCGGCGGCCAGGATGTTGCACGGGGCCGGGTAGGGGGCGCCGTTCGTCTGCTTGCGCAGACTGGCCGGGAAGGCGGGCAGGTTGGCGGCGAACTTGGGGTTCGCCGGGGTGCCGCCCGGGATGCGGTGGCCGGGCTTGTCCCAGGGCTGCGCGGACTCGGGGTTGGCGTCGATGAAGGCCCGCGCCTTGACGAGCAACTCCTCCTGGGAGGTGGCCACTTCGTCGACGAGCCCGTTCTCCTGGGCGCGCCGCGCGTTGTACTGGGTGCCCTGGAGCAGCACCTTGAGCAGGGCGTCGGTGATGCCCAGCATCCGTACGCTGCGGACGACTCCGCCGCCGCCGGGGAGCAGGCCGAGGGTCACCTCGGGGCAACCGATCTTCATGCCGGGGGTGTCGAGCGCGATCCGGTGGTGGCAGGCCAGGGCGAGTTCGTAGCCGCCGCCCAGGGCAGCGCCGTTGATGGCGGCGACGACCGGCTTGCCCAGGGTCTCGATGCGGCGCAGGTTCCGCTTGAGCGCGAGGCCGCCGTCGAAGAGGTCCTGTGCGGTGTCCGGGGTGACCCGGATCAGGTCGCGCAGGTCGCCGCCCGCGAAGAAGGTCTTCTTCGCGGAGGTGAGGATGACGCCGCGGACGGAGTCCCGCTCCGCCTCCAGCCGGTCGGCGACGGCGGCGAGGGAGTCGCGGAACGCCTGGTTCATGGTGTTCGCCGACTGGTTCGGGTCGTCGAGCACGAGGGTGACGACGCCGGTGTCGTCCTGCTCCCAGCGGATGGTGGTGCTCTCGGTCATGTCGTGGTCTCCGTTGAGGTCCGGGTTCTGGGGGCGCCGCCGGGGGCGGGTCAGACGCGCTCGACGATGGTGGCGACGCCCATGCCGCCGCCGACGCAGAGGGTCGCGAGGCCGTAGCGCTTGTCCTGGCGCTCCAGTTCGTCCACGAGGGTGCCGAGGATCATCGCGCCGGTGGCGCCGAGCGGGTGGCCCAGCGCGATGGCGCCGCCGTTGACGTTGACCTTGTCCAGGGACAGGCCCATGTCCTTCACGAAGCGCAGCACGACCGCCGCGAACGCCTCGTTGATCTCGACGAGGTCGATGTCGTCGATGGTCAGGCCGGCCCTGGCGAGCGCCTTGCGGGTGGCGGGAGCGGGCCCGGTGAGCATGATGGTGGGCTCGGAGCCGGAGACGGCGGCGGAGACGATCCGGGCGCGGGGGGTGAGTCCGTACCGCTCGCCGGTCTCGCGGGAGCCGATGGCGACGAGTGAGGCCCCGTCGACGATGCCCGAGGAGTTGCCCGCGTGGTGGACGTGGTCGATCTTCTCCACCCAGTGGTACTTCTGCAGGGCGACGGCGTCGAAGCCGCCCAGGTCGCCGATGTCCGCGAAGGACGGCTTGAGCGCCGCCAGCGAGTCGGCGGTGGTGCCGGGGCGCGGGTGCTCGTCGTGGTCGAGGACGACGAGCCCGTTGCGGTCCTTCACCGGGACGACGGAGCGGTCGAAGCGGCCCTCCTTCCAGGCGGTGACCGCGCGCTCCTGGGACAGGGCGGCGTACTCGTCGACGTCCCGCCGGGAGAAGCCCTCGATGGTGGCGATCAGGTCGGCGCCGATGCCCTGGGGCACGAAGTTGACGGCGAGGTTGGTCATCGGGTCGTTGAACCAGGCGCCCCCGTCGGAGGCCATCGGCACCCGGGACATCGACTCGACGCCGCCCGCGAGGACCAGGTCCTCCCAGCCGGAGCGCACCTTGGCGGCGGCCAGGTTGACGGCTTCGAGGCCGGAGGCGCAGAAGCGGTTCTCCTGCACACCGGCCACCGTGTCCGGCAGTCCCGCGGCGATGGCGGCGATCCGGGCGATGTCGGAGCCCTGGTCGCCGATCGGGCCGACGACGCCGAGCACGATGTCGTCGACGGCGGCAGGGTCGAGGCCGGGGAAGCGGTCGCGGATCTCGTGGATGAGGCCGACGACCAGGTCGATGGGCTTCGTGCCGTGCAGGGCGCCGTTGGCCTTGCCGCGCCCGCGCGGGGTGCGGATCGCGTCGTACACGTACGCTTCGGTGCTCACTGACAAGCCTTTCGACGAGGGTGGTGTCCGGGGAGCGGGTGGCAGGGGCCGGGGAGCGGGGCACGGTCGTGGGTCCGTCAGGAGCCGGCCTCCACGGTTTCGTTGTCCCCCTCGTTCCTGTTCTCCAGGAGGGCGGGCAGGTCCCAGTCGCGGGCCACGGCCGCCGCGCCGTCGCCGGGCCGGGCGGGGGCGGTGCGCACGGCGGTGGGGGTGGCGGAGAAGCGGGGCGCGGGGGCGGGCTGGGTGACGCCGGCGTGCTCCGTGAAGGTGCCGCGGGCGGCGAGGTGCGGGTGGTGCGGGGCCTCGCGCAGCGACAGCACGGGGGCCACGCAGGCGTCGGAGCCCTCGAAGACCTCGGTCCACTCCTGCCGGGTGCGGGACTTGAAGCGGGCGGCGACCGCCTCGCGCAGTTCCCCCCAGCGGGTGTGGTCGGTACGGGCCCCGGCCGGCTCGTCCAGGCCGAGCAGTCCGGCGAACTCGTCGTAGAACCGCTGCTCCAGGGCTCCGACCGCCATGTACCGGCCGTCCGCGGTCTCGTAGGTGCCGTAGTACGGGCAGCCGCCGTCCAGGAGGTTGGCTCCGCGGCGGTCCTGCCAGGCGCCGGCGGCGAGCATGCCGTGGATCATCGCGGAGAGGTGGGCGGTGCCGTCGACGATCGCGGCGTCCACGACCTGGCCGGTGCCGGTCGCGCGCGCGTGGTGCAGGGCGGCGAGGACGCCGACCACGAGGTAGAGGGAGCCGCCGGCGTAGTCGCCGAGGAGGTTGGCGGGGACGGCCGGGGGCGTGTCCGGTTCGCCGATCATGCCGAGGGTGCCGGTCACGGCGATGTAGGCGATGTCGTGTCCCGCGCGCGGGGCGAGCGGTCCGTCCTGGCCCCAGCCGGTCATCCGGGCGTAGACCAGCCGCGGGTTGCGGGCGTGGCAGGCCTCGGGGCCGACGCCCAGGCGCTCGGCGACGCCGGGGCGGTAGCCCTCGACGAGGACGTCGGCGCGGGCGGCGAGACCGAGGACGCGGGCGGGGCCGTCCGGCGACTTCAGGTCGACGACCACCGAGCGCTTGTTGCGGTTGGTGAGGTCGTGGGCGGGGTCGATGCCGAGTCCGGCGCCGTCGGGGCGGTCCACCCGTACGACGTCGGCGCCGAGGTCGGCCAGCAGCATCGCGGCGAACGGGCCGGGGCCGATGCCGGCCAGCTCGACCACGCGCACGCCGGTCAGCGGGCCGTGCCGCCCCGTCGGCTCTGCCGTTGCCATCAGGTCCCCTCACTGTGACACAACCGATGTAACACCAACGATGCTAGGAACGGGTTCCAGTGGATACAAGCCCTCGGCGAGCAAGCGCTTAGCCAAGGTACCGAAGACGTGCTCGGCGGGCCCTCGCCGCCGTACACCGCACTCCTCACGCTAGCCTCGGCCACCGACAGCGGCGCGGGCTGCGAGAGCGAGGAGTGTCATGAGCAGGCTGAAGAACTCCGACCGTCCGTACGACGTCGTCCTCTTCGGGGCCACCGGCTTCGTGGGGACGCTCACCGCGGAGTACCTCGCCGCACACGCCCCCGAGGGGCTGCGCTGGGCGATCGCCGGGCGCAGCGGGGAACGGCTGGAGGAGCTGCGCGAGCGGCTGCCCTCGGGTGCGTCCGTCGGAGTGCTGCGCGCGGACGTGGCCGACCCGGACTCCCTGCGCGACCTCGCCCGGCACGCGCGCGTGCTGGCCACCGCCGTGGGCCCGTACACGGCCGCGGGCGAGGAACTCGTCGCCGCCTGCGCCGACAGCGGCACGGACTACCTGGACCTGTGCGGCGAGCCCGAGTTCGTGGACCTGGTGTACGTGCGGCACGACGCACGCGCGCGCGAGACCGGGGCGCGCCTGGTGCACGCCTGCGGCTTCGACTCCGTCCCGGCCGACCTGGGGGTGTACTTCACCGTCCGGCAGCTGCCGGAGGGCGTACCGCTGACCGTGGACGGATTCGTCCGGGTGGACGCCGCCTTCTCGGGTGGGACCCTCGCGTCGGCGCTCAGCCAGTTCGCGCGTCCCCTGCGGGTGCGGGCCGCCGCGCGGGACCGGGCGCGGCACGAGCCGCGGCTGCTGGGGCGGCGGGCGGTCACACCGGCGGGCGCGCCGCGGTTCGCCGGGGAGGTGGGCGCCTGGGCGGTGCCGCTGCCGACCATCGACCCGCAGATCGTGCGGCGCTCGGCGCGCGTGCTGGAACGTTACGGCCCGGACTTCCGCTACCGCCACTACGCCGCCGTACGGCGTCTGCCGGTCGCCGTGGGCGGTGCCGCCGCCCTGGGCGCGGTCATGGCCGCCGCGCAACTGCCGCCCGCCCGGCGCTGGTTGTCCGGGCGGCTGCAGCCCGGTGCCGGGCCGAGCGAGGAGCGGCGGGCCAGGAGCTGGTTCTCGCTGCGATTCGTGGGCGAGGGCGGCGGACGGCAGGTGTACACCGAGGTCGCGGGCGGCGACCCGGGGTACGGCGAGACGGCGAAGATGTTCGCCGAGTCGGCGCTCGCCCTGGCCCTGGACGACCTCCCGCCGACGGCGGGCCAGGTCACCACCGCGACGGCCATGGGCGACGCCCTCATCGACCGACTGCGCCGCGCGGGCCTCACCTTCCGGATCGCGGCGAGCCGCTGAGCCCGGCCGCCCCGGCCTCGCGCAGGGCGCGGCGGCACAGGGCGTCGGCGCGGCGGGTCGTCTCCGGGAGACGGTAGTGCGGGGTGAGGGCGAGGGTGTGCGCGCAGGCGTTGTCCAGGTCCACCCGGTGGCCGACGGAGACGTAGACCGGTTTGACGCCGTCCCTGGTGCGCAGGGCCCGGCCGACCTCGTCCGGGCCGGCGAGCAGCGGGGAGGCGCTGCCGCGTGGGGTGTCCGGATCCTCGTGGGTGAAGGTGAACGGGTTCTTGGCGACGCCGATGGCCGGCAGTCCGGTCAGCACGCCGAGGTGGCTCGCCAGACCGAAGCGCCGGGGGTGGGCGAGGCCGTAGCCGTCGCAGACGACCAGGCCGGGCGGGCAGGGCAGGGCGTCCAGCGCGGCGAGCACGGTGGGGATCTCGCGGAACGCCAGCAGCCCGGGCACGTACGGGAAGGAGACGCGCCCGACGGCAGTCGCCTCGGCGACGACGCTCAGGGTGGCCGCGTCCAGGACGACGGCCGCCGCCGCGACGAGGTCCCGCTCGTCGTCGTAGGCGACGTCGACCCCCGTGACATGGCCCGTCCCGGGCGGCGGTCCCGGCTCGTCGCGCACCACCCGTCCGCGCAACTCGTCCTGGACGGCGCGGGCCTGCTCCTCGGTGGCGGGCCAGCCCGCCGGAATGCGTACGGTCGTCGTCATGACGGCCGAGCGTACGGCCACGCGGGCACCGCACGGCCGGGCGGGCCCGCGTCCTGACCGGAGGCGGGCCCGCCGGGCTCGTTGCGGGGGGTCAGCCTTTGTCGAGGGCCTGCCGCAACTGCTGCTTGTTCATGTCCGAGCGGCCGTGGATGTTGCGCCGCTTGGCCTCCTCGTAGAGCTGGTCGTAGGTGGGCCCCTCGGAGCCACGGCCCGAGCGCTGACCGCCCCGCCTGCCGGAGGACATGTCCTGGGTGGAGGTGCGGCTCGCGGTCTTCGACTCGCCGCTGCGGGCACGCTCCTTGTTCACCGTGCGCGCGGCGATCTCCTTCGCGCGTTCGGTGCTCTCCCCCCGGTCCTGCGCGCTCTCCTTGATGTGCTCGTACTGGCGCTCGCGCTTGGAACTGGAACCGCGTGGCATGCCGTTCACTTCCTCTCTGGTGCAAGGAACGGATACCCGCAATTCTGGATCGATTCGCCATATCGGGCGATCTCCAGTCCTCCAGTCGAGCGACACGGGAGTCGCGTCACTTGCGTGCATGAAGGCGGTGACGGAGGTCACTCGCTCCTCGTGTGCACGGATCGGCGGCTTCCGTCGTCTCTTCCAGTGCCCGGCCTCATCCGACCGGAGGTTCGTCCAGCCGTCACAAGGGAGCAAGGCCTTGTCCACCGACATCGAGCAGTTCGTGGAGGCGCGCCTGGTCTCCGCCACGCCACGGATGCACAGCATTCCCGCCACGCTGCACTACGACCGGCGCGACCCGTTCGCCGTCCGTATGACCTTCCCGGCCCCGGCCACCCTCGAAGGCGTGGAGGTCTGCTGGATCTTCGCCCGTGAGCTGCTGACGGCCGGTCTGCGGGAGCCCCAGGGCGACGGCGACGTACGGGTGCGCCCGTACGGCTACGACCGTACGGTCCTGGAGTTCCACGCCCCCGAGGGCACGGCCGTGGTGCACATCCGCAGCGGTGAGATACGGCGCTTCCTGGAGTCCACGAGCGAGCTGGTGCCGCTGGGCCTGGAGCACCTCCAGCTCGACCTGGACCACGACCTGGCGGAACTGATGCGCGACGCCTGCTGACAGGCGGGCGGTCGCGTTCAGTCGGCCGCCGTGGCGGCCGCCGCGGCCGCGACGATCACCGCCGCGTTCACCTCGCGCACCACCCGGCGCAGCGCCGGAGCCGCGGCTCCGGCGCGGTCGGTCAGCTCCTCGACGCGTGCCATGCGGCGCCCGCGGTCCTCGGCGGACAGCAGGGTGCGCAGCCCGGCAGCGGCCGCGAGGGCGACGACGGCCGCGTCGCGTTCGGGGACCTCCGCGGCCGGCAGCGGGCCCTCCAGCACCCGGCGCGCCTCCTCCCGCAGCGCGTCCACGGCGGCGACGCGCTCCAGGGCGTAGTCCACGGACGGGAGGACACCGAGGACCCGGCGCCGCTCGGCGCGCAGGTACCCCTCGGCGGCCAGCTGCTCCCGCACGGCGTCGAGGGTGGTCCGTGCGTGCAGCGTCACCCAGGTCCTCCAGCGGCGGGGACGGGACTCCTGGACGAGTTCGAGCAGTCCGTCGAGCACGGGGTCACCGGTGCTCGCGTCCAGTCCGGCGGGTACGGCGATGCCGTCGTCGTCGACGAGCAGCCCGCGCTGGGCCAGCTCGGTGAGGGCGCCGGCCCGGACCGGATGGTGCGGCTGAGCGGTGCCGGTGATCCTCATCCGCCCGGTGTCCCAGGCCAGCAGGTAGAGCCGGGCGGGCAGCGAGAGCGAACCGTCGGACACGGGTGCCTCCTTCCGAGGGGGCTCGGGCCGCCCATTATTTCTTTGACAGGTGTCCCGGCTCCTCCTACCGTTTGCAGCGGTCCTGTTGCCGTCGATTGGAGAGGGACGTTGCTCGTCTGAGGTCCTGAGGCACCGCGTCACACCGGTCAGGTGTGTGCGTGGCGTGCGACCTCGGCGTCCGAGCCGTCCCGAAGGAATTCCGGCCCAGGGCTCTTCTCCTGCCCCTCGGCTCCCCTCCTACACGGTGGCCTCGCCCCGCGGTGTCTCACACGCGTCCGACACTGACCGCACCCAGCCACCGCGAGGCGCCCATGTCCGCATCCATCACCTGTACCTCCCTTTCCTTCACCTGGCCCGACGGCAGCTCCGTCCTCCCCGGCCTCGACCTCGCCTTCGGTCCCGGCCGGACCGGCCTGGTCGGGGTCAACGGCTCAGGAAAATCGACATTGCTGAAACTGATCGCCGGCGAACTCGGGCCGACCGGCGGTTCCGTCCGCGTCACCGGCGAGGTCGGCCACCTCCCGCAGAACGTCACGCTCGACACCGCGCTCCGGGTCGACGAGGCGCTCGGCATCGCCGCGCAGCGGGCCGCGCTGCACGCCATCGAGGCCGGTGACGTCGCCGAGGAGCACTTCGAGACGGTCGGCGACGACTGGGACGTGGAGGAACGCGCCCTGGCCACCCTCGGCGAGCTCGGGCTCGGCCGCATCGGCCTGGACCGCACCGTCGGCGAGGTCTCGGGCGGCGAGTCGGTGCTGCTGCGGCTGGCCGCGCTGCTGCTGCGCCGGCCTGACGTGCTGCTGCTCGACGAACCGACCAACAACCTCGACCTGTACGCGCGCCGCCGGCTGTACGCGGCCGTCGAGTCCTGGCCGGGCGTGATGGTCGTGGTCAGCCACGACCGCGAACTCCTGGAGCTGGTCGACCAGATCGCCGACCTCAGCTCCGGCCAGGTCACCTGGTACGGCGGGAACTTCTCGGCGTACGAGGAGGCCCTCGCCCTGGAGCAGGAGGCGGCCGAGCGCATGGTGCGCGTCGCCGAGGCCGATGTGCGCAGGCAGCGACGCGAACTGGCCGACGCGCAGGTCAAACTGGCCCGGCGCAAGCGGTACGGCCAGAAGATGTGGGCCCAGAAGCGCGAGCCGAAGATCGTCATGGGGGGCCGCAAGCGCGCGGCACAGGAGTCCGCGGGCAAGCACCGCATCATGCACGAGGAGCGGCTCGCCGAGGCCAGGGAGCGGCTGGACGAGGCGGTGGAGGCGGTACGGGACGAGGACGAGATCCGCGTCGACCTGCCGTACACGGCCGTACCGCCGGGCCGGACCGTGCTCACCCTGCGCGATCTGGAACTGGCGTACGGCGCACGCGTGGACGGGGGCATCGACCTGCGCGGTCCGGAGCGGGTCGCGCTGATCGGGCGCAACGGGGCGGGCAAGACGACGCTGCTGCGTACCGTCGCCGGGGAGTTGCCGCCGGTGTCGGGCGAGGTGGCCGCGCACGTGCCGGTGCGGTTCCTGCCGCAGCGGCTGGACCTCCTCGACGACGGGCTGAGCGTCGCCGGGAACGTGGCCCGTCTCGCGCCGGGCGCCACCAACAACCGGATCCGGGCCCAGCTCGCCCGCTTCCTGTTCCGGGGCGCCCGCGCCGACCAGGAGGCGGCGACGCTGTCCGGCGGCGAACGCTTCCGGGCCGCGCTGGCGGCGCTGCTGCTGGCGGAGCCCGCGCCGCAGTTGCTCCTGCTGGACGAGCCGACCAACAACCTGGACATGGCGAGCGTGCGCCGGCTGACGACCGCCCTGGAGTCCTACGAGGGCGCCCTGGTCGTGGCCAGTCACGACCTGCCGTTCCTGGACTCGATCGGCATCACCCGCTGGCTGCTGCTGGAGGAGGGAGAACTGCGGGAAACCACCCGGGAGTCCGCCACGGATCCCGATTAGCGTCCAGCGGGCTTTTGTCCGGGCGGGCGCTTGGCGCATGATGGCGGCCCGGTGCGGTCCCGGCCGCACCGGGCCGCCATCACGCGCAGCTACGAAAGGCGCCTCGTGCCCAGCAAGAAGGCCCTCGTCCGCCGTCCCGGCCCGCGTCTCGCCGAAGGTCTGGTGACCCATGTCGAACGGGAGGCGGTCGACGTGGGGCTGGCGGTGCGGCAGTGGGAGGCGTACGTCGAGGCGCTGCGCGACCACGGCTGGGAGACGGTCGAGGTCGAGCCGGCCGACGACTGCCCCGACGCGGTGTTCGTGGAGGACACCGTGGTCACGTACCGGAACGTCGCCCTGATCACCCGTCCGGGCGCCGGGACCCGGCGCGCCGAGACCGCCGCGGTGGAGCAGGCCGTGGCGCGTCTGGGCTGCTCGGTGAACCGGGTCCGGGAGCCGGGCACTCTGGACGGCGGGGACGTGCTGAAGGTCGGCGACACGGTCTACGCCGGCCGTGGCGGGCGCACCAACGCGGCCGGTGTGCGGCAGTTGCGGGCGGTGTTCGAGCCGCTGGGGGCGCGGGTCGTGACCGTACCGGTGAGCAAGGTGCTGCACCTGAAGTCGGCGGTGACGGCGCTGCCCGACGGGACGGTCGTGGGGTACGTCCCGAAGGTGGACACGCCGTCGCTTTTCTCGTTCTTCCCGCGTTTCCTGCCGGTGCCGGAGAAGTCCGGCGGGCATGTGGTGCTGCTCGGCGGCGACCGGCTGCTGATGGCGGCGAGCGCGCCGCGGACGGCGGAACTCTTCGGCGGTCTCGGCTTCGAGCCGGTCGTGGTGGACATCGGCGAGTTCGAGAAACTCGAAGGCTGTGTGACGTGCCTCTCGGTGCGGCTGCGGGAGTTGCACGCCTGACGAGCTGGGCGGTGCCTGTGCCGGCCCCCGGACCTGCGATGCTGGGCTGGTTCTGGGGACCCGTCAACTCCGGCGCGCACCCATCTGATCAGCCACCTTTACAGCGAACTTAACCTACGGATTCGTAACCTACGGATTCGTAGCCTACGATCCCGTAGGTTCCCGTGCACCGCTCGCCGGGCCCGTTGCGTTCCGCCCTTGCCCGCTCCCGCTTCTTCACGCGTCCCCCTGGAGTTTCCGTGACCCTTACCTCTCCTCACCTCGGCAGCCCGTCCGCATGGACCGACGCGCGACTGCTGTACGCGCTGGAGGAAGTGGTCGAGCAGGAGCTGAACCGGCATCTGAAGGTCACCAAGGACTGGATGCCGCACGAGTACGTGCCCTGGAGCGACGGCCGCAACTTCCCCGGGCTCTTCGAGGACGGCGAGGCCTGGGACAAGGAGCAGTCCAAGGTCACGGAGGTCGGCCGGATCGCCCTGGTGGTCAACCTGCTCACCGAGGACAACCTCCCCAGCTACCACCACGAGATCGCCACCCTGTTCGGCCGGGACGGCGCCTGGGGCACCTGGGTGCACCGCTGGACGGCCGAGGAGGGCCGGCACGGCATCGTGATGCGCGACTACCTGCTCGCCTCGCGCGCGGTGGACCCGGACAAGCTGGAGCAGTTCCGGATGGCGCACATGAGCGAGGGCTTCGAGTCCGACAACCGGCACTCGATGCTGCACTCGGTCGCGTACGTCGCCTTCCAGGAGCTCGCCACCCGCATCTCGCACCGCAACACCGGTCACCAGTCCGGCGATCCGGTCTGCGACCGCATGCTGTCGCGCATCGCGACGGACGAGAACCTGCACATGGTCTTCTACCGCAACCTGCTCAAGTCGGCGTTCGAACTCGCGCCCGACCTGACCATGCAGGCGGTGCGGGACGTGGTCGTCGACTTCCGCATGCCCGGCCACGGCATCCCCGGCTTCGAGCGGGCGGCGGCGCAGATGGCCATCGGCGGCGTCTACAACCTGCGCATCCACCACGATGACGTACTCCAGCCGGTGCTGCGCTTCCTGAAGGTCCTGGAGATCGACGGGCTCGGCCCCGAGGGTCTTCAGGCGCAGGAGGAGCTGGGCCTGTTCATGGGCGGCCTGGACGCGGAGGCGGCGAAGTTCGACGAGCGGCTCGCCGCGCGGCGGGCCCGGATGGCGGCGCGCGCCGGCGCCTGATCAGCCACCGGCGCACGAGGCGGACCGTCCGGTCCGCCCGAGGGCCTGGCGTTCCTTCTCGGACAGCCCGCCCCAGACGCCGAAGCGCTCGTCGTTGGCGAGGGCGTACTCCAGGCAGGCCGGGCGCATCTCGCACATCCCGCAGATGCGCTTGGCCTCACGCACGGAACTGCCCGGCTCGGGAAAGAAGAAGTCGGCCCCGGTCTGCGCGCACAGGGCCCGTTCCTGCCAGGCGATGTCGTCCGGGGCGGTGGTCTCGAAGTGCATGCACGCCATCGTGCCGACCGCCGCGAAACATCCGCTCAACGCCGGATCAACGCGGACACCCGTGCCCGCGCACCGCCCCGATGATGGCCGCAGACCCACCGCGGACGCACGACGGCGCGCGGGGACGCCCCGGTCGTGTTGCGGCGGCGGTTGTCAGTGGGGGGTGACAGACTCGGCAGTGCATGGATTCGGGCACCTCGAAGGAGGGCAAGGATGCTCACCACCCGTTTCGTCAACGGCGCTCCGAACTGGATCGATGTCGGCACCCCCGACATCGACGGCGCCCGCTCCTTCTACGGCGCTCTCTTCGGCTGGGAGTTCCAGTCGGCCGGCCCGCAGGCCGGTGGGTACGGCTTCTTCCAGCTCGGCGGCAGGACGGTGGCCGGCGGGATGCAGACCTCGCCGGAGCAGGGGCCGCCCTCCTGGACCGTGTACTTCCAGAGCGCCGACGCGGCGGCCACCGCCAAGGCCGCCGAGGAGGCGCACGGCACCGTGCTGGTCCAGCCCATGGACGTCATGGGCGAGGGCCACATGGCGGTCCTCGCCGACAAGGCGGGCGTGCCGTTCGGCCTCTGGCAGCCGGGGCGGATCAAGGGCGTGGACGTGGCCGGCGAGGCGGGCTCGCTGTGCTGGGTCGAGCTGTACACGGCGGACATCGCCGCAGCGGCCGCGTTCTACCACAAGGTGCTGGGCCTGGAGACCTCCGGCGTGCCCTTCCCGGGCGGCACCTACACGTGCGTGAATCCCGCCGAGGGCGGCGAGGACGCCATGTTCGGCGGCATCGTGGCCCTCTCCGACGACCCGACCGAGGCGAAGACGGGCGCGTACTGGCTGCCGTACTTCGAGGTCCGGGACACGGACGCGACGGTGGCCAGGGCCGAGGAACTGGGCGGCACGATCCGGGTGCCGGCCACCGACGTCACGGGAGTCGGCCGCATCGCCCGGCTCGCCGACCCCTACGGCGCCCGCTTCGCGGTGATCAGGAGCACCCCGTCGGCGGCGTGAGGCCACCCCGGCGCCCCGCAGAGGGGCTTTACGCGGAGGCGCGCCGTACGAGTGTGGTCGGCAGGACGACACCGCGCGGCGCGCCGCCCACCCCGGCCTCGGCGCCGTGCCCGTCGAGGCCGCGCAGCAGGAGGCGCGCCATCAGCCGGCCCATCCCCTCTATGTCCTGACGCACGGTCGTCAGCGGCGGCTCGGTCTGCTCGGCCACGGGCAGCATGTCGTCGAAGCCGACCACGGCGACGTCTTCGGGGACCCGCAGTCCGCGCTCGCGCAGCACGCGCAGGGCTCCGGAGGCGGTGAGGTCGTTGGCGGCGAACACCGCGTCCAGGTCCGGGCAGCGGTCGAGGAGTTCGCGCATGGCGCGTTCGCCGCCGGCCGGGGTGAAGTCGCTCTCCACGATCAGCCGCGGGTCGGCGTCGACCATCACGTCCCGGAAGCCGTCGAGCCGGTCCGCCGCCGAGGTCTGGTCGAGGGCACCGGTGATGTGCCCGATCCTGGTCCGGCCGAGGCCGACCAGATGCCGTACGGCCTCCCGCGCCCCGCCCCGGTTGTCGCAGTCGACGTAGACGACCGCGGAGCTCCCGGCCGTCCGCGCGGAGTCCGCGGCGCCGGGGGCGGAGTCGTCGCTCCAGCCGGGCCGCCCGCCGAACACGGTCGGCACCCCGGCGCGCCGGATCAGCCCCGGCAGCGGGTCGTCCAGGTGCAGCGAGAACACGAGCGCGCCGTCCACATGGCCGCCGGCGAGATAGCGCCCGACCCTGGCGTGGTCGTCGCGCCCCTCCGTCAGCAGCAGCACGAGCTGCGAGTCGTGGGCCGTCAGCTCCTTGCTGATGCCCCTCAGTTGCAGGGCGAAGAAGGGGTCGGCGAAGACCCGGGTCTCCGGTTCGGCGATGACGACGGCGACGGCGTCGTGCCGCTTGGTCACCAGGCTGCGGGCGGCCTGGTTCGGCACGTACCCGAGTTCCTCCACGGCCCGGCGCACCCGCTCGGCCAGCGGCTCCCGCACCCCGTCCCCGCCGTTCACGACCCGGGACACGGTGGCCCGCGACACCCCCGCACGCGCGGCCACGGCCTCCAACGTGGGACGCGACGCTGTCTCGGTCACTTCTGGGCTCCTCACCGGCGGTTGTGGATCAGGATAACCGCGCACGGGCCCCGTCGTGAGAGCGCTCTCGTCCCGCAACGCGCCTTCCACCGAGGGTGCCGGGCGGACTCAGCCGGCGTCCGGGCCCTGCTTCCTCGCCCGGCTCGGCTGGACCCGTTTCGGCTCGCCGGGCATCTTCGGATACTCGGGCGGGTAGGGCAGATCGCCGAGGCCGTGGTCGCGTTCGTCCTGGGCGGCCAGCTCCAGCAGGGCCTCCAGGGAGTAGGCGTGGTCGTCCATGTCGGCGTGCACGTCGCCGACTTCGGCGAACCGGGCCGGCATGGTGGCAACGTCGAAGTCCTCGGGCCGGGCAGCGCCGACCTCCTCCCAGCGCAGGGGCGCCGAGACGGGGGCGTGGGGGCGGGGGCGCACGGAGTAGGCGGAGGCGATGGTGCGGTCGCGGGCCGTCTGGTTGTAGTCCAGGAAGATCCGGGCGCCGCGCTCCTCCTTCCACCACTTGATCGTCACCTGCTCGGGCATCCGGCGCTCCATCTCCCGGCCCACGGCGATCGCGGCGCGCCGTACCTGGGTGAAGGTCCAGCGCGGCTGGATCGGCACGAACACGTGCAGACCGCGCCCGCCGGAGGTCTTGGGCCAGCCGCGCAGTCCCCCGAACTCCTCCAGCAGGGACCGCAGTTCGTGGGCGGCGCGCACGGCGTCGGTGAAGTCGGTGCCGGGCTGCGGGTCGAGGTCGATGCGCAGTTCGTCGGGGTGGTCGACGTCGTCGCGGCGCACCGGCCAGGGGTGGAAGGTGAGCGTGCCGTACTGGGCGGCCCACACCACGGCGGCCTCCTCCGTGGGGCACATCTCGTCGGCGCTGCGTCCGCTGGGGAAGGTGATGTGGGCGGTGGGAATCCATGAGGGCATCCCCTTGGGCGCCCGCTTCTGGAAGAACCACTCGCCGGTGATGCCGTCCGGGTAGCGCTCCAGGGTGGTGGGGCGGTCGCGCAGGGCGCGCAGGATGCCGGGGGCGACGGACTGGTAGTACCGGGCGACGTCCAGCTTGGTGAATCCGGGCTCGGGAAAGAACACCTTGTCCGGGCTGGACAGCCGTACGGTCCGGCCGCCGACCTCCAGTTCCACCGCATCGCCCATGCGAGCCACGGTAGGGGCAGCGCGCGCGCCTCGCACACCGGGCGGGCCCGCGCGCGGGCGCGCAGAATCTAGGCATGGACCTGCCGGTGATGCCGCCCGTGAAGCCGATGCTCGCCAAGTCGGTGGCGAGGATCCCGCCGGACATGCAGTACGAGGCGAAGTGGGACGGGTTCCGGGCGATCGTGTTCCGCGACGGCGCCGAGGTCGAGCTCGGCAGCCGCACCGGAAAGCCGCTGACCAGGTACTTTCCCGAGCTGGTCGAGGCGCTCAGGGAGCGGCTGCCCGAGCGGTGCGTGCTGGACGGGGAGATCGTGATCGCGCGGGAGGGCCGGCTGGACTTCGACGCGCTGACCGAACGGATCCACCCGGCGGACTCCCGGGTACGCATGCTGGCGGAACGGACCCCGTCCTCCTTCGTGGCCTTCGACCTGCTGGCCCTGGACGGCGAGTCCCTGCTGGACGTGCCGCTGTCCGACCGGCGTGCGCTGCTGGTCCGGGCGCTGGCGGAGGTGACCGCCCCGGTGCACGTGGCACCCGCGACGACCGACGTCGAGGTGGCCCGGCGCTGGTTCGAGCAGTACGAGGGCGCGGGCCTGGACGGTGTCGTCGCCAAGCCGCTGGGGCTGCGCTATCTCCAGGACCAGCGGGCCATGTTCAAGGTCAAGCACGAGCGCACGGCGGACGTGGTGGTCGCCGGGTTCCGTCACCACAAGAGCGGCCCGGTCGTCGGCTCGCTGCTGCTCGGCCTCTACGACGACCGGGGCACCCTCCAGCACGTGGGCGTGTGCGCCGCGTTCCCGATGAAGCGGCGCGCCGAGCTGATCGAGGAGCTGGAGCCGCTGCGGATGGACGACGTGGCCGGGCACCCGTGGGCGGCCTGGTCGGACGAGGCTGCCCACGAGGCGGCCCGGCTGCCGGGCGCGCCCAGCCGCTGGTCGGGGAAGAAGGACCTGTCCTGGGTGCCGCTGCGCCCGGAGCGGGTGGCCGAGGTGGCCTACGACCACATGGAGAACGGGGCCCGGTTCCGGCACACGGCCCGCTTCCGCCGCTGGCGCCCGGACCGCACGCCGGAGAGCTGCACCTACGCCCAGTTGGAGGAGCCGGTCCGCTACGACCTGGCGGAGGTCCTCGGCTCCCGCACCTGAGCCGGTGCGCGTACGGGGGCGGCGGCGGTCGGGGCGCGGCTCGCGGGCCTCACGGCCGCATGACGACCTTGACGGCGCCCTCCTGCTTGCGCTGGAACATCTCGTACGCGTGGGGGGCGTCGGACAGCGGCAGCCGGTGCGTGGCGAAGTCGTCGACGCCCAGCGGGTCCTCATCCTTGAGGTAGGGCATGATCTCGTCGGTCCAGCGGCGGACGTTGGCCTGGCCCATGCGCATCTGGATCTGCTTGTCGAACATCGTGAGCATCGGCATGGGGTCGGCCGTGCCGCCGTAGACGCCGCTGAGGGAGAGCGTGCCGCCGCGGCGCACCAGTTCGATGGCGGTGTGCAGGGCGGCGAGCCGGTCCACGCTGAAGCGTTCGGCGAGCGGTGCGCTCAGCGCGTGCGGCAGCGCCGACGCGGCCTGCTGGACGAGCCGGGCGGCCGCGCTGCCGTGCGCCTCGGTGCCGACCGCGTCGATCACGGCGTCGGGCCCGCGTCCCTGTGTCTCGTCGCGGATCGCCGCGACCAGTTCCTTCTCGTTGTCGAAGCCCCGCAGGTCGTACGTCTCCACGCCCCGCCTGCGCGCCCGGGCCAGCCGCTCGGGGACCAGGTCCACGCCGAACACCCGCTCGGCGCCGCGCGCCTTGGCGATCCGGCACGCCATGTCGCCGATGGGGCCGAGGCCGAGCACGGCCACGCTGCCGCCGCGCGGCACATCGGCGTAGGCGACCGCCTGCCAGGCGGTCGGCAGCACGTCCGAGAGGTAGAGGAACCGGTCGTCGGGCGGGCCCTCGGGAAGCTTGATCTGGCCGAACTGCGCCTGCGGGACACGCAGGTACTCGGCCTGGGCACCCGGCACGGCGCCGTACAGGCGGGTGTAGCCGAACAGGGCGGCGCCCATGCCCTCGCTGGTGACCTGGGTGGTCTCGCACTGAGTCGTCAGACCCGCGTGGCACATGAAGCAGTGCCCGCAGGAGATCTGGAAGGGTACGACCACCCGGTCGCCGGGCCTGAGGTGCGTCACCTCGGCGCCGACCTCCTCCACGATGCCCATGGGCTCGTGGCCGAGGATGTCGCCCGGTGTCATGAACGGCGTGAGCACCTCGTAGAGGTGCAGGTCGGAGCCGCACAGGCCGGTCGAGGTGATCCGGATGACGGCGTCCGTCGGCTTCTGGATCTTCGGGTCGGGGACCTCGTCCACCCGAACGTCGCGTTTGCCCTGCCACGTCACTGCCTTCATCGCGGCGCGCTCCCTCCGTCGTGCTGCGCCTCCCGTGCCGCGCCCGGGTACCCGGGGCCCGACCCGCCGAATCGCCGGTCGCCTCATTGGGCCGTTCGGCCCACCGGGCCGCGCTCGATGGGCCGGTCGCCCCGACGGGTCACGCTCGATCAGAAACGAGCGGGTATGGCCACCGATGAACGGATAAACAGACAGTCAAGGGACAAGGCGCGGAGACGGGGGTTGAACTGTGGGCATGGGAGGAAGTACGCGCATGCGGTGCGCCGCCTCGGCGGTGGCACTGCTGGCCGCTGTGACGACGGGCTGCACGGCGCGGCACGGCACCGCCGGGGACCAACAGGACGGAAAGGGGGGCACTCCCGCGCCCGTGCGGGAACTGCCGCGGACCCCGGCACCGAGTCCGGAGCACGCCGGACCCGTCCTCGCCGTCAAGATCGACAACGTGCGGGCGGCACGCCCGCAGACCGGCGTCGACGCCGCCGACATCGTGTACGCGGAACCGGTCGAGGGCGGGCTGAGCCGGCTGATGGCGGTCTACGCCACCCGTCTGCCCCCGGTCGTCGGGCCGGTGCGCAGCGCACGCGAGTCCGACCTCGAACTACTGCGCCAGTTCGACCACCCCACGCTCGCCTTCTCCGGCGCCCAGCACAAACTGCTGCCGCTGATCAACGCCGCGCCGCTGACCCCCAGGACACCCGACGACAAGCCCGACGCGTACTTCCGGGGCACCGCCAAGCCGTCACCGCACAACCTGTACCTGCGCCCCGGCAAGCTCCTCGGCTCGGCCCCGGGAGCGAACGCGCTGACCACCGGCTTCCGCTACGGTCCTGCGCCCGCGGGCGGCCGCGCCGAGACCTCGCGCACGGTCGACTACCCGGCGGCCCGGTTCACCTTCACCTGGTCGGCGCGGCGGCACGGCTGGCAGGTGGCGATGGACGGACAGCAGACCGTCACGACCGACGGCCGCAGGGTCGTGCCCGCGACGGTGGTGGTGCAGCACGTGAAGGTGCGCAAATCGGACCTGCATGACGTGCTCGGCAACTACACCCCGTACACCGAGACCGTCGGTTCCGGGAAGGCGGAGGTGCTACGCGGCGGACGGGTGTACGACGCCGTATGGAAGCGCCCGAGCGCGGCGGACGGCACACGGTTCACGGCCGCCGACGGCACGGACGTGAACTTCGCCCGGGGCCAGGTATGGGTGGTCCTCACCCCGGAACCGTGATCCGCGGACGTGACCGAGGACGATGACGGTGACGGGCGCGATCAGGGCTGCGCCGCGAGGGGTTCGGCCGGATGGCGCAGCCCCTCGGCCGCGTCCGCGACCCGCCGGATGAGATCGAAGAAGAGGGCCTGCTCGTCGGCGCTGAGCGGCCCCAGGAAGACCTGGTTCATCCGGGCCGTGCGCACGGTGAGCTTCCGGTGGGTGCGCTCCCCCTCGCCGGTCAGCCGCAGCAGGAAGCGGCGGCCGTCCTGCGGGTCGCGCACCTTGTCGAGCAGTCCGCGACGGCCGAGGCGGCTGATCACCTCGGCGATGGTGGACCGGTCGAGGCCCACCCGCTCCCCCACCGTGCGCTGGTCGAGGCCCGGCTCGGCGACGAGCACGTTCAGGACCGCGAACTGCGGCGAGGTGATCTCCTCGGAGACCATCGTGTTCCAGAGCAGGTAGTGCGCCTGCTGCAACCGCCGGGCCAGATGCCCGGGGTGGGTCGAGAGGTCCACCGCGCCCATGTGCGCTCCTCGCGTCGATCCGTCGTATCAGTCGTATCAGTCGTGACTTTTGTAGGTGCACTGAACGATACCGCCGATGAGTCATCTCTCCACCATGGATTCCCCGGCCCTGCGAAAGCCCTGCTCGTCCTGGTCAAGTGGGGTATTGACGGGGCGCGCGCCAAGTGGCAGCGTGAGGGAACCGCCAAAATAGTCAGTGCGCTGACTATCTGCGGTTGCTGGACGCTCGTCAGAGATGAGGCTTGATTCGATGGACAAGGTGGTCGCCACAGCCGCCGCGGCCGTGGCCGATGTGCCGGACGGCGCGTCGCTCGCGGTCGGTGGCTTCGGGCTGAGCGGGGTGCCGAACGTGCTGATCGGCGCGTTGTACGACCGCGGGGTGGGCGGGCTGTCGGTCGTCTCCAACAACTGCGGTGCGATGGAGTCGGGTCTGGCGGTGCTGCTGGCCGCGGGCCGGATCGGGCGGGTGACGGGCTCCTACATCGGGGCCAACAAGGAGTTCGCGCGGCAGTACCTGGCCGGTGAGCTGGAGGTCGAGCTGATTCCGCAGGGCACGCTGGCTGAGCGGCTGCGCGCGGGCGGGGCGGGGATTCCCGCCTTCTACACGCCTGCGGGTGTGGGTACGCAGGTGGCCGAGGGCGGGCTGCCGTGGCGGTACGACGGGCAGGGCGGAGTGGCGCTGGCGTCCCCGCCGAAGGAGGTGCGGGAGTTCGACGGCACCGAATACGTGCTGGAACGCGGGATCCGGACCGATTTCGCGCTGGTGCGCGCGGCGAAGGGCGACCGGCACGGCAACCTGGTCTTCAACAAGTCCACCCGCAACTTCAACCCGCTCGCCGCGATGGCCGGCAAGGTCACCGTCGCGGAGGTGGAGGAACTGGTCGAGCCGGGAGAGATCGACCCGGACGCGGTGCACCTGCCGGGCATCTTCGTCCAGCGCGTGGTGGCCCTCACCCCGGAGCAGGCGGCGGACAAGAAGATCGAGCAGCGGACGGTGAGCAGCTGATGGCCTGGACACGTGAGGAGATGGCCGCCCGTGCCGCGCGGGAACTCCGGGACGGCCAGTACGTCAACCTGGGCATCGGTCTGCCCACCCTGATTCCGAACCATCTGCCGGAGGGCGTGGAGGTGGTCCTGGAGTCCGAGAACGGCATCCTGGGCACCGGTCCCTACCCCACCGAGGACGCCGTCGACCCGGACCTGATCAACGCGGGCAAGGAGACGGTGACGGTCCTGCCCGGTGCCTCCTTCTTCGACTCGGCACTGTCGTTCTCGATGATCCGCGGCGGGCACATCGACGTCGCCGTGCTCGGCGCGATGCAGGTGTCCGCGGGCGGTGACCTGGCGAACTGGGCGGTCCCGGGCAGGATGGTCACGGGGATCGGCGGGGCGATGGACCTGGTCCACGGCGCCCGCACGGTGATCGTGGTGATGACCCACACCGCCAAGGACGGCAGCCCCAAGATCGTCGAAGAGTGCGTGCTGCCGCTGACCGGCAGGGCGTGCGTGGACCGGATCATCACCGACCTCGGCGTCCTCGACGTCACCGGTGACGGACTCGTCCTCGTGGAGACCGCGCCCGGCGTCGGCGTCGAGGAGATCACCGCCAAGACCCACGCCGAGCTGACCGTCGCAAAGGACCTGCTGTGAAGACCGTCTACCTCGTCGACGCGGTCCGCACCCCGATCGGCCGCTACAACGGCGCCCTGGCGAGCGTCCGCCCGGACGACCTCGCCGCCCACGCGATCCGCGAACTCCTCGCCCGCACCCCCGGCCTGGACCCGGCCCGGATCGAGGACGTCCACTTCGGCAACGCCAACGGCGCCGGGGAGGAGAACCGCAACGTCGCCCGCATGGCCGCGCTGCTGGCGGGCCTGCCGACCTCGGTGCCGGGCGTGACGGTGAACCGGCTGTGCGCCTCGGGCCTGGAGGCGGTGATCCAGGCCGCCCGCGCCATCGCCGTCGGCGACGCGTCCATCGCCCTCGCCGGCGGTGTGGAGTCCATGACCCGCGCCCCCTACGTGCTGCCCAAGAGCGACCGGCCCTTCCCGGCCGGGCACACCGAGCTGTACTCGACCACCCTCGGTTGGCGCATGGTCAACCCGGGGATGGACCCGCAGTGGACCGTCCCGCTGGGCGAGAGCGCGGAGTTGATCGCCGAGAAGCACGGGATCAGCCGCGAGCAGCAGGACGAGTTCGCGCTCGCCTCCCACCGGAAGGCCGCGGCCGCTCAGGAAGCGGGCCTGTTCGACGCCGAGTTGGCGCCGGTCGCCGTGCCGCGGCGCAAGGGCGACCCGGTACTGTTCGCCGCCGACGAGTCCGTACGCCCGGACACGTCCCTGGAAGCCATGGCCAAGCTCAAGCCGTCGTTCCGCAGCGCGAGCGAAGCGAGATGGGGGTCCCGGCCGGAGGCTGGGGGAGGCACGGTGACCGCCGGGAACGCCTCCCCGCTGAACGACGGCGCCGCCGCTCTGCTCCTCACCGACGAGGAGGGCCTGAAGGCCACCGGCCGCGAGCCGTTGGCCCGGATCTCCGCCAGCGGGCTGGCCGCCGTGGACCCGCACTGGTTCGGTCTGGCCCCCGTCGAAGCCGTCAACCGGGCGCTGGCGAAGGCCGGCAGGACCTTCGCCGACCTCGACACCCTGGAACTCAACGAGGCGTTCGCCGCCCAGGTCCTCGGATGCGTCGCGGAGTGGCCCGAGTTCGACCCCGCCGTCCTCAACCCCCAGGGCGGTGCCATCGCCCTCGGTCACCCGCTCGGCGCCTCCGGCGCCCGGCTCGCCGGCACCGTCGCCCACCAACTCGCCCGCAAGGGCGGAGGAGTCGGCGTCGCCGCCCTCTGCATCGGCGTCGGCCAGGGCCTCGCCCTCGTCCTCGAACGCTAAGGAAGGGTTAGGAAACCCCATGGCTCTCACCCAGCACGACATCGACCAGGAGATCGCGGCCGAGCACGCCGCGTACGAGAAGCGTGTCGCCGAAGGCGCCCCGGTCGAGCACCATCCACGCCGCGACTACGCGCCGTACCGCTCCTCGGTGCTGCGCCACCCCCGGCAGCCGCTGGTCGCCATCGACGTCAGCAAGGACCCGGAACTGGTCGAGCTGGCCTCGCCCGCGTTCGGCGAGCGTGACCTCACCATGATCGACAACGACCTCACCCGGCAGCACACGGGTGAGCCGGTCGGTGAGCGGATCACCGTCTCCGGGCGGCTGCTCGACCGCGACGGGCGGCCCGTGCGCGGCCAGCTCGTCGAGATCTGGCAGGCCAACTCCGCGGGCCGCTACGCCCACCAGCGCGAGCAGCACGACGCGCCGCTCGACCCCAACTTCACCGGCGTCGGCCGTACGCTGACCGACGCGGACGGCTTCTACCGGTTCACCACGATCCAGCCGGGCCCGTACCCGTGGCGCAACCACGTCAACGCCTGGCGTCCGGCGCACATCCACTTCTCGGTCTTCGGCACGGCGTTCACGCAGCGGCTGGTGACGCAGATGTACTTCCCGAACGACCCGCTGTTCCCGTACGACCCGATCCTCCAGTCCGTGACGGACGACGCGGCCCGGCAGCGGCTGGTCGCCACCTACGACCACAGCCTGTCGGTGCCGGAGTTCTCGCTCGGCTACCAGTGGGACATCGTGCTGGACGGCCCGCACGCCACCTGGCTCGAAGAAGGGCGCTGACCTGCCATGACGAAGATCGACACGAGCAGCCCCGAGAACGTGCTGCCCACTCCGTCGCACACGGTGGGCCCCTTCTACGGGTACGCGCTCCCCTTCCGGGGCGGCGAGGACATCGCGCCCCTGGGACACCCGGACACCGTCACCGTGCACGGCTACGTGTACGACGGCGAGGGGCGGCCCCTGCCGGACGCCCTGGTGGAGGTGTGGGGGCCCGACCCCGACGGCAATCTGCCCGCCGTCGACGGCTCGATGCGGCGCGATCCCGCCTCCGGCGACCACCTCGGCCGCAACGGCGTGGAGTTCACCGGCTTCGGCCGCATCCAGACCGACGCCGACGGCCACTGGTACGCGCGGACGCTGCGGCCCGGCGCGCGCGGGCACAACGCCCCCTACCTCAGCGTGTGCGTGTTCGCGCGCGGGCTGCTCGTACACCTGTTCACCCGGATCTACCTCCCCGGTGACGAGGCCGCGCTGGCCGCCGACCCGCTGCTCGCCCGGCTGGACGAGGAGCGGCGCGCCACGCTGATCGCCGCGCGGGAGGACAGCGGGGCCCACCGTTTCGACATCCGCCTTCAGGGCGAGGGCGAGACGGTCTTCCTGGAGTTCCGGTGACTCCGTCCGCCGCCCGTCCCGCCGCCGTGAGCATCGACGTCGGCCTGCTCGGTCCGGGCTGGGCCGGCTCCCCCGCCGCGTCCGCGACGAGCGACTCGGCCTGGCTGGGGGCCCTGCTCGACGCGGAGGCGGCGCTCACCCGCGCCCAGTCCGCGCTCGGCCTCGCCCCGGCCGGGGCGGCCGAGGCGGTGACCCGGGCGGCCGAGCCGGGCCGCTTCGACCTGCGCTCGCTCGCCGAGCGCGCCCGCGGCGGCGGCAACCCGGTCATCCCGCTGGTCGCCGACCTCACCGAGGCCGTGGGCGAGGAGTACAGCTCCTACGTGCACCGGGGCGCGACCAGCCAGGACATCATGGACACGGCGTCGATGCTGGTCGCCGTGCGCACGCTGGACCTGGTCCTCGCCGATCTGGCCCGCACCGAGCGGGCGCTGGCCCGGACGGCCGCCGCGCACCGCGACACGGCGATGCCGGGCCGGACGCTGACCCAGCACGCCGTGCCGACGACGTTCGGCCTGAAGGCGGCGGGCTGGCGGTCGCTGGTGCTGGACGCCCGGGACCGGATCATCCGGGTGCGGGACTCCCTGCCCGTCCAACTCGGCGGCGCGGCGGGGACATTGGCGGCCTTCTCCGCCTACGGCGCCGGGGACCCGACCGCGCTCGTCGCCGCGTACGCCCGTGAACTGGGCCTGTGCGAGCCACTGTTGCCCTGGCACACGCTGCGCACCCCGGTCGCCGACCTCGCCGGATGCCTCGCCTTCGCCGCCGGGGCGCTGGGCAAGATCGCCGCGGACGTGCTGCTGCTGACCCGTACGGAGACCGCGGAACTCGCCGAGGGCAGCGGCGGCGGTTCCTCCGCCATGCCGCACAAGGCGAACCCCGTGCGGTCCACGCTGATCGCGGCCGCCGCCCAGCGCGCGCCGCACCTCGCGGCCGGCCTCCACGGTTCGCTGGTGGCGCCGGACGAACGGCCGCCCGGCGCCTGGCACGCGGAGTGGGAGCCGCTGCGGGAGCTGCTGCGACTCGTCGGCGGCGCGGCCCGCGACGCCGCGGAGCTGACCGAGGGCCTGCGGGTGAACGCGGACGCGATGCGCGCCCATCTCGGGCTGACCCATGGGCTGATCGTCTCCGAGCGGCTGTCTGCCGAGCTGGCCCCCGTGCTCGGCCGGGCCCGCGCCAAGGAGCTGCTCACCGAACTCGCCCGGCGCGCCTACGCGGAGAACCGGAGCCTCGGAGAACTCCTGTCCCGGCAGCCCGAGTTGAAGGACGTGGGTGTGGACCTGGGCGAGCTCACCGACCCGGCCCGTTACACCGGCTCCGCCGGAGCCCTCACCGACCGTGCCCTGGAGCGACGTTGACTCTGCACCACCTCCTCGAAGGCCCCGCCTCCGCTCCCCCGCTGCTGCTCGGGCCGTCCCTCGGCACGTCGTACGCACTGTGGGACAAGGTCGCCCCCGAGCTGGCGATCTCCCACCGGGTGGTCCGCTGGGACCTGCCCGGGCACGGAGGTTCACCGGCCGGGCTGATCGGGCCCGGCGCGACCGTCGGCGACCTCGCCGGCCTGGTGCTGGCGCTCGCCGACTCGCTCGGCATCGAACGGTTCGCGTACGCCGGGGTTTCGCTGGGCGGCGCCGTGGGACTGCACCTCGCCGTGCACCACCCCGAACGCGTCGACTCGCTCGCCGTGATCTGCTCGTCGGCCCACTTCAACGGTGCCCAGGCATGGCGGGAGCGGGCCGAACGGGTCCGGCGGGACGGGCTCGAATGGCTGGTCGAGAGCGCCCGCGCCCGGTGGTTCGCCGGTGACTTCACCGTGCCGGAACTGGTCCGGGACCACCGGGAGGCCGACCCGGAGTCGTACGCCGCCTGTTGCGACGCGCTGGCCGCCTTCGACCTCACCGACCGGCTCCCGGAGATCGGCGCGCCCACGCTGCTGGTCGCGGGCCGCGAGGACCCGGCCACCCCGCCCGCGCATCTGCGGCAGATCGCCGACGCGGTGCCCGGCTCCGCGCTGACCGAGATCCCCGGCGCCTCGCACCTGGCGCCCGCGCAGTGCCCCGAGGCGGTCCTGGCGGCGCTGCGCACCCACCTCGACGGTGCTCCCCGGCGGGGCATGGAGGTGCGCCGCGAGGTGCTCGGCGACGCGCACGTCGACCGGGCGCAGGCCCGGCAGACCCCGTTCACGGCCCGCTTCCAGGACTTCATCTCCCGCTACGCCTGGGGCGAGATCTGGACCGACCCGACGCTGAGCCGCCGCGAGCGCAGCCTGATCACCCTGACGGCGCTGATCGCGCACGGCCACTACGACGAACTGGCCATGCACGTACGGGCGGCCCGCCGCAACGGGCTCACCCCCGACGAGATCGGCGCGGCACTGCTCCAGAGCGCCGTGTACTGCGGAGTCCCGGCGGCCAACTCGGCCTTCGCGGTGGCCCAGCGGGTGCTGGCGGAGGAGCCGGACGAGGAGTGACGGGCCGCCGGTCACCGGCACGCACGCGGACGCCGGGGCCCCGAACCGGCTGCCGGATGTGGACCGGAGTCTTTGGCGAGGAGCGACCCGGCAGCCTGCCACCACCGACCTTCGACACGGAGGCGGACGCCCGCCAACCGGCCGACGGGCGCGGACCGGCGCTTGTGGCGAGGAGCGACCCAGCGGCCCGCTACCACCGGCCTCCGACGCGGACGTGGACGCCCGCCGACCGGTCGGCAGGTGCGGACCGGCGCCCTGGGCGAGGAGCACCCCAGCAGCCTGCCACCACCGGCCTCTGACACGGGGGCCAACGCGCGCCGACCAGCCGACGCGCGCGGACCTGCACCTTTGGCGAGGAGCGACCCAGCAGCCTGCCACCACCGGCCTCCAACGCGGACGCGGGCGCCCACCGACCGTCCGGCAGGTGCGGGCCGAGGCGTGTCCGGCGCATCGCGTCGCCGGGTGTCGACGGTCGTCGTCGGCCCGGGTGAGCGGGGTGCGGGTCGCCCGGTCGCGAGCCACGGCGGGGCGGCGTACTGAACCCGCGCCTCCGCGCGGTCCCCGGGACCGGCCCTACGCCGGGGTCTGCCTCAACCCGTGTTCCGACTCCAGCAGTCGTGCCGCCCGTTCCGCCAGGGCGTCCGCGCCGCACGAGCGTGCCAGGGCCAGGCCACGGTCCAGTTCGGCGGCCGAGCGCGAGACGATGCCGAACTCGACGCGGGCGACGGCGTGTTCGTACTGGCAGGGGGAGGCCTCCAGGTAGGTGACGGCCTGGGCGGCCAGCCGGACCGCCCGCTGACCGGTCTCCAGGGCCGCGGCGCAGCGCAGGGCCTCTCCTATGGCGGTGTCGGTGCCGAACCGCTCGCCCTGGCGGCGGAGGTCGGCGACGAGCCGCCCGGCCCGCCCGGGGTCCTCGGTGGCGAGCGCGCGGGCCAGGTCGGCAGCCCAGGGCACCGTCACCGGGTTCTGGTGGCCGCGGGCGGCCGCCGCCTTCTCGGCCGCCTCCAGTTCGTTGACGCCGTCCTCGGCGCGGCCCAGCGCCAGCAGCAGCCGGCCGCGCACGCTGTGCGGATCGGGGAGCACGATGGTGGACGGGTAGGGCGGGGCGAAGCCGTGCTGCTCGGCGACCTCCCAGGCCCGCTCGACATGGCCGCGGGCGAGCAGGGTGTCGACGAGGTTGCAGGTCGCGGTCCAGTACAGGGGCAGCCCGCGGCCGACCCGCTCGGCCAGGCGCAGCGACGCGCGCAGGGCCTCCTCCGCCTCCCGCAGCCGGCCGCGCCTGCGGTGCCCGAGGCCGACGTAGGCGTGGGCGAGGGCGAGGTGGCCGCCGCTCCAGCCGGCGGTCTCGTAGGCGCGCAGGGCCTCGGTGTAGAGGGTCTCGGCTCGGTCGAGGCGGTCGCAGTAGGCGTAGGCGGTGGCCAGCATCAACAGCAGTTCGATGCCCCACTCGGTGTCGGTCCAGCCGAGTCCGGGTGCGAGGCGGCCGTTGACGAGGGCCCGGTCGCACAACTCCACGACCTCCTCGGCGCTCTCGCCGCGGGTCATGGCGTCGAAACCGCGCAGGATCAGCAGGGCGCGCTCGGAGTTGTCGCGTCCGGTGCAGCCGGAGGCGAGCGCGGCGAGGCGCTCGGAGCGGTCCGGGGAGCTGGTCCCGCTCGTGTACAGGCCCTCCCACATGTACTGCACGGCCTGCAACCGCATCCGGGTCGGCCCCGGTTCGTGCCGGGCGGCCTCCGCCTCGACCGTGCGGACGGCCTCCTCCAGTTGGTCGTTGTGGAGCAGAGCCTGGGACAGCCGCCACACTGCGTCCACGCGGGTGGGGCCGTCGAGGCCGGGCATGGCGAGCGCCCGCTGGAGGTGCTCGATGGTGGTGGCGGGCGCGGTGAGCAGTGTGGCGCAGCCCAGCTCGTAGAGCACACGGGCGTGCGTGCCGGGCGTCGGCGGCTCCAGCAGGGCCCGCTCCAGGCAGTGGCGGGCCGCGTCGGACGCGCCGACGGCGAGGTGTTCGCGCGCCGCCTCGCGCAGCTGCTCGACGAGTTCCTGGTCGTCGTCCGGATGGACCTGGAGCAGGTGCCGGGAGGCCGCCGCGGCGCCGAACCCGGAGTCGGTGACCACCTGGGCGGCGATGCCGTGCATGGCGGTGCGCAGGGCGTCCGGGATGGAGTTGTAGACGTCGGTGGCGATCAGCGGGTGCACGAACTCCAGCTCCCCGCCGCCGCCCCGGCCGGTCTCCGGGCCCGGCTCGGTGAGGATGCGGGCGCGGCACAGCAGTTCGGCGCAGCGCTCGGCGTCGTCGCGGGTCATGGTGGCCAGCCGGGCGACGAGCTCCACGGAGATGCCGGTGCCGAGGACCGCGGCGGCCCAGGCGAGCCGGGTGGCGTCTATGCCGAGTTCCTCCAGGCGGGCGACGAGGCCGCCGCCGCGGGCGGAGCGGTTCAGGGCGCGCAGTTCGGCGGCCCGGGCCTCGACCGGTTCGAGTTCGCTGTCGTGCACCTTGGCGAGCAGTTCGACGGTCTCGTACGGGTTGCCGCCGGTGACCGCCCACACCTCGCGGCAGAACGGGGCGTCGGCGTGCGGGCCGAGTCTGGTGCGGGTGAGTCCGGCGGTCGCCTCGGGGGTCAGGGCTTTCAGGGCGTGCACGCCCGCGGCGGCGACGGCCGCGTCCAGGCACCGGGCGCCCTCGCCTCCGATCCCGCCGGGCCGGCGGGCGACCACGAGCAGGACGGGCAGGTCGTCGAGGCGCTCGGCGAACGCGGCGAGCCAGCGCAGGGTCTCCACGTCGGCCCAGTGGGCGTCGTCGATCAGCAGCACCAGCGGCCACTCGCGCTCGGCGAGCCGGCGCACGGCGGCGACCAGGCCGTCGCACACGCCCTGCGGGTCGGCCTGCCCGTCGCGGGGTTCCGCGATGCCGAGGGCGGGGCCGGCGATGTTGTACCAGTCGCCGAGGTACTCGCGGGCCTCCTCGGGCATCAGCGACAGGAGCGCGGGCTGGAGCAGCTGCCGTACCACGTTGAAGGGGACGGAGCGCAGGGTCTCGCCGCCGCGCGCCGACCACACCGCGCAGCCGCGGTCCTGGGCGATGCGGCGGGTCGCGGTCAGCAGGGCGGTCTTGCCCAGACCGGCCTCGCCCTCCAGGACCAGTAGTCCTCCCGAGGACGCGCGGTCGGCGCACAGGACGTCGATCGCGCGTACGACGGCGGTGAGTTCCTCGTCACGCTCCCACAGCGAGTCCGAGGCGGCCGTGCCCGGCCGTACCTCCGTCATTCCGCTACCTCCCCAAGTCGCCCGAGTGCATGCAGACTTCGAGCGTAGCCCCCGAACGTCCCTTGCGGCGGCCCGTCCCGGCGGCTGTTGCCTTGTCGGGTGACCTGCGGTAGAGGGGCGCCGCGGGGAGCGGGAACGGGGTCCTCTCATCGGGCTTTCACCGACGCCTCATACGGTAGGCACATGACGCAGGTGACTCCTCCCGGGTGGTACCCCGACCCGGGGCAGACAAGTGACGGCCCCGCCACCGAGCGCTGGTGGGACGGCAGGGCATGGACGGACCAGACCCGTCCCGCCGGATCGGCGGCCGTGTGGGGTCCCCCGGCGCAGCAGGCGGCCCCCGGGCCGTACGCGGCCTCTCCGGGGTATCCGGGATACCCGGGCTATCCGGGGCACCCCGGATACCCCGGCCGGCCGGCCGCCCCCGCGCGGCGCGGGCTGCGGATCGGGATCGCCGTCGGGGTGGCGGCCGCGGTGCTGGCGAGCATCGGCGTCGGCGTGTTCGCGCTGGTCCACGACGACGGCGGCAAGGACGGCCGGGCCGGGTCCCGGCAGGGGCAGGACGGCCGGGGCGGCAGCGGCGAGGAACGTGGCCCGTTCGGCGGCCCGGGCGGATCCGGGGGCTCGGGCGGTTCCGGCGGGTCGGGCGGGTCCGAGGGCGGGCCGTCCGAGGCGCCGAAGATCAAGAGCGGCTCGGTGACCGACGCGGTCAGCGGCATCAGCCTGCCCATACCCGACGGCTGGTACGGCCAGGAGCTGGGGGTGGGCGCTCAGGTCACGTCGAACGACTCCTACAAGTGCCCCGGCGACACATCCAAGAGCTGCACCAAGGGCGGCGCCTACTCGGCTCCCGCGCTCGTGCTGGGCCTGCGCGGGACCACGCCCGAGAAGGTCGCCAAGGCCGACATCGCGGCGAACGCCGAGGACTCCTACGGGGGCGAGGCCTACGGCAGGATCACCTCCCACGAGGTGCTGGCCTCCAAGGCGGTGACCGTGGCCGGGCAGGAGGGTTACCTGGTCCGCTGGAAGGCCGTCACCAGCAAGGGTGCCGACGGGTACGTGGAGTCGCTGGCCTTCCCCTCGCCCGGCGCCTCACGGCAGCTCATCGTCGTCCGCTTCGGCGTCGACGTCGGGGAGCCGCAGTCCGTGATCGACGACATCACCCGGGGCATCGAGGCGGCCTCGGGCGGCGGCAGGGGCCAGAGCGTCTGAGCCGCCCTCCGGGCCGTACCCGGGCTCGCGGAGGCCCGGGGGCATACGGCGGCCGGGCGGGGTACCTCTCCGCTCCAGAGGTACCCCGCCCGGCCGGGGGTGCGCGCCGCCCCCGTCCCCACGGTGCGGCGCGGGCAGGTCACCGCCCGGTCATCCCGGGGACGGTGACCTGAGTCATGAACCGAGGCCCAGTGCCGGCAGCACCGCGGCCTCCAGGAACCGGACCACGTAGTCCGGGTCGGCGTACTCGCCCTCCAGGACGGGCCGGATGCGCAGGACGCCGAACAACTGTGCCGGCACGAACTCCAGCGCGGGATTGTCCGCGTGGACCTCGCCGCGCTCCACCCCGCGCCGCAGGATTTCCCGCAGCGCGGCGATCTCCGGCTCGACCAGCGTCTCGCGCAGTGCCCCCTTCAGCTCGGGGTCCAGCGTGATCGCGTGCCCGAGCGCCTGGAGGAGGCGGGTGTCCCGGCCCGACCACTCGCCCGCGGCCCGCGCCACCCGCCGCAGGTCCTCGGCGAGCGAGCCGGTGTCGATGCCGCCGAAGCGGCAGCGGCCGCTGGACCGCAGGGCGGCCGCCACGAACTGCGGCTTGGTCCGCCACTGCCGGTAGAGCGTCGACTTGCTGCACCGGGTGCTGGCGGCGATGCCCTCCATGGTGACGGCGTCGTAGCCGTGCTCGCGGATCTGTTCGAGTACGGCGTCGAAGAACTCCTGCTCACGCTCCGGCGTGAGCTTGGAGCGGCGCGGGGCGACAGCAGTCTCCGGCTCGTCCGCGGCCTGCGATGTCATCGCTGCGCTCCTCACTCGTGTCCCAAGAGTTCAGGCCTGGCTCGGGGCCTGCTCTCCAATGTGGCGAAAGTCCATCGATACGACAGTGTACCGGTACGCGGGCGTATCGGTACACTGTCGTATCGGTACGCCGACGTATCGATGTACTGTACATCCATATGGTGCCGAAACAGGCATCGGCACAGGTAACGACGCAGGTGCGGACAGCACCACCAGCACCCCCACGCACCACCGTCACGAGAGGTCCGGGCATGACATCCCGAAGCGAGGCCGCCGAAGCGGAGCCGGACGGACCGGCGCGGCACCCGCTCGCCGCCGCGTCCCGGCCGGCCGGAGGGCACGCCCCGGCGGGGGCGGACCGGTGAACGCCTTCCTGACGGCCGTGGTCCTGTCGCTGTTCTCTGCCGTCGCCTACGCGACCGCCGCGGTCGCCCAGGAACGGCTCGCCGCGCGCAACCGCGGAACGGGGATGCGCGGACTGCTGCGCGCCGGCGCCTGGTGGTGGGCCGTCGCCCTGAACGGATCGGCGGCCCTGCTGCACGTGGCGGCCCTGAAGTACGGCCCGCTCACCGTGGTCCAGCCGCTCGGCGCGCTCACCCTGGTGGCCGCCGTGCCGCTGGGGGCGCGGATGGCGGGGCGGCGGGTCGTGGCGGCCGAGTGGCGGGGCACCGCGTGCACGCTGCTCGGACTGGCCGCCCTGCTCCTCGCGGCCTCCGGACCGGCCCCGGTGCACGTACTGAGTCCCCTGGAGGCACTGTCGGTCGCGGGTGCCACGGCCGTACTGATCGGCGCGCTGTCCCGGCCGGGGGCGCGTCCGGGACTGCGGCACGCGACCGCGTCGGGGGTCGCCTCGGGCGTGGCCTCCGCGCTCACCCAGACGGTGACGGTGGCCGCCACGGACCACTCCGGGCCGCTGCTCAGCGCCCGCGTGATCCTGGTGGCGCTGCTCGTCGCGGCCTTCGCCACCGGTGGCCTGCTGCTGTCGCAGACCGCCTACCGGGACGGGCTCGGCGCTCCGCTCGCGGTGCTGACGCTGACCAACCCGGCGGCGGCCGCGCTGATCGGGCTCACCCTGCTCGGCCAGGGGCTGAGGGGCGGCGCGACGGGCGTGCTGCTCGCGTCGGCGGGCGCGGTCCTCGCGTCCTGGGGGGTCGTGACGCTCTCGCGGGCCACCCCGAGGCCCGCGGACGCGCGCCCCGGACCGGATCCGGAGCGCACCGTGCGGGGTGACGACCGGGACCACCCGGTGGCCGCCGTGCTCGCCCTGGAGACGGAACCGCCCGCCCAGGAACCGGCACTGCCGTCCCGGCCGTTGGGGCCGGGACACCTCACCCCGCTGTAACTCCCGGTCAGTTCCAGCCGCGCGAGTCCTGCTTGAGCGCCGTGTCGACGGTGAGCGCGGTGGCGACCACCAGGCTCAGCAGCGGCTCCGGCAGCTGGTAGTGGATCTGGAGCACGTAGTTGTCGGCGGTCGTGAACATCGTCTTGGCCAGGCCTTCCCAGGTCTTGGTGATCCGGGCGACCTCGTTGTCGGCGTGGTCGACGATGGCGAAGTTCCAGGCGCGCCAGTTCTCCGCCTTGATGGCGCCGACCTGCTGCCCGTTCGCGTTCATCGCGAAGTTGATCTTGCCGAAGACGTTCTGCTGGACGATCTCGCCGACCTCGGAGCCGTCCGGACGGGACACCACCACACGCGACTTGAAGACCTTCGCCGGCCGGGTGAGCACCAACTGGGGCGTGCCGTAGGCGTCGCGGATCTCCAGCCTGTGCGTCATGAACTGGTCGAGGCTGGAGACGAACCGCACCGCCTTCCTCAGCGCGCTCTGCCCGACCTCGGTGACCGCGCCGATCCGGTTGCCGTGCTGGTCGAAGACGTCGTACTCGTTGGTCAGCTCGATGAGCTTGACCTTCTGGTTCACCACGAGCACCGGCTCACTGAACAGGGAGCCGCCGCCCTGCGCGCCCGGGGCGACCCCGGCCTGGTGCTGGACCTGGCGCTGCACGCGCGGGTCCGGGGCGGCCTGCTGCTGCGGCATCCGCGGCGCGGCCTGCGGGTCGGCGTGGGTGTGCTCCGTCCACTGGGAACCGTCCCAGTAACGCAGCGTCTGGGCCGCTCCATGCGGGTCCGGGTACCAACCTGCCGGTGTGTTCGCGTACGTACTCACCGGCGCACACTACCGCCGGGCAGTCCGACCCCCCGCCCACGAGTGAGGCACGTCACACAATGATTGCGTGAATATCGGGCAACCCTTCACCGCTCTCGGCGATCTCCTTTGCGCATACATAGACCACTTCTGTTTTCGAGGTTCGCATGAGGATTCGCCGCTCCCTGGCTCTCGCAACAGCCACGGCAGCCATCGCACCGGCCGTGCTTCTTGCGGCCCCCGCCGCCTTCGCCTCGGTATCACCGCCTCCGTCGGCCGCCGCGACGACGGCCGGTGAGAACGAGACCGAGTCGAACGAGCCCGGCAATTCCACCGAGTCGACCGAGTCCACCGGATCCACCGAGTCGAACACCTCCGCCAACGAGGAGCCGCAGTCCGGCCAGGAGCCGAACACCGCCGGTGAGGAGGCGGAGCCGTCGGCCGACGACGCGCCCCCGGCCGACGAGGAGGACACGGCCAAGCCCACGGCCACCGCGCCCACCCCCTCCACTTCGCCGTCGCGCGGGCCGCAGCAGTGCAAGGACTCCGAGTCGACGAAGTTCGACAAGAACCTGCGCACCAACCTGACCGGCCTGCCCTCGAAGGTCGTCGCGGGCAGCGGGTTCCACAACTTCAAGATGAACGTCAAGAACACCGGCGACAACTCCTACAAGCGCGTCGACATGGGCCTGGCCGCGTTGCTCATCGACGACAAGAGGTTCACCGACCAGAGCCGCCACCTCACCCTGCAGTACAAGGACCCGGTGACCGGCACGTGGGAGAACATCTCCCAGGACGCGAAGGACCCGGCCTACGCCTACATCGCCTACACCGACATCAAGGCCCACGAGTCCTTCTCCGTCGACCTGCGGCTCAGCGTGGACGAGAAGGCCCCGGCCGGCGTCGGTGTCACCATCACGATCGGCATGTACGCCGACGACAAGGGCAACTGCGTCTACGCCACCGACAAGGACTACTACGAGTTCGACGTCCTCGCGGCCGGCACCAGCGCGGGCAACCCGCCCGACGCCAAGCCGCAGGGCGGCCGGAAGGAACTGCCGGCCAAGCCCGTCGGCGACCGGCAGATCGTCCCGCAGGGCCACCTCGCCGAGACCGGCTCCAGCTCGGCGCTGCCGATGATCGCGGTGGCGGGCGGTGCCGCGGTCGCCGTCGGCGCGGGCGCCGTGTTCGTGGTGCGCCGCCGCAAGGCCGGCAGCGGCTCCGCCACTGCCTGATCCGCGTCCCCGACGCACCGAGGCAACCGAGACACGAAGGGCCGTACCCGCAGCAGCGGGTGCGGCCCTTCGCCGTCGGCAGGCCGGGCGGACAGATGCCCGCGCCGGCCTGTCCGCCCTACCCGTAGGACAGGTTGGAGCACAGGTCGTCGTCGGCCGAGCGGGCCTCCGCCGCCACCGACGTGGGCACGGAGGTCGGTTCGGCCGAGGCGTCCGGGGCGGCCGCGAAGTCCTCGCCCAGGACCACGTTGATGCCCGGTCCGGTCAGCTCCTGAAGCTCGGCCCCGGGGAAGAGCTTGGCGACCGTCTCGGCCTGGGCCTGCTTGCCGGGCCCGTACTGGATCAGGGTGGTGGCGTGGTTCTGGCTGCCCGCGTTCCCGGTGGACGTGACGGTGAAGCCGTGGCCGGTGAGAGTGGCGGCGCCCCGGGTGGCGAGGCCGAGGGTGGTGGTGCCGTTGTAGACGCTGACGTCGACGCCCTTCCCCAGGGCGGTGTCGGGGGACGGCGCGGCTCCCGCCCCGCCCTTCTTGCCCTTCTCGCCTCCGGCGTCCTTGCCGTCGATGGTGCGGTCGGCCCTGAGCGCGGCCCACAGCTCCGAGGCGTCCGGCTCCACGATGGCCACCCGCGCGCCCTCATAGCGCCACGGGACGGTGACGAACTTGGTGTTGTGCAGGTCTACGTTCTTCAACGACATCGCGAACGACAGCAGTTTGTCGGCCGAACCCAGGCCGGGGTCAACGGTGAGCGACTTGGTCGCGGCGTCGGCGAGGGGCAGCAGCTTGGCCGGGGTGAGTCCGTCGGCCTTCACCTGCTTGATGAGACTGGCGACGAACGCCTGCTGGCGCTTGATCCGGCCTATGTCGGAGCCGTCGCCGATGCCGTGCCTGATGCGGACCCAGTCCAGCGCCTTCTGCCCGGCGACGGTCTGCTCGCCCTTGGAGAACAGCACGGAGCCGCGGGTGGCCCGGTTGGGGTTCAGGTCCTTCTGGTAGACGTCCTGCGGAACGCACACCGGCACCCCGCCCACCACGTCGGTCAGCGCCGCGAAACCCTTGAAGTCGACGACGACGGTGTGGTCCACACGCAGCCCGGTGAGGTGCTCGATGGTGTTCTGGCTGCACGCTGGGTTGCCCTCGGCGGTGCCGCCCACGGAGTACGCGGCGTTGAACATCGTGTTCGGCTGCGACTCGGTCCAGCGGCCGTCGGGGAGCTTGCAGGGCGGGATGGTGACCAGGGTGTCCCGGGGGATGGACACGGCGAGGGCGTGCCGGTGGTCGGCGTAGACGTGCAGCAGGAAGGCCGTGTCGGAGCGGCCTATGTCGTCCTTGCTGCCGCCGCCGAGGGCGTCGTTGCCGCCGACCCGTGCGTCGGATCCGATGACCAGGACGTTCTCGCCCTTGGACGAACCGGCGTCGGGCCGGTCGTCGGACACCCCGTCGGCACCGAAGGTGTTGATGTTGCCGTTGAGCTTCAGATACAGCCAGCCCACCCCCGCCGTGCCGAGCACCAGCAGGGACAGCGCCACGATCAGGGCGGTGCGCGCGCGGGTGCGTCCGCCGCGGCCGCGGGAGGCGCGGCGGGAACCGCCCCGGCGCTGGGGCGGGACTCCCCGGCTCCGGCGGCGCGCAGGAGCTGTCTTGTGGCTGGTCGTCATGCGCGCACCCTCATCCGTCGTACTCATACAGAGGGGACGACTGGCCCCACCCAATGGTTTTACAGTTGCGCAATGTAGCAACAATCAATGAGGAGCCCGCGCGACGGGGTACGCGACCGGCCCGCACTCCGGTCGAGCGGGAGCGGTCAGGGGCTGGCCGCGTCGAAGCCGTACCGCAGCGGCTCGCCCTTCGCGCGCGCGTCGCGGCGGTAGATGTACACCGCCTCCACACGCGCTCCGTCCCGCGGCGCCTCCGCATGGCAGGGGAACGCCACCTGGAGCACCCACGGCCGCCCGGCGACCTTGACCCGCATCCCGTCCGCCGGCCCGCCCACCAGGACCGCGGCATCCTGCCCCATCACGCCACCACCAGGTTCCATGGGAACAGTTTACGGGTTGCGCAATCGTTGACCCGAGCAGATGCCCCCGGGCCCTTCATTTCGCCATCCCCCTTGCCCGGCTGGCGAATTGGGGACCCGACCGGGGAGGATGGGCACGTGAACGATCCTGCCGACCTCGTCCTGGTCTTCGACCGGGACGAGGAACTCGCCGTCTTGCCCTCGCTTCCGGCCACGGAGTCCGGCCTCGAGGCCATCGACGTGGCGGACGGGGAGTTCGCGGCCTTCACCGCGGAGGGGCGCCGCGTCGAGCTGCGCGCCCCGGAGGGCCCGGAGGGCCCGGTCCTGGTCGCGCGCACCGAGGAGGACGGCCGGGAGGATCTGGAACGCCATCTGGCCCGCTTCTGGTCCCGCCGTCCCGGCCACGCTCCCCTGGGCCCCGAGGACACCGCCCGCCTCCTCCTGGACGGCGGGCCACGGGCCGCGCGTCGCGGACCGCGGCGGTTCCGGAACCCCTTCCGGCGCCGTCGCGCGCCGCGCTCCTGACGGGACGGCGGCCGATCACGATGCCGACTCGTCCCGCGCGGCCGGGGCCGCGCGCCCACATACGCGTACCGCGAAGCAGCGATGCGCCGGAGCGCCGTACCCAGGGGGAGCACTCCCGCACCTCTACGGTTGCGCACATGCGCAATTCACAGAGTGTCCGTGGCGAGAAGCGCGCGCCGGTCGCGCAGGATGCCAAGGCGGCGCCCGGACGCCGGCCGGCCCCGCCGCGGGCCCCGGAAAAGGGGTCCCCGCGCCGGGCCCCGAAGGCCGCGGCCCCACCGCGCGACGGGCGGGCGGGACGTGCGCCCGGACACAGCGCGCTCGACCGCGCCCGTGCGCGGCTGCGGCGGGCCTGGGACCGGCCGCTCACCGGCTACTACCTGGTGGCGGGCAGTGCGGCGCTGATCGCCGGGCTGGGTCTGGTGATGGTGTTCTCCTCCTCGCAGATCGAGGCGCTGCGCTCCGGCCTGCCGCCGACCTTCTATCTGCGCCGGCAGATCATGGCCGCGGTGACCGGCGCCGCGCTGGCGGTGCCTGCCGCCCGTATGTCGGTGAAGGCGCACCGGTTGCTGGCCCTTCCGCTGCTGGCCGGGTCCGTGCTGCTGCTGACGCTGGTGCAGGTGCCGGGGCTGGGCCGGACCGTCAACGGCAACACCAACTGGCTCGTCCTGGGAGGGCCGTTCGTGCTCCAGCCCAGCGAGTTCGCCAAGGTCGCGTTCGTGGTGTGGGGCGCGGACCTGCTGGCCCGCAAGCAGCGGCACAAGCTGCTGGACCAGTGGAAGCATCTGCTCGTGCCGCTGGTGCCCGGCGCGCTGCTGCTGCTCGGTCTGATGATGCTCGGCGGGGACATGGGAACCGCGGTCATCGTGTGCGCCGTGCTGTTCGGCCTGCTGTGGCTGGCCGGTGCGCCGATGCGGCTCTTCGGAACCGCCCTGGCGAGCGCGGCGCTGCTGTCCACCGTACTGATCATGAGCGCGCCGCACCGGGTGTCCCGGTTCGCCTGCCTCGGCGCCAGCGACCCGGGCCCCAACGACCAGTGCTGGCAGGTGGTGCACGGCCTCTACGCGCTGTCGACGGGCGGCCTGTTCGGCAACGGCATCGGCGCCAGCGTGGAGAAATGGGGCCAACTGCCCGAGCCCCACACCGACTTCATCTTCGCCGTCACCGGCGAGGAGCTGGGACTCGTCGGCACCCTGTCCGTACTGGTCCTGTTCACCGCGCTGTTCGCGGGCGGCCTGCGCATCGCCGCCCGACACAACGACCCGTTCGTCCGCCTGGCGGCCGGCGGCATCATCACCTGGCTCGGGGCGCAGACCTTCATCAACCTCGGCGGTGTCCTGGGCCTGGTTCCGGTCGCGGGCGTACCCCTGCCGCTGTTCTCCTACGGCGGCAGCTCGCTGATCGCCACCATGTACGCGGTGGGGATCCTGCTCGCCGCCACCCGCAGCGAACCGGCGGTCCGCGCGGCGCTGGACGGCCGCGGACGCCGGATGCGCACGGCCCTGCTGCGCCGGCCCGGGCGCCGCCGCTGAGGCGCCGGGGGTCAGGCGGACAACGGACGCTGCAGACGGATGCCCTGGAGGATGCCGACGGCGACCCAGCCGGCGAACATCGACGAGCCGCCGTAGCTGACGAACGGCAGCGGCAGTCCGGTGACCGGCATGATGCCGAGGTTCATGCCGATGTTCTCGAACGCCTGGAAGGCCAGCCAGGCCACGATGCCGGTCGCGACCACCGTTCCGTACAGGTCGGGGCAGGCGCGGGCGATGCGCAGCGCGCGCCACAGCACCACACCGAGCAGGGCGATCAGCGCCCCGGCGCCCAGGAAGCCCAGTTCCTCCCCCGCCACGCTGAAGACGAAGTCGGTCTGCTGCTCGGGCACGAACTGCCCCGTGGTCTGCGCTCCGTGGAACAGCCCCTGGCCCAGCAGTCCGCCGGCCCCGATGGCGATCCTGGCCTGGCTGGTGTTGTAGCCGACCCCGGACGGGTCGAGGGCGGGATCGGCGAACGCGGCGAACCGGTTGAGCTGGTACTGGTCCAGCAGATGCAGCTGCCACACCGCCAGGGCGCCGAGGGCTCCGACAGCCAGCAGTCCGGTGACCCAGCGCGCCGAGGCACCGGAGGCGAGCAGCACTCCGAGCACGATCACCCCGATGCCCATGAACTGCCCGAGGTCCGGCGTGAGAAGGACCAGCAGGGCGGGCACACCGGCCACCGCCAGGGACTCCAGGACGCTGCGGCTGTCCGGGCTCGGCCGGTCGCCCGTGTCCACCTTGGTGGCCAGCAGCACGGCCATGGCCAGCACGATGGCGACCTTGACGAACTCCGCGGGCTGGATGGACATCCCGCCGATCATGATCCAGCGGCGCGACCCGTTGATGGTGGCGCCCAACGGGGTGAGTACCGCGAGGACCAGCAGGAGCGTGACGCCGTAGAGGACGGGGACGAGGTCCCGCAGTCTGCGCGGGCCGAGCCACATGGTGCCTACGGCCAGGGCGATCCCGATGGCGAGGTTGAGCAGATGGCGTGTCAGGAAGGCGTACGGGTCGCCTTCCGTCAGCTGGGTACGGCCGCGGGTGGCGGAGTACACCAGCAGCGCGCCGAGCACCGACAGCGCCAGCGCGGCACCCAGCAGCGGCCAGTCCAGCCTCCGCAGGACCGTACCGAAGGCCGTGCGCGGCCGCGGCCCCGGACGCAGGGCCGTCGCCCGCGCGGCGCCTGGCTCCCCGATCCTGTTCCCGACCTCCATCGCGGCTCTCCTTCGCTCTGGTTCACTCTGGTTCGCCCTGGTTCGTCCCGGCAGGCCGTCCCGGGTCCCGCACGGCGCGGGGGCGTCATCATCGCCTACTTGCGCAATCCGTTGATTGAAGCACGCCGGGGAATGACGTGATCACCAGCCCCGCCCGTGGTCACACCCGCTCAGCAGGCTCTACGCTGGCCCCTCGTGAAGGACTCCGTGACCACCGACGAAGGCGCCTCGCGGAACCGTCTTCGCGCCGCCGCCTACCACCGCGTGCCCGCCGTGGCCGGATACCTGTGCCTGCTCGTGGGCGTGCTCGACGTCGCGGGGGCGATCTCCCCCCGCATGCGGCACGGGCGGGTGCAGACTCTGGCCGGGGCCCTGCCCGGGGCCGTGTCGTCCCTGGCGACCGCCGCCTCGCTGATCGTGGGCGTGCTGATGGTGATGCTCGCGCACGCCCTGCGCCGCCGCAAACGGCGGGCCTGGCGGGGGGTGATGATCCTGCTGCCCACGGGAGCGGCGCTGCAACTGCTGCGCTGGCACCAGCACGTGCCCGGCGCCGTCACGGTGCTGCTGTTCGTCCTGCTGCTCGTCGCCCGCAGGGAGTTCTACGCGCTGTCCGACCCGCGCACCCGGTGGCGGGCGGTGTGGAACTTCCTCCTGCTGAGCGCCTTCAGCTTCGGCGCCGGCCTGCTGATCGTCGGCGCGCACCCCAGGAAGGTCGTCGCGTCGCCGCTGTCCGACCGGATCCAGCACGTCGCCTACGGTCTGATCGGCATCGAGGGACCGGTGCACTACTCCAGCGACCGCACCGCCGACCTCGTGTACTTCTCCCTCGCCGGGCTCGGCCTGCTCACCGCGGCCACCACCCTCTACCTCGCGCTGCGCCCCTTCACTCCCGTACCGGTATTGGGCGACGACGAGGAGCGACGGCTGCGCGCACTGCTGGACCGGCACGGCGAACGGGACTCGCTCGGCTACTTCGCGCTGCGCCGCGACAAGAACGTGCTCTTCTCCCCCACCGGCAAGGCGGCGATCGCCTACCGGGTGGTGTCCGGTGTGATGCTCGCCGGCGGCGACCCGATCGGCGACGTGGAGGCCTGGCCGGGCGCCATCAAGGAGTTCATGGACACCGCCGCCCGGCACGCCTGGGTCCCCGCGGTGATGGGGTGCAGCGAGACCGGCGGCGAGGTGTGGACCCGCGAAGCCGGCCTGAACGCGCTGGAGATCGGCGACGAGGCCGTCGTCGACACCGGCGCCTTCACCCTGTCCGGGCGGCCCATGCGCAATGTCCGGCAGATGGTCAACCGCATCGAACGGGGCGGCTACACCTGCCGGATCCGCCGTGTGCGGGACCTGTCCGAGCAGGAGGTGGAGCAGATCCGCGCGGCGGCCGCCGCCTGGCGCGGCACCGAGGTGGAGCGCGGCTTCTCCATGGCCCTCGGACGCTTCGGCGAGGCCGGCGACGGTGACTGCGTGGTCGTCACCGCCCACAAGGAACCGGACGCCGGAGCCCCCGCGCCCGGCGGGGACATCCGCGCGGTCCTGCACTTCGTGCCCTGGGGCCGGGACGGAATCTCCCTGGAGCTGATGCGCCGCGACCGCACCGCCGACCCCGGGCTGAACGAACTCCTCATCGTCAAGGCCCTCCAGCAGGCCCCCGACCTGGGCGTCAGCCGGGTCTCGCTGAACTTCGCGATGTTCCGCGCCGCGCTCGCCCGCGGTGAACGCCTGGGCGCGGGACCGGCCCTGCGCGCCTGGCGCGGCCTGCTGCTGTTCCTGTCCCGCTGGTTCCAGATCGAGTCGCTGTACAAGTTCAACGCCAAGTTCCAGCCCCGGTGGGAGCCGAGGTTCCTGATCTACCCCACGGCCCGGGACCTGCTCCGCATCAGCCTGGCCGCGCTCCAGGCCGAGGCGTTCCTCAACCTGTCCTGGCCCGTCCCGTGGCGGCGCGGACTGCGGCGGCCTGAGCCCGCGCCCGCCGCCGCGACGCCCGCCGCGCTGGAACCGCCCGGGGAACCGCCGGTACCCTAGTTGCATGGATACGCAAGCACAGGGGTGGGACGCCGAGGCGGCGGACCGGGCGGTGGCGGTGCTCAAGGCGGTGGCGGACCCGTCCCGCTACCGGCTGCTGTGGGCACTCAGCCACGGCGAGCAGCCGGTGAGCGAGCTGGCACGGATGCTGGGCGCCCATGTGGCCGCTACCTCCCAGCACTTGGCCAAGCTCCGGTCGGCCGGTCTGGTGACCACACGCCGGGAGGGCACGCGCATCTACTACCAGGCGGCGGAAGTGCGCCCCCTGCTGGAGGCCGCCCACCTCGCGGTCTCCGCGGGCGGCGGCCCGAAAGCCGGCGGCCCCGGCGGCTCCGGCGGCGAGGAGAGCGCGCCCGCACCCCGGCGGGCCACCGCCACCGGCCCGGCCCTCTCGCGCCGTCCGGCCCTGGGCGGCACGCCGTGAGGCGGCGGACCCGCGGTGACCGGGCCGGCTACTGGTCGACCGTGGCCCCGGCCCCGTCGCCGGTGTCGTCGAGGCGGTACTCCTCGGGTCCGGCGTCGTAGGCGTACAACTCGCCGTAGCGGCCCCAGTCGGTGGCCGTCTCCAACTGCTGGTCGACCTGCTCGCTGGTGTAGTGATGGGCCAGCAGATCGCGGAAGAATCCGGCCCGCGCGGTGCCGTCGGCCTTGCCGCGCACACTGCTGGTGATCACCTTGACCAGCGGCAGCTGGATCGCGGCCCGGGCGAAGATGGTCTTCGACTCCTGGACGTCGGCCCCGGCGAACGCGGTGCCGGTCTCGGTGAGCAGCAGGTCGTCGCCGCTGACCCCGGCGAAACCGAGCAGGTCGAGGGCGTCGACCTGGGGCATGAGGTCGTCGACCTCCAGGCCGAGGTCGTCGGCGAGGTCGGCGAGGCCGCAGCGCCCGCCGCGGTGCAGCACCAGCTCCGCCAGACCCGACAGCCCGTCCACGCTCGCCTGCGGCAGCGGGGTGTTGGCCACCGTCCGCCTGTCCAGATCGGCCGGCTCCTGCCGGCCGGGGGTGCGGCCCTCCTTCTGCCGGCCGGTCATGGTGCGGTAGACGCGGTCGATCATGTCCTCGAAGGCGGCGGAGTTGCGGTCGCGCGGCCGGTCGAGGCCGACCTCGAAGACCTCCCGGATGGTGCCGTACGGGCGGGAGCCGAGCACCACGATCCGGTCCGCCATCAGGACGGCCTCCTCGATGTTGTGGGTGACCAGCACGATGGCCCGGGTCGGGAACTGGCCGGACTCCCACAGCTCCATCAGCTCGCCGCGCAGGTTCTCCGCGGTGAGCACGTCCAGAGCGGAGAAGGGCTCGTCCATCATCAGCACGTCCGGCTCGACCACCAGCGCGCGGGCGAAGCCGACACGCTGGCGCATGCCGCCCGACAGCTCCTTGGGGTAGGCGGACTCGAATCCGTCCAGGCCGATCAGGTCGATGGCCAGGCGGGCGGCCTCGGTGCGCTCCACGGGGTGCACGCCCTTGGCCTCCAGGCCGAGTTCGACGTTCTGCTGCACGGTCAGCCAGGGCAGCAGCGCGAAGGTCTGGAACACCATCGCCGTACCGGGGTTGGCGCCGGTCAGCACGGCGCCCTTGTAGCTGACGGTGCCGGAACTGGCCGGGACGAGTCCGGCCATGCAGCGCAGCAGCGTCGACTTGCCCGAGCCGGACTTGCCCAGCAGCGCGACGACCTCACCGGCGCGGACCTGGAGGTCGATGCCGGAGAGCACGGGCAGTTCGCCGTCGGCGCCGGCGTACGACTTGGTCAGGCCGACGGTGTCCAGCAGCAGCTCGCCGTCGGCCGGCCGGTCGTTCTTCGTGACCTGGAGGGTGTTCAGCGTCATGGCATGTCCAAGCTGTGGGGTGCGGAGTGCGGCGTACGGACGGAGCCCGGGGTGCGGGCGGAACGGGATCACAGGGAGTACCTGGTCTCGGCCAGCCGGTACAGGCGGCGCCAGAGGAAGCGGTTGAGGCAGACGACGTAGGCGCTCATCACGACGACGCCGGCGATCAGCTGGGGATGGTTGCCCTCCTCCGTGGCGCGGGCGATGTAGGCGCCCAGGCCCGTGGCGGTGAGCGTGACCCCGCCGAAGGTGACGACCTCGGCGACGATGGAGGCGTTCCAGGCGCCGCCGGAGGCGGTGATGCCGCCGGTGACGTAGGCGGGGAAGATGCCGGGGATGATCAGCCGCCGCCAGCGCTGCCAGCCGCTCACCCCGAGGTCGTCCATGGCCTCGCGCAGGTCGGTGGGTATGGCCATGGCTCCGGCGATGGCGTTGAACAGGATGTACCACTGGGCGCCCAGGGCCATCAGGAAGATGCCGCCGATGTCGATGCTCAGACCGGTCCGCAGGAAGAACCACACGGCGAGCGGGAAAAGGAAGTTCGCCGGGAAGGACGCCAGCACCTGCACCACCGGCTGGGCGATCCTCGTCAGCCGGGGCGAGAAGCCGATCTTCACGCCGATCGGCACCCACACCACTGTGGCCACGGCGACCAGGACGACGACGCGGGCGAGGGTGGCGAGACCGAGCAGCAGCGGCTCACCGAACACGCCGAGGCCGGTGTGGTCGTACAGGTAGAGGCAGAGGTCGACCAGGCCCCAGACGATCAGGCCGCCCGCCACCAGGCCGAAGGCGACGTCCCCCGCGCGCCGCCTGCCCTGCTGCACCACGAGCGGCCGGTCGTCGGTGCCGAAGACGCGCCCGGCCCGGCTGAGCGCCCGGCCGGCCGGGCGCAGCAGGCGGCCGGCGAGCCGGGGCCAGTCGGAGCGGCGCAGGAAGTCCAGGACGACCGACCGCTGCACCTCGCTGGCCTCGGACTGTTCGATCTTGAACTTCTCCGCCCAGGCGGTCAGCGGCCGCCAGAAGAGGAAGTTCACCCCGATCACCATGACCGCCATGGTGAGGATGGCGCAGCCGACCTTGGCCAGGTCGCCGTCGGCGATCGCGGCCCCGGCGTAGGAGCCGACGCCGGGCAGGGCGTAGTCGGTGTGACCGAGGGTGACCGCCTCGGAGGCGACGAGGAAGAACCAGCCGCCGCCGAAGCTCATCATGCCGTTCCAGACCAGGCCGATCATCCCGGCGGGCAGTTCCACCTTCCAGAACCGCATCCACCGGGTGAAGCCGAACGATCTCGACAGCTCGTCCAGTTCGCGGGGCAGCGAGGTGAGGGAGTGGTAGAAGCCGAACGTCATGTTCCACGCCTGGGAGGTGAAGATCGCGAAGATCGAGGCGCACTCCAGGCCGAGCATCGAGCCCGGGAACAGGGCGACGAACCCGGTCACCGCCACCGTCAGGAACGCCAGCACCGGTACGGACTGGAGGATGTCCAGCGCCGGGATCAGGACCCGTTCCAGACGGCGGCTCTTGGCGGCGGCGTAAGCGTAGACGAAGGTGAAGGCCGTGGACAGGGTCAGGGCGACGAACATGCGCAGCAGCGAGCGGGCGGCGTCGTAGGGGAGCTGGCCGACGCCGGTGTCGACCTTCGCCGACTGGCTGGTGGAGAACGAGAGCGTGACCCCTTTCCCCACCCGCAGGGTGACGTACAGCAGCACCACCACCGCGGCGGCGACGACCAGGTCCACCCAGGTCATCCGGGTGAGGCCGCCGGCGAACCGGGCAGGGAGCGAGGTCCGCGACCGCGAGGCGGGCGCACTCGTCCGGAACGACATCACAGGCACCTCCAACCGCGCTCCACCCGGACTTCGGCACATGGGTGCCCTGGCGCGAGCGCGCTGCGACGCGGCGGCGCTCGGACCAGGGCCGGCATGACAGGGTACGGCGAGAAAGCGGCGAAAAGAGAAGGAAGAAAAGAAGAGGGAAGAAAGAGAAGAAAAAGAAGAAAGCGGACGACCGGGCGGCGGTCAGAGACTGCCGGAGAGGCCGCTCGGACTGGGCGGGTCGATGTCCACGAGTGCCTCCGTTCAGCCATGCGGTTCCGTCGGGAGCACGGGCCTCGCGCACGGCGCGACAGGCGGGTGCCGACAGGCAGTGTGCCGGTTATTGCGTCGATACGCAAATAGAGCGATCCGGGTGCCCGGAGCTCCCGGGTGTCAGGCGTCGCGCCGGCGCACAGCCCACCAGCCGCCCGGCAGCGCCGCCGCCGCCCACAGCGCCGTCACGGCGAGGCCCGCCCAGGGGCCGGGACCTCCCGCCGGGTGCTGGTACAGGGCCTGCTGCCCGGCCCGGTCCGGTCGGCAGTCAGCCGGCGGCGCCCCCGGCGATGCCCCCGACCACGAAGGACACGATCAGGATGAACGGGATCAGCAGGCTCAGCACCGCGACTGCGCTGCGCAGCAGGAAGGTGAGTCCCGCGGCGAACAGGGCCATCAGGGCGAGGTACCCCCCAGGAACGCCTGGCCCACGAAGAAGGTGGTGAAGCCGGTCACGAGCCCCACGGCGAGGGCGAGCGCCCCCACGACCGCCGCCTTGGCCGTGCAGAACAGGCCCCGACGCGGCACGGCCGACAGGGAGACCCGCAGCGCCCCGTTCGCGCACTCGGACGAGACGGCGGTGACCCCGAACGCGATGGCGGCGATCTGCGCGAAGTTGATCGCGTAGAAGGCTCCGAAGAGGGGGTCCTCGCCGCCCTCCGCCTCCGCCCGGCCCATTGCGGCGTGGACGAGGAGGGTGATGGCCAGGGTGGCGGCGAAGACCGCGACGAGCGAGCCGCAACTCGCCCGCACCGACCTGATCTTGATCCACTCGGAGTTGAGAACGGCGGTGACGGACATGGTCACATCTCCTGCGCGAAAGTGGGGGGCGCGGCGAACTCCGCCTCGTCCGCGGTGAGGGCGAGATAGAACTGCTCCAACGAGCCGAGTTCAGCCGCGAGTTAGAGGACCGGAATGCCTTCGTCGGGCGGCGACGGCGCCGACCTGCTCGCGCCGGCGCCTTCCACGACCAGCCGGGCGGGAGCGCCGACGCGCACCCGGACGCGCGGGTGGCTGTGCTGGTCGATGAAGTCCTCCATGGAGGTGTCGGCAACGAGCCGGCCCCGGGGTAGAGCCAAAATACTGATTGAACATACTTACGGTAGCGGGCTGTTGACGCACGGAAAATGTGGCCATGGGCCCAATCTGGCGGCCTGAAGCACCCTTGACCAGGCAGGCACTGCGTACGCTGCGGCAGCGTACGCAGTCACGGACTGGACGACGCACGTGACTTTCCGTAACCATTGTCGTGCTCGATGTGTGCGGCGGCGGGGCAAGTGCGTGGGAGGTTGCCGATGGTGGCGGACAGCACGGCGGGGGCGGGCTCGGGCAACGAGCCCGAGTGCTCGGACAGTCTGCGGACGTTCGGCGCGGTCGTCCAGGCGTTGCGCGAGCACGCCGGCCTGAGCCGGGCGGAGCTGGGCGAGCGGGTCAGCTTCTCCAAGCACACAGTGGCTTCCGTGGAGTTGGGGCGCAGGATGCCGGACCCAGCCTTCGTGGAGCGGGCCGAAGAGGCCCTGGGCAACACGGGTGCGCTGCGGAAGGCGGCGGGGTATTTGGCTCGGCAGCCGGGGCTGGCGGCGTGGTTCCGGCAGTGGGCGCGGCTGGAGAGATCCGCCATCACCTACTGGACGTACGAGTGCCGCGTCATCCCTGGGTTTCTACAGACGGATGCCTACGCGCGAGCGGTCACTGTCAGCGTCCCGCCGGTCAAGGAGACAGAACAGGTTGATGACCAGGTGGCCGCACGTCTGGAGCGACAGCGGCTCCTGGACCGCAGGCCGCCCATCGCGTTCAGCTTCATTATCGAGCAGGCGCTCATCGAACGCGCGACAGGTGGCGACGACGTTACACACGAGCTGATCGACCACTTGATCGTCCAGTCGAGCCGTTTCAATGTCGAGTTGCAGGTCATGCCTCTACGACAGCCCGACCACGCGGGATTCGATGGACCGCTGATGTTGCTGGAGACACCAGACCACCGATGGGTCGGCTACGCCGAAGGGCAGCGTGGAGGGCTTCTGATCACGAACCCCGACGAGGTCAGCATCATGCTCCAGCGGTATGCAAAACTGCGCTCACAGGCTCTCAACCCCGAAGATTCGCGGAGCCTACTGAAGCGAATGCGAGGAGCGCCATGAGCGGCAAGCCCGACCTGACTTGGTTCAAGAGCAGCCACAGCGGCTCCGACGGCGATGCGTGCGTCGAGGTCGCCCTCACTCCCGCCACGGTCCACGTCCGGGATTCCAAGGACGAGCAGAGCCCGCAACTCGCCCTCTCCCCTGTCGTATGGAATGACTTCGTGTCGTACGCCACCCAGTCCTGACGCCCTACGGCAGCGCGCCCCGCACCGGCCGACTCCGGAGCGGGGCACTTGCGTTTCCGAACAAGGCATGCGCCGGGGGCACTTCGAAGTCCTGCCAGTCGCTCTTCGCCCCGGACCCACGGACGAGGTCCGACAGCCTTCCCCGCCGCCAAGAGCCAGTGAAGTTTTCTCGGCGACACTGGCGTAGACGCACGCCGAGCAGCTGTTGATCTGGCTGGCGCGCAGGTGGACCAGCGCGAGCAGCTTCGGGTCGACGCCCCCGGCGGAGATCGCCTTCTGGAGGTGCTGGATCGCGGTCCACACATCGAGGTTGTTCGTGTTCTTGTTCTTGAGCCGGTTCCCCATGTCGGAGTGTTCTCCTTCATCGGGTTACGTTGCGGCGCCTGTGCGCGTCATCCCTATGACGGAGCAGCTTCCAGGGAGGTAACACCATGGTCGGCACCCATCCCGCGGACCCGATCGCCGACGCCTTCGAGCCCCACCGTGACCGGCTCCGCGCCGTCGCCTACCGCGTGCTCGGATCACATGCCGACGGCCGAAGACGTGGTCCAAGAGGCGTGGCTGCGTCTGTCCCGCCAGGACACCGACACCAACGACAACCTCGGCGGCCGGCTGACCACCGTCGTCGGCCACATCAGCCTCGATGTCCTGCGGTCGGGCCGCACGCGCCCAGAAGTCTCCTTCGACGACCATCTACCCGAATTCACCGTGACGCTCGACGACGCCCCTGCTCCGGAGGACCTCGCGGCACTCGGGGACTCCGTCGGCCTCGCGCTCCTCACGGTCCTCGACTCGCTGCGCCCTGACGAACGACTGGCGTTCGTACTGCACGACGTGTTCGCCGTGCCCCACGGGGAGATCGGCACCATCCTCGGCAAATCCGCCGACGCGACCAGAATGCTCGCCAGCCGCGCCCGCAGGAAGGTACAGGCCGCCCAGCAGCCGACAAGCGCCGGACGAGAACAACGCGAGGCGGTCCAGGCTTTCCTGGCCGCGGCCCGCGACGGTCAGTTCGAGCAGCTGCTGCAGGCTCTCCACCCCGAAGTGAAGTTCACCGTCCACACTCCGAACGGCACGTTCGTCACGCTCGGAGCCACCGAGGTCGCCACCCGCGCGCGTGTGGCCGGCAGCGCGGCACAAGGACATGCGGCAAGCATCAACGGCCGCCCCGGCGTCATCTCCTGGAGCAAAGACGGCACCCCGCTCTCCCTCCTCATCCTCACCGTCGCCGACGGCCACATCACCGAGATCACGGCTGTGGTCGACCCGGCCAAACTCGCGCTCGTGGACCTGCCGGACCCGGTGTGACTCGCTACCGGCGAAGGCCGCGCATACTCGAAGTGGTCCACGCCGGATCCCGCAGAGACGTTGAACTCAGCCTCTGAGAAAACCTCAGTCACTGAGCGATTTCCAACCTCAGTGCCCGTGCCAGGCCTTCTATTCCAAGGCGCCTCCGACGGCTGTGGCTACATCTGGGTCAGGGCCAGGACCCCAGCGTGTGGAATGCCAGGAAAACACAGAGTGTCAGCTGCACCGCCCCGATAACTCGGTGCCCGATCCGCAGCAGCACGACGGCCGTTACGCCGACCGCCAGGGCCAGAGTGCCGAAGCCCAGCACTGGCGCCCAGTCCAGGGGCGGCATGCTCGTCGCTGTCTGTCCGGAGCTGGCGTCCATCCGGCCCAGTCCCCGGACGGCGAGCACGATGACGACCAACAGCCCGCCCGCCACGTCCGCCACCAGTACGAGGAGCAGGAGACAACCTGCGGTGAGGGCACCCTCTCTGCCGGAGGGCTGCTTGTCGGCAAGTTCGGACATGCCTCAACGATCGCCCGGAATCCACCCTTCCGAACGGTCCGTCGCCGACTCGCAACCCAGGCGAACTCCGCTCTTCATGGGCCTATCCGGTCCCGGCGATCTCTCGCAGGCACTCAGTTTGAGCAGGCCAGGTGGAGGGTGAGGACGGCCTGAACAAGGCTGGTGATGCGAGTGGTGGAGCATCGCAGCTTGCCGACTCCACCCACTGGGACGAGCCGGCCGGCTGGATCGCGTACTGCTCCATCACAGGGCGTCCCGCGGCGTCCCACGCGTACCAGATGTCCGCGCCGGTCATCTCGTTCCACAGCCAGTCCAGCCGGCCCGCCGAGTCGTAGCCGTAGACGGTGGTGTTCTTCGTGTCCGTGCGTTGGGTCATGCGGCCGTCGGCGTCGTAGGCGTATTTCACCGTGCCGGCGGGGCCCGCCGCGGTGAGGAGTTGGCCGCGGTCGTCGTAGGTGTAGGTGTTCGGGGTGAGCGGGGTGCCGGAACCGGCCGACGTGATCCGGCCCGCCAGGTCGTAGGACAGCGTGCGGTCCGTGGTTGCCGCCTCGGCGCCGGTGCCGGTCTCCTGGATGAGGCGGCCCAGGCCGTCGTAGGCGCTCTCGCGCTTCACCCCGCCCGGCAGGAGTTCCGTCACCGCCTGGCCGGCCTTGTCGTAGACGGTGGTCCAGGTGCGGTCGGCCGCGTTCGGGTGCGCGGTCGTGGACGGTTCGATCGTGGACTCGGGCAGACCCCAGGAGTTGAAGGTGTGGACGGTGGTGTTGCCCCGGCCGTCGGTGAGACGCGTGCGGTTGCCGGCCGCGTCGTGGCCGAAGGTCGTCGTGATCGACTCGCTGCCGGAGACGGGCTCGACCTGCTTCGTCATCCGGCCGAGCGCGTCGTAGCCGTACGTGGTGCGGGCCTTGGTCTGCGCGGAGATCACCGCGGTCAGGTTGCCGTCGGCGTCGTATTCGGCGGCCGCCGTGCGCAGCGCGGTGGTGCCCGTGCCGTAGTCGGTGGTCGCGGTGACGTCGCCGAGGGCGTCGTAGGTGGTGGTCGTGCGACGGTCGGTCGCGTCGAGGGTCTCGGTCGGGCGGCCGAGGCCGTCGTAGTCGAATCTGGTGGTGCCGGCCGGGTCGGAAACGGTCCTGGTCTCGCCTGCCGGGTCGTAGGTGGCCCTCGTGGTGATGCCGCCCGGGGTCGTAGACGCGGTCTGGTTGCCCGCGTCGTCCCAGGTGTAGCGGGACACCAGGTTCAGCCGGTTCGGGTAGCGCTCGATCGTGGTGGCGGTAAGCTGCCGCCCGAGTTCGTCGTAGGTGGCCTCGCTGCGGGCGCCCGTCGGGTCCGTGGCGGAGAGCTGGAGGCCGGTGGGCGTCCAGGTGTAGCGGCTCACTCCGCCGCCTTCGGCGTCCGTGGCCGGGCCCGCGACCAGGCCGGAGCCGGAGTTGAGCAGTGCCCGCAGGGCGTCCGCCGGGTTCGCGACCGGGTCGGTCCTGCTGGTGAGTTGGCCGAACTGGTCGTAGCCGTAGCGGGTGGTGCGGCCGAGCGGGTCGGTGGCCGACTGCGGCAGGCCGAGTGCGTTGTAGGTGGTGCGGGCGGTCGCGGTGAGCGCGCCGGCTCCGCCCGGTGGCGTGCAGTCGGGCAGGGTCACGGCGGTCGTGCGGCCGAGCCGGTCGACCTCGGCGCGGGCCACCTTCCCCCGGGCGTCCTTCGTCTCGGTGACCTCACCGAAGGCGTTGTAGCCGGTCAGTGTGGTCGGCGTGACCGTGGTGGCCGTGCCGCCGCTTTCCTCGGACTGGACGGCCGGGGCGGTCTGCTGCACCAGGCGGCCGAGCGCGTCGTAGCGGTAGGTGGTGGTGTACGCGGACGCGTCGGCGCCGGTGACGTTTCCGCACGGGCTGACCGTGGTCAGCGGAAGACCGCGCTGGTCGTAGGTTCCGGTCGTGGTGTGGGTGCTGGTGCCATCGGTGACGGTCTGTCGCGTCAGGTTGCCCGCGGGGTCGTATTCCGCGGTCGTCGCGAGCTTCTTGGTCCCGGAGACAGTCTGCGTCTGCTCCTTCAGCCGGTCGTCGCCGTCGTAGGTGAAGGTGCTCGTCCGGTTCAGGCCGCCCGGGTCGAGAACACTGCTCCTGGTGCGGCCCAGCGCGTCCACCGTGTACGTCTGTGTGGTCTTGCCGCCGCGGGTGACCTGCCGGGTCAGGTTGCCTGCCGGGTCGTAGGTGTTGGACTCCAGGACGATGTCGTGCTTCGTACCGTCGGCCTGGGTGACCTGCTTGGCCGTGCTGGTGGCGAGCAGGTCGTCGGCGAAGTAGGTGTAGGCGTTGGTGGCGCCCATCGCGTCGGTCGTGGAGGCCGGGCGCCCGGCCGGGTCGTAGGCGTTGGACACCATGGTCAGATCTCGGGTGGTGCCCGACGGGTCGCCCGTCCAGCCGTTCAGGACAGTGGTGGCGTGCTGTCCGCGAGCGGTGTGGGTGTACGTGAAGTGCGTACCCGCCGGGTCGGTCATCCCGGTGACACGGCCCAGTTCGTCGTGTTCGAGCAGGGTGGTGTTCTGCTCGGCGTCGGTGACACGGTCGTTGAGGCCGTGCGCATCGTAGTGGTAGGCAGCGGTGCGTTCGGTGTCGCCGCCGGTGGTGTCCTTCGTCGTCTCGGACAGCAGGTTGCCGTCCTCGTCGTAGTCGCGGATGATCTTCGCGGTGTGGGTGGTACCGGTGATCTCGTTCTTCACCCCGGCGCCGGACTCGGTGACGACACGGGAGGCCGCGTCGTATCCGTAGCTCGTGGTCACGCCGTCGGGGAAGCTGTCGGAGGTCTGCTTCTCGGATGTCTTCCGGCCCAGTCCGTCGTACGTGTACTTCGTGACCAGCCCGGACGGTGAGGTGACCTCGGCCAGGTCGCCGTCGGCGTAATAGCGGTACGACGTCTTCGCGCCACCTGGTGTGGTCTGCGTAGACACCAGGCCGGCCGGGGTCGTGCCGCCGCCGACCGCGGTCTCGGTGCCGGCGGTGTAGGCGGTGGAGGCCGTGCTGTTGTCCGGGCGGACCGCGGTGAGGGGCAGGCCGAGGGAGTTGTAGGTGTAGGCGATGCGGTAGCGGTCATCGCGGTAGTCGCTCGACCGTTGGTCGCGATAGCTCAGCGGTTTGTCGTTGCGCGGGTCGAGCGGGTCACCGCTGTTGAGGTGGTAGGAGGAGAAACTCGTCCAGCAGGAGTCGGTGTCCCGGCAGGTCGTGGTCGACACCACGTTGCCGCGCGCGTCGTGGCCGGTGACGGTGGCATGCCCGTTGGGGTCGGTGACCGTGTGCAGGAAGCCGCCCGTGTCGTAGGCGTACGACGTGACCGCGCCCGTGGCGTCGGTGCGGGAGACGACACGCCGGCCGTGCAGGACGTCGTACGCGGCCTTGCTGGTCTTCTGCTTCGGGTCGGTGAGGGTGATCGTGGCCGTCAGGCCCGAGTCGGTGCCCTCGGCTTGTGCCCGGTAGTGGGCGGAGACCTCGTCCGCGGTAAGCGCCCTGCGGTACAAGGCGGGTTCGTCGATGTCACCCTGCAGGTAGTAGGTTCCGCTGCTCACCCCCATCCAGCTGCTGCTGGCGTAACCCGCCCCGATGTACGCATACGGGCGGGACTGGTTGTCGATCGGTCCGGTGATGGAGCCGATCTTCACACCGTCCAGGTAGAGCGTTTGCCGGGTGGAGTCACCGCTGAGGACGACATGGTGCCACTTGCCGTCGGTGACCGTCATGGTCGAGGTGATGGGGCCCTGCGCGCCGGACACTCCGAGCTGGCGGAACTCACCACGCAGTTTGCCGGACGGGTCGATGTTGAGGACGGGCCGCCAGGAAGCGGCCGGGGTCTGACCGATCGGTGCGTCCTGGAATCCCAGCAGCACGGCCGACGGGGTCGAGGTGCGGAACCACATCTCCCCCGACAGATCGGTCGTCCCCTCGGGAAGGGAGCCGGGCACTTCGATGGAACCACCGTTGCCGAGGCGAACCGCGCGGTTGTCCCCGGGCCCGAACACACCAGTGACGGCCAGTGTGGACTGGCGCAGGGTGCCCTGGTCCAGGCGGAAGTCGGCGTTCACGTCCGGGCCGCCCACCTCACTGCGCAGCGTGGTACCGGAGGTCTCGCCCAGCCGCCAGTACGCGGCCGGCGCGTCCGCGACGACAACGCCCCGGTACCGGTCGCCCGTGCCCTTGACCAGGGCGGTACGGGCCTGCATGTGCAGGTTGGGCGTGTCGGTGCTGCCCGGGAAGAACAACGGGATGTACATCCAGCTCTTCGAGCCGTCGGCTTTGGTGACCTGGCTCAGGGGGACCAAGGCCTTGTCGTAGAAGGCAACCTCGTCGATCTGACCGGTGAAGTTGCGGTAGTCGCTCGCCTGCCCGTCCCATCCGCTGGAGGCGTAGCCGCCACCGATGAACACATGGGTGTGACGCAGGGTCTCGACACCACTGGCCGTCTGCCCTTGATAGTCGCCGTCCACGAAGAGCACCTGGACACCCTCGTTGCCGGTGAGCAGGACGTGGTGCCACTTGTTGTCGTTGACCGCCTGCTTGGACAGGATGCTGCTCGCGCTGGGCGTGAACTTGCCGCGCAGCCTGCCGGCGGAGTCGATCACCAGCACGGGCCGCCAGCCGGTCGGGGTGTCCCCGAACTCGGTGTTCTGGTGGGTGGCCAGCACGCCGGAATCGCTGGTCCTGAACCACAACTCCACCGACATCGACGTGCCCTTGCCCAGCGACTCGGCAGGAACCTCGACCGCACCGTCACCGGCGAAACTCGCGGCTGTGTCGTCGCCGTCGGCGAAGATGCCCGGGCCGCCCAGCCGCACACCGTCCAGGTAGGCACCGGTCAAGCCGTCGCCCAGGGGGCTTGCGGCCTGCGCGCCGCTGCGCTCGCCCAGTCGCCAGTAGCCGGTGGGGCCAGTGCGTTGGATCGTCTCCGCGTACGAGGACGAGGCGGTCGCATACGAGGGGGAGGAGATGTTCCAGGTGCCGCCGTTCTCGTCGGTGTGCTGGGTCAGCCGACCGCTGACAGAGTCGTAGACGGCGGTGGCATGCACTCGACCGGACGGCAGAGTGACCTTGGTCATCTGGCCGATCGCGGCCCTGGCCGCGTAGTGCTCGGCGACCGTGGCCGCGTCCAGCGGGTGGTGGTAGATGGCGACTTCGTCCATCTGACCCTTGAAGTGGTATGCGCCGTTGGGAACACCCATCCAGCTGTCACTCGCGTAGCCGGCTCCCAGGTAGGCGTAGTCCCGGGACTGGTCCGCCACCGTACCCTCGATGGAGCCGACCCGACTGCCGTCCAGATACATGGTCTGGCCGGTCGCCGTCGCTGACAGCACCGCATGGTGCCAGACGTTGTCGGTCACCACGGCACTGGACGTGATGGGGCCGGTGGCACCGCTGACACCGGACCGGCGGAACTCACCGCGCAGCTTCCCGGACGGATCGATGTTCAGCACCGGACGCCAGGAGGACATCGGTTTCTCACCGATCTCACACTCCTGAAAGCTGATCAACACGCCCTTCGGAGTGCTGGTCCTGAACCACAGCTCGACCGCAGGGTAAGCCGCCGCCTTCAGCGTGTCGGCAGGCAGTTCGACCACCGAGTCCGTCCCGTCGAAGCCGGCGGAGGTGTCCGTCGTCCCGGCGACGGCGGAGTCGGTGCCGAGCTGAACGTCACGGTAGACGGCCTCGTTCAGGCCGGTTCGGGAGACCGCCTCACTGGTCGCCGTCGCCTCTTCTCTCTCGCCCAGACGCCAGTACGACGTGGGGCCCGCATCCAGGACACCGCTGCGGTAGACGGAGCCGTCGCCGTACTCGTAGACCGTGCACTTGGTGGTCGACGGCGGGCACACCTTGGTCAGCCGATCGCCGTCATAGTGGTAGTTCCAGGTGAGCCCGGGGGTATTCGCGTCCACAGCACTCGTCGTCACCGACTTGACGTGTCCGCCGGACCAAGTGAAGGACAGAGAACGGCCCGAGAGGGTGTCGGTGACCTTCTTGACCGGGCCGCCGTCCTCCGCCTCGTGCGCGACGCTCTGCGTACGGCCCGCCACGTCGGCGATCCGGGCCAGTACGCCGCTGGGCATGAAGTGGTAGGTGGTGCCGGAGCGTTCCCGCAGCGTCCAGCCTTCCTCTCGGCGCGTGAGAGTGAGCGCACCGCCCGACGGCCCGGCGTAGGTGGCGTCGGGGTTGCGGCCGAACCGCGCCTGGGAGCCGTCCGACAGCGTCACCAGCGCCGTCGACGTCTCCGGTTCCTCGCGGACCCGCATGTCCCTGCGCGTGGACCAGCCGGAGCCGAACGCACCGTCCGTGCGGGGGTCGAGGGAGTGGTAGGTGCGGGTGACCGAAAGTTCCGGCCCGACGGTGGACACCGCCGCGTCCGTGGCCGCGGTGACGTAGTTGCCCGCCCGGACGCCGATCTCCCTGCCGTCGTCCGCGCCACCCAGGTGGCTGGTCACGGTCGCCGAGGCGTCCGTGGCATCCGCGGCGACGGAATGGCCGCGACCGGCGGCGGAACCCCACCGCTGCTCGGGAGCCTCCTCCCCGGAACCGCCTCCCGTCCGCTGGTCCACCGCGAGCGCGGCCTGTTCGGTACCGGCCAACACGGCCAACGCGAATGCAACAGCGACAACAAACGGACGTGCCGGACGCACGGAGTCCCACCTCGAAGATCAAGTTCTAAAAGATCTTCAAAGGCATCCCCAAGGCGTCCACGAGATATCCTCAGAATGGCGTGACCATGATCACAGTGCACACGGACGGGCCCGGGCTTCGCCGCCTCGCGGAATCCGCTCCTGGCGGCGAAGCCCGGGACGGCTGCGGTCACGGGGTCAGGTAGGCCTCCACTTCACTGAACTGGCCCGCCGGCCAGCCGGTGTTGGCGCTGACGGTCAGGCGGAGCCAGCGGAGGTTGGTGTTGCTCGGCAGGGACACGGTGGCCGTGTTGCCGGTGGCCGGGTCGAAGCGGTAGCCCTGGGAGCCGACGACGGTGGAGTAGGACGAGCCGTCGGTGCTGCCCTGGACGGTGATGGTCTGGGTGCGGGCGCCCCAGGCCGACGACGGCGGCAGCTTCAGGACCAGTCGCCGTACGGCCTGGTTCGAGCCCAGGTCGATCGTCAGGGACTGCGGGAAGGCGTTGTTGGTGGACTCCCAGTAGGTGCTGGCGTTGCCGTCCACCGCGTTGCCCGGGGTGTAGACGTCCTGGGAGCCGGTGGCGGTGGCCGGGCGGCCCTTGGCGAGGTTGCGGCCCGGGTCGGGGTCGGGGTTGCCCTGGCCGGGCTTCGGCCAGGTCGAGCAGTCCGACCAGGTGGTGTTCCAGCCGGAGTTGCCGCCGCCGTCGGTCAGCGCGAAGCTGCCCGAGTTGGCCGGGTAGGGGCAGTTGTAGATGCCCGCCGCGCCCACGCCGGTGGCGGTGACGTTGCGGAGGGTCGCCGCGCCCTGGGCCTCGGCCTGGACGACGACCGTGCCGGTGTTCTTCACGGTCGCGCCGTCCACGGTGACGCCCTTGACCGAATACCCGTAGCCGCCGCCCGAGACGAACTCGAAGGCGCTGTACGGGCTGTCGGTGATCGTGGTGTTGGTGACACGGACGGTGGCGTTGATGGCGCTGTCGTAGGAGTCGACGCGCAGCGCGCCCATCGGGTGGTTCCAGTTGGGGTTCATCGCGCCGGCCCGCACCAGCGTGTTGCCGTCGACCGTGATGGTGCCGGCCAGCGGCGAGAAGGGGTCGAGGAACTTCTGGTTGGAGATGGCGATGCCGCTGCCGAGGGCGTTGGTGTCGGAGATCAGGTTGTCCTTCACCGTGATGTCCGTGCCACCGTAGATCGCGATGCCGTTGGCGAGGTTCGGCTGCGAGATGGTGTTGTTCTCGAAGCTGCTGTTGGTGTCCGGCCCGTACAGCGACCACATGGCGAGCGAGTCGTCGCCCTGGTTGCGCAGGAAGTTGTTGCGGATCTTCACGCCCTTGGCGGTGCCGTTGAGGTTGAGGCCGTCGGCGGTGGTGTCGAGGATGCGGCTGTTCTCGACGACGAGGTTGTCGTTGTTGCCGATCAGCCACAGGCCGACCTTCAGGTGCTGGAGCCACATGCCGGAGACGGAGGAGTTCGGCCCGAGCGAGCCGTTGACGAAGTTGTCGGGGCTGGAGTCGACGCGCTCGGTGACCTCGCCGATGACGGCGAAGTCCTTGATGCGCACATTCCCCGAGGAGCTGGACTGGTCGATGAAGCGGGAGGCGTGCACGACCGAGTACCAGCTGCCCGCGCCCTGGAGGGTGACGTTCTGGACGCCGTTCAGGGAGGACGTGAGCCGGTAGTCGCCCGGCGGGATCCACACCACGCCGCCCTGCGCGGCGGAGATGGCGTCCCGGAAGGCCTGGGTGGAGTCGCCCTGGCCGCTGGGGTCGGCGCCCTTGGAGGTGACGGAGACCGATCCGGCGGGCTGGGTGGCGGCCGCGGCGACCTGCTCGAAGTCGGCGACGTCCACGGTGACCTGGACGTTCGCGGCCTCCACGGCGACCTTGTCGCCTGGCTGGACGTTCTGGCCCAGCAGCAGCCGCGTGTTGTCGAAGAAGTGGTGCGTTCTGGCGCCGGCGATCCACCCGGTGTCGACGTACGAGTACTTCGAGGTGACCGCGAGCGTCTTGCTCAGCTTCGTGCCGTTGACGTACACGTTGAGCGTGCCGGACTGGCCGTCGGGGACGCTGTAGGAGACGTTCACGGCGTTGGCGGCGCGCGGCACGGTGAACTCCACGCGCTGCCCGGTGGACAGCCGGACGGCCTGGCGCCCGGATGCCTCGGAGGCGAGCGTGCCCTGGGTGTAGTCCGGCCCGATCCTGGTCCCGGTGGTGGTGGCGGACTCGGCCTCGACCGAGGTGAAGGGGAGGGTGGCGCCCGCCGCGGCGTGGGCGGCGGGCGCGCCGAGGGTGACGAGCATGCCGGCGGCGAGGGCGACGCTCGCCCCGATGGCCGGCAGGCGGCGCCGGGCTGATCCGGCCCTGGTGGTCGCGTGCATGTGCTGATCCCTTCGTGGTGGGGGGTACGGGGATAGCGCGGTGCGTCGCGGCGGGCGGGCTGCGCGGGCTCAGGCGCGCAGCCAGGCCGCCGTGTCCTGCGGGAGCCGGCCGGTCTCGTCCAACGGGCCGCTGCTCAGCAGGAGTTCGGTGTGGGCGGGGAGTTCTGCGGGGGTGGCGGCGAGGTTGACGACACAGGTCGCGCCGTCGGCCCGGGTGAAGGCGAGGACGCCTTCGGGGGCGGGCAGCCAGGTCAGGGGGGCGTCGCCGAAGGCCGGGCGGAGGCGGATGGCCTCGCGGTAGAGGGTGAGCATGGACGTGGGGTCGCTCTGCTGCCGGTCGACGGCGTACGCGGGCCAGCCGGCCGGTTGCGGCAGCCACGGTTCCGCGCCGGAGCCGAAGCCGGCGTGCGGTGCGTCGGCCGTCCAGGGCAGCGGGACCCGGCAGCCGTCGCGGCCGGGGTCGGTGCCGCCGGAGCGGAAGTGCATCGGGTCCTCGATGCGGTCGAGGGGGATGTCGGCCTCGGGAAGGCCGAGTTCCTCGCCCTGGTACACGTAGACCGCGCCGGGCAGGGCGAGGGACAGCAGGGCGGCGGCCCGGGCCCGGCGCGCGCCGAGGGCCAGGTCGGTGGGGGTGCCGAAGGCCTTGGCGGCGAAGTCGAAGCCGGTGTCGGCGCGGCCGTAGCGGGTGACCGTGCGGGTGACGTCGTGGTTGCACAGCACCCAGGTGGCGGGCGCCCCCACGGGGGCGTGCTCGGCGAGCGTCGTGTCGATGGACTCCCGCAGCCGTCCGGCGTCCCAGGGGCAGGACAGGAAGGAGAAGTTGAAGGCGGTGTGGAGTTCGTCGGGGCGCAGGTAGCGGGCGAAACGCTCGGGGTCGGGCAGCCACACCTCGCCGACGAAGACGCCGTCGTGGGCGTCGGCCACGGACCGCCAGGAGCGGTAGACGTCGTGGAGTTCGTCGCGGTCGACGAACGGGTGGGGGTCCTGGCCCTCGACGAGGTCCGGCAGCTCGGGGTCCTTGGCGAGCAGGGCGGCCGAGTCGATGCGGACGCCAGCGACGCCCCGCTCGAACCAGAAGCGCAGGATGTCCTCGTGCTCCTGGCGGACCGCGGGGTGGTCCCAGTTGAGGTCGGGCTGCTCGGGCGTGAACAGGTGCAGGTACCAGTCGCCGTCGGGCAGCCGGGTCCACACCGGTTCGGTGGAGCCGACGAACTGGGACGGCCAGTCGTTGGGCGGCAGTTCGCCGTGTTCCCCGCGCCCGGGGCGGAAGTGGAACAGCTCGCGCTCGGGGCCGCCCGGCGGCGCGGCGAGCGCGGCGCGGAACCAGGGGTGCTGGTCGGAGACGTGGTTGGGTACGACGTCGACGATGGTGCGGATGCCCAGTTCCCGGGCCTCCGAGATCAGTTTCTCCGCCTCGGCGAGGGTTCCGAAGGCCGGGTCGATGGCCCGGTAGTCGGCGACGTCGTAGCCGCCGTCCTTCATCGGCGACAGGTACCACGGGGTGAACCAGAGGGCGTCCACGCCGAGTTCGGCGAGGTAAGGGAGCTTCGCGCGGACTCCGGCGAGGTCGCCGGTGCCGTCCCCGTCACCGTCCGCGAAACTGCGCACGTAGACCTGGTAGATGACGGCGGACCGCCACCAGTCGGTCTGCTTGCGGGCATGGGTGGGCTGTCCCACAGTGCGTGCCTTTCTGTCGAGGGGGGGCCGTGTCAGCCCTTGGTGCCGCCGGCGCTGATCCCGGCGATGATGTGCCGCTGGAAGACGAGGAACAGGGCGACCATCGGGATGCTGGCGATCACCATCGCGGCGACCAGCACGGTCAGTTGGATGTTCTGCGAAAGCTGGACGAGGGCCACGCTGATCGGCTGCTTGTCGGTGTCGGAGAAGACCATCAGCGGCCAGAGGAAGTCCTGCCACACGGCGACCAGCGCGAAGATCGAGACTACGCCGAGGACCGGCCGGGACATCGGCAGCACCACCGACCACAGGATGCGCAGCCGTCCGGCGCCGTCGATCTCGGCGGCCTCCAGCACGTCCCGCGGGAGCTGGTCGAAGAACCGTTTGAGGAGGTAGAGGTTGAAGGCGTTGGCGACGGCCGGCAGCCAGATCCCGAGGGGGTCGTTGAGCAGGCTCGTGTGGATCAGCGGCAGGTCGGCGACCGTCAGGTACTTCGGTACGACGAGGGCCTGCGCCGGGACCATGAGGGTGGCGAGGATGCCGCCGAGGACCACCTTGCCGAAGGCGGGTCTCAGCCTGGACAGGGCGTAGGCGGCGGCGGTGCAGAACACCAGCTGGAACGCCCAGGCGCCGGCGGCCTGTACGACCGTGTTCCACAGGTGCTGCGGGAGCTGCATCAGCTCCCAGGCGTCGGTGAAGCCGCCGAGGTGCCAGCGCCCCGGCAGCAGGGTGGGCGGGGTCCGGGCGATCTCGTCGGGCGACTTCATCGCGCCGGTCGCCATCCAGTAGACGGGGAAGAGGAAGGCGAGCGCGAAGAGCAGGACGACGCCGGTGAACACGGTCCAGTAGACGGCCTTGCCGCGCGGGCGGGCCAGGACGGCCGGGGAGATCAGGGTCCGGGTGCTCATGCGTCCCCCTCGGAGCGGGTGAACCGCAGGTAGACGGCGGAGAACGCGCCGAGCAGCACCAGGAGCATCACGCTGAGCGCGCAGGCCCCGCCGAAGTCGTTGTAGAGGAAGGCGTACTTGTAGATCAGGTAGAGGACGGTGACCGTGGCGTTCTCCGGGCCGCCGCCGGTGATGACGAACGGTTCCGTGAACACCTGCATGGTGGCGATGATCTGGAGGAGCATCAGCATGAGGATGACGAACCTGGTCTGCGGGATCGTCACGTGCCGTACGCGCTGGAGGAGGTTCGCGCCGTCCAGTTCCGCGGCCTCGTACAGCTCGCCGGGGATGGACTGGAGCGCGGCGAGGTAGATCAGTACGGTGCCGCCCATGTTGGCCCAGGTCGCCACGATCACCAGGGAGAGCAGGGCGGTGTCGGCGCCGTTGGTCCAGTTCGAGGTGGGCAGGTGCAGGAAGCGCAGCGCCTCGTTGGCGAGGCCGGCGCCGGGGTCGTAGAACCACTTCCAGAGCAGGGCGCTCACCACCGGCGGGATCATCACCGGCAGGTAGACCACGACCCGGAAGAAGGCCTTGGCGTGGCGGAGTTCGTTGAGGACCAGGGCGAGGACGAACGGGACGGCGAAGCCGATGAGCAGGGCCAGCAGCGTGAAGGTGAGCGTGTTGCGCCAGGCCGCCGTGAACTCCGGGTCGTGCAGGACGCGGGTGAAGTTGGCGGTGCCGACCCACTCGGGCTCCGAGCCCGGCGTGTATTTCTGGAAGGCGATCACGACCGCGCGGATCGCCGGGTACCAGGAGAACAGGGCGAAGCAGACGAGGCCGCCGAGGAGGAATCCGTAGGCGTGCACCTGGTCACGCAGTCGCCGCCGCCTCCGGTCCCCTGCCGGGGGCGGCGCCGGGAGGGAGCGTACGGCGACCGCCGGGGCGGATCGCCGCGCTGCCGTCTTCGTCATCGCCGTCAGCTCCGGGCCAGGATGCTGTCGATCTTGCCGGAGGCGTCCTTGAGGAGCTGGTCGATGTTCGCGTCCTTCTTGGTGAGGACGGCGGAGACGACCCCGTCGAGGACGGAGTAGATCTGCTGGGCGTTCGGCGGCTCTATCTTGAGCCGGAGGTTCTTGTTGCCGTCGAGGAAGGCCTGGTAGTTCTCCACCGGGACGTTCGCGTTGGCCTTCTTGACCTCCTGGTCCTTGGCGTCGGCGGCGCCGGTGAACAGGCGCGGCTCGGGCAGGCCGACCGGGCCGTCGTTCTTCTTGGCGCGGGCGTAGTCGCCGAGGAAGCCCTCGCCGGGGGTGAGGAACATGTGGTCGAGCCACTTGAGGCCGGCGCGGATCTGCTCGGGCGTGGCCTTCCTGTTGAACATGTAGCCGTCGCCGCCGATGAGCGTGCCCTTGCCGCCGGGCATCGGGGCGAGGGCCAGGTCCTTGTAGTCGCCGCCCTTCTCCTTGACCAGGATCGGGATGTTGTCGGGGGCGGAGAGGTACATGCCGAGCTTGCCCGAACCCATCATCTGCTGCACGTCGTTGATGACGAGGAGCTGCTTGCTGCCCATCGAGTCGTCGGTCCAGCGCATGTCGTGCAGGTTCTGGAGCACGGCGTGGCCCTCGGGGGTGTCGACGGTGGCCTTCTTGCCGTCGGCGTCGACGACGTCGCCGCCCTGCGAGTACAGCTCGGCGGTGAAGTGCCAGCCGCCCTGGTTCTGGGCGCTGTAGTCGGCGTAGCCGACGGTGCCGCCGCCGAGCGCGGCGATCCTCTTGGCGTCGGCGCGGACCTCCTCCCAGGTGGCCGGCGGCTTGTCGGGGTCGAGGCCCGCCTTCTCGAAGAGCTTGCGGTTGTAGATCAGGCCCATCGAGTAGCCGGTGCGCGGGATGCCGTAGACCTTCCCGTCGACGGTGTAGATGTCGCGCAACTGCTGCTGGATGGTGTCGTAGCTCTTCAGCTCCTTGACGTACGGGGTGAGGTCGGCGGCCTGGTTGATGTCCACGACGTGCCTGGCGTCGGTGAAGTAGGTGTAGAAGACGTCCTCCATCTGGCCGCCGGCCAGCTTGGCGTCGAACGTCTTCGGGTCCTGGCAGGGGAAGGCGTCGTGCGCGACGACGTCGATGTCCGGGTTCCGCTTCTCGAAGGAGGCGATGTCCTCCTCGAAGAACTTCCGGTCGACCTTGGCGCTCTTGGGCGGCTCGCAGTTGACGGTGATGCGGGTCTTGCCGCCGGACGACCCGTCGTCCGACGACCCGCAGGCCGTGGCGACGAGGGCAAGGGAGGAACAGACGCCGATCGCCGCGAAGGTGCGGCGGAAGCCGGTGCTTGACATCGGTGGACCCCTCTGGACAGGAGCTGTGGGCGCCGCACACTCAAGCACCGGCGACAGGGCTTCGCAAGATGTCGCGCAGAATCTGTAATTATTTGACAGTGAAGAGGATCTATTGGATCTCAGGCACGTGGTGCTTGCGCGGTGGAGCCACGAACCACGAGTTCTGGCTCGAACAGCAGCTCGTCGGCCGGTACGGAGGTGCCGCCGATCTGCGCGTTGAGCAGTTCGACCGCGGCCTTGCCCATCGACTCGATGGGCTGGCGCACGGTGGTGAGCGGCGGTTCCGTGCAGTTCATCAGCGCGGAGTCGTCGTAGCCCACGACGGAGATCCGGCCGGGCACGTCGAGTCCCTTGCGCCGGGCTGCGCGTACGGCGCCCAGCGCGAGCGGGTCGCTGGCGCAGATGAGGCCGGTCACCCCGCGGTCGATCAGCTTGGCCCCGGCCGCGTGACCGCCCTCGATGGAGAAGATCGCCCGGGCCACGTACTCCTCGGGCAGGTCGCCCGCGAGGGCGCGGGCCGCGGCCAGCTTCCGGGCCGACGGCACATGGTCGCCCGGCCCGAGCACCAGGCCGATCCGCTCGTGCCCCAGGGATGCGAGATGGCGCCAGGCCTGCTCGACGGCGACCGCGTCGTCGCAGGACACCGCGGGGAAACCGAGGTCCTCTATGGCCGCGTTGACCAGTACCACGGGGATGTTGCGCTCGGCGAGCCGCCGGTAGTGGTCGTGCGGCGCGTCCGCCTGGGCGTACAGGCCGCCGGCGAACACGACGCCGGAGACCTGCTGTTGCAGCAGCAGCTCGACGTAGTCCGCCTCGGAGACCCCGCCCTTGGTCTGGGTGCACAGCACCGGGGTGAGCCCGAGCTGGGCCAGCGCGCCGCCGATGGCCTCCGCGAAGGCCGGGAAGATCGGATTCTGCAGCTCGGGCAGGACCAGGCCCACCAGCCGGGCCCGCTCGCCGCGCAGTTGCGTCGGTCGCTCGTACCCGAGCACGTCCAGCGCGGAGAGCACCGCCTGCCGGGTGGCGTCGGACACTCCGGGCTTCCCGTTGAGCACCCGGCTGACCGTGGCCTGACTGACCCCGACCTTCTTCGCCACTTCCGCAAGTCGTCGCGTCATACACGCAAGCGTAGCGCAAGAAACGCAAGCTGCTTGCGTAAAGGAGTGACGCCTCTGTCCTGCGAGGGCGCTAGATCCTGCTCTCCGTCGCCGTGTCCGAGGACAGGCGTTGGGCTATGTAGATCGGGATGACGGAGAGGAGGACCAGGACGGCTGCCACGACGTTGACCACTGGGGCCTGCTGGGGTCTGGTCATGTTGTTGAAGATCCAGATGGGCAGGGTCTCGACGCCGGGTCCCGCGGTGAAGGTGGTGACCACGACCTCGTCGAAGGACAGGGCGAAGGCGAGCAGGCCGCCGGCGAACAGCGCCGAGCGCACCAGCGGGAAGGTGACGTCGACGAAGGCGCGGAAGGTGTTCGCGCCGAGGTCCATCGCCGCCTCCTCGTACGAGCCGGAGGTGCGGCGCAGCCGGGCCACGACGTTGTTGAAGACCACGACGATGCAGAACGTGGCGTGCCCGACGACCACGGTGAACAGGCCGAGGCCCACACCGAGCGGCCTGAGCACCGTGGAGAAGGCGGAGTTCAGGGCGATGCCGGTGACGATGCCGGGCAGCGCGATCGGCAGCACGACCACGAAGGACAGGGTGTCGCGGCCGAAGAAGCGGTGCCGGGCCACCGCGAAGGCGATGAGCGTGCCGAGGATCAGCGCGATCGCGGTCGCGCCCAGGCCCGCCTTCACCGAGACCCAGACGGCGCCGCGCGCGCCCGAGTTGGCCCAGGCCACCGACCACCAGTGCAGGGTCAGGCCGGGCGGCGGCCAGCTAGCGCTGCGGTCCGGGTTGAGGGAGTTGACGAGGACCAGCAGGAGCGGGACGTAGATCACCGCGAAGCCGAAGGCGGCGGCGGCGCGCAGCGCGACGCGCGCGCCACGGGAGAGCTGCATGATGTGGTACACCCCCCAGGGAAGGCTGCCGAGGACGGTCAGAGGCTGCTGAGGGCGCCGGTGCGCCGCATCGCCAGCAGGTAGAGCACGATGACGACGACGGGTACCGTGCCGAGCGCGGCGGCCATGGGCAGGTTGAGTTCGATGTTGGAGTAGACGAGGTTGCCGATCATCTGGGTCTTGCCTCCGACGATCTGCACGGTGATGTAGTCGCCGAGGCTGAGCGAGAAGGTGAAGACGGACCCGGCGGCGACCGCGGGCAGGACCATGGGCAGCACCACCGACCGGAAGGTGCGCCAGGGACGCGCCCCGAGGTCGGCGGACGCGTCGAGCAGGTTGGCCGGCAACTGCTCGAGGGCGGTGTGGATCGGCAGGATCATGTACGGCAGCCAGAGGTAGGTCAGGGTGATGAGGGCGGCCGCCAGGCCGTATCCGGGGCCGCTCAGCCCGAACGGCCGAAGCATCCAGTCGGCGAGCCCGCCCTGGGACAGGATGAGCCGCCAGGCGTACACCTTGACCAGGTAACTCGCCCACAGCGGCGTGAGGATGGCGACGACGAGCAGGGGCCGCCACCGGGGCCGGGCGACGCGCGCGGTGCAGAAGGCGAGCGGGAAGGCGATCAGCGCGCACAGGGCGGTGACCGCGAGGGCCACGCCGACGCTGCGCAGGATCACCTGGTGGAAGACGGAAGTCGTCAGCAGGGCCCGGAAGTTGTCCAGCGACCAGACCTTGACGACCTCGGAGGTGAAGGAGTTCGTCGTCCAGAAGGCGGAGAGGAACAGCACGGTCAGCGAGCCGAGGTACAGCACGGCCAGCCACAGCAGCGGGGCGGTCAGCAGCAGGGAGAGGCGCAGCCTGGGGCGGCGGTGCAGCATCCCGGCCAGCCGCCGGACGCCGGCCCTGGAGCCCTGTCGTCCGGCGGCCTGGGCGGTGACGGTCATGGTTCAGCCCTTGATCTCGGTCCAGGCCTGCACCCACTTGGCGTACGGGACGCATGTGACGTCCGTACGGCCGTCCAGGCACTGCGGGATCGGGGTGTTCCAGAAGGCGACCCGCTTCCAGTAGCCGGTGTCGGCGGCGTGGTAGGTGGCGCAGAAGCCCTTGTCGCTGGTCTGCTCGCAGGCCTTGGCGTTGGCGGGGGCCTCGCCGAAGTACTCGGCCACCTGGGCGTTGACCTTCGGGGAGACGATCCAGTCCAGCCACTTGTAGGCGCAGTTGGGGTGCTTGGCCTTCGCGGAGATCATCCAGGTGTCCGACCAGCCGGTCGCGCCCTCCTTGGGGACGAACGCCTTGACCTTGGCGCCCTCGGAGGCGGCGAGGTTCACGATGACCTGCCAGGTGGTGCCGACCAGGGAGTCCCCGCTCTTGAACGCGGAGACCTCCTGCAGGTAGTCGCCCCAGTACTCGCCGACGTCGGCGTTCTGCTTCTTCAGCAGGGCTACGGCGGCGTCGAACTGCTTCTGGTCGAGCGCGTACGGGTCCTTGATCTTCAACTCGGGCCTGGTGGCCTTGAGATACAGGGCGGCGTCGGCGATGTAGATGGGCGAGTCGTAGGCCGTGACGTGGCCCTTGTACCGCGCCGCGTCGTCGAAGACGGCCGACCAGGAGGTGGGCGCGGGCCGTACCTTCTCGGTGTTGTACATCAGCAGGTTGGCGCCGCGGCCGTGCGGGATGCCGTAGGCCTTGCCCTTGACGGAGTTCCAGGCCTGCATCTTCAGGTCGTCGAAGACGTCCTTGTAGTTCGGTACGAGGCCGGTGTTGACCGGGGCCGCGTCGCCGGAGGCGATCAGGCGCAGGGAGGCGTCGCCGGAGGCGGAGACGGTGTCGTACTCCCCCGTCTTCATGAGTTTGACCATCTCGTCGGAGCTGGCCGCGACCTTGGAGTGGACCTGGCAGCCGGTCTGCTTCTGGAAGTCGGTGACCCAGTCGGCCTTCGGGTCGTTGGAGCCGTCCTCGACGTAGCCGGCCCAGGCGATGATGTTGACCCGGCCCTCGGTCCTGCCGAGTTCCGACTGCGCCTTGAGGTCGGGAGGGTTGAGGCCGGTGGCGGTGTCGCTCCCCGAGCCGGAGGAGCCGCAGGCGGTGGCGGCGAGCAGCAGCGTGAGGGCGGCCGCCGTCTGGAGGGTTCGGGTCAGGCGCACGACGTACTCCATGGGTCGGGGGAACGGTGGTGCTTGCTCAGCGGGCGTCGGGGACCTGGACGGCGTGGCGGCGGTGCCATGCCAGCCGTACCCGGGTGCCGCGGTAGGCGGCGACGTCCTCGGCGGAGGTCTCCAGGTTCTGCTGGAGCGCGGTGAGACGGCCGCCGGTGTCGAGGTCGACCAGGAAGCGGGTGGAGTCGCCCAGGTAGACGACCTCGGCGACGGTGCCGGTGACGGTCGCCTGCTCGGGTTCGTCGGCGTCGGCGGACTCCTTCAGGACGCGGATCTTCTCGGGCCGGACGCTGTGGGTTCCGGGGACGCCGAGGATCCGCTGGGCCGACTCGCCCTCCAGCAGGTTGGAGGTGCCGACGAAGGAGGCGACGAACGGGGTCGCCGGGCGTTCGTAGATCTCGGCGGGGGTGCCGACCTGTTCGATGCGGCCCTGGTGGAAGACGGCGATGCGGTCGCTCATCGTCAGGGCCTCCTCCTGGTCGTGGGTGACGAACACGAAGGTGATGCCGACCTCCCGCTGGAGCGCCTTGAGTTCGACCTGCATCTGCTCGCGCAGCTTGAGGTCGAGGGCGCCGAGCGGTTCGTCGAGCAGCAGGACGCGGGGGCGGCCGACCAGGGCGCGGGCGAGGGCGACGCGCTGGCGCTGGCCGCCGGAGAGTTCGGCCGGGCGCCGTCCGCCGTAGCCTTCGAGGCGCACCTCGGCGAGGGCCTGGCGGGCGCGGGCGAGGCGTTCCGCCTTGGGTATTTTGCGGATCTTCAGGGCGTAGCCGACGTTCTGCTCGACGGTCATGTGGGGGAAGAGGGCGTAGTCCTGGAAGACGGTGTGGACGTCCCGTTCGAAGGGGGCGAGGCCGGTGACCTCCTGCCCGGCGAGCTCCACGCGGCCCGCGTCGGGGGCCTCGAAGCCGGCGATCAGGCGCAGGACGGTGGTCTTGCCCGAGCCGGAGGGGCCGAGCATCGAGAAGAACTCCCCGTCCCGGATCTCCAGGTCGACCCCGGCCACGGCGGTCGTCTCCCCGAACGTCCTGCGCAGGCCCTGCAGCCGGACGGCAACTCCCTCCATGGGGAACCTTTCTGACGCTTCCGAACGTTGAGCTGAAACCTATGAAGTCATAGTTCAAAGCTCAAGACCGTCTCTAGGTAAAACTTGGGTCAACTGGCAAGGTGGTGGCCGTGAAGCAGGGACACGTCGAGAACGGAGCCGGGGACCCACGCCGGACCGTGGACGCGGGTGGGGCCGGTGCCCGCAGGGTCGTCTTCGCGCCGGTCGAGAGCCGGGCGCGGGTGGACGCGGTGGTGCGCAGGATCGGCGACGCCATCGAACTCGGGCTGCTCGCGGAGGGGGAACAACTGCCTGGGGAGAGCGAACTGGCCGGGCAGCTCGGCGTGTCCACGGTGACCCTGCGGGAGGCACTGATGGCGCTGCGGCAGCAGGGTCTGGTCGTCACCCGGCGCGGGCGCGGCGGCGGCAGCTTCGTCTCTCTGCCCGAACTCCCGGGCGAGGAAAGGCTGAAGACCCGGCTGCGCGGCTGGAGCACGGAGGAGCTGCGCGACCTCAGCGACCACTGGGCCGCGCTGTCGGGGGCGGCGGCCGCACTCGCGGCCGAGCGCACCGAACCCGGCGATCTCGGCGGACTGCTGCGCACCGTCGAAGAGTTGGCGGGGGCCGGGGACGCGGCGGCCCGCAGCCGGGTCTACGGCCGGTTCCATGTGGAGCTGGCGGCGGCCGCCCAGTCCGCCCGGCTCACCCGGGAGCAGATCGCGCTCCAGACGGAGGTCGGCGCGCTGCTGTGTCTGGTGCTCGGCGACGACGAATATCGTGAAGAAGTCGCAGATCGTCATCGCGCCGTGGTCTCCGCCGTGCAGGATGGGGCCCGTGATCCGGCCCGTACGCTCGCCGAGCGATGCGTTCAGGAGTCGGCGGCGCGACTCATCGCCGTGCGGCTGGGCCTCTGACGACACGGCGCGCGGCCCTGTCCGCTGGAGGACGCCATGAGCACGAGCCGCGCAGGTGCCGGGGCGGCGACCGCGACACGCGAGGTGTGCGCCGGGGAGCGCGTCGCCGCGCGGGTGGGCCGCACCCTGGAGGCGGTCTTCGACGCGGTCGCCGGGATCCGCGCCGAGACGGCGGATCTGCTGGCGCGGGTGGCCGCCGGGGGCCGCGCACCGGTGAGCGCCGACCTCGCCGCGCTGCGACCGGGACTGCATCTGCGGCTGGCCCGCGAGGAGCTCGTGTCGGGGGCCGGTTTCGTCGCCGCGCCGGGGCTGCTGGCCGACGTGCCGGCCTGGCTGGAGTGGTGGCAGTGCACCGCGCGGGGGGATGTGCGGCCGTTGCTGCTCGACCTGGATCCGCGGCAGTCGGCGTACTCGGACTACACCCACTGGGACTGGTTCGCCCTGCCCCGTGACACCGGGCTGCGGGCCGTGGCCGGGCCCTACGTGGACTACTTGTGCTCCGACGAGTACAGCCTCACCCTGTCCGCGCCGGTCCAGGTGGCGGGCCGGTTCGCCGGGGTGGCCGCGGCGGACGTGTACCTACGGCACTTCGAGGGGGCCGTACTGCCCCTGCTGCGCGAGCTGCCCGGCCCCGCCCACCTGGTGAACGCCCGCGGCCGCGTGGCGGCCTCCGCCGACCCGGCCCATCTGGCCGGCTCCCTGACCAGGGGTCCGGACTTCTCCGCGGCGCTGGAGCGGGGCCACCCCGTGACCCACGCCGGAAAGCGGCTGATTCCGTGCCGGGGCGTACCGCTGATCCTGGTGATCGCGGCCTCGTGACCGCCCGGGAAGGGCCGGGGCGGCCCGGCGCCGTCGGCGACCTGAACGCCGACGGTGCCGGGTCACCCCTCCGGGGCCGTGACCACGCTCAGGTGGCCGGCCGGGCGGCGGGCCCGTCCCGGTCCGCGCCGGGCGGGCGCGGGACGGCGGGCCTCGCGAAGTACCAGCGTGAGGCGGGTGTAGCCGAGTTCCTGGAGGGTCGCCGGGGTCTCCTCGATGATGCGGCACTCGGTGGCGCCCCAGCGCGGGTCGGGGTGCAGCAGCGGACGCACCGCGCCGTCCGACACGACCGCCGTCTCGCCGACCGCGCGGATCCAGTGCGGCAGCCCCTGCCGGTAGGCGGCCTCCATGATGGGGTCCTCGGCGATGTCCTCGAGGATGGACTGGAGCCCGTGGTCGTGGCCGCTGCGTTCCACCGTGGCGGCGAAGTGCGCCAGCATCGGCAGGCACCAGCGCGACTCGTGCTCGCCGAGGACCGTGCCCGCGTCCGGGTGGAACAGGACGAACCGGAGGAAGTTGTCGCCCGGCATGGCCGTCGGATGCGGGCCGACACCCCGGAAGAGTGATGTGAAGGCGCTGTTCGTCAGGACCACGTCCCACGCCTGGTCGACGACGAGGGACGGGAAGGGGACGGCCTCCAGGAACGTGGTGTAGTCCCGGAGGTATGCCTGCGCCTCGGAACGAACGGGGACGGCCCGCGGCGCCGGCCGCGGCCCTCCTGCCTGATGTGCCATCGGGAGGTCACCCCTCTTGCCTCTGCGGCCTTCACGCGGCACCTTGATCCTGCTTCTCATCCATGAGGCGTGTCAACTATCGTGGCATTCCGCGCCGGTTGACGGCTGAAATTGGACACAATTGTGGCGAGACCTGGATGCGGGTTCGAACGACCGGTTACCCTCCGGGAAGTTCACGGCACCCCGCCTTTGTGAGAAGCCTGTGAGAGACGTAGGAGATCTGTCGGTGACGGATGGCATCGAGGATCCGGGCGCCACGGCCTCGGCCGCGCTGCCGGCCGTCGTCGCACGCGTCACCGCGCTGGCCGACCGGCTCGGCGTGCCCCAGGCGGAGGTCTTCCACGTCGACCGCCTCTCCGCGGCCTCCGGTGTGCCGGAGCCCGTGGTCAGAACCCTGCTCGGCGGCGGGTCCGCGGGCGAGCCGGACGTGCAGGCCCGCTTCCTGCAGCGGCTCGACCTGCTGCGCCGCACCCGGCTGAAGCCGAACGGACGCCGCTACACCCAGCAGGAGATCGCCGACGGCGCGGGCATGTCCCGGCAGCAGGCGGGCGCCCTCATCAACGGCGACCGGCGCCCCACGATGGAGCACTGCGACGCCATCCAGCGCTTCTTCCGGGTGCACGCCGGGTTCCTCACCGCCGAGGACCCCGAGGCCCTCGCCGGGGCCCTCCAGCACACCGAGCAGGAACTCCTCCAGCGGCTCGCCGACCGCGAGCGGGAGGTGGACACGGCGGCCGACGACCCGCTGGAGCGGCTGCTCCAGGACCACGGCGTGCGCGGGATCGCCTGGCGGGCCGCGCAACTTCCCACCGACCAGCACCGCGACAAGGTCGCCGAGTGGCTGGACATGCTTCTGGAGAGCGTCAAGCGCCCCGAGTCGTGATGCCTCGGAGTCACGTGTGGCTCGGCGGGGACGCGCGGCAAGTGCCGTACGTGGCCGACGGCTTCGTCCCCGCGCGGATCCGGGCGTCCCTCGGCCGTCCGGGGCGAGCCGAGTGGGGGAATCGGCGCGGAGCGCGAGGGCATTGTCAGTGGTGGGCGGCAAGCTGGAGGACGCGTCACCGCCGTGCGGAGGCGCCGTGCGCCGTCCGGGCGACCGGGCGGGCGAACGTGTGACGCCGAAACCGGGGAGAGCCGACCATGCCCACCGCCGTACTGACCGACCACGAACGCACCGCCGTCCAGGCCTATCTCAGGCTCCTGCACACGGTGCGCGCCGCCTTCGACGACGGCCCGCCGGGCGGCGGCCGCCCGCCGGTGGTCCCGCCCTCCGTGCTCGCCGAGGCGGAAGTGGCCCTGGCCCGGGCGGGCCTGACGGGCAACGAGGAGGAGTTCTTCCGGCTCCTGCACAGCTGGTGCCCCGGGCCGTGACGCCGTGACCCTCAGGCGCGCGGGACCGCAATCGCGGTGACCACCAGGTCCTGGTCAACGGTCCAGCGGCCCTCGAAGTGGCCGAGGCGCCGTCCGTCGACCACGGGCCCCGGGACGAGCAGCCGGGCGCGGAACTCACCGCGAGGAGCCGGGCCCGCGGTGGTGGTGCTCACCTCGATGTCCGCCTCCTCGAAGTCCAGCCACTTGCCGGTGAGCGGGAACCAGGCCTTGTAGACGGACTCCTTGGCGCTGAAGAGGAGCCGGTCCCAGTGCGTCCCGGGGTGCACCGCGTCCAGTTGCGCCAGACGCCGCTGCTCGGCGGGCAGGGCGATGGTGGACAGCACGCCGTCGGGGAGCGGGGCGTGGGGTTCGGCGTCGATGCCGAGGGAGGCCAGGTCGGTGGCGCGGACCAGGGCGGCGGCGCGGTAGCCGTCGCAGTGGGTCATGCTGCCGGTCAGCCCGTCCGGCCAGCGCGGGGCGCCCCGCTCGCCGGGCAGTACGGGCTGCGGCGGCACGCCGAGCTTCTCCATGGCCTGGCGGGCGCAGGCGCGCACACCGGCGAACTCGCGCCGGCGTTTGGCGACCGCCCGCGCCACCACCGCCTGCTCCTCGGGATGGAGCGGGGCGAGGTCGGTCCCGTCGTCGCCGTACGCCTCCACGGACACCACCGAGTCCGGCAGCAGGTCCTCGATCACCGGGTTCCGACCTCCAGGGGAAGTATGCGGCGCGGTCTGCCCGGCGGTGCCGAGCGCTTCCGCCATTCTCGGGGGTACCCGACCGACACCTCCTCGAAGCGGACGCCCTCGTGGTGGGTGGTCCGCGGGATGTGGAGGTGGCCGTAGACCATGGCGGCCACGCGGAACCTGCGGTGCCAGTCGGCGGTGCGCCGGGTGCCGCACCACATGGCGAACTCGGGGTACCACAGGACGTCCGTCGGGTGCCGGTGGAGCGGGTAGTGGTTGACGAGCACGGTCGGCAGGTCCTCGGGGATCTCCGCGAGCCTGCGCTCGGTCTCCGCGACCCTGGCCGCGCACCAGGCCTCACGGCTCGGATACGGGTCCGGGTGCAGCAGGAACTCGTCCGAGCAGACGACGCCGGTGCCGTGCGCGTAGGCCAGTCCCTCGTCCTTGGTCGCGCAGCCGGCCGGCAGGAAGGAGTAGTCGTACAGCAGGAACAGCGGCGCCACGGCCACCGGGCCGCCGGGTCCCTCCCAGACGGGATAGGGGTCCTCGGGGGTCGTCACGCCCAGTTCGCGGCAGAGTTCGACCAGGTGCTCGTAGCGGGCGACGCCGCGCAGGGTGACGGTGTCGCTCGGATGGGTCCACAGTTCGTGGTTGCCCGGGGCCCAGACCACCTTGCGGAACCGGCTCGCCAGCGTCTTCAGGGCCCAGCGGATGTCCGCGACGGTCTCGGCGACGTCCCCGGCGACGATCAGCCAGTCGTCGTCCCGCTCGGGCGCCATCCGCTCGACCAGGGCCCGGTTCTCGCTGTAGCCGATGTGCATGTCGCTGATGGCGAGCAGCCGCCCGGCCCCACCGGCCTCTTCCGTCACTTCTCGCCCCCTGTCACCCACCTGATGGGCACCACAAGAACACATCCGGCGGCACGGAGACAAGCGCGTCCGGGAGCGGTCACGGACGCGGGCCGGCGGTGGACCGACCGTGTCCGCGAGTGGCACGACCCGCTCTGCGGAGGTCGTATGATCGCCCCAACACCGCCGCCTCAACTCCCTTTCGCGCAGGGCGGCTTGGTGTCCCTCCTTCCCCTCTGGCCGGGCTCGGCCGGCTTCGCCCTGCCCGCGACCCCCGAAAGGCGGCCCGCATGGTCTCCCGCGTACGCGTCTGGCTCAACCGCACGTACGCGGAGAACGTGTTCTTCATGGATCAGCTCCGGAGAAACCCCGGTGACCGGGCCGTCGAGATCCATGCCACGCACGGCGACGCCGACTCGCCCGTACTGGCCGCCGCTGACACCGCCGAGCTGGAACCGGAGGGTCTTTCCTCGGCCGGCTATGTCGAGTACGCCCTCGACCAGTGTGCGCGGCGCGGTATCGACGTGTTCGTGCCGCGGTTGAACCAGGCCGCGATCGTGGCGCACCGCGCCGACTTCGCGGCGGTGGGCACCGTGCTGCTCGCGCCGACGCCGGAAGCGGTGGCCGTCTTCGCGGACAAGGCGACGGCGTACGAGGCGGCCCGGTCGATCGGCGTGCCGGTGCCGCCGTGGTGGCGGGTCCGTACGGCAAGCGAACTCATCACGGCTGTCACGGAGTTGGAGAAGTCCGGGCATCTGGCGTGCTTCAAGCCCGCAGCCGGCGCCGGCGGCGTCGGCTTCCGCGTCATCACACGCGCGCCCTTCTCGCTGCGGCAGTTGAGCGGCTTCCCCGGACCGCACGTCCCGCTGGACCTGGTCCTGCGGGCCCTGGAACAGGCGGACGGTCCGGTGGACTGGCTGGTGATGCCCCGGCTGGAGCAGCCGGAGGTGTCGGTCGACTGCCTGACCGGTCCGGACAACCGGATCCGGCTGGCCGTGGGCCGCACCAAGAACGGCCGCCGCCGCGGTTTCACGCTGCACGAGCAGTGGCTGGAGCCCGCCCGGCGGATCGCGGAGGGCTTCGGGCTGCACTATCTGTCCAACATCCAGTTCCGGATGTACGGCGACCGCCCGGTGCTCCTCGACGTGAACCCGCGCCCGGCGGGCGGACTGCACCAGCTCGCGCAGTGCGGGATCAACGCCCCCTGGGCCGCCGTGCGGTTGGCGCTCGGTGAGGATCCCGGGGTGGTGGCGCCGCCGTTCCTCGGACAGGACTACACGGTGGTGTCGGGGCCGCGTCCGCTGCGGCCCGAGGCGATGGTCCGGCCGCGGCACGGGATACCCGCACAGCCCACGGCGGCCCGCACGGCGGCTCCGGCATAGCGGCCCGCACGGCGGCTCCGGGAGTCCGGCGCGGAGCCCGCCCCGGACTGGTAGGGACCAATCACGGCGTCATGTCTTGACACCCGGATTGGTCCATACCAACTTGGTTGCGCACCTCCCGCACGGTCTCGCCGTGCATCCCACTGCATCTCTGCACCTCCCGAACGCCCCCATATCTTCAGGGAGATAGCGTGCGCGACACACTGAGACGTCCCGGACGTCGGCTCCTCGCCCTGCTCGGCTCCGCGGCCCTGGCGCTTGCCGGTGCCATCGCCCTGCCCGGCACGGCCCACGCGGCCAACATCCTGAACAACCCCGGCTTCGAGTCGGGCGGCCTCTCCCCCTGGACCTGCACCGGCAACCTCGGTTCGGTCGTCTCCTCCCCCGTGCACGGCGGCTCCAAGGCCCTAGCCGGCGCGGTGACGTCGAGCGACACCGCCCAGTGCAGCCAGACCGTCCCGGTCCAGCCGAACACGACGTACAAGCTCAGCGGCTGGGTGCGCGGCTCCTACGTCTACCTCGGCGTCGACGGCGGCGCCTCGACCTGGACCTCGTCCCCGTCGGCGTACAGCCAGCTGACGGTCTCCTTCACCACCGGCGCCGGCCAGACCAGCGCGAACGTCTACGTCCACGGCTGGTACGCGCAGGGCACCTACTACGCCGACGACATCAGCCTGGACGGCCCCGGCGGCGGTGGCGGCGACACCCAGGCGCCGACCGCGCCGACGGGCCTGACCTCCACCGGCAAGACGTCCTCCAGCGTGTCGCTCAAGTGGAACGCGGCCACGGACAACGTGGGTGTGACGGCGTACGACGTCTACAGCGGTTCCGGCCAGGTGCTGAGCGTCTCCGGTACGACGGCCACGGTGAACGGCCTGTCGCCCAGCACCTCCTACACCTTCACGGTCAAGGCGCGCGACGCCGCCGGGAACGTCTCCGGCGCCTCGAACGCCGTCACGGTCACCACGGACGCCGGCAGCGGCGGCGGCACCAGCGGCTTCAAGCAGGCGGCTCCGTATCTGTACGAGGGCTGGGGCAGCCCGCCGAGCCCCACCTCGGTGATGAGCGCGACCGGCATCAAGTGGTTCACGATGGCGTTCGTGCTCGACTCGGGCGGCTGCACCCCGTCCTGGGACAGCCAGCGCCCGCTGACCGGTGGCGTCGACCAGACCGCCATCAACCAGATCCGCTCGGCGGGCGGCGACATCGTCCCCTCGTTCGGCGGCTGGAGCGGCAACAAGCTCGGCGCCAACTGCTCCTCCGCCAGCGCGCTCGCCGGGGCGATCCAGAAGGTGATCAGCGCCTACGGCCTGAAGGCGATCGACATGGACATCGAGAACTCTGACGAGTTCGAGAACGAGGCCGTGCAGGCCAAGATCCTCACCGCGTTGAAGACCGTCAAGGCCAACAACCCCGGCCTGAAGACGATCGTGACCTTCGGCACCTCGACGACCGGGCCCACCTACTACGGCAACCGGCTCATCGAGCAGGCCAAGTCGCTGAACGCGGACATCGACGTCTTCACCATCATGCCGTTCGACTTCGGCGGCGGTGCGGACATGTACGGCAACACGGTGAACGCGGCCGAGGGCCTGAAGGCCAAGCTGAAGTCGACCTTCGGCTGGGACGACGCCACCGCCTACTCCCACATCGGCATCTCCGGCATGAACGGCCTGTCCGACCAGCAGGAGAACACGACCACGGCGATCTGGACGAGTGTCCGCGACTGGGCCAACAGCCACCACATCGCCCGGCTCGCCTTCTGGTCGGTCAACCGCGACCGGCCGTGCCCGGGCGGCGGCGTGGCGGAGAACTGCTCCGGCATCAGCCAGAACAACTGGCAGTTCACCTCCATCACCGCGGGCTTCACGGGCTGAGCGCCCGCGCCTGACACCCCGCGCGGGACGTCGTCCGGAACTTCTTCCGGAAATTTTCCGCCCGGGGTGTATCAGGGCCCCGACCAGCGACTCTCAAGGGTGGGGGGAACGGGGAAAACGGGGGACCACCGGGGGAACGGGGGACGGCGCGGTCGGTCGCACTACGGGGGAGCGACCGACCGCCCGGCGCTCTATTTGAGGTACGCCAGGCCCGGATGGACGGCGAGGTAGCCGTCGACGAGGCGGCGGGCCACGTTCACGGAGTCGACCAGCGGGTGCAGCGCGAAGGCCTTCACGGCCGTCGCGCGGGAGCCCGACCCGGCCGCGGCGAGCACCTCGCGCTCGACCGCCTTGACCGCGCAGACCAGTCCGGTCGCGTGCCCGGGCAGCGGATCCACCGAGACCGGGTGCGCGCCGCCGGCGTCGACCAGGCAGGGCACCTCGATGACGGCCTCCGTGTCCAGCACCGAAAGGGTGCCCCGGTTGCGGACGTTGAGGATGAGCGTGGTGCGCTCGTCGCGTGCGATGGCCCGCATCAGGGCGAGGGCGACCTTCTCGTAGCCGCCGGAGAGGTCGTCGGCCTCCCGCTCCCCCGCCCCCGCCGTCTCGCGGTTCTCCGCCATGTAGGTGGCCTCGCGCTCGGCCCGCGTGCGGTTCCAGGCCGGGAGGGCGGCGGCCTTCGGGTCCCGCAACTCCTCGTAGAACCCGGCCTGCTGGTCGCGCAGGAAGGCACCGCGGGTCTTCCCCGGCCCCCGGTGAGCCTCTACGGCCTCGCGGTTGAAGTAGTAGTAGTGCAGGTACTCGTTGGGGATCGCGCCCAGCGACCGGAGCCAGTCCGCGCCGAAGAGCCTGCCCTCCTCGAAGGAGCCGAGCAGTTCGGAGTCGGCGAGCAGGCGCGGGAGTTGGTCGCGGCCGGCCACACGCAGTCCGCGCACCCAGCCGAGGTGGTTGAGGCCTACGTAGTCGATCCACGCCCGCCCCGGGTCCGCGCCGAGCACGCGGGCGACTCGCCGCCCGAGGCCGACCGGCGAGTCGCAGATGCCGATCACCCGGTCGCCGAGATGCCGGGACATGGCCTCGGTGACCAGTCCGGCCGGGTTGGTGAAGTTGATGACCCAGGCGTCGGGCGCCAGCCGGGCCACCCGACGGGCGATCTCGACGGCGACGGGCACGGTGCGCAGTCCGTAGGCGATGCCGCCCGCGCCGACCGTCTCCTGGCCGAGCACCCCCTCGGCGAGCGCCACCCGTTCGTCCTGCGCGCGCCCCTCCAGGCCGCCGACCCGGATGGCGGAGAACACGAAGTCGGCGCCGCGCAGGGCCTCGTCCAGGTCGGTGGTGGCCCGCACCACCGGTGCGTCCGGTACCCCGGCGGCCTGTTCGGCCAGCACCCTGCCGACCGCGGACAGCCGCCCGGCGTCCAGGTCGTGCAGGACGACCTCGGTGACCCGGCCCTCGGCGCGGTCGGCGAGCAGTGCCCCGTACACCAGCGGCACACGGAATCCGCCGCCGCCCAGAATCGTCAGCCTCACGCCTGCACCCTACGTCCCGCCCCGCCCCCGGAGGCGGCGAGGCGGGGCGGGGACACGTCGGACGTCCCTTCTGTTGGGGTGAAGCCTTGAACTCCCGTTCCACGCAAGGACTTTCTTCGTTTTAACTCTTGACGGTGGCGGAGCCCGGGGGCACATTGGCCGCGCACACATCGATGAGAGCGCTCTCAGGACCTCCCCGCAGCGCACTCTCAAGACCTCCCCGTACACGTTCGAGCACGGCATCGAGCACCCCCACTCCGTACCCGAGAGGCACCCCCCATGAGTGAACCCCCCGTCACGCCCGCCGCCACCCGTCGCAGACGTTCCGTGCGGCGCGCGCTCGTCGCCGCCCTCGGCACGCTCGGCCTGGCGGCGGCCGCCGCCACCGTCGGGACCCTGCCCGCGAACGCCTCCGCCCCCGCGCCCCCGTCGGGCTGGACCCAGGTCTTCCTCGACGAGTTCGACGGCCCGGCCGGCAGTGGCGTCAACACCTCCAACTGGCAGTACGACACCGGTACTTCCTACCCGGGCGGCGCCGCCAACTGGGGTACCGGCGAGATCGAGACGATGACGTCCAGCACCAGCAACGTCGCCCTCGACGGCAACGGCAACCTGCTCATCACGCCGCGCCGGGACGGCGCCGGCAAATGGACCTCGGGCCGCATCGAGACCAAGCGCACCGACTTCCAGCCGCCGGCCGGCGGCAAGCTGCGCGTGCAGGCCCGCGTCCAGATGCCCAACGTCACCGGCGCCGCCGCCAAGGGGTACTGGCCCGCCTTCTGGATGCTGGGCGCGCCCTTCCGCGGCAACTACTGGAACTGGCCCGGCGTCGGCGAGCTGGACATCATGGAGAACGTCCAGGGTCTCAACACCAACTGGGCGACCATGCACTGCGGCACCAACCCCGACGGGCCGTGCAAGGAGACGACGGGCCTCGGCGGTTCGACCTCGTGCACGGGCAGCACCTGCCAGGCCGGGTTCCACACGTACGCCATGGAGTGGGACAGGTCGACCAGCCCCGAGCAGATCCGCTTCTACGTCGACGGCGTCAACTTCCACACCGTGCGGTCCAGCGACATGGACGCGGCGACCTGGGCCAACGCCACCAACCACGGGTACTTCGTCATCCTCAACGTGGCGATGGGCGGCGGCTTCCCCGGCGCGTTCGGCGGCGGCCCGGACAGCGGCACCGACCCCGGCCACCCGATGACCGTGGACTACGTGCAGGTGCTCCAGTCCTCCGGCGGTGGGAGCGGTACCACACCTCCGCCGTCCGGCAACCGGGACGCCTACAGCCCCATCCAGGCCGAGTCCTACGACAGCCAGAACGGCGTCATCACCGAGACGACCACCGACACCGGCGGCGGCCAGAACATCGGCGCCATCGCGAACGGCGACTGGGTCCTCTACAAGGGCGTGAACTTCGGCTCCACCGCGGCCCGGCAGTTCTACGCGCGGGTCGCCAGCGGCGCGGCGCCCGGGGTCAGCGGACTGGTCGAGGTACGCCTGGACAATCGCGGCAACGCCCCCGTCGGCAGCTTCGCGCTGGCCAGCACCGGAGGCTGGCAGTCCTGGACGACGGTCCCGGCGAACATCAGTCCGGTGACCGGCACCCACGACGTGTACCTCACCTTCAGCAGCGGCCAGCCGGCGGACTTCGTGAACGTCAACTGGTTCGACTTCGGTCACTGACCGGCGCACTGGACCGGCCACCGGGGCTCCACGCACACGCGTGGGGCCCCGGTGGCGTTTCGTGGGCGAGGGCGCGTCGCGGGGCGGAGGCGTGATCCGGGGCCGTTTGTCGCCGGTGCCCGCACGTCGCGTGCATGATCCGAACGGGGCATGGAAGACGCTCACTGTGACCGGAGCGGTCCTGTCCGCGACAGTCCCGGAGCCCCGGTCCGCCCGTGGGCGCGGGCGGATCCGCGGATCGAGGTGAGGGATCCCCCGTACGAGGACACCCTGTATTACGAGGACACCTCGCAGACGGACGAACCGGGCGCGCCGGACACGGTGATCACCGGCCGCAGGGCGATCCGCCGGACGCGGTGGCCAGGCCCCTCGACAGCAAGGGAGTTGACGCGGAATGAGCAAGAAGCCCACCGAGGCGGCGGCGCATGCCTCCCGTGCGGCGGACTCCGGCCCACCGGCCGCCCGCGGCCGGGCACCCACCGCGGCCGCGAAGCCCACGCCCCCGAGCGCCGGCCCCACGGACAGCGGGGCACCGGCGGCGACGCACACCCGGACGCCGGGGCCGGGGGCGGCGGCCCCCGCGGGGACCGCGGCCCACGCTGCTGCCGCCACCCCTGAGACCGCGGCCCCCGCTCCCGCCGCGCCCACTGGAACCGCGGCCCCCACTGCCGCCACCACTGAGACCGCAGCACCCACTGCCGCAGCCTCCACTGAGACCGCGGCCCCCACTGCCGCCACCCCTGAGACCGCGGCCAACGCCGGGGCAGCCCCCGCTGGGAGCGCGACGCCCGCTGCCGCCACCCCCACTGAGACCCGCGCCCCCACTGAGACCGCGGCCCCCGGCTCCAAGAAGGACCGGGCGCCCGGTGTGCGGGTGCCGGTGGGGGCGGCCGCCGACTGGGTGAATCCGCTGCGTGACCCCCGGGACCGGCGGCTGCCGCGGATCGCGGGGCCGTCCGGGCTGGTGATCTTCGGCGTCACCGGGGACCTGTCCCGCAAGAAGCTGATGCCGGCCGTCTACGACCTGGCCAACCGCGGACTGCTGCCCCCGGGCTTCTCCCTGGTCGGCTTCGCCCGGCGGGACTGGGAGGACCAGGACTTCGCCGAGGTGGTGCACGACGCCGTCAAGCAGCACGCGCGCACCCCGTTCCGCGAGGAGGTCTGGCAGCAGCTCTCCGAGGGCATGCGGTTCGTCCCCGGCGACTTCGACGACGACACGGCGTTCAAGCACCTGCGCGCGGCGGTGGAGGACCTGGACTCCTCCCGCGGCACGGGCGGCAACTTCGCCTTCTACCTCTCCGTACCGCCGAAGTTCTTCCCCAAGGTCGTGAAGCAGCTGAAGAAGCACGGGCTGGCGGAGGGGCCGCGGGACTCCTGGCGGCGTGCGGTCATCGAAAAGCCGTTCGGTCACGATCTCGCCAGCGCCCGGGAGCTGAACCGGATCGTGCACGAGGTTTTCGACCCGGAGCAGGTCTTCCGCATCGACCACTACCTGGGCAAGGAGACCGTCCAGAACATCCTGGCCCTGCGCTTCGCCAACCAGATGTACGAGCCAGTCTGGAACCGGTCCTTCGTGGACCATGTCCAGATCACCATGGCCGAGGACATCGGCATCGGCGGCCGCGCCGGCTACTACGACGGCATCGGCGCCGCCCGCGACGTCATCCAGAACCACCTGCTGCAACTCATGGCGCTCACCGCGATGGAGGAACCCATCGCCTTCGACGCCGAGGCGCTGCTCACCGAGAAGCTCAAGGTGCTGAAGTCGGTGCGGCTGCCCGAGGACCTGGGCGCCCACACCGTGCGCGCCCAGTACGCGAAGGGCTGGCAGGGCGGCGGGCAGGTCGTCGGCTACCTCCAGGAGGACGGCATCGACCCACGGTCGAGGACCGACACGTACGCGGCGCTGCGCCTGGAGATCGCCAACCGCCGCTGGGCCGGTGTCCCGTTCTATCTGCGCGCCGGAAAGCGCCTGGGCCGCCGGGTCACCGAGATCGCGGTCGTCTTCCAGCGGGCCCCGCACTCCCCCTTCGACTCCACCGCCACCGAGGAGCTGGGCGAGAACGCGATCGTGATCCGCGTCCAGCCGGACGAGGGCATGACGGTCAGGTTCGGCTCGAAGGTGCCGGGCACCTCCATGGAGATCCGGGACGTGACGATGGACTTCGCCTACGGCGAGTCCTTCACGGAGTCCAGCCCGGAGGCGTACGAACGCCTCATCCTGGACGTACTGCTCGGCGACGCGAACCTGTTCCCGCGCCCCCAGGAGGTCGAGGAGTCGTGGAAGATCCTCGACCCGGTGGAGGCGTACTGGGACGACCACGGAAGGCCGGCGCAGTACCCGGCGGGCACCTGGGGTCCGCCGCAAGCCGACGAGATGCTCGCACGAGACGGACGGAGCTGGCGCAGGCCATGAAGATCGACCTGACCGACACCACCGCAGGAGAGATCAACAACGCGCTGGTACGGGGCCGCCGCGACATCGGCACCCCCGCCGTGGGCATGGTCCTGACGATGGTGATCGTCACGGACGAGGAGAACGCCTACGACTCGCTGAAGGCCGCCGAGGAAGCCTCGCGCGAGCACCCCTCGCGCACCCTGCTCGTCATCAGGCGGCACGTCCGCACCCTGCGCGACCGCACGCACTCCCGGCTGGACGCGGAGGTACGGGTGGGCTCCGAGGCGGGTACGGGCGAGACGGTCGTGCTGCGCACCTACGGCGAGGTGTCCGAGCACGCCGACTCGGTGGTGCTGCCGCTGCTGCTGCCGGACGCGCCGGTCGTCGTCTGGTGGCCGGTGGACGCGCCCGGGAACCCGGCGCAGGATCCGCTGGGCAGGCTGGCGCAGCGCAGGATCACCGACCTGTACGCCGTGGAGCGCCCGCTGGAGATCCTGCAGGCGCGCGCCCGTACCTACGCTCCCGGCGACACCGACCTCGCCTGGACCCGGCTCACCCTCTGGCGTTCGATGCTGGCCGCGGCCCTGGACCAGGCCCGGGTGCGGGTGACCTCGGCGGCCGTGGAGGCCGAGGCGGACAACCCGAGCGCGGAGCTGCTGGCCCGCTGGCTGGAGGCCCGGCTCGGCGTGAGGGCGGACCGCGTGGTGACCGCCGGCCCGGTCGTCACGGCCGTACGGCTGGGCACCGACAACGGAGAGATCGTCATCGACAGGCCCGAGGGCCCGCTGGCCACGCTGAGCCTGCCGGGCCAGCCGCCGCGCACCCTCGCCCTGAAGGTCCGTCCTCTGTCCGAGCTCATCGCCGAGGAACTGCGCCGCCTCGACGCCGACGAGATGTACGCCGTCGCGCTGCGCGGCGAGGGCGCCAAGGAGACCGTCTGAATGTCCGACATCCAGGAAGTGAGCTGAGATGGCATCGATGCAGTTGGGTCTCGTCGGCCTCGGCAAGATGGGCGGCAACATGCGGGAACGCCTCCGCCACGCCGGCCTCACCGTGGTGGGCTACGACCGCAATCCGGAGCTGTCCGACGTGGACGGCCTGGTCGAGCTCGTGGACCGGCTGGAGGCGCCGCGCACGGTCTGGGTGATGGTGCCGGCCGGCGCGGCCACCCAGGGGGCCATCGACCAGCTGGCGACCCTGCTCAAGCCCGGCGACATCGTCGTCGACGGCGGCAACTCCCGGTGGACGGACGACGAGAAGCACGCCAAGCAGTTGCACGCGCGGGGCATCGGCTTCGTCGACGCGGGCGTCTCGGGAGGCGTGTGGGGGCTGAAGAACGGCTACGCGCTGATGGTGGGCGGCGACGAGGAGCACGTCCGGTGGCTGAAGCCGATCTTCGACGCGCTCAAGCCGGAGGGCCCGTACGGCTTCGTGCACGCGGGCAAGGTGGGCGCGGGGCACTTCGCGAAGATGGTCCACAACGGCATCGAGTACGCGATGATGCAGGCCTACGCCGAGGGCTGGGAGCTCCTCGAGTCGGTGGACTCGGTCACCGACGTGCGTGAGGTGTTCCGCTCCTGGACGCAGGGCACCGTCATCCGCTCCTGGCTGCTGGACCTCGCCGTCGACGCCCTGGACGACGACGAGCACCTGAAGAAGCTGCGCGGCTACGCGGAGGACTCCGGCGAGGGCCGCTGGACGGTGGAGGCGGGCATCGACCACGCCGTGCCGATGCCGGCGATCACCGCCGCCCTCTTCGCCCGCTTCGCCTCCCGTCAGGACGACTCCCCCCAGATGAAGATGGTCGCGGCCCTGCGCAACCAGTTCGGCGGCCACGCGGTGGAGGCGACGACCCCGACGAACGAGCTGAAGAAGACCTGAGCCCGGCCCGCCGCGCCCGCACGCCCGGACCTGCGGGCCGCCGCGCCGCCAGGGACCGGGGGCACGCTCGCGGGTCGCGGCGCCGCGGATTCCGGGGTGTCGCGCCGCCGTCGGGTACTGCCGGAGCTTCGAGACGCCGTGCCGCGGTCCGGGGGCGGCTGGGACGCGGTCAGCGGGCCGCGGCCGCGTCCAGGAGCGGGGCCAGTTCGCGGGCCACCGTCCGCAAGGGGCGTACGTCGCCCTCGGCGCGGGAGAGGATGATCGCGCCTTCCAGGGAGCTGATCATCAGGGTGGCCAGGGGCTCGGCCCGTTCGGACGGTACGCCCATGCTTGTCAGCGCCTCGGCGACCGGCGCCCGCCAGGCCGTGAACGCGGCGGCGGTCGCCTCCCGGGTGGAGGAGCGGGTCGAGGCGCAGTCCACCGTCGCAGCGGCGACCGGGCAGCCCGACAGGGAGCCGGCCGTCTCGTACTCGTCGGTCCACTGCCCGACCATCGCGGCGAACAGCCCGCCCGGCGTGGGCTCGGCCATGCCCGCCATGAAGCGCGCGACGCGCCGCCCCGCGTACCGGCCGGCCCACGCCACGGCCTCGTTGACCAGTTGCTCCTTGCCGCCCGGGAAGTAGTGCTGGAGGGATCCGCGGGGCGCCCCGGCATGGGCGGCCACCTCCCGCATCCCCGTCGCGCCCACGCCGTCACGCCGGATGAGCTGGGCCGCGCTGAACACCATCCGCTCGCGCGGCCCCCGCTCGGTGCCCGTCATCGTCGGCCTCCCGGCTCCGTACGCGTCTCGCGCCCCACCCTATGACCGCCGTCATGAGCGGCGCTACTATGACCGCTGTCATAGCCCAGTCTCGATCTCAGGGCGGTCCTCGTGAACGTCGGCTTCATCGGTCTCGGAGTCATGGGGCAGCCCATGGCGCTCCGGCTGGCCCGCTCCGGCACTCCCCTCACCGTGTGGAACCGCACGGCCTCCCGTACCGCTCCCCTGCGCGCGGCCGGCGCCCGGGTCGCGGCGGACCCCGGCGAGGTGTTCGCCCGCTCGGACGTGGTGCTCCTGATGCTGGCGGACGACGACGCCACCGACGCGACCCTGGACCGCGGCGGGCCGGACTTCGCCGTGCGCGTCGCCGGGCGGGTGGTCGTCCACATGGGCACCACCTCGCCCGCCTACTCGCGCGCACTGGAGTCCCACGTACGGGACGCGGGCGGCCGCTATGTCGAGGCGCCCGTCTCCGGCTCCCGCGTACCGGCGGAGGACGGCCGGCTCGTGGCGATGCTGGCCGGTGACGAGCGGGCCGTGCGGACCGTACGACCGCTGCTCGCTCCCCTGTGCCGGGAGACGTTCGTGTGCGGCCCCGCACCGGGCGCGCTGCTCACGAAACTGTCCGTGAACCTGTTCCTGATCACGCTGGTGACCGGGCTCACCGAGGCGTTCCACTTCGCCGAGCGGCAGGGGCTCGACCCGCGCCTGTTCCTCGACGTCCTCGACGCGGGCCCGATGGCCAGCGCGGTCTCCCGGATGAAGGCGCCCAAGCTGCTGTCCGGGGACTTCGACGTCCAGGCCGCCGCCCTCGACGTGCTGAAGAACAACCGGCTGATCGCCGAGGCCGCACGCGCGTCCGGCACCGCCTCACCGCTGCTCGACGTGTGCCACGCCCTGTTCGAGGAGACGGTGTCGCTCGGGCACGGCGGCCAGGACATGGTGGCGGTCCTGCGGGCGATCGAGGGCCGTACGGGTACGGGCGCCGCCCCGGCCCCGCTTCCGTCTCACCCGCCGGCGGCGCCCTTGGGGATGCCGTAGGCCCGGTCCACCGGCAGGCGGAGCACCAGGCGGCGGTCGCGGACCATGGTGGCGCGGTAGTCGTCCCAGTCGGGGTGCTCGCCGAGGATGCCCCGGTAGAGGCGTACCAGTTCCTCGACGGTCTCGTCGTACGGGTCCGCGGCGACCGGTGACAGGTCCGCGGTGCCCTCGGCGACCGTGTAGGCCCACCGGTCCGGGCTGGTGACGTGGTAGGACGCCCGCGGGTCCCGGCGCAGATTGCGGGTCTTGGCGCGGTCGTCGGTGAGCGAGACGCGGATGATCCGCTCGTCCGGGTCGTAGGCGTGGGCGACGTTCGACAGCTGGGGCCGGCCGTCCCGCTTGAGCGTGACCAGTACCCCGCCGCGGCTTTCCGAGAGCAGCGCGAGCAGGGCTTCCTGTGCGGCGTCGTACGGCGTGTCCTGAGTCATACCTCGGTCAACCGGCGGGGCCGGGCCGCGCATTCCCCGCGGCCGCTTCCCCGCCCCGGGTTCCGGGCGAGGTGGGCGGGGGATCCCGGCGGTCGCCCGCCGGGTTTCCCGCTCCGTCTCCGGCTGCCCGGCCGGGTGCGTCCCGGCCCGGGTCCGGCCGTCGTACCGCACCGGGCCGCCCGGCTCAGGACAGGTGCGCCACCGCGTCCAGGTGGGGCAGGTGGTGGTCGAGCCGCTCGCGCTTGGTGCGCAGGTAGGTGATGTTGCTCTCGCACGGCGGGATCAGCAGCGGTACCTGCTCGGCGACTTGGATGCCGTGCTGTACCAACGCCTCGCGCTTGCGCGGGTTGTTGGACATCAGACGCACGGAGCGCACGCCCAGGTCGTGCAGCATCCCGGCGGCCACCCCGTAGTCGCGGGCGTCGACCGGCAGACCGAGCGCGAGGTTGGCCTCGACCGTGTCCAGGCCCTCCGCCTGGAGGGCCATCGCCCGCAGCTTGGCGAGCAGCCCGATGCCCCGGCCCTCGTGACCCCGCAAGTAGACGACGATGCCGCTGCCTTCGGCGACGACGGCGCGCAGCGCGGCGGCGAGCTGGTCGCCGCACTCGCAGTGCTGGGAGCCGAACGCGTCCCCGGTCAGGCACTCCGAGTGCAGCCGCACCAGGACCCGGTCGGTGCCGATGTCACCGTGCACCAGGGCGACTTGTTCGTCACCGCGGTCGTGGTCCAGGTAGCCGACCGCCTGGAATTTCCCGTACACGGTGGGCAGCGGGGCATTCACGACGCGCTCCACGCCCGTGCGCCGGGACGACTTCTTGCCGAGTACGGCGAGGTCTTCTGTCATGATCTGATTCCTAAGCAGAGACGAAAGGCCGGAAAACAATGAGTGGTTCGGAAACGCGGCCGAAGCCGACGGCACATGGTCCGTTGCCGGCGGACACCACGCAAGACGTACGGGCGCGGGGGGCGGACCTCTCACGGCAGGTGGCCGTCCTGCCGGTGGGCAGTTTCGAACAGCACGGTCCGTACCTCCCGTTGGCCACCGACACGCTGGTCGCCTGCGCCATCGCACGCCGCATCGCCGACGCGTACCCGGTGCACCTCCTTCCACCGGTGACGATCTCCTGCTCGCACGAGCACGCCGCCTGGCCGGGAACCGTCAGCATCTCCTCCGTGACCCTTCATGCGGTGGTGCGGGACATCGCGGACTCACTGCGCCGCTCCGGCGTCGAGGCCCTGGTGGTCGTCAACGGTCACGGCGGAAACTACGTGCTGGGCAACGTCGTTCAGGAATCCTCCGCGCGTGGTGAGCGCCTCGCGCTGTTCCCCGCCGCGGAGGACTGGCAGACGGCCCTCGACGCTGCCGGGGTGCGCACCTCGCCGCTCACCGACATGCACGCGGGGGAAATCGAGACCTCCATTCTTCTGCACGCTCATCCAGAAATGGTCCGGGCCGGTTACGAGTCCGCCGATTTCGTCGCGGACGACCGGCGGCATCTGCTCACCGCCGGAATGTCCGCCTATACCGAATCCGGTGTCATCGGACGTCCTTCCCTGGGTTCCGCGGAAAAGGGCGAGGAACTGCTGAACAGCCTCGCGGCTGCCTTCGGTCCGTATTTCTCGCTGCTCACTTCCGAGGACCTCGGGCTGCCGGAGAGCCGACGCTGAAGGTCCCCGTCGGACGCGCCGCCGGGTTCCGGAGCAGGTTCGGCGGGGCGGGACCCGGCGCGCATCGCGGTGTACCAGCGGGCGACGAGGACGAGCGCGCCGGGCAGGCTGGCCACGAAGCTGAGGACCCCGTACACCACGGCCACGGCCACTCCGGTGCTCGCGCCGAGTCCGGCGGCGCCGAACGCCCAGGCGGCGACGCCCTCGCGGGGCCCGAACCCGCCCACGTTCAGCGGCAGTCCCATGGCCACCAGCGCGAGCACCGCCAGGGGCAGCAGGACGAGCACCGGGGCCGCGGGGCCGGCGACGTGCGCGGCGACCACGAACATCACGATGTGCCCGGCGAGCACGACGGCGGAGGACAGCGCGACGCCCGGCCCGTTGCGGCGGGACAGCAGCCCCTCACGGGCCTCGGCGAGGGCACGGCGCAGGGCCTGCCCGCGCCGCGAGGGCGCGCGGTTCATCCGCAGGGCGAGGACGATGGCGAACGCGCCGACGGCGGCGCACGCGAGCGGCGCCACGAGGTGTCGTGTCTGGTCGCGCACGGGGGACGGCAGGGTGAGCAGGACCGCCGCGCCGGTGACGGCGAGCGCGATCTGCCCGGCGACCCGTTCGAGGACGACGGCCCGCACGCCGCGTCCCAGGTCGCCGGTGCTCTGCCCGTGCCGCACCGCCCGGTGCACGTCGCCCAGGACACCGCCGGGCAGCGCCGCGTTCAGGAACAGCGCACGGTAGTAGTCGGCCACCGCCGGGCCGAGCGGCAGCCGGATGCGCAGCGCGCGGGCCACCAACTGCCAGCGCCAGGCACTGAACACGGTGGTGACCAGCCCGATGCCGAGCGCCACGAGGAGAGTCGGCGTGTCGATCCGCCGCAGCCCGTCCAGGAAGACACCGGTGCCCAGCCGCCACAGCAGGACGGCGAGGATGGCGACTCCGGCTGCGGTGCCGAAGTGCGTCCGCACGGCAGGGGTGTTGAGACGGGAGAGCGCGGCGGCGAGGGGGGAGCGAACGCGGTCGTCGGCGGATGTGCCGTGCGGGCGGGGCGCGTTGGACGCCTCATCGTTGGTCGCCCCCTCCCCCGCACCCGCCTGCCGGTCGCGCACACGGGGTGCGTCCACCGTCTGCGCACTCATGCGGCACGGCCCGTCGGCCGGGACAGCGCCAGGAGGTCGGTGTGGTGCACGACCACCTGCAACTCCCCTGCTGCGCAGGCCTCCAGGCGGTCGGCGAGGTAGCGGTCGGCGCGCGGCTTCAGCTCGGGACACTGTTCGACGGCCGCGCCGACCCAGCCGCGCAGCCACTGGGCGGTCAGTTCGCGCTGGTCGGGGCCGAGCCGCCAGGGGCTCGAGTGCAGCCGTACGGTGGCGCCGTGTGCGGCGAAGGCGTCACAGGCCGCGTCGACCGCGTCGGGACCGAGCAGTCCCCCACGCCGCTGGTGGGCGTTGAACGCCTCGGTGATCTCGGCGTCCAGCGGATCGGCCGGGGTCAGTTCGACCCGGCCGGCCACCGAGAGCGTCAGCAGCGCCGGGCAGCCCGCCCCGGCACAGGCCGCGGCGAGGGTGTCGATCTCCTCGCGGGTCAGGACGTCCAGCAGCGCCGAGGCCGTGACCAGGGACGCTCCGGACAGGGCGTCCGGGGTGAGCCGGGCCACGTCGCCGCGCCGCGTCTCCACGGTGACCCGGCTGCCGTCGGCGGCGGCGCGCGGGGAGGCCACGGCCGCGAAGTGCAGCAGGTAGGGGTCGCGGTCGTGCAGGACCCAGTGCTGGGCGCCGTCCAGCCGGGGGGCGAGCCAGCGGCCCATCGAGCCGGTGCCGCACCCCAGGTCGTGCACGACGAGCCCACCGTGCCGGATCGGCAGGTTCACCAGCCGGATCCGCAGCGGATCGAGCAGCTCCGTGGCCCGCGCGGTGGCGTCCGCCGCCTCCCGGAGCTGCAACCACTCGGGCGCGTACCGGGGTGGTTCCTCCTCCGCCCCGTCCTCCCGGAGCCGCACGGTGGCCCGCTCCCCGGGCCGCTGAGCGGGCCCGGCCCCCGCGATCACCTCCGGGGACACGGTGTCCTGAGCCGCCAGTGGGGAGAGAGCGCCGGGATCCGCCATGTCCGAGGGTTCCTTTCCTGCGGGCCGCGCCGCCTCGAGGAGCGGCCGCCCCGCCATGCCCGTGGCGGGGGCGGACCGCTCCCGCGGGCCGGGCTGGGCCGGGATGGTGCCGGTGAGCGGGGCGGTCTGCGTGGACGTGTCCGGTGTGGTCATGCCGCCCTCCGGGGTTCCTTCGGCAGCCGGCCGAGCACTCCGGCCAGGCTGCGGGCGGTGTTGGCCCAGCCGTCGAGGGCGGCGCGCCGGCCGCGGGCGGCGGACTTCAGCCGGCGCCGCACGTCGGCCTCGCCGAACCAGCCGCGCAGTTCGGCGGCGAGGGCGGCGGGGTCCTCCGGCGGTACGAGGATGCCGGGCACCCCGCCGTCGGGGGCGCGGCCGACCGCCTCGCCCACCCCGCCGACGTCGGTGGCGAGCACCGGGATGCCTCGTGCGAGGGCCTCGGTGACCGCCATGCCGTACGTCTCCGCGTAGGAGGCGAGGACCATCAGGTCGGCGGCGGCGTAGCGGGCGTCGAGTTCGGCTCCGGCGCGGGGTCCGGCCAGGTGGAAACGGTCCTGCAGACCGTGGTCCGCGATCAGGCCGCGCAGCCGGTCGACGTAGGCGGGGTCCTGGGTGAGCGCGCCGACGCAGGTGCAGCTCCACGGCAGGTCGGTGACCGTGGCCAGTGCCTCCACGAGCCGGTGCTGCCCCTTGCGCGGGGTGACCGAGGCGACGCACAGCAGCCGCGAGACCCCGTCGGTGCCGGGGGCGAGGGGCGCGATGTCGGCGCCGGGGGTGGCGGCGTGGACCCGGTCGGGGGCGAGGCCGTGGTGGGAGACGAGGCGGCGTACCGCCCACTCGCTGGTGGCGACGACGGCGGACACCGCGCGCAGCACCTGGCGTTCCCTCGCGTCGAGTTCCGCGGCCACGGCCGGGTCGAGTCCCGTCTCGTCGCCGAGCGGCAGATGGACGAGGACGGCCAGGCGCAGCCGCTCGGCCTCGGGTACGACGGTCTCGGGCACGCCGCAGGCGACCAGCCCGTCGAGGAGGACGACGGCGCCGTCCGGCAACTCGCGCAGGACACGGGCGAGTTCCGCTCGGGCCTCGGCGTCGGGGCGGGGCCAGGCGCCGTTCACGGGATGGGCCCGGACCTGCCAGCCGAAGCCGGGCAGGTCCAGGCTCACCCGGCGGTCGTAGGCGTTGCCGCCGCTCGGGGTGGCCGGGTCGTCGACGCCGCCCGGCAGGACGAAGTGCACGGTCCGCAGGGACATGGGGATGATCCCGACGTTCTCCGAGCCGGCGCGCTGCGCGGGCAGGTAGGCCAGGGGCGAGGGGCGGTGGACGGTCGTGTCGGTCACAGCGCACGCTCGTAACTCGCCCAGGCGACGTGCGACTCGTGGAGGGTGACGGTGAGGCCGGCCAAGCCCCTCGCTCCCTCGCCCAGGGCGCCCTTGTGGACGCGTTCGGCGAGCCGGTCGGCGATGACCTTGGCCAGGAACTCCGTGGAGGTGTTGACGCCGGCGAAGTCGGGCTCGTGGTCGAGGTTGCGGTAGTTCAGCTCGCCGACCACGGCGCCCAGTTCCTGCGTGGCGAGCCCGATGTCGACGACGATGTTGTCGTCGTCCAGCTGCTCGCGCCGGAAGGTGGCGTCCACGAGGAACGTGGCGCCGTGCAGACGCTGTGCGGGCCCGAAGACCTCGCCGCGGAAGCTGTGGGCGATCATGATGTGATCGCGGACGGTGATGCTGAACAACGGACGACCCTCCAGGTGCGGCGCGTCTGGTCCCCGGCCGGTGCCTGCCGGGGGATGCCGTGTAGTACGGCTGACCGCTTCCCGTTGTTCAGCGCCTTCTCACTCTTTTCTCAAGGTCAGGCGCTCTTGCCGTCCCGGACCGGACGATCCGTCATGATCGGTCGCCGTACCTGACCCGGTGGCACAGGGCCGGGATCTCCCCGGAGGCGAGCCTCGGCATCACCTCCGGCAGTTCCTCGAACGCGCTCTCCCCGGTGACGAGGGCGTCGAGGGCCGGGTCGGCGAGCAGGTCGAGCGCGAGGGCCAGCCGGTCGGCGTACGTGCGGCTGGAGCGGCGGGCCGGGGAGACGGTGCCGACCTGGCTGCTGCGGATGACCAGCCGGCGGGAGTGGAAGGCCTCGCCGAGCGGGAGGGCGACGCGCCGGTCGCCGTACCAGCTCAGTTCGAGGACGGTGCCCTCGGGGGTGAGCAGTTCCAGTGCGCGGGCGAGGCCCTGCTCGGTGGCGCTGGCGTGCACCACGAGGTCGCACTCGCCGAGGGCGTCCCCGGGCTGCGCGAAGCCCACGCCGAGGGCCTCGGCGACCTCGGCGCGGGCCGGGTCCGCGTCCACCAACTGCACGCGCACGCCGGGGAACCGGGCCAGCAGGGCGGCCACCGAGCAGCCGACCATGCCGCCGCCGACCACGGCGATGCGGTCGCCGACCAGGGGCGCGGCGTCCCACAGCGCGTTCACGGCGGTCTCGATCGTGCCCGCGAGCACCGCCCGCCCGGCCGGCACGTTCTCCGGCACGCGGGTGACCGCGCTCGCCGGGACGACGTAGCGGCTCTGGTGCGGGTGCAGGCAGAAGACGGTACGCCCGGTCAGGTCCGGCGGGCCCTCCTCCACGACGCCCACGCTGAGGTAGCCGTACTTCACCGGGCCGGGGAAGTCGCCCTCCTGGAACGGCGCCCGCATGGCGTCGTACTGGCTTTCGGGGACCTGGCCGCGGAACACGAGCGTCTCCGTGCCGCGGCTGATCCCGGAGTACAGCGCGCGGACGACCACCTCGCCCGGAGCGGGTTCCGGGAGGTCCGTCCGGCGTATCTCGCCGCGGCCGGGCGAGGTCAGCCAGAAGGAGCGCGCGGAGCGGTTCATCAAGAATCCTCCTGAACGATCGGGAAGTTGTTCACGTACCGAGGTGTGCACAGGCCGCGGACAACGTACGCGGCGTTGATCGACTCTGTCACTCGGCCGGAGGGTGTTCGGTGGCCCTGAACAACACTTACGACGCACGGCTGGTCCAGCAGGAGACCGCGGTGGGAGCGGGCGCTCAGATCCTGTTGCTGGCCCTGCTCGGCCCGGCGATCGGCATGGGTACCGCGGGCTGGGTGACCGGCCTGGTGTTCGCGGTCGCCACCTGGGCGGTGCTCTCCCGGGCACTGCACCGGTCACGGTCGCGCTCCTTCGGACCGGCCAACCGGGTGACCCTGGGCCGGGCCGTTCTCGTCGGTGGGGTGACGGCGCTGGTCGCGGACTCCTTCGAGAGCGCGCCTCCGGTGTCGCTGCTGGTCGCGCTGACGGCGGTGGCCCTGATCCTGGACGGCGTCGACGGCAAGGTGGCCCGCCGCACCGGGACCTCCACGGCGCTCGGCGCCCGCTTCGACATGGAGGTCGACGCGTTCCTGATCCTGGTCCTCAGCGTGTACGTCTCGACGATGCTCGGCCCGTGGGTGCTGCTGATCGGCGGTATGCGCTACGTGTTCGTCGCCGCCGCCCGTGTGCTGCCCTGGCTGAACGCACCCCTGCCGCCGAGCACCGCCCGCAAGACGGTCGCCGCGCTCCAGGGCGTCTTCCTGCTGCTCGCCGGCGCCGACCTGCTCCCCCTCCCGGCCACCGCCGGCGTGGTGCTGCTGGCACTGGGCCTGCTGGTGTGGTCGTTCGGCCGGGACGTGCTGTGGCTGTGGCGGACGTCGCGGGTACGGACGGCCGCCGCGGCCGGCGTGACGAGGGAGGCCCGCCTCAAGGAGTCCGTCGCGGCCCCCGTCACGGAACCCGTCGAGGCGATACTGGAGACGGCGCGGGCCGCGTGACGCGCCGCACGACGGGCGGAGCCGGGTTACGGGAACGTGATCCAGATCCCGCATTCCGCGCGCTGAAACGTGTTCTGCGCGTCACGACGCGTTCCGCGCGCCACGACCGCGTCCGCACGACGGCGAAGGCGGCCGCGGCGAGCCCGAGGACGCCCACGAACCGGCCTACTCGACGCCGGCCGCGTCGAGCGGCACGACATGCAGGATCCCGCTGTGCCCGATCACCCTCGTACGCTGCGGCCGATGCCACAGCGTCCACGTGGAGACAGAAGGAGCAGCCAGGGAACTCAGTGGGCACTGACAACTGCCCGAGAGCTCATTGCGGGACAGCAACACTCGCGCCTGCAGCTCTCCTTCTGGTGGTGGTCCGAGGTCCCCTCGTGGCGTGGAGTCCGACCCGCAGGCGCCCGCCTGGCCCGGCTGTTCGTCTCGCACGGCCTGGATTCCCGGGGCCACCCCTACGACAGCGACGTCAACAAGTTCGCCTGGTTGGCGGCGGGAGCGCCTGCACCGGTTGGATGTCGGCGGACATCCAACCGGTGCGGGGAGGCGTGGTGGCGGAGCCGGTCAAGGTCCGGACGCTGACCCGGCAGGAGGGCCGGCAGTTGCAGCGGATCGTGCGTCGCGGCAGCACGAACTCGGTCCGCTACCGGCGGGCGATGATGCTGCTGGCCTCGGCCGGCGGGAATCGGACGCCGATGATCGCGACATGCTCTGTCGGAGAGAAGGATGGCGCTTCCCGCCCTGCCACGACGGGGCCGTCTCCCCATCCGGCTCAGGTCCCGGAACCTCGATCTCGGCCATGCCGGCCTGCCACCCGAACACCGGCACCGCTGTCGGCGATCACCGTAGCTCTGAGGCAGCCGGGCCGTCACCCCGGTGAACGTTGCCGGTCCTAGCGGCCTGCGGGATTCCGGGACGCCGGTGTACGACGGCTGGAAGACCGGCTCCGGAGTACGAGAAAGACCACGATGCCAGCGAGGCCGAGGACGATCCCGGCCGCAAGCCAGGGCCACGGAGACCATTCCTCGGTGCAGCTCTGCTCTGTCCCTGTCGTGACGCAAACGTCGCCCGGGCCGCCTCGATTGAGATAGGCGACATAGAAGGCCGGAAGGCTCAGACCCGAAAGAAGTCCGGGCAACCCACGGTCCGTCTGGCGATGCGTCACAAGCAGCGCAGTGCCGACCGCCGCACACAGCAGCACCAGCATGCCTATCGTCCAGAGGCTCAGAAGCCCGAGGGAGCTCGCCGCCCCCACCAGCGCCCAAGCAGCGAACCAGCCCCAGTCCTGCGGACTCCGCGACGGACGCCCGTGGGGAACCGTGCCGTTTTCGCGAGGTACATCCATGACGCCTGCCCGCACCTGAGTGATGAAAGACCGATGCTTGACCGCCCGGCGCATCGCCGGTCCCGGCCTGCACATCCACGTAAACCGTCGCCGCGGCACGTAGGATGTAGTTCCGATCGCCGCGCCGTGCCTCATATCGTCCGCGAAATCACCCTGACGTCTGCGCACCGCCCTCTGCCACCCCTTCAGCGCCATGCCACGCCCCCGTGGAAACCAACTGGTCGCTGAACGACTGCCTCATATTAGGCCCGGCACACACGATGGGTCACCAGCTCTACTCTGACTCTTGACGCTATGTCAGCTTTGTTCCTGAAGACGTCTGACTTCCGACGGTCTGCTGGGTCGCGCGGATCCACAGCGGGCACAGCCACCGCGCCGGGGTGTCCCCTGGCAGACGCGTTCGCGGACTTCGGCCCTGGCTGTGCGCAGTGCGGTCAGAGCCCGCGTCCCGCCCCGGGCGAGCGTGTCGAAGAGTCGGGAGACCGTCGGGTCGGAGACCGTCGGCCCGACACGGCCGGCTCCACCCGCAACAGGGCCACATCGGCCAGGCAGTCCCCGCCCAGCGCGACCGCGAGGGCGACATCCAGGAGGACCTTCCCCGGGTCATGGACATCCGCTGCTTGCGCCACGGGGTGAGCGCGGCGGATATCGCCTGATCAAGGCCGGTCTTGCGGACCGACTCCACCAGCAGCACGGACCCGGCCTGGGAGACCACTCCACGGCTGCCGCCCTCGACACGGACACGCGGGTAGGACCCGACACGCTTCTTCACTTGGAGAGTGCTTCTTTCTGCGACGACCTGGACCCTAGACAAGTCCCATCGTTGCAGGTCAGGGGCACTCTCCGCGTTTCTGATCACCCAGTGGACGCTCTGCCGCGTGAAAGCGCGAGGTGCAGCGCCAGTTCCGTTCCGATGTTCCTCAAGCCCCTATTCAGGGCTAGAACATGGTCGTGAGAGTTGGTCTCACCGCCGACGAGACCGTCTTGGATGCGGCAACGTACTGGGGGATGGATGGTGCTGGTGACGGAGTTCAGGACAAAGGATCTGCCGGTGACCGAGCGGTTCGGCTCCTGGCACGACATGACGACCAGGGCGTTGATACCCAGCGTGGTCCGCAGCGATCACGAGGCGGACTTCCGGGCGAGCGCGCGAGTGCTGGACCTGGGCGCGGTGGACGTGTCCGCGCTGGCATACCCGTCGCTGGAGACCCGCCGGACGACGAAGCTGATCCGGCAATCCGACCCTGATTCCTACCAGCTGATGCTCAACCTACGCGGTAGCCACCGGATCCTCCAGGCCGGCCGGGACACCACCAGCGGCCCCGGTGAGGTGATGTTCTTCGACACCTCGCGTCCCTGGCAGGGCTGGGCATCCGCTGACCAGGACACCGTGAGAGGAGTGATGGTGCAAGTCCCCCGGGCCCTGCTGCCGCTCCCGGCGAACAAGGTCGACCGGCTCACCGCCGTGCGGTTGCCCGCACGCGACGGGATGGGCGCCCTGCTGTCCGGCTACCTCACGCAGCTGGTCGCGGGCGCCGCCACCTACACCTCGGCGGACGGCGCCCGACTGGCCACCTGCACCCTTGACCTGCTCACCGCCTTCCTCGCCCACCACCTCGACGCCGCCTCGTCGATGCCACCCCAGACCCACCACCGGGCCCTGCTGATGAAGATCCACGCCTTCATCCAGCAGCACCTGGGCGACCCGGACCTGTCCCCGGGCGCGGTCGCCGCGGCCCACCACATCTCCTTGCGTTCCCTGCACCGGCTCTTTCAGGACCAGGACACCACCGTCTCCGGCTGGATCCGCGCCCGCCGACTGGAGCGCTGCCGCCGCGACCTGGCCGACCCCCTCCTGAGCAACCAGCCGATCCACGCCCTCGCAGCGCGCTGGGGCTTCGCAGGCCCCGCGCACTTCTCCCGTGCCTTCCGCGCCGTCTACGGACTCGGCCCCCAGGACTACCGCCAGCAGCACCAAGTCGACCGAGCCTCACGTGGCACGCATCGGCAAGCACCTGGCACTCCTCGTCAATGACCGACCCGCCCTTCCCCGCAACTATTAGGCATGCCCTCGACAAGCAAGCGGGCTGCGGACTGACAGGGGACGGGAACCCGGCCCGCCACTTGTGGAAAAGCCACGCCACGTAAGGGGGACTGATGGCCGCGGAAGGCGTGCCCCAAGGGCGCTCGCACACCGGTGGACACCGGCTACCAGAGTGCGTTTCATGCCGAAGCCCGGCTCAGCATGTGGTGATCGCCGTGCCATCGGCGGACGTGGCCGGTTCACCGACATCCCACGCGCGCCCCTGACTGCGTGTGTGGCGGCTGGATCATCAACAGCAACCTCGGCGACGACCACGCCCTCAAGCACGACCCGAACGCCGGCCACTAACGGCTGCACGGCCCCGCCGGTCTCAACTTCCGGCGGCGCCATGCAGCCATGATCAATCTCAGCGGCACTTTCTGTACCGCAACTACTCACACCCGTGATAGAGAAGATGAAGGGATCGCCGTGAGGAACCTGAAGGTCATGCTTGGAGCATCCGCGGCCGCAGTCGGTGCCGTCGCCACCCTGTTGACGGGAGCCGGCACCGCCAACGCCGCAGCCACCGCCGACCTCTACGGCTGTCCGTCCGGCGCCGTCTGCGTTTACGCCGAGGGCAAGCCCGCCAGCAGCTCCACACTGACCCACACTTACTGGTCGTACGGTGCCCACAACCTGTCCAACCAGTTCAACTGGCACTGGGTGATCAACAACCAGACCGGCGGCGCCAGCGCCGACCTCTGCTACGAGTACAACGGCGGCAACTGCACCGGCGGCAAGATCGCCGCCGGCGGCTGGCAAGCGGTGAATCTCAGCCCGATCAACTCCATCCGCCTCAACCGCCCATAGTCTCGGCCTGCTGCCCCGTAGACCACCGGGCACGTCCTGCGCGTCGGCGGGCGTCACCGAACTGCACAGGCAGGGCAGTATCGGCGGCAGAGCCCGCCTGATACCCCACGTGAAAGGGCCCTCGGGACGTTTCCCGAGGGCCCCCTTCCGCGCCCGTCCGTCGGGCCGAGGGTCAGGCCGTCCCGCGTCCCAGCTCCCCGTGCGCGCGTACGATCTCCGCGTAGCCGCGGCCGCTGGTCTTGATGGTGCGGGCCTGGGTGGCGTAGTCGACGTGGACGAGGCCGAAGCGCTTGGCGTAGCCGTAGGCCCACTCGAAGTTGTCCAGCAGCGACCAGGCGAAGTAGCCGGCCAGCGGGGCGCCCTTGCGGGCGGCGGAGGCGCAGGCGGCCAGGTGTCCCACCAGGTAGTCCCGGCGCTCGGGGTCGTCGACCGTTCCGTCGGGGCCCACGGTGTCGGGGAAGGCGGAGCCGTTCTCGGTGACGTAGAGCTTGCGCGCGCCGTACTCGTGGGTGAGGCGCAGCAGCAGCGTCTCGATGCCGGACGCGTCGATCTCCCAGTCCATGCCGGTGCGGGGCACGTCCGGGCGGCGTACGGAACGGGCGTGGGGCACCGGCCCGTCGGGGTCGTCGGCCACCGTCGCCGGGAAGTAGTAGTTGAGGCCGAGCCAGTCCAGCGGGGCGGCGATGGTGTCGAGGTCGCCGGGGCGTTCGGGGAGGTCGACGCCGTAGACCTCGCGCATGTCGGCGGGGAATCCGCGGCCGTGGACCGGGTCGAGCCACCAGCGGTTGACGTGGCCGTCGTGGCGGCGGGCGGCGGCCTGGTCCTCGGGGCTGTCGCTCGCGGGGAAGACGGTGGAGAGGTTGTTGACGATGCCGACCTCGGCGCCGGACGTCACGGCGCGAATCGCCTGGGCGGCCAGGCCGTGGCCGAGAAGAAGGTGGTAGGAGGCGCGGACCGCGGCGGTCAGATCGGTCAGGCCGGGAGCCATCTTGCCTTCGAGGTGACCGATCCAGGCCGAGCACAGGGGCTCGTTGAGGGTGGCCCAGTGGGACACCCGGTCGCCGAGGCGTTCGGCGACGACGGAGGCGTAGGCGGCGAAGTGCTCGGCGGTCTCGCGCTCGGGCCAGCCGCCGCGGTCCTGGAGGGTCTGCGGCAGGTCCCAGTGGTAGAGGGTGACGGAGGGGGTGATGCCCGCCGCCAGCAGCCCGTCGATCAACTCGTCGTAGAAGTCGAGGCCCTTGGGGTTCACCTGGCCGTCGCCTTCCGGCATCACGCGCGGCCAGGCGATCGACAGCCGGTAGGCGTTCACACCCAGCCGGTTCATCAGCGCGATGTCGTCGCGCCAGCGGTGGTAGTGGTCGCAGGCGGTGTCGCCGTGGTCGTCGTTGTCGATCTTGCCGGGGGTGTGGGAGAAGGTGTCCCAGATGGACGGCGAGCGGCCGTCCTCGGCGACGGCCCCCTCGATCTGGTACGCCGATGTGGCCGTGCCCCACCGGAAGTCCTGCGGGAGTGCGGCGAGGTCGATGGCGTCGGACACGGAAGTCCTTTCGAGACTGGGGATGTTGGCGGTCACTTCACCGCTCCCGCGGTGAGGCCGGCGACGAGGTAGCGCTGGAGCAGCAGGAAGCCGGCGACCACGGGCACGCTGACGACGAGCGAGGCGGCCATGATCTGGTTCCAGTAGACGTCGTACTGCGTGGAGTAGCCCTGGAGGCCCACCGCGAGCGTGCGGGTGGTGTCGTTGGTCATGACGGACGCGAAGAGAACCTCGCCCCAGGCGGTCATGAAGGCGTACACGGCGACGGCGACGATGCCGGGGATCGCGGCCGGCACGACGACCCGGAACAGCGCGCCGAGCGGCCCGCAGCCGTCCACCATCGCCGCCTCGTCCAGGTCGCGCGGCACCGAGTCGAAGTACCCGATGAGCATCCAGATCGAGAACGGCAGCGAGAAGGTGAGGTACGTCAGGATGAGGCCGCCGCGCGAGCCGAACAGGGCGATGCCGGTGGCGTTGCCGATGTTGACGTAGAGCAGGAACAGCGGGAGGAGGAAGAGGATGCCCGGGAACATCTGCGTCGACAGGACGGTGACCGTGAAGACGCGCTTGCCGTGGAAGCTGTAGCGGCTGACGGCGTACGCCGAGAACACCGCGATCACCACCGAGCAGACTGTCGCGGCGCCCGCCACGATCAGCGAGTTGACGAAGTACCTGGCGAGCGGGACCGTCGACCAGATGTCGATGTAGGGGCGGAAGGTCAGACCGCTCGGCAGCCAGCGGAACTTGCCGGTGACGTCCGCGAGCGGCTTCAGCGAGCTGGAGACCATCACGTAGACGGGCACCAGGACGAACCCGGTCAGCAGGGTGAGGAAGATCCGCCGGGTCCACAGGAAGGTGCGCGGCGGCGCCATCGGAGACCGGTGGACAGTCTCCGTCGTCGCGGACTCGAGAGTGGTGTCAGACATCGGCGGACCTCCGTCCGCGTGAGGTGAGCGCGAGGTAGCCGCCGGTGACGACCAGCAGGAAGAGCAGCAGCAGGACGGACATCGCGGAGCCGGTGCCGAAGTTCCAGGTGACGAACGAGGCCTGGTAGATGTGGACCGAGATGAGGTCCGCGGCCTCGGGGGCGGCCTTGCCGAACAGCACGTAGGGCGTGTTGAAGTCGTTGAACGTCCACAGGAACAGCACCAGGACCAGCACCTGGTTGACGGGCCGCAGGGACGGCAGGGTGATGCGGCGGATCTGCTGCCAGACGCCGGCGCCGTCCAGCGCGGCGGCCTCGTACAGTTCGCGCGGGATGTTCTGGAGTCCGGCCATGACGATGAGGAAGGCGAACGGCCAGCCCTTCCACACCGACACCGTCAGCAGCGCGACGAAGCTGTTGTCGCCGATGAGCCAGAACGAGGGCTTGTCGGTGAGGTGCAGCTGGTCGTGCAGCACGTGGTTCACCAGGCCGTTGTCGTGCTGGAACATGAACACCCAGGTGATGACGGCCGCGTAGACCGGCAGCGCGTACGGCACCAGGAACACGGCGCGCAGCAGGCCGCGTCCGCGGAAGGTGTCCTGCATGCAGATCGCGGCCGCGGTGCCGATGAGCCAGCACAGGCCGACCGACAGCAGGGTGAAGGCGATGGTGACGAGGAAGGAGTGCAGCAGCGCCTCGCCGACGGGGGCGTTGAAGTCCACCGACATGCGGTAGTTGTCGAAGCCGGACCAGGGAGCCGTGCCCCAGTCGCGGATGTAGAACTGGGTGAGCTCCTTGAAGCTCATCACGATGCCGATGACCATCGGCACGATGTGGACCAGGAGTTCGAGCAGTAGGGCGGGCAGGAGCAGCAGGTACGGCAGCGAGACACGTCCGAGCCACCCGGGGCGGCGCGGTCCGCGCGCCGCCCCGGGTGACTTCACGGGTGCCGTCGTCCCGCCGGTGTGCGCGGGAGCGGTGGTCGTCATGTGGGTGTCCGCGCTCACTTCGCCGGCATCTGCTGCTGGGCCTTGAGCAGCTTGGCCTTCACCGACTCCGTGGTGATCGCGTGTCCGGCGGCGGCCTCGGCGAACAGCTCCTTGACGGCCGTGCCGACGGTCGTCTCGAACTGGGACTCGTCGGCGACCTGCGGCAGCGCGGCGGCGCTCGTGGCGAGGGTCTCCTTCAGGACGGCGTTGTCCGGGGTGTTGAAGGCGGGGTCCTCCTGGGCGGCCTTGACCGGCGGGATGGAGGTGTAGGCCGTGTTGAGGATCTTCTGCTCCTCGTCGCTGGTCATGAACTTCACGAACTTCGTGGCGCCGTCGAGGTTGTGGGTGTTCTTGAAGACGGCGAGGTTGATGCCCGCGACCATCGAGTTGACCTGGTTGCCGGTGCCGGGGGTGCCGGACTGCACGGGGACCGGGGCGATGCCGTAGGCGTCCGCGCTCATGCCCTGGGACTTGAGGTTGGAGGAGGCGGACTGCCACAGCAGCATCGCCGTCTTGCCCTTGGCGAAGTCGCTGACCGACTGGTTCTGCGCGTACTCGGCGTTGCCCTGCGGGATGGCCTTGTCCTTGGCCATCAGGTCGACGTACTGCTTGACCGCGGCGACCGTGCCGTCGCTCGTGAAGTCGGGCTTGCCGTCGGCGGTGAAGAAGTCGGCGCCGTGCTGCTTGGCGAAGACGAAGACGTGGTGGATGTTCTCCGAGACGTTGGCTCCCTCGGCGCCGAGGACCTGCTTGCCCTTGGCCCGGATCTTCTTGCCGTCGGCGACGAGTTCGTCCCAGGTGGCCGGGGGCTTGGAGATGCCCGCGTCGGCGAAGATCTGCTTGTTGTAGTAGAGCGCGTACGCCATGGAGTACAGCGGTACGGCGGACGGGTCTTTGCCCTCGGCGCCGGTCGAGCCGAGCGCGGAGTCGACGAAGCGGTCCTTGCCGCCGATCTTGTCGAAGTTCTTGGCGTCCCAGGGCAGCAGCCCGCCGGTGGCCTGGAGGGAGGCGCTCCAGGTGTTGCCGATGTTGAGGACGTCGGGGCCCTGGCCGGAGGTGGTCGCGGCGAGGATCCGGTTCAGCAGGTCGGACCAGGGCACGACCTCCAGCTTCACCTTGATGCCCGTCTGCTTCTGGAACTTGTCGAGTTCGGGTTGGAGGACCTTCTTGTCGATCTCGATGCTGGCGCCCTGGTTGGAGGCCCAGTATGTGAGCGTCTTCGGCGAGTCGTTGGACCCGCCGCCCGTCGACGAACCGCCTCCGCAGGCCGAGGCGGCAAGGGCGAGAGACATGGTGACGGCGCCTACGGCCGCGGCTCGGATGCTGCGCATGGCTCCTGGTGTCCCTTTCCGGGAGTCGAGAACCGTGAGGAGTCCCAGGACGCCGACACCGCTCTCGCTCCGTGTCCCGTCGCTCGTTCTCGTGCGGTCGGGTCCGGTTCGCTCGGTTCGACTTCCGAAGGCGCCTCATGGCTTAATTTAGGACGTGAGTTAAACCTCCGGGAGAGGCGTCGTCAAGGGATCCGGCAAGGGTGAATCGCCGGTCGACGGCGGCGAAGACGGCACCTTCGGCCCGATACGGCCGTCACGCGCCGCCTGACCTGCGACAGGAGGGCGGGGACGGAGCAGGGAAGGAGCAGTACAACGGTTGGGTCTCGGCGCCCGGCGAGGACGGCTCGCCGGGAGGGCATCATCTCGACTGCGAGCAACGGAATTTGACGTAATGTCATTTGTGGTTTGGCCGAACTCCGTCGCACCTCTGGGGGTCTTCGTTCACTCACATGAAGCATTCGCCGTCAGGAGAGCGCTCTCGAACCCACACCGTTCACCTCTTGAACCAGGAAGAGATGACGGTCAGCTGCCCCCGGCCGACTCGTTTGCTCGCTCTTGCGTGAGGTTGCGAGTTCACGGTGCACGCGAGGGCAGGCTCGCCGGACGGCGGTCCTGCCCTCGTGCCGGTTCTCGATGTGCTCAGCCCGCGAACCGGGCCATCCACGCCTCGACCTCGTCCGCCGACCGCGGCAGGCCCGCCGACAGATTCTCGTGACCATCGGCGGTGACGAGCAAGTCGTCCTCGATGCGTACGCCGATGCCGCGCCATTCCTGCGGCACGGTCAGATCGTCCGGCTGGAAGTACAGGCCGGGCTCGACGGTGAGCACCATGCCCGGCTCCAGCACGCCGTCGACGTACTCCTCGGCCCGGGCCTGCGCGCAGTCGTGGACGTCCAGGCCGAGCATGTGACCGGTACCGGCCATCGTGAAACGGCGCTGGAGACCCAGCTCGTACGCGCGGTCGGCAGGCCCTTCGATGAAACCCCACTCGACCAGCCGCGCCGCCAGGGAACGCTGGGCCGCCTCATGAAAGTCCCGGTACGCGGCGCCCGGCTTGACGGCCGCCATGCCCGCCTCCTGGGCCTCGTGCACCGCGTCGTAGACCCTGCGCTGGACGGGGGTGAAGGTGCCGCTGATCGGCAGAGTGCGTGTGACGTCGGCGGTGTACAGGGTGCGCGACTCCACGCCCGCGTCGAGCAGGAGCAGTTCCCCGGGGCGCACGGGTCCGTCGTTGTCGGTCCAGTGCATGATCGTGGCGTGCTCGCCCGCGGCGCAGATCGTGCCGTAGCCCACGGCGTTGCCCTCGAGGCGGGCGCGGCGGAAGAAGGTGCCCTCGATCCACCGCTCGGACGACGCGATCGCCCGCGACAGCTCACCGACGACGTCCGTGAACCCGCGCACCGTGGAGTCGACGGCCGAGCGGATCTCCTTGATCTCCCACTCGTCCTTCACGAGGCGCAGATCGCCGAGGGCCTCTTCCAGCTCCGCGTCGCGCTCCGCCTCGGTGGCGACGGCGGCCTCCAGGGAGGGGTCGATGCCGCGGACGATGCGGGTCGGTGCGCCGGAGGCGGCTGCCAGGTCGTCGGCCGCCCGGCGGACGTCCCGGCACGGCAGGCCGAGCACGTGTTCCGCCTCGGCCAGGGAGCGGCGCCGGCCCATCCACAGTTCTGCTGTGGCACCGGTCCAGAACTCGTTGTCGTCCCTGCTGTCCCGCGGGAGTTGATAGCAGTAGGCGTCGTGGCCACCGTCCGCACGGGGTTCGAGGACAAGGGCGCCGTCCCGGGCCTGGTCGCCGGTCATGTGCACATAGCCCGAGTACGGCCGGAACGGGTAGGTGTCGTCGTTCGAACGGACCTTGAGGTTCCCCGAGGGGATCACGAGCCGTTCACCCGGGAAGCGCGCGGAGAGCGCGGCCCGGCGCGTGGCCGCGTACGGGGCCTGTTCCTCGAGCGTCAGCTCACGCCTCTCGGTGTCCGCCCACCCCGTCCGCATCAACGCGGACAGTTCCTCGGAGATCCCTGAGTACAAACCGTTCTTCCGGCCCTTCGCCACTGCGTCCGCCTTCCTGGGAGTCGAGCGCCGCCACGTGCCGACGGCTCGGCGACGTTATCCCGCGACGCCCACGCGTGGTGCCCAGTGGTGCCACTGGCACAGATCGGCCACGCCGGGCCGGGCACGGCCGTCGATAATGCGACTCATGACGAACGCGAACCTCGGTGAGGCACTACGGCTCCTGGGCATCGGCCAGGCGGCGGCCCGGGCGTATCTCACCCTGCTGGAGCTGGCCCCCGCGCCGCGGAGCGAGATCGCCGCCGTGGCCGGACTGGACGGCCCCGGCCTGGCCACGGCGTACGCCGAGCTCGTCGACGCAGGCCTGGCCGGTGCCGCCGACAAGGACGAGGACGTGGTGCCGGTGGCACCGGCGGCAGCTCTCGAGGTCCTCGCCCGGCACCGTGCGGCCGAGCTCGAGAAATCCCGCATCGCGGTCGCGGGCGCCTTCGACTCGTTCCGGCGCCGGCAGCTCACGGCCCACGACGACCCCGTCGTCGAGATCGTCACCGGCGACGCGATCGGCCCCAGGATGCGCCAGGCATGGGCAAGCGCCCGCCACCAGATCCGGCAGTTCGAGTCACCCCCGTACTTCCCTGTGGCCAGTGCCACCGACGACGCACTGGCCACGCTGGCCCGCGGGGTCACGCAACGCGTCGTGTACTCCCGCGAGTCGCTGGAACGCCCGGACCACCTCAAACAAGTCATCGAACCGTGCGTCAACGCCGGTGAGCAGGCCAGAGTTCTGCCGTCCGTCCCCGTCAAACTCCTGATCATCGACGACGCGTACGCCCTGGTGTCACTGTCGATCAGGGAGGCCGATGTACACAACAGGATGCTGGTCGTACAGCCGTGCGGTCTGCTCTCCGCCCTCATCGCGCTGTTCGAGCAGTCGTGGCAGCACGCTCTGCCCTTCCACGGCGGCACGGCCCTCCCAGGCGGTCTGCCCCCCGTCGACCGCCGTCTGCTGTGGCTCCTGGCCGGCGGCGCGAGCGACGACGTCATCGCCCGTGAACTGGGAGTCAGCCGCCGCACGTTGTTCCGCCGCCTGCAGGTCCTGATGGCCCGGCTGGGCGCAGCGAACCGATTCCAGCTGGCCCTGCAGGCCCAGCGCAACGGATGGTTGTGACGGCCGGCCCCCGGCCCGAGCCCACACCGACCATCGCGCGCCGAGCGCTGGAAAGCGGGCCACTCGACAGAGCTGATCGCGTCGCCCGCGCAGGGCTGTTAGGCCCTTCGCGGGGGGACGCGCAGGGACTGTTCGGCCCTATCGGGACCCCGTACCGCTGCGGCGATCATGGGGCGGCGACCGGGAGGTCCGGGGTCGTTCTCGCGACCGGAGTACCTCCAGGTTCGTCGTTTCATCGATGCAGAGAGCAGATCGGGAGGCACCGTCCGGTGGACGAGGTGCGCATACAACAGGCGGCGGCAGTACGGCCGGAAGACAAGGACGAGACGCCGGCTCCCGCAAGCGCGGTCCCAGGGCATGGCCCCGGTCGGCCCTCGTGGGTGGAGTGGCTGACCACCACGGACCACAAGAAGATCGGGACGCTGTACCTCGTCACCGCCTTCGCGTTCTTCGTGCTCGGTGGCGTGATGGCGCTGGCGATGCGGGCCGAACTCGCCCGCCCCGGACTGCAGATCATGTCGAACGAGCAGTTCAACCAGGCGTTCACGATGCACGGCTCGATCATGCTGCTGATGTTCGCGATGCCGCTGTTCACCGGCTTCGCGAACTGGATCATGCCGCTGCAGATCGGGGCACCCGACGTCGCGTTCCCACGGCTGAACATGCTCGCCTACTGGCTGTTCCTGTTCGGCTCCCTCATCGCCGCGGCCGGCTTCCTCACCCCGCAGGGCGCGGCCGACTTCGGCTGGTTCCTCTACGCGCCGCTGTCGGACGCGGTCCACTCGCCGGGGATCGGCTCCGACATGTGGATCACGGGCGTGGCGCTGTCCGGGTTCGGCAGCATCCTCGGCTCGGTCAACTTCATCACCACGATCATCTGCATGCGCGCGCCGGGCATGACCATGTTCCGCATGCCGATCTTCACGTGGAACGTGCTGCTGACCGCGCTCCTCGTACTGATGGTCTTCCCGGTGCTCGCGGCGGCGCTGTTCGCGCTGGAGATGGACCGCAAGTTCGGCAGCCACGTCTTCGACTCGGCCAACGGCGGGGCGCTGCTGTGGCAGCACCTGTTCTGGTTCTTCGGCCATCCGGAGGTGTACATCCTGGCGTTGCCGTTCTTCGGCATCGTCAGTGAGGTCCTCCCGGTCTTCTCCCGCAAGCCGATGTTCGGCTACATGGGCCTGATCGGCGCGACCATCTCGATCGCGGGCCTGTCGCTGACGGTGTGGGCGCACCACATGTACGTCACCGGTGGTGTACTGCTGCCGTTCTTCTCGTTCATGACCTTCCTGATCGCGGTCCCGACCGGTGTGAAGTTCTTCAACTGGATCGGCACGATGTGGAACGGCTCGTTGAGCTTCGAGTCGCCGATGCTGTGGACGGTGGGCTTCCTGGTCACGTTCCTCTTCGGCGGTCTGACCGGAGTGATCCTGGCCTCGCCGCCGCTGGACTTCCACCTGTCCGACTCGTACTTCGTGGTGGCTCACTTCCACTACACGATCTTCGGCACGGTCGTGTACGCGATGTTCGCCGGATTCCACTTCTGGTGGCCGAAGTTCACGGGCAAGATGCTCGACGAGCGGCTCGGCAAGATCACGTTCTGGACGCTCACGGTGGGCTTCCACCTCACGTTCCTGGTCCAGCACTGGCTGGGCGTCGAGGGCATGCCGCGCCGGTACGCCGACTACCTGGCGGCCGACGGCTTCACCATGCTCAACACGTTGTCAACGATCGGGTCGTTCCTGCTCGGCCTGTCGATCCTCCCGTTCTTCTACAACGTCTGGAAGACCGCCAAGTACGGCAAGCCGGTCGGCGTCGACGACCCGTGGGGCTACGGCCGCTCCCTGGAATGGGCAACGTCGTGCCCGCCACCCCGGCACAACTTCGCCTCCCTGCCCCGTATCCGGACGGAGTCCCCGGCGTTCGACCTGCACCATCCTGAGATCTCGGGGGTCACGGGGGTCGGCGGGGCTGGCGGGGCCGCTCGTCTCGCGGGGACCGCTGGTGTCACCGGGGCTGCCGCTGTCGCCGGGGCTGCCGGGGCCGTGGGGCGGCCCGAGGTGGAAGAAACGGCGAGGTAGGCCGTGCCCCACGCCGTCGCCGCCCTGGGAGCCGCGGCGCTCACCACCGCGGGCTCCGTCTGGTACGTGCCGGCCCTCGCCGACCTGCGGGCCGGCGCGGACCGGCCCGAGTCCCGGCGCATCGCCGCCGCGGCCTGCGTGACCGGCTGGGCCGGCGCGGGCGCCCTCGCCGTGCTGCTGCTCGTCGCCGAGGCATGGTGGGACGCCGGTCGCCGCGGCCGTCGCCGGTGCCGTCGTCGCCACCGCCCTGCGCCTGCACGCCGCCGCCCGGCGCAGACGCGAGGCCCGCGAAATGGCCCACCACTGGACCGCCTTGGGCCACGCCCCGCCGCCAACTGCCCCGCCCGCCTCCCGAACCGTCGTAGCCGCCGTCCTGACCCTCGGCCTGGCCACGGCGGTGGCCGTAGCGACCTGGACTTGGCAGTCCGCTACGGACCCGACCGACCACCCCGGCTGGGCAACAGCCGCCGCTTCCGCCGCGGTCATGGGGGTGTTCCTCACAGCGGCGGGGGTGTACGCCCGCGCGACACGCCCCGCCATGGCGGTTGTTCGGGCACGACGACGAGGCTGACGGCGGGCGGCTGACGGGCCCTGGTCGAGACCCGTCAGAGGCGGTTCAACTCGGCGCCGGTGGAAGTTTCTTACGTCGAATACTGGCAATTTGGTAGCTATTTTCACCCCGCTCGTTGACCAGACACGGCCGCGCTGGGAACGGTGAGCCGATCAAGCCGCTCTCGCCTCTCTTCAAGGAGTCCGCGTGACCGACACCGCGAAGCACGACTCGGCCGCACCTCGTCCCACCCGCCGCGTGCTGCTGCGTGCCGCAGGACTGATGGCCGACCTGGCAGCCACGGGGTGGGTGCGGCGCCGACCGCCGGGGGTGGTCTGCACCCAGATGCCGTTCTCGGGGGTGACCGAGCCGTGCCAGTCCTTCAGCTCGATCATGTACATTTCACTGGGGGCGACGACCAGCAGGTCGGCCTCGCGGACGTGCCCGGTGTTCGCGGTGAACGTGAAGTTCTCCGGTGTCGGACACCTGCTTGCCGGTGAGGTCCCCGTGGACCACCAGGCTGATTCCGCCGGAGAAGTCGGTCTTTGCCGTTTCACCGCGCAGATCGGCCCTTCGAGCACACTCCGTGCGAACCATCCACTGACCGTCCACGACGATCTTGCCGGTGAAGCAGAGAGTCTGTCCCCTGAGACCGTGGACCCATCCATCACATGTCCGACGTGTCACCCGCACCTCCAGCGACGTTTCAGCCCAGTCTGACCGTTGAGGGGCGGCGGAGGCATGGGATCACTTGGATTGCGACAGGTTTGTGGCATCGATCGGCGAGGGAACCGAACGGTGTACGGGGGGCCAAGAAGGTCGTGTGTCGTTGCCGTCCGGACCGGCGTCACAGGTGCAGGCGAAGTCCGGAACACCCGTTCACCAAGTCACGGCCCCTGGGGCCGTTCCGATCCTGGGAGTTCGACGTGATCACCCTGACGCCGGCGGAACGCGACATCCACCGTGTCCTCAGCAACCGTGCGCGGGAGGCCGATCCGGCGAAGCCGCGCGAGGCGTGTCTGACGTACAAGGAACTGGGGCTGCTGATCGACTCGGAGGGCCGGAACACGGGAATGAGCCGACCGCCCTTCCGCACCTTGTTCCCTGCACTCGGGAACGTCAGCAGGTACGAGGTGGAGCACGGCAGGCCCATGCTTTCCGCACTGGTGGTGGCACAGGACACTCGGGTACCCGGTCCGGGCTTCGTCGAGCTGGCCCGGCATCTCGAACTCCCGGTGAACGATCCGGACACGTACTGGGAGGAGGAACTGAGCGAGGTCATCCGTTTCTGGTCCGCCCACGACCCAGTGCTCGTCCTGGATGCCGCCATCGACCGGCTGATGGGCGAACTCGGCGCGATCAAGGCGGCGATACAGCGCCTGGGCGACGCGCGATCACACCACAGTCGCTGATCGACCGCCGGTGACGGTCATCCTGCCTTCGGTGACGGAGCGAGTCCGACGGCGGTCGCGGCAGCGCCGCCGCCGGTGCGCGTACGGCTCAGGCCTCGGCCGCGAAGGTCACGAAGCGCGCCCAGCCGTCCCGGTCGACGTCGAAGGAAGGGCGTGTCACGTCCTTGGAGTCCCGGACGTGGATGGCTTGTTCCGTGACGGCGACCTCCACACAGTCGTCGCCCTGTGCGCTGCTGTAACTTGACTTGAACCAGTCGAGTTTGGCCGTGTTCATAGCGCTCCTCTGATCCGCATCAGCAGGCTCGCGGAGTCCCTCGGGGAAAGTGCTTGCGAACGCAGTCTTGCATAGCGCATGTAGATCCGGCTCACCTCTTTCGGGTCAGCGATCAAGCGGCCGCTCTCCTGCCCTTCGGAGTACGCTCGCCAGTGGCCGTCCGGCATCTCCAACAGCCGCACTGGCCCGGAAAGACATGCGTGTTGCTCACTGTCGGCCGGCATGACCTGAACCGTCACGTTGCGCAGCGAGGCGAGCTCAAGGATCAGGTCGAGCTGCTCGGCAGCGACCTGCGTTCCACCCAAACGACGCATGAGGACGGCTTCCTCAAGGACGAAGTCGAACGTTGTGTTGGGCCTCTCCCGGAGCAATTGTTGACGCTCCATGCGCGCCTGCACGGTGATTTCCAGGCCCTCGTCCGACAGAGGCGGGATCTCGTTCTCGCAGAGGGCCCGGACGTACCCCTCCGACTGCAACAACCCCGGAACCAACCGGCACTCATACGTGCACAGGCTCACCGCCACGCGCTCCAGCCTCGCCCACCGCCGGAACCAAGCCGCCAGCCCCGCCTCCCCCCGCGTCAGGAACTGGGCTGACTTCCGCAACGCCCCGGTGTTGCCCAGCGCACCCTCCGCCCGCTCCACGAACGACTCGTCCGGCATCCGCCGCCCCAACTCCACTGATGCCACCGTGTGCTTGGAGAAACGCACCAGCTCCCCGAACTCCACCCGGCTCAGCCCCGCATGCTCCCGCAGCGCCTGCACCACAGCCCCGAACGTCCGCAGGCTGTCCGACGGGCCCGGTTCCCGCTCGCACTCCCCGCCCGGCACCGCCGGTTCGACGTCGTCGGTCGTCATCGAGGCCCACCTCCAGGTGTACACGTGCCAGTTCCCTCTGCTGGAGAACGACCAGAGTGGCCAACCGGAATTCGTACAATCCACCGAACGTGTCCGTACGCTGACCCAGCGTACGGAGCAGCGTGCATACCCTCCCGCCGCCCCGGCAGCGCACTGTTCACGGTGCCGAACCGACGCGGGGTTGCCTGGTGCGCGACGCAGTTGGCCGCGGGGAAGGCGATCACGACAGAGGTCCACACAACGGCACCAACCGCATCATGACGCGCTAAGGTTTGCAGCTCACTGGACATCCTTCGACAGATGTGCCGGTTACTGAGTCACCCTGTTGAGACGTCAGCGGGGTTGGCCGAACCAGGCAACCTGGCTACACGCTGAACCGCCCGGGGGGGGCCATCATGACCGAAGCTCCGATTGACGCTGCCGACACCGGCGGCGACGAAGATGCCGACCGGAAGTTCGTCGAGCAAGAACAGGCCGAGATACGTGAGTTCGTCAAGGGTCTGAGCGCGGATGACATCAAGTCCGGCAACTGGTTCACCAAGCTCAGTGCTCAGGCCATGAGCTCCTACACCGCCAAGGTCGACTGGCAGTACTTCCAAAAACGGTACGCGGGCGTACCCGCGGACGGCATCGTCGAACAGCGGATCAAGATGGCGGCCCGGTACGCCGCGCTCGAAGGCGGGCTCTCCGCCGGGGCCTACACGGCGGCCGTCGCCGCCACCATCGGAAGCCTTGGCGGCGCCTCGCCGGCGACTGTCCCGGCCGCTGTCGCAACCATGATGGTCGATGTCGCGTTCACCACCCGGCTCCAGCTCCGCCTGGCCTACGACGTCTCAGTCCTCTATCGGGTCCCGCTCGACCTGTCGGATCCCGATGGCATGTGGAAGCTCATTCGCGTGGCCTTCACGATCAAGAGCGGGGAAGTGGTCCGGGAAAGCGTGGTCAAGGCGGTCCCGGCCATGGTCCGGCCGGTGATCAAGCGTTTCTACTCCAAAGCGGTACTCAGTGCCGCGAAGGGGCTCCCCATCGTCGGGAAGTATCTCCTCCAGCGCAACGTCATCAAGATCGGTATCCCCGTGGTCGGCGTTCCCCTCGCGGTGGTGTTGAACCGCTATACGACGCTGGTCGCGGGGCGGCACGCGCAGGCCGTCTTCCGGAACGAGGCGCGGGTGATCGAACTCGCCGAGAATCTGAGCAAGAGCAGCCGGCACCCGCAGTTGATGCTGTGGGTCGCATGGCTCGTCATCAGGGCGAACCGCAAGATCGCGGACGATGAGACGCTGTTGATGCGGCACCTGGTGGGGGTGGTCAGGGAGCGGCATCAGGTGGTCGACGAACAGCTCGCTCAGCTTGTCGACATCGACCCCGCCGAGGTGTGGCGGCGCATAGACGCCGAGCCGGGGGACCTGAGCGACATCCTCGACGCGGCCGAGCGGGTGGCCGCCGTGGACGGCGACGTCAACGCGCGTGAGAAAGCCGTCATCTCCGAGCTTCGAGACCGCTGCAACCGGGTCTGACCCCGCCCTGCCCTACCGAAGGGTGCGGTGGCTCACCAGTTCCACCGGCCACCGCACTCTCCACCACGCGCCTCCGTACGGTGACTCCCCGTACGCGGCGAGCTGCAGGCACCCGGCGCGCGTACGGCGTTGAGCACCACGCGGTAAGCGACCTGCTGCTCATACAGGAGGATGAACTGCTCTCGCTCGCGCACCTCCTGGGCCGCGACCGACATCAGCTGCTTCGACGGGACCGTTCTGCCCGCCTGGAGTTCGTCGGCCGCGCGGGCGCCGGGCACCTTGTCGCTGAGCTTGGTGCGGAGGTGGTCGATGAAGTCGCCTCGCCGCTCGGCCGTGAACAACTGGCCGCGGTCGTCGAGTTCGATGGCGCGCAGGCCGCCCACGCCGAACTCCGTGGCGTTGTGCAGGTACGCCACGCCAGTGACGCGGCCAGGGTGCTCGGCCACCGCGCCATTGAAGTTGACGAGGTACTCGCAGTAACGGCGCACCTGTTCGATGGGGTTGAGGACCGGGTGCGTGTAGGCGTCGATCCGGCACAGCGCCGGGTCGTCCTCGTCCGGTTCGGCCTGGCTCCACTGCTTCAGCTCGACGATCACGTACGACGGCTCGCCCGTGGTGGGGTGCACTCCGGCGAGGACGGCGTCGGCGCGCTTGCTGTTCAGTGGGAGCGCGTACTCCAGCATGACCTCGACCTCGCCGAGACCCGCGTCGTTGAGCGCGGCGGCCAGTGCGGGGACGCTCCGCTCCCAGGAGCGGACCTCGGCGGCGCTGGGCCGGTAGCCGTGCATATGGACGAACTGCTCGGTGAGATGGAGGTAGAGCGAACTGTCGAGCGCTCTCGCGGCGATGGTCTTCGCGGACTCGCGGAACAGCAAGGACTTCCCCCAGGCAGCACGAAGTGACTCGTGCGGGTGGGGGCATGTCCTTCGAGACTCCACCGGAGCGGAGCGGAAGCCCGTCGGGCCGCTATGACGATGGGACCGAGAGTACCCGGCGGTACGGCGTTACACCTGGGACGAGGAGAACCGGCTCGTGACGTCAGTTGGTGGCGCTGCCCGCGACCCACTGGTTCCACGGCATGTTCCAGTCGCTGAGGCCGTTGTCCGGGGCCAGTACGGCCTTGTCGTCGGAGTTCTTGACGATCACGACGTCACCGATCATCGAGTGGTCGAAGAACCACGCGGCGGGCTGCTTGCCGTCGTCACCGCCCTTGACGTCCTTCAGGCCCACGCAGCCGTGGCTGGTGTTGGCCTTGCCGAAGATCGGGTCGGCACTCCAGTAGTTGCCGTGGATGAACGTGCCCGAGGCGGACAGGCGCATGGCGTGCGGTACGTCCGCGATGTCGTACGCGGGCTTGCCGTCCTTCTTCGTGAGGCCGACGGTCGTGCCGTTCATGCGGATCTGGCTGAACTTCTCGGAGATGACCATCTGGCCGTTGTACGTCGGGTGCTCGGGGCTGCCGGACGAGATCGGGATGGTCTTGATCGTCTTGCCGTCCCGCACGACGGTCATCTGCTTCGTCTCGGCGTCGACCGTGCTGACCTGGCTCCGGCCGATCTTGAACGTGACCGTTTTCTGGTTGCCGTGGACGTTGAGCTTGACGGTGACGGTGGAGCCGGGCTTCCAGTAGTGCTCGGGGCGGAAGTCCAGGCGATGGCCGTTGAACCAGTGACCGACGACCCGCTGGCCGCTGCTGGAGCTGACCTGGATCTTCGACTCCATGGCGGCCTTGTTGCCGATCGCCTTGTCGAAGTCGACCGTCACCGGCATGCCCACGCCGACGGTCGAGCCGTCCTCGGGAGAGAGGTGCCCGACGAAGTCCCCGGCCGGGGAGACCGTGGTGATCGTGGCGTTTCCGGTGACGGAGCGGCCCTTGGCGTCCTCGGCGTCTGCGGTGACCTGGTACTTTGTGGCGCGCTCCAGCTGGCCGTCCGGCTTCCAGGACGTGCCGTCCGCGGACAGGGTGCCCGGAATCTGGGCACCGGTCGCGATGGCGGTCATGGTCACCTTGGTGAGCTTTCCGTTACTGGCGGTGACCTTGACGGGGTCGTTCATCCCGACGTTGTGGGCGCCCTGCTTGGGCGTGATGCTTATCCGGGCGTCGGAAGCGTCCTGGGCGGTCGTCGGATCCGCCTGCGCCTGCGTTTTCGGGTGGTTCCCGGTGTCGTTTCCGCTGGTGGCAGCGTTGCTGGTACCGCCGAAGGCGGTGAGCGCGAGTACGCCGCCGAGTACGCCGGCCGCAGCCACCATCCTGGTGCGTCGCTTACGTTCCGTGATCAACCGTTTCTCCCATGTCGCTGGTCTCTGCATCTCTGGAGCCGCCTGCCTGAGCAGCGCAACCAGCTCCAAAACCATTTATAGGCATCCATCCATCCTGAAATGGGCACATTGTGGCGAAGGGCACCCGTCGTCGAGTGCGTCGCCGGGGCCCTGCGCAGAGGCCACAGAGGCGGCCGCGCCACCGGGGCGGGTGGCACGGCCGTGGTGCGGAGGGTGCGGGGTGGGTGTCAGGCCCAGGGAGAGGCCATGACCCAACTGGTGTCGTCGGCCCAGAGCGCGGTGTTGTCCCAGGTGTGGGAACCGCCGTGGCTCGCGATGTAGGCGTCCTGGTTGTAATGGCGTACGAAGTCGCTGGGGTAGTTGGCGGACCGGAGCGAGATGCCCTGGCTGTTGTGGCTCGCCTGCGGGCAGAACGTGGCGTCCTGCCGGAACAGCGCGTTGCCGTTGTCGCTGTCGATGCGCAGCCGGAAGTCGTAGTGGCGCAGGTACTGGCCCGGTTTGTCGGCGGACTCGAAGGAGACGCAGGAGGCGTCACCCAGGCCCGCGCGCACGATCCAGGTGGCCGCCGCCTTGTCGGCGGCCGCGCTGGAGGAGGAGACCGTCGCGATGGAGGCGTTGCTGTCGGCACTGTTGTGCCGGAGGTACTGCGTGGTGCAGCAGGAAGTGGTGGCCCGCAGCGAGACCCGCGAGCCCACGGTCGGGCCGCCCGCCGTGGCGGACGTCACGTAGCCGGCCGCGTTGATGTTGGCCTGCACGGCGTTCTCGGTCGCGTCCGACGGGTAGCCGGAGATCATGACGCCCTCGTAGAAGGTACCGGCGGAGCTGTTGCTGTTGTCGCCGCCGATGCCGAGGATGATGGCCCCCTCCTTGTGCATCGGGTTGTAGCCCGAGACGTTGGGGCGCGGGCCGCTGTAGTAGGTGGAGAGGCCGCCGGACTGTGCGTTGCCGGCCCGGATCGCCCATTGGTTCGGGCCGCCCTTGACGATGGCGGTGAGGAACCGGTGGCTGACGCTGGGGTCGTTGGCGTTGTAGCCGCGGTTGACCCCGGAGAACAGACCGTTCTCGAGGTCGGCCATGACCCAGGGGCCGTTTCCGGTGCCGTAGCCCCAGGACTTGATGTTGCCGAAGTAGATGGTCTCCATGTGGCCGTTGCCGGTGTCCAGACTGTTGGTCTCGGCGTTGCCGTAGTCGAAGCAGCAGCCGCCGTTGTAGTGGCTGCCGTCGAGGATCGCGTACATGCCTTCCGGCTGGTCTCCGGTCGCGATGCCGTTGGTGCTGTTGTCGCGGTAGCCGGTGCCGGGGGCGATGAAGACGCCGTAGGCCTTGTGGCCGCCCACGGTGACCGGCGCGGCGGATGCCTCCGCCAGGTTGTCGTACCCGCCCGCGGCCGGGCCCGAGAACCCTCCGGGCGGCGCCTGGGTGAGGTGGTTTCCGCGGCCGGACTGGTCGTAGATGACGGTGATGAGGCAGCTCGTTCCCGCGCAGAAGGCGTCCTGCGCGGCGGCGTCGGCGTAACCGCCCGCGCTGAGCACACCGATGTCCCGGGTGGCGCCGTCGGAGGCGCGTTTGACCTGGTAGAGGCGACTGTTGTACGCGGAGTACAAGGCGCGGGTCGTGCTGTGAGCGGCCACGCAGGGCGTGCCGCCGGAGGCGTACAGGTCACAGGGGAGCGAGCCGGCGGCTGCGACGCTGCTGCCGGCGGAGGCCCGACCGCCGAGCATGGCCGTGGCCATGGCCAGCACGAGCGCCAGCAGAGCGAACGGTCTGACCCGCCTTGAGCGGGTCGGTGTCACAGACATGAGTGGCCTCCTGGGATGAGGGGTCGGCGGCTTCCCACCGCCGGGGCCGGACGAGAGCTCAGGTCGAATCATGGACATGTCATCCCTCTGGGAACTTCCAGAGCGGATCGAAGACTGCTGCCGTGCGCGTCCGGAGCCGTCAGAACGACGACCGGATGTTTCGATATTTCGAACAGCGGTCGCAGTGACGGACAAGCATTGATGATAGGAATCCGCCGAAAGGTGTCAACATCTCGCACATGTCCGATACTTCGACCACTGAAGTCGCAGGTCAGTGGCTGCCCCGCTGCCTCGTTCCCCCCGCTCCCCGACCGCCGTCCAGCCGCGTTGTCAGTGGTCGCCGATAGCTTCGATCTTGTTCCGCCGAGATGGCGTGAGCGCCCCCTTTCGCATGCATGGGAGATGGTGCGTTGTCGGTCTGGGAGAAGTCGAGCACGGCACGGGTGGTGCCGTCGGCGCGGCCGCGGAAGCTCGCGAAGGTGCCGTTCGCCGAGTTGGCCGACGGGCGGTTGCAGGGTGTGGTGTCCAGCGGGTCGGACATCGGGCGCGTGTACGTGTCCTCGGTCGAGGCGGGGACGTACGCGTTCGCGTGCAGCACCAACAACAACCGCCCCTGCGGCGGGGCCCGTGGCATGTTCTGCAACCACATACGCACGCTCATCGGCGAGGCCGTACTCCAGTACGGCGCCGAGCGCGTGGCCCGGTACCTGAAGGTCGAGGTCGACGCGGAGCAGCCGGACGCGCACACTGTCACCACCGCCATGACGGCCACGCGCCCCTCGGCAGCGGGCAGTTCGGCCGCGGCCCGGGTGTTCAGCCGGTTCCTGCGGAACCTGGCCTATCTCGAACTCGCGCCGAGTACCGCACCGGTGCCCGAGATGCAGTGGTTCCCCACGACGAGGGCGGTGGCCTGATGCACGCCGATCTGCTGGCCGACGCCGTCGACGGGCTCGACGAGGCGCTCAGGGCCGTGGACGGGTTCGACGAGGCCCTCGCAGCCGGTCTGCTGCGCCCACAGCCCGGACAGGCCGGCGGGCTGACCGTGCTCGCCGACGCCGTCGCCGGGACGCCACTGGCCGCGCGGGTGGCCGAGGCCGCCGACAAAGCGGTCGCCGGAGCCGCCGGCGAGGACCACTTCGTCGCGCTCGCCGCGGCCCGCACCGCCCTGCTCGGTGCCGTGCACGACGCGCTGACCGCCCGCGTCGAGGAGGCCGTCGGCCGGCCGCGAGCCGAGGAAGCCACCGCCGAAGCGGCCGACAACGACGAACACGCCGCGAATCCATGTGTGGCGGCCCGTAGTTGGCTCTGCGAGATGGCGCGGTCCGGCTGGCAGGGCATGGACCACGAACTCGTCGACGGGGCCGCGCCCGTCGTCTCCGCGATGCTGCCCGACCCGGCGCTGCGCCGTCTGGCCACGCTGCTCGACGGCTTCGCCGCCGAACTCGCCGCCTCCTGCCCGGGGGCGACCCTGGAGCGCGTCCCGGTACGCCGCTGGGCCGACCTGTGGTCGCGCGCCCTGCTGCTGACGCTGCCGGGCGCGGCGCGCGCTTCCGCCGTGACCGGGGCGACCGGCCGGCTGCTGCCGCTCGGGGTCGACGTGCAGGAGCACGCGACCGCCGTACAGGCCCAGGTACACGCCGTGTTCGAGCCTGCGGACGGTGGCACGCCCCGGCTGGTGCGGGCCTCGGTCTCCGCGCCCAAGCCCGACACGGTCGTCGGCGCCGGTCTGTGGCAACTACTACGACCGCACATGTCTCTGTTGGAAGCCGTGAGCGAGGGCCGCGCGATGGACCTCGACGCGATGCCCGTCACCGCCGAGGGCGACCTGATATGGGACGACGCCCGTGCGCGCATGGGCGAGCCCGCCGAGGTCTTCACCACCGCACGGGTGGCCCTGCCCACCGCCGCCGCCTTCGCCACGGCGCCGCTCGACCGGCACCCGGCCCGGATCGCGGTGCCCGTCCTCCTTGAGGGGTACGGCGCGGAGGAAGGGGACGACGGGATCGTCTTCCAGGTCGCCGGGTATCGCCTGACCGTCGACACGGATCGTGTCCCGGCCGCCGGTCCGCTCGCGCCCGAGGTCGTCGCCGCGTCCGGTGCGTGTGTCGGGCTGCTGCGCTGGGACGCCGGGGCGTTCCTCCTCCAGCCGCTCGCCGTCGAGCGGACCGTACGGAAGAAGTCCGTCGCCGTGCACGCGGGTGCCTGGGCCGGCGGTACGGCCGACAAGGCCGGGGTCCGGGCCGAGAAGGCCGCCACCGACGCCGTCACCGTGCTGCGCGAACGCGCCGGAAGGCTGCTGCGGAAATGACCCACCACACCAGCGGGAATGTGGATGCTCCCGAGCCCGATCCGTACGACAACCGGCGGCAGGTCCTCTACTGGCGTCTGCTGGCACGTCTCTTCGACCCGGAGGAGCAGGCCGCCCTGGAGTCGGCGAGTCTCGCCGTGGTCGAGGACATCGGCCTGCCGTCCGCGCTGCTCGATCCAGGTGCGTCCGTCGACTCCGTCGTGCAGCGGCACCCGGAGCTGGCCGCCGAGTTCGACGGGCTGATGGCCCCGGCGCCGGACGAGGACGGCGTGCGCGACCGGCCCGCCGAGGTGCGGCGGGCGGCGCTCGCGTCGAAGGTGCTGCTGAACGTCTTCGCCCCCCGCTCCGGCACCGTCACCGCCGAGCAGTTGGCCCGCTGGCAGTCCGACGCCGACTGGCTGGAGCGGGCCCTGGGCTGCCGGCCCGGCGAACTGCGCGGCGGACGCGGCGGCACCCACCGTATGGGGGCCGGAGGGGGCGTCAGCCCGACCGGCACGGGCATCGGCGGCCCCACGCCGGACCTCAGCCGGCTGATCCCCGCGATCGGCCCTGAACTCGGCTCCATCGAGGGCGATCTCGTCAAGCGCATGCACCTGCGCGAGGTGCTGGCCGACCCGCAGCTGGCCTCTCGGCTGACGCCGAGCATGTCGCTGATCGAGCAGTTGCTGCGTGACAAGAACAACCTCTCCGGCGTGGCCCTGGCCAACGCCAAGGCGCTGATCCGCCGTTATGTCGACGAGGTCACCGAGGTGCTGCGCACCCAGGTGGAGAAGGCCACGGTCGGCGAGCTCGACCGGTCCGTACCGCCCAAGCGGGTGTTCCGCAACCTCGACCTCGACCGCACCATCTGGAAGAACCTCACCAACTGGAGCCCGGAGGAGGAGCGGCTCTACGTCGACCGCCTCTACTACCGGCACACCAGCCGCAAGACGACGCCCCAACGGCTCATCGTGGTCGTGGACCAGTCGGGTTCCATGGTCGACTCGATGGTCAACTGCACCATCCTGGCCTCCATCTTCGCCGGGCTGCCGAAGGTGGACGTCCACCTGATCGCGTACGACACCCAGGCCCTGGACCTCACTCCATGGGCGCACGACCCGTTCGAGACGCTGCTGCGCACCAAGCTGGGCGGCGGCACCGACGGCACCGTCGCCATGCAGCTCGCCCAGCCGAAGATCGCCGAGCCGCGCAACACCGTGGTGGTGTGGATCTCCGACTTCTACGAGTGGCGCCAGCAGGAGCTGTTCGACGGCATGGCCGCCATTCACCGCTCGGGAGCGAAGTTCATCCCGGTCGGCTCGGTGACCAGCTCGGGGCGCGGCAGCGTCAACCCGTGGTACCGGGAGCGTTTCAAGGACCTCGGCACGCCGGTGATCTCCGGCCACATCAAGAAGCTCGTGCACGAGCTCAAGACGTTTCTCACCTGATCTTCCTGATCCCACTGGTCACCGGACGTACGTCCGTGTCGCGTTGTGATCACCTCCTGGAAAGGCCCTTCCCATGTCCGACCTGCTGCGCGCCCCCGCCGAGGTGAAGTACGCCGAGGAGCTCGAGTGGCTGGAGTCGATCGACGACGGTCCCAAGCCGTTCTCGTGGCGTCTGTCCCCGAAGATGGTCCGCCTGTTCATCCTGGGCTCCGAGCGCTCCGACGGTCTGGACCGGGAGATCTCGCAGAAGTGGTTCGGCGACCGCAGCTTCGTCGAGCGTTCCATCGTCACCCTCGCCTCCGACCGCGGGCTGCTGCTCATCGGCGACCCCGGCACCGGCAAGAGCTGGCTGGCGGAGCTGCTCTCCGCCGCGATCTGCCGCAACTCCACGCTGGTGGTGCAGGGCACGGCGGGCACCACCGAGGACCACATCAAGTACTCGTGGAACGTGTCCATGGTCATCGCCAAGGGCCAGTCGCGGGAGTCGATGATCCCCTCGCCGATCATGACGGCGATGGAGGCCGGTGCCATCGGCCGCTTCGAGGAACTGACCCGGTCCACGAGTGACGTCCAGGACGCGTTGATCTCGATCCTCTCCGAGAAGTACATCTCCGTTCCCGAACTGGAGAGCGGCGGCAGCGACAACATCGTCTTCGCCAAGCCCGGTTTCTCGATCATCGCCACGGCCAACAGCCGCGACCGGGGCGTCAACGACCTGTCCTCCGCGCTCAAGCGCCGGTTCAACTTCGTCCGCATTCCGGTGATGACGAACAAGAAGAGCGAGGCGGAGATCGTCCGCTTCCGCACCGAGGAACTGCTGCGCCGGCACTCGATCGACCTCGACGTGCCGCCCACCCTGCTCGACGTCCTCCTGCAGAGCTTCGCCGATCTGCGCGCGTCCTCCGCCGCGGCCGGCAGCGACGACGAGAAGCTGGAGTCCGCCCTGTCGACCGCCGAGCAGATCGGCGTGCTGGAGGACGCCGTCCTGCACAGCAACTTCTTCGGCGAACGCGCCCTGACCGCCCGTACGCTCGCCTCCTCCCTGGTCGGCTCCCTCACCCGCCGCGAGCCCGAGGACCTGGCCATCCTCAACAAGTACCTGCACGGTGTCGTCGAGCCTCGCAGCAAGGAAGAGGGCGGCTCCTGGCCCGAGTTCCTGGAGGGCGGCCGCGACGCGATCGCCACGCTGTCATGAGCGGGCCCCACGAGAGCGGCACGTTCACGGCGCTGCGCGGTCAACTGCAGGATGCCGCCACCGCGTTCGCCGGCGGGCCCGACGCACTGGAGGGCATCCTCCTCGGCATGGTCGACGACGTCGACCGGGCGGTGCGCGAACCGCTGGAGATCTTCCCCGTCTGCCATCACTCGCCCGCCTCGGCGACCGCCATGGCCCGGCGGCTGCGCGAGAAGCAGCCCAAGGTGGTCTACCTGGAGCTGTGCGAGGACATGGCACCGCTGCTGACCGAACTGCGCAACTGCCGGCTGCCGGTGGCGGTGCAGGCGTTCGCCGGTGACGTCGACGGCTTCCCCCAGGACTGGGCTCCGCTGTCGGTCGTCGCACCGATCACCGAGGCGTCGGCCGAGTACCAGGCCATCGCGTACGCCCTGGACACCCCGGGTGTCGAGTTGGTCCTCGTGGACCGGTCCGCGGACCACGTCTTCCAGTGGGACACCGGCGGCGTACAGACGGCGGAGGACACCGACGCTCCGGCCGAGGCCGCGCTGCACGGTGAGGCGGTCGGCGTCGAACTCGGCGACCTCCGGCCGCGCTTCGCCGAGCTGGAGGAGCACCTGCTGCCCCACGGCAGGGTGCGGCACTGGTCGGAATGGTGGCACCAGTACGTCGAGGTGCCCCTCGGCGACAGTGCCGCCGACCACGACACCTACCGCCAGGTGATGTTCCTCGTCGGCAGCCTGTTCCGGCGCCTCGCTCCGGGCGACGGCGACCGGGTCCGCGTGGACGAGGACCGGGAACGGTACATGTGGACCCGGATACGCGAGCACCTGACGGCGACCGGGACCGATCCGGCGGACTGCCTGTACGTGTGCGGGGCCTTCCACGCCGTCAGCCGCGTCGAGGAGTTCGGCGTGCACGGCACCGGCACGTTCGCGATCTCCCCGCGCACGGCCACCACTTGGCAGTACGGCCTCATCCCGTCCAGCCACGCGGCGATCGAGGCGCAGTTCGGGCTTGCCGCCGGCTCGGTGTCGATTGCCTCGACCGAGTGGGCGAAGAGTCTGAAGCGTACCCGTGTGCGGCCGCACCGGCTGGAGGGCCAGGCAGGTACGAAGAATGCCTCGGCCAAGAAGACCTCTGTGAAGAAGGCCCGGGGAAGTCACACCACCGTCCCGGCACCGGAGTCCACCGCCGGGGACGCGGACCGGCTGTCCGGCTTCCTGCGCAGGCCGCCCGTGCTCGACGGCCTCGACGAGGCCGAACTGCTCGGCTGGTCGGTGGACATCGTGCGCGCGGCCCGGCGCAACGGCTACCTCGCCTCCACGGCGGACGCCATCGCGGTGTTCGAGACGTCGGTCCTGCTCGCCGGGATGCGGGACCGGGCCAAGCCGACGCCGTACGACTTCCAGGACGCGGCGGTCACCTGCATCGAGAAGGACGCCGTGCCGGGGCGGCGGGACGTGCGGCGCCTCGTCGAGATCATGATGGGCGGCGACCGGATCGGTCAGGTCGGCTACGACGCGCTGCCGCCGCTCGCCCGCGACGTGCACGACCGGCTGGCGCCGCTCGGGCTGAAGCTCCAGCAGCGTGGCGTGCAACGGGCCCTGCTGGACATGGCCTCCCGGCCGGAACTCCGGCCCTGCTCCGACGTTCTGTGGATGCTGCGGCGCCTGATGCCGCACGGCGCGGCCCGGCCCATCATGGGCGAGCGGCGACTCGGTGAGCGTTCGATCCAGGAGTCCTGGGATCTGGCGCTCGGCACCCATCAACGGGCCCTGATCGAGCTCGGTTACGAGGGTGTCAGCATCGAGCAGGTCCTGGAGCAGCGGCTGCGGCGCGACGCGTACGGCCCGCAGGCCACGACCGCGACCGTGCTGGCCGCGGTCGAGGACGCGGTCCTGTACCTGCGCAGCCGCCGCCTCGCCGACGAACTCGGCACGCACGCCTTGAAGTTGCTCGCGACCGAGCGCAGTGTCGACGGCGCACCGGAGGTGCTGCGCCGGGTGCGGGGGCTGCTGGCGTACTACCGCACCAGCGAACCGGCGCTGCCAGCGTGGATCGAGTCGTTCGTCAAGACCGGCTACGCCCACTACTGCACACTGCTGCCGATGGCGTTCCGGGACGAGGACGCGACGGTCGGGCAGGTCGCGGCGATGCTCGGCTTCCTGTTCAGCATGGAGAGTCTGGCGCTGTCACTGGGCTGCGACCGGGCCCAGTTGGAGCTGGCGGTCGCCCAGTCGCATCCCGAGGAGCCGTCGAGGACGGCCCTGTTGTGGGCCGCGCAGGTCCAACTCGGCACGCTGTCGCGGGCCGAGCTGCGGGACCGGTGCGACGCGCTGCTGGACAATCCGCTGGTGGTGCCCGCCTATCCCCGTTACCTCAGTGGCTTCGTCCACGCGCTGGAGCCGGTGCCGGGGCTGGCGGACGTGGTCGTCGAGGCGGTGTCGAACGCGTTCGGCCGGTTGCCCGACGCGGTGCTGCTGCCGTGGCTGCCGCTGCTCATCACCACGATGCGTTCCGGCGCCGCGGAGCTGGCCCCGCTGCTGATCCGCGAGGCCGGCCGCGTCTTCCCGGGCCGGCTGGCGACCCTGGACACGTGGATACCCCCGTGGCGGACACCCCCCGCCCCACCTGCCACCCGCCGCTCGCAGCCCGGAGCACCCCACCACCAGGGCGCCGCACTGCTCCCGGCCCACCCGGCGACCTGCGACGCGGTGGCTGAGCTGCTGGGCTGCACGGAGGGGTGGACACAGGCAGACGTCCCGCCCGCCTCGGGTGCCGGACTGCTGTCCATCCACCCGACGACGTGCGACGCGGTGGCAGAACTCCTTGGCTGCGAGGGCACGTGGGCGGCGTCCGGTTCCGCGCGTTCGGGCGCAGCGCTGACTACTGGGCATCCGGCTACGGCGAAGGCGTTGAATTCGCTGCTCACGCAGTCGTGACAGCAACCGCTGACGGCGCCGGCCGGCCCTGGGCCCACCAGGACCCGGCCGGCCAGGCGCGCCGGTGGCACCCGTGGCCCGCTCGCACGGTCGGTGCGAGAGATAGACACTGTGAACCGCGTTGACGCCGCTAACAAGCACGCACCATGCTGGAATTGCAGGAGCACGCCCACGACATTTCCCACAATGCGAGGACCTCTGTTGGACACCCGCCGCTACCGCATGGTCGTCACCAGCGGACTGGACTACGTCACCACAGGCGCGCAGATCGACAGCCGGCTCCGGTTGTGGCTCAAGGAGCCCCCGAAAAGCTACGACGTTGCCGCCTTCGCCGAGGGGCGCAATGAGATAGCCCACGGTGTGACCCTCGATCACGACTCCGCGACGGGAACCTCGGGAGCGTACGGACGCTGGCGGCTGCGGGAGAGCCTGTCCAGTGGGACCTGGCAGACCACCGTGCTGGTTCGCCAAGCTGGAGGCGGTCCGACCAGAGTCCAACTGGATGTCGAACATCTTCCGGATGACCCCGACACGCAGCCGGTGCCCGCCAAGACGCCGCGGCTGGCGCGCAGCCTCCTCGATGTACTGGACGCGCGCGACGGCGTCGCCGACGTCACTGCACAGCCACAGGTCGTCGAGGCAGAAGACGTCGATGACATCATCGACGAGTTGTGCGACGAAACGCGCCGCCTGCCGATCGTCGTGGCCAGCACACCTTACGGAGTCGATTTCGACGTCTGGCTGGAACAGACAGTGGACCCACTGGTACGGCCTTTGGCCGGACTCGCCATTCTGTACGTTCTGGCCCCCGAGGCGGAGGCCCACTTCAACCGTGCGCTGGAATATCACCGGGTCTACGGCGGCGGTGTCCGCACCTACCTGCCAGGAGTGGACCCGGCCTGGCCCGCCGACGGGCAGCGGCACCGGGTGATGTCCCGCCGGATGCTCACCGAACAGCCCTCCCGAGCTCGGCACATCCTCGCTCAACTGCCGCAGCGGTTGGCCGCACGCACTCCCCTTCCTGTCGAATTCGATTCCGTTCCGGTCATGCGGACCCGCACGCGAGGTGACTCCAGCGCACCCGAGCTGGAACGGCTGCGCATCGAGAACGAGGTGCTCCTGGAGATCCTCGAGGAAGCCGGACGGGAACAGCGGGTTCGGGCCGACGAGATCCGCGACCTGAAGCACGAACTACGCAAGGCGGAAGACAACGAGACGCTGCTCATCGCGGAGTACGACGAGCAGTACCGGGAACTGAGCACGATCCGTGCTCAGTTGCTGTCCTTGCAGAAGCACCTGGTGACCATCGGCGCCGGGGCTGCCGCCTACACCCCCGTATCCACCACGGAGGACGTCCCGGAATCCTTCGAGGAACTACTCAGCCGCTTCGGCCGTTTGCCCCGTCTACACTTCACTGGCTCCCGCAAGGTGACCCGTGAGCTCGACGCGCAGGCCTACGGTTCCTCGTGGGTGCGCATGACCTGGGACGCACTGTTGGCGCTCCGGGACTTCGCGGACGCGGCAGCTACGAAGCAGGCTTTGGGTGATTTCAAGCAGTGGTGCTCCGGTGCCGCTCCTGGCGGAGTACGCACGATCTCACCGCGGAAGATCGTGCGGGACGAGTCCAAGACGGTGAAGAACAACGCGGCATGGCGCCGGGAGCGGACTTTCCCCGTGCCCGAGCATGTGGACTCGTCCAGGAAGGTCTTCATGGGAGCACATGTGCGGGTCGGCGGTGGCAACACCATCGCGCCTCGGCTCCACTACTACGACGGGGCCGGCGCCGAGCATGGGATATACATCGGATACATAGGGCCTCACCTGACCAACACCCTGACCTGAGGGGCGGTCCCTGAGGCGATGCCGCCGCTCGGCGCCGTGCCCTCACGCCGTGGCTACTTCAGCTTCCATTCGCCCGTCTGGTCGGCGAAGCCGGAGTCCATGGTGAACTGGACGGCGTCGAGCTTGGAGGCCTTGGGGACTTCGAAGACGATCCAGCCGAGGCCCTTGGCTCCGGGCTTGAGCTTCAGGCTGGAGGACATGGACGGGCCGGCCGTGATGTCCGCGAAGGTGGAGTCGAACTGCTGGCCCTCGCTGTCGGCGACCTGGGCGCCGTTGGACGGGCTGTCGCTGTAGACCGCCTTACCGGTGTTGATGAGCTGGAACTGCACGCCGACGAACCGCTTGCCGGCGTCGGGCTCGGTGAACTCGTCGGCCGGCTTGCCGGGGTCGGCGACCTTGACGACCGTGACGTCGAGCTGGCTGCCCTTCTCGAAGCCCTTCAGGGTGAGGGTGTCGCCGACCTTGGCGGCCTCCGAAGACTTCCCCTTCTTGGCGTCCTTGCCGCTGTCCGCCTTGGCGGCGGCGTGCTCCTTCGGCTTGTCGACGACCGTGTCGCCGGTGTCGCAGGCGGTGATGGTGAGCGCGCCGACGGCGACGGCGACAACGGCGGCGATTCTGGTACGGGCGTGCATGGTCCCCCCAAGGACAGAGCTGTGTGGATCACGGCGTACCTCCGCGGGCCGTGGGCGAACGGAGGCTCACGGGTGACATTACGAGTCGTCCGTTGATCGTGTCAACAGGCTTCCTATTCGGCGTTGCCGTTTACGTCCGCCGCTGTCGCGCTGCTGGTGAACTCCGTGAACGTCGGCATGCGTACGATCGGCTCCGGGGTGCCGGCGACGGTGTGTGCGGAGCCGTTCTCGCGGCGCGCCGAAGCACCGCTCCTGTCTGCTGCGGGAGCGGTGCCTCCGTGAGAGGGGGTGTGAGTCCGGTGGTTCCTGTGGGCCGAGGGGCGCTCAGCCGTTGGGCTCCAGGGCGCCGTTGGCCAGGCCGTCGCGAGCCAGGGCGGCCGCGTCGCGGCTCAGTTCGGCGATCCTTCTCGCCCGCTCCTCGAACTCCTGGAGGGCACGGAACGCCGCCCCGTAGCGGCGCTGCTCGGCGATGTCCATCTGGGGAACGCGGGCACCCTTGCCGTCGAGGCGGAACGTTCCGCTGGCGCTGGTGGACCGGCGCGTGTTGGCCACGCTGCGCAGGAACCCCTGGAGGAAGTCGGTGTCGAGCTGATCGCTGATCGACACCGGCTCGGCGCCGCCGTACTCGACGAGACCGGCCCGGGTGAGGTCGGCGACGCTGACGGAGGGGCCGTCAGGGGCACTCAGGCGTCCCCCCGCGCCCAGGGCCGGAAGGAGTTCGGCGAGCATGCCGACCTGTTCGGCCAGCTCGCTCCGCAACTGCCGATACTCGGCCACGTAGTCGCGGTGGGACTCGCGCACATAGCGGCCGGGGGTCAGATCCACGACGTCGTCGAGCAGTTCGATGAGCGGGACGTCCGTCGACTGGTCCGGCCGCGCGTCCAGGGGGCCGTCCGGATCGTTCCGGGTCAGGTCCACCATGCGGACACTGGTGGCCGGGTCGCCGAGGGAGAGCGGCCGGTGCAGTTGCCAGATGTGCACCGGGAGCGCGTGCGACACGGCCGAGCCGGGCGGCAGGGCCGTGACCTGGGTGAGGATGCCGCGGCGTACGAGTTCGGCGCGGATGCGGCGGCCGGCCTTGCGGTAGGCCACCGAGGCAGGCATGACCATGATGACCCTGCCGCCCGGAGCGGTGTGCGCGTACGCGTGCTGCAGCCAGGCGAGTTCGCCTTCCGCCCGGGACGGGATGCCGAGTTCCCATCGTGAGTCGAGGAGGAGTTCCTCACGCCCCCAGTCGGTGTCCCCCACCGGAGGGTCACAGACGACCAGATCGGCCTTGAGGTCGCTCCACCGGTCGTCGCGGAGGGAGTCTCCGGCGGTGATGTCGGCGCCCGTCCGTCCGGTGAGGTCGGCGCGCAGTTGCGCGAAACGGGCGCTGCGGGCATCCACCTCCTGTCCGATCCGCCGCGGTCCCCGCTCGGGTCCGACAGCGAGCAGCAGGGTGCCGATGCCGCAGGCCGGATCGAGGACGGTCGCGCCGTCCGCCACTTCACCGGCCAGGTGCCGTACGGCGCGAACGATGCGGGGAGAGGTGACCTGGTCCGAGCCGGCCCGGCGCACGGAGTCGGTGAAGCGTTCGGCGAGGCCGTCGACCACCTCGCCGGGCGAGGCACTGTCGGCCAGGCGCCGGGCCAGGGTGGCGGCCTCCTTCGACAGGGCCTCCGGCCGCTTCGTCGGGGCGCCGGCGAGTACCGTGGCGACGTCGGCGAGCGCGGTGACCATGTCGTCGCCGTACGCTCCGCGCAGCGCCTGCCAGAGCTGCACTTCCTCCGAGAGGTCCTGGCCCTTGCGCTGCTTGTCCAGCCAGGTCTTGACCTCGGCGAGATCGAAGAGCGGACTGCTGACGCCTCCGCCCGTGGGTGCGGGGAAGTCGTCGTACCGCCGACGCCAGTTGGAGACCGCTGCCCGGGTGACACCCGCGAGCCGCGCGATCTCGGAGCCGGTGACCAGAGGGCCGGCTGGTGGGGCGGCGTTGTCCGTCATGCACTCACCGTACACGGCGCCCGTTTTCGCATCAACGGAAAAGTGGTTGACATGGTACACATAGGACAAAGATGTCCTCACGTGTACCCCAATCCCAGCACCGGGGGGTCAACTCCTGTGGGGCAGGATCAGCAGGGCGTCTCCGACGGGGCGTTCGCCGGCGGCGTCGGACGGCTGGTTGAGCACCCTGCCGTCAATCACCATCGTGGTGGATCCGCCGCCGTCCAGGTTCATCGCGTCGCGCAGTCCGAGTGACTTGGCGATGTCGGCGCCCTCGGTGATGCTGAGCCCGAGGGCACCGGTGCTGCGTCCGTCGGCCGTGATGAGCACGGTCCGTCCGGCGGCGTCCACTCCTGCCAGCGTGCGCGGGTTCCGCTTGTGCACCCAGCCGTAGTAGAAGCTCGGGTCGCCCGGGTGCACCATGCCGTCGGTGGCCGGTGTGACGTGGAGCCGGCCGTCGCGGACCAGCTCGGGGCCGCCGTTCACGATGTCGGTCCTGGGCGAGGGCGTGACCGGGTGTCCGCGTCCGTCCAGCAGCGTGGCCTTGATGTTCAGGTGGTCGCCGACCCGCGCGAGGGCGGTCAGCTCGGCGACGCGTCGGCCTGTCGCCTGCACGGACCTGCCGCCGGCCGGCAGCGGTCCACCGCGTGGCGTGCGCAGTTCGATGACGCGGTCGTGGCCGTCCAGGACGGCTTCGAGTCCCGCGCCTCCGGGGGTGCGCTGCCCGAAGTCGGGCGTGAAGGCGACGAGTTCGTCGGGGTTGGTACAGGTCACGTCGTGCAGCGGGAGCGCGGTCGGGATGTCGTGTGCGCCGCCGCCGCAGTTCCTGATCAGGCCTGGTACGCGGTTGACGCCGTTCAGGCTCAGCGAGGTGCCCCGGCCGGTGACGCGTCCTTGCCAGGTGAAGCGGGTGATCTCGGTCCGGCCGCCGTCGGTGTGCGTGACGAGGCCGGGGCATCCGCTGACCGGTTCGCTCAGCAGGCGGCCGTCGTAGACACCGACGCCGGCCGGGTCTCCCGGTGCGCCCGCGAGGGGGTCGAGGACGAAGAACCCGGCGTTGACTGCAGCGGTCGCGCCGGCCGCGTTCGACAGGGCGCTGGTCGTCTCGCGGTTCTCCAGGTCGGGACCGTACGACGCCTCCAGGCTCCCGTGGAAACGGCGCGGGTCGATGGTGAGCACGTCGACGCGCCACGGGCCCCTGTCCGTGCGGTCGCCGTCCCAGCCGGTGTACACCGCCGATCCCGCGTGCCCCGCCGCCTTCAACCGTGCTTGTTCGGAGGCCGCGCCGGACTGCGCGTCGAACGAGCCGACCCGGACCCGCCAACCGAGGGTGCCGCCGGCGTAGTCGGCGGTACTCGACGTCGTCACCTGCTCGACCCGGGCCGGGAAGCCGTCGCGCTTGAGGGCGGCGGCCAGTTCTTCGGCGCTCGCCCTGTCCTTGAGGGCGGTCGGCGGTGCGTCGGGGTCGGGTGAGGTCTCACCGCCGGGAATGGACACCTCGACCGTCCAGCGAAGTGCCGGGTCGAGGGCGCCGCGCACGATGCGGGTGAGGGTGACGCCCGACTGGAGGGTCGTCGTCGTGCGGGTCTCGGGGAGGTCGGACGGTCCCAGTGGCAGGCCCTGGGCCTGCCGAACCGGCTGTGGGGCCGGGGACGCCTGTGTCGGGGACGCCTGCGCCGGGAGTACGCCCACGGTGACGAGCACGCCGAGGGCGGCACGGCACCGCACAGTCTCTTCTTCATCTGCACCGCCTGGAAGCCTGTGACCGCTGACTCGAACATGACATTTGTACGCGCCGGCGGATCATGTTGCCAGCCGTGCGGGCGACGCGAAAGCCCGGCCGGTTCCTTTCGGTCGGCAGGACTCTCGCGTCGGTCGGCCGGGCTCGCGCACAGGTCGGTCCCTGTCAGATGCCGGTCTCCTCCGGGAGAGCGCGGCTTCCGTCGTGGCGGTCGGTCACGCCGGGATCGACTGCCCCTGGAACGTCCAGGGACCGGCCGAGTCGAAGTTCCCCGCCGGTCCTGGCAGGTCGCGGGGGCCGGCCGGCAGCGGGTCGTGGCGGACGTGTGCGGCGGGCAGCCCGGCGCGGGTGAGCGCGGCCGTCACCGCCTGGACCATGGCGGGCGGCCCCGCAAGCAGGGCGCGACCGGCCGCCGAGGGACGGCTCCTGGTCACCGCGCGGGCCAAGTGGTCGTAGGCGCCCTCCCCCGGTGTCCCGCCCGTCACCGGGACCACGGTGAGCCACGGGCGGCTGCGTTCGAGCCCTGTCAGGTACTCGGTGTCGTACAGGCCGGACAGCCCGTCGGCGCCCAGGAAGAGACGTACCCGGCCCGCCCGGTGCTCGGGCGCCGGGCGCAGGCGGCCTTCCAGTTCCTGGAGCAGTGCCTTCATCGCGGCCCAGCCGGTGTCCCAGGCCACCAGCTGGAGTTCGCCCGTCGGCTCCTCGCCGAGTGCCAGGTTCCCCTTGGGGGGACCGAGCCGTATCCGGTCGCCGGCCGTGGTGTGGCGCACCAAGGCCTCACTCACGCCGCCGGGGCAGGTACGGCGGACATGGAACTCCAGGTCACCGTCCCGGCCGGGCTCGCCTGCCAGGTAGTAGGGGCGCCAGGTGTGCGGCAGGCGCGCGGACTCCAGGGCGGTGTACTGCCCGGCCCGGTACCGGAAGGTCTCGTGCGGCCGTACTCGGAGCACCGCGAGGTCCGGGCCGCACAGCCGGTGCGCCGTCACCGTGGCCTCCCAGCAGGGCGGCTCGTGCAGCGCCGCCTCGGCGCCCTGCACCATGGCCGTGATCCCGAAGCGCACCATCCGGACCCAGGCCTGCTCGAGTTCCGCGGTCCAGTGCTCGCCGGCGCGTATGCGCAGTGCCTCGCAGAGCGCCGTTTCGAAGGCCGCGTACTGTGCCGGGCGCACGCCGAGCTTTCGGTGGTCACGGCCCAGCTGGGTGAACGTCTCGGTGATCTGCTCGGGCCTGTCCAGGTGTTCGAGCAGATACCAGAACGCCCGTGCCAGGTGGGCCTGCTGGAACGCCATCTCGGCGGGGAAGAGCGATCGCAGCGAGGGATGCCGGGTGAACAGTGCCTGGTAGAGGTGGGCGATCAGCTCCTCGAACGGGGCCACCAGGTCCAGATCGCGCATGATCGTCTGCTGATCGGCGACCCCGTCGTACGGCTGCCCGGCCGAGCCGCGGAGGCCGGGGCCGCCACCGCTCGGGAAGGCCCCGGAGGAGAGCATCTGGCGGCGTAGTCGCATCGCGTCGTGCCGGGCGAGGAGTGCGTGGTAGTTGCCGTCTTCCGCGCTCATGATCGGCGTCCCCTCCGCGCCTCACGCCCGACGGCGGTCAGCCGCACGGCGTCCGGTCCGGCCGCACCCGCGGCGAGGGCCCGGGCCGGAGCGCGCCGGGCCGGGCGGTCCGGTGCGCTGCCCGGAAGCTGGCGGATGAGTCGAGGCATGGGCGGGCTCCTGAAGAACAGTGTGAGGAACGGTGGGGGGATACGACGGGAACCAGGGACGATCCGTCCGCTGAAACCGCAGGTCAGTATGGCATTAGGGACAAATGCCCCAACGTCCCTGGGTGCGCGGGACGTTGGGCCCTGGACAGGACCGGCGTCGTACTCTCCAACCGTGCCGACCCTGGACTCAGGTCTCCCTCTCCGGCACGTAGTCGGCCTCGTCCAGGCCGAAGGTCCAGGCGACTCCCTCCCGGGCGGTCCGGGTGCTCGGCGGCACCCGGAGCCAGTACGTACGGTGGGTGCCGTCGGGCTCCGGGGTGGAGTTGACCACCTCGACCATCACCAGCGGCTCGTCACCCTCCAGTTCGATGCGCCACAGCACCCCCGCCTTGTCACGCTGCACGGGTTCGGCGCCGGAATCCTCCAGGTAGCGCTCGTAGCCGTAGTGCTCCAGCATCACGCGGCGCAGCTCGGCGTTCTCCTCCTCGCGTATGCGTCGCGGAGTCAGCTCCCCCAGCTCGGCGAGGAAGTCCGCGGGTATCGGCATACCGCGCCAGGCGTGCAGCGCGAATCCGTCGGGGAAGGCGAGCGCCGGCCCGTCCGCGCGGTCGAGCCGGCCGGCCTCGTCCCGGTGCAGTTCCACGGGGCGTTCGCAGACGACCGCTGCCCTCTCGTACGGCCACCACCAGCCGGCCGAGCGGGCGACCGCGGCGATTCCGTCGAGTGCCTGGGCGCCGTCCTGGCCGTCGAAGGCCGCCAGCCAGGCCGCGTCGTGCTGGCCGAGGACCGCGTCGAGCAGGACGAGCCGGACGGCCTGCTCGTCCTCGGGCGCGGTGGTCGCGGCCTCGACCACGCCGGTGCGTACGCGTTCGGTCAGCGCGACCGTGCCGTCCCACAGTTGGGCGCCCGTCAGGGCCCAGCGCGCGGCCCAGCCGGCCGGTCCGAGCCGGTCGAGGACGCGCTTGCGCGCCGCCGCCCAGGGCCGGGTGCGCACCGCGTCGCGGACGGTACGGCCGGCCGTGCCCTCCGCCGTGAGCCGCGCGGCGACCGCGACGCCCTCGCTGGGCGAGCCCGCCCAGATGATGTGCTCCGGCTCCGGCAGACCCGCCAGCCGGTAGGCCAGGCGCACGCCCGCCTCGGCCGCCGGGCGGTCGGCGGGGCCCGTCGCCGCGGCCATCTCGCGCCACATCGCCGTCGTGTCCGCCCGCACGGTCGCCTCGTGCGCGGTGTCAGGCACGGTCTCGTGCGCGGTGTCGAACACGGTCTCGCTCACGTTTTTCGTCGGTGTCCTCATCGTTCCGCTCTTCGCTGTCCCAGTCCGGCCCGTCTCACTGTGCTGTCCGAACGCGCCGCTTCAATCCGCTGTCCCCATGTGCCGCTTCAGCACGCCGCTTCGGCACGTCGCCTCAGCACGCTGCCTCAGTCCGCCACGACGCGCACCGCGCCGGGCGCGTACTCCCGCTGCCGTACCACGCGGTACCAGCCCTTGGGCAGCGGTATCGCCGCGTGTTCCTCGTGCACCACCCGACCGCCGTCCGGGAGATGAAGGTAGGACGCTCCGAACGGGCCCGCCTCCCTGACCAGCGTCCCCGGTCCGATCACCGCGTGAGCGTGTCCGGTGACCTCGCCGAGAGCCAGGACGAGCCTCCCCCGCGCGTCCCTCGGCTGGTGCGGCAGCCGGTCCGTGCCGTGCGGTACGGCCGCCTCCGCCACGGGCACGATCAGGACATCCCCCTGCCGGTACATACAGCTCTCCCTTCCCCGTCGGCACCTCACCGACCGATGTCCACGACGCTACGCGGGGGGTCTGACAACGCCTCACGGCACGGCTCCCGGCCCGGCCCGGGACCGCCGATGTCAGAGCCGCTTGGTACAACTCTTCGCGAACAACGCAATGCGTGAGAGCCCCAGGAGGCCAGCGTCATGTCCAACGTCGAGCATCTGAAGGAACTGCACGGCCTCCCGGCCTTCGACTTCGCCCAGTTCGCGGGGAAGCGGGAGCTGCCGGAGGCAGGTGCCGCCGCCTGGTGGCTGGCCGTCGAGCCGTACGCGGACCCCCCGCAGGAGAACTTCGGTGACCTGTGGGACCGCTTCCTCGACTCCGTCGACCCCGCCGGGGTGCGGGCCATCATCGTGGGTCAGTGGGGCGAGGCGTACGAGAACGACTCCAGCAGCATCGTGCGGCGCCTCGTCGACGCCCGTGACCGGCTGACCTCGCTCCGGGCCGTGTTCATCGGGGACCTGGAGATGGAGGAGTCGGAGATCTCCTGGATCGAGCAGTCCGACGTCACACCGGTTCTCGACGCCTATCCGCAGCTGGAGGAGTTCGGGATCCGCGGCGGCACCGGGCTGCGCTTCCCGGCGGTCCGCCACGAGCACCTGCGCAGGCTCCGCTTCGAGGCCGGCGGTCTGCCCGGCGAGGTCGTGCGCGGAGTCGCGGCCTGTGAGTTCCCCGTCCTTGAGCACCTCGACATGTGGCTCGGCGTGGAGGCGTACGGCGGCGACTCGGGGGTCGCCGACCTCGCCCCGATCCTGGCCGGGGGACGTTTCCCGGCGCTGCGCCATCTCGGCCTGCGCAACAGCGAGATCCAGGACGAGATCGCCGCCGCCGTCGCCGGGGCTCCCGTCGTCGCTCAGCTGACGTCGCTCGACCTGTCCCTGGGCGTGCTCACCGACGACGGCGCGACCGCGCTGCTCGACGGTCAGCCGCTCACCCATCTGACCCGGCTCGACCTGCACCACCACTTCCTGAGCGAGTCCATGGCCGATCGGATCCGCGAGGCCGTCGGCTCCAGCGGTGCCGAGGTGGACGTGTCGGACCAGCAGACGCCCGACAGCTGGGGAGACCAGGAGTGGCGGTATGTCGCGGTCTCCGAGTAGCCCGGCGCCCGCCGCGGGCCTGCGGTTCGCCGTCGTCGGCAATCCCGAGAGCCGGCGGACGACGATGTTCGCCGACGCCGCGCGTGCGGCCGGTCACCCCGCACCCCGCGTGCTGGCGTGGCGGGACGTGCTGCGGGGACGGTACGCCTTCTCGCCGGGCGAGTTGGTGCGGATCGACTCCCCCGGCGAGGACGCCGAGGTCGACCGGTTGCTGCGGGACACCGACGACCCCACCCGGGTCGAGGGAACGGCTCTGTGGCACCGCCGGTTCACGGCCGCGGTCCGGGAACTGACCGCCACGGCGCGGCGCGCGGGCGCGGTGACGACCGCCGACCCGGAGGACATCGCGGTCCTGTTCGACAAGCGGCGCTGCCATGCCCGGCTCGCCGCCGCGGGCGTACCGGTGCCCCCGGCCCTGACGGGTCCGGTCCGTGGTTGGTCCGGGCCGGACGGTCTCCGGGAGCGGCTGAAGGCTGCCCGGATCTCACGGGCGTTCGTGAAGCCGGCGCACGGGTCGTCGGCCTCCGGCGTCGTGGCGCTGACGCTGGCGGGTCCGGGCCGGGTCAGGGCGACGACCTCCGTGGAGACCACGGCCGACGGCCGCCTCCACAACTCCCTCCGGGTGCGCCACTACACCACCGAGGCAGAGGTCGCCGCCCTCGTCGACGCGCTGGCCCCGGACGGGCTCCATGTCGAGCGGTGGCTGCCGAAGGCCTCGCAGGGCGGCCGGGCCGCCGACCTGCGGGTGGTCGTGGTGGCAGGACGCGCCACGCATGCCGTGGTACGGACCAGCCCGTATCCCATGACGAATCTGCACCTCGGCGGCGCCCGCGGCGACCTGGACACGGTACGCGCGGCGATCCGGACCGCGGGAGGCGGCTTCACGGACGTGCTGGACGTGGCCGAACGGGCGGCCGCGTGCTTCCCCGGCACCCTGTGCGTCGGCGTGGACATCCTGCCGGCGACGGCCTGGCGCCGCTTCACGGTCGGCGAGGTGAACGCATTCGGGGACCTCCTGCCCCGCCTCACCGGCCTGCCAGGCAGTGGCGCCGAGGGCCTGGACACCTACGCCGCACAGGTAGCTGCCGCACGGGCCGTCGTGCGGGACGGCGCAGGGACCGACGCGCGAACCGACGCACGGACCGCACGGGCCCCGGCAACCGCCCCCGCACCAGCCGTCGTACGGGCCGCGACACGGACCGCCGCCCCGAACGCCGCGCAGGTCGCCGGACGGACGCCCGCACCGGCCCCCGAACCGGCGGCCCCCGCACCGGACCCCGCCCCGGACCCGGCCCCGGCGGCCCCGGCCTCGATCCCCGCGCGGCGAGCACAACGCAAGGAGCACCACCATGACCCCAGCGCTTGACATGAACGACATCGTGGGGAGCCACGACATCCTGTTCGTCACGCTCGACACCCTCCGCTACGACGTGGCGCAGGAGTTGGCGGCGGCCGGACGCATTCCGAATCTGGCCCGGCACCTGCCCGGCGGAGCCTGGGAGCGCCGGCACGCCCCCGGCAGTTTCACCTACGCCTCCCACCAGGCGATGTTCGCGGGCTTCCTGCCGACGCCGGCCGCCCCGGGTCCGCATCCTCGGCTCTTCGCCGCCCGTTTCGCGGGCAGCGAGTCCACCGCGGACGGCACCTTCGTCCACGACACTCCTGACCTGGTCTCGGGCCTGGCCGCGGTGGGCTACCGCACCGTGTGCATCGGCGGCGTGGGCTTCTTCAACAAGCAGGGGCCGCTGGGCTCCGTCCTGCCCGGGATGTTCCAGGAGAGCCACTGGCGGCCGGAGTTCGGGGTGGCCTCGCCCACGTCGTTCGAGGCCCAGGTGGACTGCGCGGAGCAGGTCGTCGCCGAACTCCCCCACGATCAGCGGCTGTTCCTCTTCATGAACGTGTCGGCCCTGCACCAGCCCAACTGGTTCCACTTCCCCGGGGCCACCCGCGAGGCGGGTGACACGCGGGCCACACACGCCGCGGCCCTCGAGTACGTCGACCGGCACATGGGACGGCTGCTGGCCGCCGTCGCCGGCCGCCGCCCGTGCTTCGCCGTCGTCTGCTCCGATCACGGCACGGCGTACGGCGAGGACGGCTACCACGGCCACCGCATCGGCCATGACGTCGTATGGACCGTGCCCTACGCCCACTTCTTCGTCGACGGAGACCGATGACCATGACCGTCACCAGTGCCGAAGCGGTGGTCGCGCCCAGCGCCGTCCGCCCGTACCAGCAGTACGTGTACGCGTACCCGCACAAGACCGCGTACCGCCCCCTGGCCCGGGAGCGGGCGTCCCTGCGCGCGCTGTGGGCGGACGAGCCGAAGGACGCGCTCTCGCTCTACTTCCACATCCCGTTCTGCGAGGTGCGCTGCGGCTTCTGCAATCTCTTCACCCGCATCGGGGCGCCGGACGGCCTGACCACGGCCTATCTGGACGCGATGGAACGGCAGGCGGGCGCGGTGCGCGAGGCGCTGGGCGACGGGGCGCGGTACGCCAACGCGGCCTTCGGCGGCGGCACTCCGACGTTCCTCGAGGCGGCCGAGCTGGAGCGGCTGTGCGATCTGGCCGAGCGCGGCCTGGGCGCCGACCTCTCCGCGATCCCCCTGTCGGTGGAGGCCTCGCCCGCCACGGCGACCGCCGACCGGCTGGCGGTGCTGGCCGACCGCGGCACCACGCGGCTGAGTCTGGGCGTGCAGAGCTTCGTCGACTCCGAGGCGCGGGCGGCCGTACGCCCCCAGCGCCGGGCGGACGTCGAAGCGGCCCTCGCCCGGATCCGCGACGCCGGCATCCCCGTCCTCAACATCGACCTGATCTACGGCATCGACGGCCAGACCGAGCAGTCCTGGACCCGTTCCCTCGACGCCGCCCTCGACTGGCGGCCGGAGGAGCTGTACCTCTACCCCCTCTACGTGCGGCCGCTCACCGGTCTCGGCCGGCACCGCGGATCGGCGCCCGGCGGTGACGCCGACTGGGACGAGCAGCGGCTGCGGCTGTACCGCCACGGCCGCGACCACCTGCTCGCGCGGGGCTACCAGCAGGTGTCGATGCGGATGTTCCGCCGCGTGGACGCCCCCGCCACCGGCGGCGAGGACTACGCGTGCCAGAGCGACGGCATGGTCGGCCTCGGCTGCGGCTCCCGCTCGTACACCTCCGGACTGCACTACTCCTTCGACTACGCCGTCGACATGCACCGCATACGCGGGATCATCGACGACTACACGGCACGCCCGGCCGACGATTTCCGACACGCGGACTTCGGCTGGGAGATGACCGCGGACGAGTCCCGGCGCCGCCATCTGCTCCAGTCACTGCTCCAGGCCGAGGGCATGCCCGTCGCGGACTACCGGGCCCGTTTCGGCAGCGCGCCCGGCGACGACTTCGCGAGCGAGCTGGACCGGTTCCGCGAGCGGGGCTGGCTGGACGGCTCCGCGGGCCCGGACTTGCTGCGGCTGTCCCCCGAGGGGCTGGCCCACTCCGACGCGCTGGGGCACGAGTTGTTCTCCACCGCGGTGCGCGAGCGCATGGCCGCGTACGAGCCGAAGTGACGGAGCGCGCATGGACCTGACGATCCTCTACCGCGGCCCGCTGGCGTCGTGCGACTACGACTGCCCGTACTGCCCCTTCGCCAAGCGCCGGGACAGCCGCGACCAACTCACCGCGGACCGTGCCGCGCTGGAGCGTTTCGCCACCTGGGCGGCGGCGCAGCGCGACGACCGGCTCTCCCTGCTGTTCACGCCGTGGGGCGAGGGCCTGGTGCGGTCCTGGTACCGGCGTACGCTCGCGGAGCTGAGCCGGCTGCCGCACATCCGGCGGGTGGCGATCCAGACCAATCTCAGTTGCCGTACCGACTGGCTGGACACCGCCGGCCTGGACTCCCTCGCCCTGTGGTGCACCTTCCACCCCGGGCAGACACCGTACGACCGCTTCCTGGCCAAGTGCCACGACCTGGCCGCGCGCGGTGTCCGGCACAGCGTCGGAGTCGTCGGCCTTCCCGAGCACCTGGAGCAGGCGCGGCGGCTGCGCGCCGACCTTCCCGACCACGTCTACCTGTGGGTCAACGCCGCCGAGGGCCACACCTACACCGACGCCGAGGCCGACCGGTGGACGGCCCTCGACCCTCTGTTCCCGTACAGCCGGCACCCGCACCGCAGCGCGGGCCTGCCCTGCCGTACGGGAGAGTCGGTCATATCGGTGGACGGCGAGGGCACGGTGCGCCGCTGCCATTTCGTCCGGGCAGAGCTGGGCAACCTGTACGACGGCTCCTACCGGCGGGCCCTGCGCCCCCGCCCGTGCCCGCTGGCCGTGTGCGACTGCCACATCGGCTACGTGCACCTGGAGACGCTGCCGCTGTACGACGTGTTCGCGGGCGGCGTCCTGGAACGGATCCCGGCCGCGCCGCCCGCGGTTCAGCGCTCGATACCGACGCCCCGGTAGCGGATACCCCCGGGCTGTGTCAGGCGGGGCGGCCGGGTGCCCGGTCGAAGTCGTCGTCGCTCATGCGCAGGAGTGCCCGGCCGACCCCGGCGAAGCCGACCGCGGCGACGAGCAGTCCGACGCCGGACGCGACGTGCCCCGGCATGAAGGGGTGGGTGAAGCCGCCCCGCACCTGACCCGGCGCAGCCAGGCCATCGTCCGGGCACGTGACGCCGGTCTGGGCCGTCCGCGCTGAGAACTCCCCCCTTTTCCTCCCCCTGTTCAGCTCTGGTCCGCGGCACTCGCGCCGCGTCGTGCCAACGGGCGTGTCCCGTTGAGCCGCAGTCTCGCCCCGGTCAGTTCGGCGCGGCCCCGGTCGGCGAGGCGGTCGGCACCGCACTCCTCCGCCAGCTCGACGCCCTCGTGCAGAAGCTCGGTCGCCCGGTCCGTGGCGCCGCCGCGGCAGAGTTCCGCGCCGAGGTCGATCAGGGCCTCCGCGTACGCGTGCCGGCTGGGCGATCGGCGCAGTATCTCCACCGCGCGCTCCCGCAGGGGCAGTGCCTGCCCGTCCTCGGCCACCGCCGCGCTGAACGTCAACGCCTCGCCGATGGCGGTGGGCGTACCGAAGTGCTCGGCCCGCCGCAGCATCTTCGCCGTGAGGGCGCGGGCGCGTACGGGGTCCTCCTCGGCGACCGCGAGGGCGAGGTGTCCCGCCCAGGGGCACCAGGTCGGGTTGACGATGTCCTTGGCCTCCAACCGGGCCCCAGCGGCGGTGAGTTGCGCCTCGGCCTCCTTGCGGAGGCCACGGGCGAGAAGCAGCCGCCCGTAGACCGTCTGGGAGTCCGGAAACACCACGGCGTTCAGGTACGGGGGCGCGAAGTCGTACGTCCTGGCGACCTTCAGCGCCTCCTCCACGCGGCCCCGGGACAGCAGGACGTCCACCAGCAGCCCCACCGCGTACCACCGGGCGGGGACCCGGTCGCCGACCCGCTCGGCCAGGCGCACTCCCTCTCGGGCGCACTCCTCCGCCTTGACGAGCATCCCGCGCCGGAACCAGACCAGGCCGAGGAGGGTGAAGCCGAAGGACAGGTGGGCGCCGCTCCAGCCGACCTGCTCGCACTCGGCGATGGCCGAACTGAACAGTTCCTCCGCGCGGTCGCACTCGTCGGCGTACATGTAGCTGAGCGCGACCACGCTCGGCAGTTCGAAGCCCCAGTCCGGGTCGGTGTAGCTGAGGCCCATGGCGCGCCGGGCGATGTCCAGGGTGTCCGTGGCCGGCTCCCCGCGCAGCACGGCGTCCCAGGTGCGGACGCACAGCAGGGCCCGCTCCTCGATGGCCTCGCCGGGCAGGTGCTCGACGAGCCGTGCGAGCCGGCGGGAGCGCTCTGACGCCTGCTCCTCGTGGGCGTCGAAGACGAGCCACAGGTAGTGGGCGACCTGCATGCGCAGCCGTGCCCGCGGGGACACGGACCGGGCCACCTCGGCGCCCGCGACGGCGGCGGCCTTGGCGAGTTCGTCGTTGTGCGCGAACACCTGGGCCAGCCGGAAGGTGGCGTTCTCCCGCAACTCCGGATCCAGAAAGGGCTGTTCCAGGGCGGCGGTGAGGTGGTTGACCGTGGTGGCGGGGGCGGTGAGCAGGGCGGAGCAGCCGAGTTCGTGGAGGACGCCCGCGCGGTCCTCGGGCGCGGGAGGTTCGCGCAGCGCGCGTTCCAGGCAGCGCCGGGCCGCGTCGGGCGCGCCCAGACGGAGGTTCTCGCGGGCGGCGGCGCGCAGTTGACGGACGGTGTTCGGGTCGCCCTCGGGGTGGGTCTCCAGCAGGTGCCGGGCGGCGGCGGTGATGCCCAGGCCGGCGTCGGCGACCGCCCAGGCGGCCTGACCGTGCAGCGCGGTGCGCGTGGTGGGCGGGATGGCCTGGTAGACGGCGGTGGCGATGAGCGGGTGGATGAACTCGAGGGTGCGGGTGCCGGTGAGGATGCGGGCGACACGCAGCCGGTCCACGGCGGCCTGCGCCTCGGCCGGGGGCAGTCCGGCCACGGTCGCGGCCAGCTCCGCGGAGATCTCGGTGCCGAGCACGGCGGCGGCCCAGGCGAGCCGGACGGCGGCGTGGCCGAGCCTCTCCAGGCGTTTGATCAGACCGGTGCCGCGTGCGCTCGCGCCGAGTTCGCCGAGCAGGGAGGCCGATTCCGCGTCCGGGGCGAGGCCACGGTCCTGGACCCTGGCGATCAGCTCCACGGCCTCGTAGGGGTTGCCGCCGGTGACCACCCAGCACTCGCGGCAGAAGAGGTCGTCGGCCTCCGCTCCGAGCGAGCCCCGCACCAGTTCGGCCACCGCCTCCGGGCTGAGGGCGTGCAGCGGGATCGGGCGCGCGCTGCGGCCGTCGACCAGGTCGCGGAATGCCTGCGCCTCGGCGGGCACCTCGTCCGGGCGGTAGCCGATGACCACCAGGATGGGGAGTTCCCGTGCCCGCACCGCGAAGGCGGCGAGCCAGGCGAGGGACTCCAGGTCGCCCCAGTGGGCGTCGTCGAGGACCATCACGACCGGTGCGCGGCGCACGGCCACCTGGGTGACGACCCAGTCGAGACCGTCCCGGACGCCCTGCGGGTCCGGGCCGGCGGTGTCGGTCTTCTGGGCGAACAGGCCGACGGCCGGTCCGGCGATCTCGTACCAGCCGCCGAAGATGTCACGGCGCTCGGTCTCGGTGCAGGCCGCGAGGACGGGCTGAAGCAACTGGCGTACGACGTGGAAGGGGACGGTGTGCTCCTGCTCGCTGCCCCGGGCGGACAGCACGGTGCAGCCGCGGGCCGCGGCCATGCGGCGGATCTCGGCCAGTACGGTCGTCTTGCCCAGTCCGGCGGCGGCACTGAAGAACAGCAGTCCGCCCCGCCTGCTTTCGGCGTTCCCCCCGCCCGCACAGATCCCGTCCACCGCTTTCCGAGCGGCGGTCACCTCGTTCTCGCGCTCGTACAGGGGCTTCCCCAGCCGATCGCGTCCGTCCACGATGGTGGTCCTCTCGGTGCGCTGCCGTTCCGACACTCCGTTACCCCTGATCTGCCGGTATGCCGGGAAGCCTAGCGAAACGTACACGCGGACTGCACAGTTGCGTGCGAATTGGTTGCGGGCGGCGGCGAAAGGGTACTCACGCCGGACCTGACGCTCCGTCATGCGATCGGGGCGCCCGGAAACGGCGCGTCGGCGACCAGGGCCGCGGGCGCCTTGCCGGCTGAAGTCCTGGGGGGCGGATGAGGGCGTGCCGGTGTCCGAAAGTCCCGGGGCGCGTGGGAACGCAGCCGCCCTCGCGGGTCGGCCGGGGGCCCGGCTCAACAGGCCGGGAGCTCCGCAAGGCAGGGCTCAGCGGGCCGGGGTCCGAGCTCAGTGGACCGGCGCCTCGGCCGGGCAGGGCTCGGTGGGGCCGGTCCCGGCCGGGGAGAGGGCGGGGATCGTCCGCCGGGAGGAGGTGGTGATCACCGTGAGGCTGGCCAGGGCGAGAAGGGTGAGGACCGCGAGCATCACGGTGTACGACGCCAGCGCGGACAGCGCCGCCAGGATGGCGGGCAGCAGGAAGCCGGAGTAGCACAGGGCGTAGTAGACGCCGGTGATGCCGGCCATGTCGTCGGCGGTGACGATCCGCTGGATCTCCAGCAGGCCCGAGACGACCCCGATGCCGTAGGCGGCCCCCAGCAGTACGGCTCCGCCGAGACCGAGCCAGGGCGAGCGGACGGCCGCGTCCCCCGCGCAGACAGCCATGCCGCAGGCCATGAGGATCATCGAGACGATGACGCCCCGCGCCGAGTCGAGCGAGTCCAGGCGCTTGGCGAGGGGCTGGACCAGCGCCCCGGTGCCGAGGGTGCAGACGGTCAACAGGGTGGCGTAGGCCAGGGCCCAGTTCCCGATCCGGTCGCCGATCAGCTGGGGGGTGACCGCGTAGGCGACGGCGGCCGCGCCGAACATCCACGGAGCCATCGGAAGGACCACGCGCAGGAAGCGGCGGTGTCCGGCGGCGGGGACCTTGAGATCGGCCCACAGGCCGCGGACGGCGGTCGTCCGGGTACGGGTCTCCACGGCGCGCGCCAGCAGGAACAGCGTGGGCACGGTGACCAGGACGTGCACCAGGTAAGGGGTGATCATCGGCCAGGGGCCCCACTGGGCCAGCGCGCCGGCCACCCCGGCGCCGAGGCCGAAGCCGAGGGTCAGCGAGAGGGAGGCGCGCCTCGCCCCCGCGCCGGCGTCGGCCGCCGGGTCGTGCGGTGCCTGGGAGAGCTCCTTGACCCAGCTGGTGCCGACCGCCATCGCGATGCCGACGGCCAGGCCGCTGAGGAAGCGGCCCACGTAGACGGGTATCTGCCCGGCGACTCCCCCGCACAGGACGGCGCTGGCCGCGAGCGACGCCGCGGTCGCGACGGTCATCAGCGGACGGCGGCCGTGGCGGTCCGAGGCGGCCCCGCCGACCAGCAGTCCGGGCACGAGTCCGAGGACGTAGGCGGCGAGAAAGGCGTCGACCGTGACCTCGGAGTAGCCGCCGAGGCGGCGGTACATCAGCAGCAGCGGGGTGAACTGGTTGCCGCCCCATCCGGAGCAGAACATGGCGGCCGCCGCCGGCAGCCACGGCCTGCCCCTGCCGTTCGGTGCGGCGGGACGGCCGGTCGGCCACCGGGTGGTACTCATGGCGGTGCTGCTCCTTGCTTGCTCACGTGCTGCCCCCCGAGGTCCAGGGGGTGTTTCCGGGACGCCTTCGGACGACCTGTCCCGGATTTCGCCGGTTTCGTTCCCGAGGCCGTCCCCGGGCGGGCTCAGGGGCCGGTCGCGCCGCGGTGGGCGTCCAGGTGGGCGCGCAGGGCGTCGGCGAACCCCGCGTCGTCACGGTCGGCGATCCGCTCCACGAGCAGGGCGTGCTCGCCGATCAGCGGGGCCAGGCGACCCGGCTGCGGCTGGAGGAGCTGCACGGCCATGCGTCGCTGGCGGTCACGCAACGTGCCGTGGAAGCGCTCGGCGAGATCGTTGCCGGAGGCCGCCACGATGGCGTGGTGGAACGCCTCGTCGGCCTCCGCGAAGGCCGCGACGTCGGCCCGTCCGGCGTGCTCCCGCTGGACGTCGATCAGGTCGGACAGCCGGCGTACCAGGCCGGTGAGCGGTTCGGCGCGACGGGCGATGCGGCGCACGGCGCTGCTCTCCAGCGCCTCGCGCAGTTCCAGGACGTCCTCGGCCTCGCCCGGTCCGACCGGTACCACCACGGCTCCGCGCTTGGGGAAGAGCTGCAGCAGCCCCTCGGCCTGGAGGCGGAGGAACGCCTCGCGGACCGGGGTGCGGCTGAGCGAGGTGCGTTCGGCGATCTCGCCCTCGCTGATGAGGCTCCCGCCGGGGAGCCGCCCGCCGATGATGAGCTCTTTGGTCAGGTCGTACGCACGTTCCGCGGCCGGGACACGGGCGGCGGAGGAGGCGGTGGGGACTGCGGCCATATATCGACCATAGCAGACATAGATACAAGCTTAGATACATGACAGGTCCGGCCGTGGCGGCCAGGATGCCGACGATCACGCCCCGCCGGACAGTCATCTCCTGATGCGCCGCCGGACTGTCTCCCACCGGGAGGGGCGGCCTTCCCCCGCGCCAGGGCATGGGCGCCGCAGGCGGCCGCGGTACCGGCCGTCGCGCCGTGCGTCCGGCGCCTCTCCGGGTCGCCGTCGCCGCGCTGGCCGCCGGACCGGTCCGAGTCACATCCGCAACACGCAGAAGGTACGGACCCGTTGACTCGTTTCAATGATGATCATAGAGTCCGACGCCGACGGCCTCGGCCTGCTCCCGCGATCCGGCATTCCGCATGGGTGCGCCCGCACCTTCGCCGCCCTGACGGCGGGTCAGGGGCCGTGCTCGACCGCACCACCTGCACCGCCCCGTACCTGACACTCCGGGAGCAGCAAGTGAACAGACGTCGCACGGCCGTCGCGTCCGCCTCGGCACTCGTCACCACCTTCGCGCTGAGCGCCGCGCTCACCGGCCCCGCCACCGCGGTGCCCGGCGCCGCGGCCCAGCCGGCCGCGGAGCAGACCCGGACGGGGGCGGTCGCCACCGCGACCGACCCCGTCTCCCATGAGGAGAACGACCGCGTCCCGAAGGGCTCGCTCTGGACGCAGCACTACTTCCCGTCCTCGGACCGCTCCGACACCGAGCTGCACGCCGACGTCCTGCTGCCCGAGGGACTGGCCCCGGGGAAGAAGGTGCCCGTCATCCTGTCGGTCGGCCCCTACTTCGGGCACTCCGGGCAGACGGACCCCGAGGGCTGGAAGCACACCGGCCCCTCGTCCCGCTTCCAGGACTTCATAGAGGGCACCGACCTGTTCGCCCAGGGGTACGCCTTCGTCATGGTGGACCTGCGCGGCTTCGGCGGCTCCACCGGCTGCCTGGACTGGGGCGGTCCCGGCGAGCAGGCCGACGTCAAGGCGGCGATCGACTGGGCGTCGAAGCAGCCGTGGAGCACGGGCGCGGTCGGCATGTACGGGAAGTCGTACGACGCCGTCACGGGCCTGATCGGCAACAACCTGAGCCAGAAGGCCCTCAAGGCCGTCGTCGCCCAGGAGCCGGTGTGGGACATGTACCAGTACATCTACTCCAACGGAGTGCCCCGCCCGAACGTCACCGGCACCGCCAATGCCTACAACTCCATCGCCACGCTGGCCCAGATGGCGGACGACGACCCGCACTACCTGGCCAACGCCCAGTGGGAGAAGACCCACCCGGAGTGCCTCACCCAGAACTCGGCCGGGTACAAGATCTCCGACCAGTGGGACAAGCACTGGACCGACCGTGACCTGGCGAAGATGGCCAAGGGCACCAAGACCCCGCTGTTCGTCACCCAGGGCTTCATCGAGAACAACACCAAGCCCGAGGAGATGCAGGAGTACCTCGACAACCACGTGGGGCCGGAGCGCGGTTGGCTCGGCCAGTGGGAGCACGTACGCGGCGGCGACCGCACCAGCGACGGGCGCCTGTCCATGGGCCGCGAGGGCTGGTACGACGAGACCCTCTCCTACTACGACGAGTACCTCAAGGGCATCAAGCCGAAGGTGAAGTACCCGGCCTACGTCGTGGAGGACTCCACGGGTGCCTGGCGCGCCCAGAACACCTGGCCGGTCGTGAAGCGGTCCGTCACGCTCCCGCTCGGCAACGGCTCGTACCTGGACGACGGCGGCGCCTCCGGCCGCGCGGCCCTGGCCGCGTCCGGCGAGCCGGCGCAGCAGACGCTCGACAAGCCGTCCAACGGCCAGTGGGACATGGAGAACGCGCCCGCGACCGAGCAGGCCGCCCCTCAGGGCCTGGCCCGGGGCCTTGCGAAGCAGCAGAAGGACGGCAAGGTCACGTCGAGCTTCTTCGTGTGGTCGAAGCCGGTCGGCCAGTCGGTGCGCCTCACCGGCACTCCGCAGCTCTCCCTGACCGCCAAGGGCGAGGGCAACGTCATGCTCAAGCTGTACGACGTCGCCCCGAACGGCAAGGCCGTCATGTTCGACGAGCAGGTCTCCGTGCTGCGTTCGGGCCGGATGACCGTCGATCTGAAGGCGACCGACTGGACCCTCGCCGCGGATCACGTCCTGGCCGTGGAGATCGGCTCCATCCAGACCGGCTCGTGGCGTGCCACGCCGTCCGGCCAGACGATCGAGGTCAAGGGTGCGCAGCTCAGGCTGGCCCTGGACGACCCGGCCCGTGACACCGCCACCGCCGGTGCGCGTTCACCGTTCCTGGACACCTACCTGCGCCAGTACACGGTGAACCTGCCCGCCGGTACCGCGTCGTTCACGGTGACCCCGGGCAACCACCTCTGAGCCGAGCCGCGAACACCTGACGAGGGTCCCGACCGCCGAGGCCGGGGCCCTCGTCGGCGTACCGGCACACGCGTACGCGGATCGGGCGAGGAGTGCGGCAGGGACCTCCACCGCGCTTCACGCACACCGGCCACGGGCTCTTGCCGAGCGGTCCATGCCCGGCTCATCCGTCGTTCACTGAGCCCCATGAGGCTCCAGAGGCTTTCCGTGCATCCATCACCGACCTTGCCGAGGACGGAACATGTGCCTTGACGGACACTGCGAGCACAACGTGAAGCCCCTGGAACCCGGCACCGCGGACGCCGACGGCGCCGGTGCCGGAATCGGACGCCGCCGACTGCTCCTCGCGGGTGCCGGCGCGGCCGCCCTCACGCTCACCCCGGTCTCCTTCGCGCAGGCGGCCGGCGGTCCGGCCGGCGAAACGCCGGCGGACGGCACCGAGGTGACCCGCACGATCACCGGTTTCCTGGAGACCGGCGTCGCGGACTTCGTGTACCTCCCGGTGGAAGTCCCCCGAGGGGTGCGGAAGATCGCCGTCTCCTACTCCTACGACAGGCCGTCCGTGCCGTCGGGCGTCCCGGGCAACTCGTGCGACATCGGGGTGTTCGACGAGCGCGGGACCGTGCTGGGCGGGCGTGGCTTCCGCGGCTGGTCGGGCGGTTTCCGCACCTCGTTCGAGATCGGCGCCGGCGAGGCCACGCCGGGCTATCTGCCCGGTCCGGTGAACCCGGGCACCTGGAACGTCGTCCTCGGCCCCTACCAGGTGGCGCCCCAGGGCATGAACTACCGGGTGGAGGTGACGATCACCTACGGCGAGCGCGGCCCCGCCTTCGTACCGCACCACCCTCCGCGGCGGGCGAAGGGCCGCGGCCACGACTGGTACCGCGGCGACTGCCACCTGCACACCGTCCACTCCGACGGGAAGCGGCTGCCCGCGGAGGTCGCCGCCGGCGCGCGGGCGGCGGGCCTGGACTTCATCGTGTCCACCGACCACAACACGTCCTCCGCGCACGCGGTCTGGGGCGAGCACGCCGGTCCCGACCTGCTGATCATCCCGGGTGAGGAGGTCACCACACGCAACGGCCACTGGCTCGCCCTGGGCCTCCCGCCCGGTGAGTGGATCGACTGGCGCTACCGCTCGCGCGACGACGCGTTCGACCGGTTCGCGCGCCAGGTCCACCGCAACGACGGCCTCGTGGTGCCCGCGCACATGTACTGCGCGTACGTGGCCTGCCAGTGGAAGTTCGGTTTCGACAACGCCGACGCCACGGAGGTGTGGACCGGCCCGTGGACCTACGACGACGAGCACGCGGTCAGCACCTGGGACCAGAAACTGGGCGAGGCCGTCCGGACCGGAAAGCGCTGGCTCCCGGCCATGGGCAACAGCGACGCGCACAGCGAGCCGCAGGTCATCGGCCTGCCCCACAACGTCGTCCACGCGGACGACCTCGCCACCGACTCGCTGATGAAGGGCATCCGCGCGGGCCGCAACTGGATCGCCGAGTCCTCCGCGGTCGAGCTCACGTTCACCGCCACCGGGGGCGGCAGGCAGGCCGGGATCGGCGAGAGGCTCACCGTGCCCGCCGAGGCCCCGGTGGACATCCGTCTCGACGTCCGGGGTGTGCCCCGCGGCACCGTCCGGTTCATCACCGACGAGGGGCAGATGCACCAGGAGTCCGTCGGCGCCTCCGGCACCGGCACCGTCGTCTGGCGGACCACCGCGTCACTCGCCGCCTATGTGCGCGCCGAGGTCCGCCACCCAATGGCCGACGGCTCCCCCGGCCAGGGCAACACCATGGGCGACGCACTGCTGTTCGGGCCCATGGCCGCGATGACCAACCCGGTCTTCCTGGAGCGGAAGGGCCGGTGACGCACGCGTTCGGGGGCGGTCCGCGCGGGGCCGCCCCCGATCGGCGGGGCGTGTCAGCCCAGGCCGTGCAGCCGCTTGTACTCCAGCGTGTAGGCGAGCTTGCCGGGCTTGGCATCGGAGTACGGCTTGCTCAGCTTGCCGAACTCGCCCTTGGTGGCCGCGCTGCCGTCGTTCCACCGGTCCAGCGCGCCGAGTCCGGCGGCGGTGAAGCCGCTGTCGACGACGGCGTCCTTGGGCAGCGCCGTCATCGCCCCGGTCAGGGACCTGACAGTGGCCAGGTAGTCGTCGAGGTCGTTCGGGTTCCAGCCGGCCAGGTCGATCGGCCTGGCGTCGCGGACCCAGCTGCCCCAGTAGAACTCCTGGAACGGCAGCCCGTTCTGCGCGTAGCCGATGTCACGGCCGAAGTAGAGCAGGCTGCGGTACCTGTCGTCGGTGAAGCGGGCCAGGCCCACGCCGGTGGGCAACTTGTTCACCGTGACCTGCTTGCCCTCGGGGTCACGCAGGTACACCCATTTGTGCGCCGTCATCTCGTCCCAGAAGGCCTGGCGGGGCAGGTCGCTCAGGTTGGCCTGCACCCGCAGCCGGACGTGCAGGTCGGGTCCGCCGTCGGGGGTCTCGTAGAAGGAGGTGAGGGTGTGGTGCCCGTCGGTGAGGAACGGTTCGCCGCCGGGGCCGATGACGACGGTCTTCATGGCGGCGACGCTGTCCGCCGTCTCCGCCCCGACGGGGAGTTCGCACGTGAACGACGACGGGTCGTCAAGTCGCGCTCCGGCGGCGACGGTTGCCGCGGCCGACCGGCCGTCGGCCTCGCACCAGTCGTCGAACTTCTTGTTGACCGCGTCCTTGCCGAGGGTGTAGCGGCCGAGCTTGTAGTACACCTCGTCGTAGCCGAGCGACGGCTGGGTCGGGTGCACGTCGCCGATGCGGACGTCGAGCAGGTCACCGGCCTGGGCGCAGAGGTACCGGGAGAACGGCGTGCTCCGGTTGTCGTGGCCGCAGAACGACGGACGGGTGCCCGGAGCACCGGGCGCGGCCGCGGCGGCCGGCGCCAGTGCGGCGACGCCCGCCCCGGTGACGGCGAGGGCCACTCCGAGGGCCGAGGCCCGGCGGGACGGAGATCCGAAGCGCATCACACCTGCTCCTTGCGGTATGGGGAATGTCGACGGTCAGCGTGTGGCCGACCGCCCAATGCACCGGATCGTCCCGGTGACGTCCGGTCGAGCCGCAGGTGAACAATTCACCGCCAACCGGCTGCCGTACGGCACTTCCTGCCCGGTTTCCGCGCGCGCCGCTCAAGATCCGCCGCACCTGATTCAATTTTTCGCAACCACGAAGATGTTGCGAGCATGTCAACACATCCCTTACGTTTACGCGCGTCAACCCAACCCGCACGCCGAGGAGTTGACGGCGCGCCCGGCCCTGCTGACCCCCCACCGCGACCGGCGCACGCCCACCGCCGCCCACAGCTCCGACGCCCCACCCCGACCGTCGTTGGCCGCAACCACGGCCACCCCGGCCCAAGCGCATCGCAGTGTCCCTCCACACCTCTGGGAGCACCCATGCCTTCAGCCACTCCCTCGCGGTTCAGACCCGGCACCCTCCCCTCCGGCCCGCGCCGGACGTTGGCCCGTGCGGCCGGACTGCTGGCCGCCGCCCTGACCCTGCTGGTCCTGCCGGGCACCGCCTCGGCGACCGCCGCCGGCACCGCGGGGACCGCCTCCGGGACCCCGGTGCGGATGACGCACCCGGAGCAGGACCACGCCGGATCCGGGCTCCAGCGCCTGGGCACGGGATCCCTGGCGGCCGCCGCCCCGCTCGCCGTCAGCACGGGTCCGGCCGGACTCGACGTCAGCGGCTACCAGGGCAACGTCGACTGGACGTCCGTCAAGAACAAGGGCGCTGCCTTCGCCTACGTCAAGGCCACCGAGGGCACCACGTACACGAGCCCCTACTTCTCCCAGCAGTACACCGGCTCGTCGAACGTCGGACTGATCCGCGGCGCCTACCACTTCGCGCTGCCCGGCAACTCCAGCGGTGCGGTGCAGGCGGACTGGTTCGTGAGCCACGGCGGCGGCTGGTCCGCCGACGGCAAGACGCTGCCGCCCGCCCTGGACATCGAGTACAACCCCTACGGGGCCACCTGTTACGGGCTGAGCCAGAGCGCGATGGTCACCTGGATCCGCGACTTCAGCAACCAGGTGCGTGCCAAGGTCGGGCGCTACCCGACGATCTACACCACGACCGACTGGTGGACGACCTGCACGGGCAACAACAGCAGCTTCGGGGCCACCAACCCGCTGTGGATCGCCCGTTACTCCTCCAGCCCGGGCACGCTGCCCGCCGGCTGGTCGGCCCAGACGATCTGGCAGTACGCCGACTCCGGAACGTTCCCCGGCGACCAGGACACCTTCAACGGCACCCTGGCCGACCTCCAGGCCTTCGCCAAGGGAGGCGGCTACAACCCTCCGCCGACGGCCGGTTGGCCGACGGTGAAGCAGGGCGCCTCCGGTGAGCGGGTCAAGTCCGTGCAGTACCTGCTCAACGCGCACGGTTCCGCGCTGGCGGTGGACGGCTCGTTCGGGGCCGGGACCGACTCCGCGGTGCGCTCGTTCCAGTCCTCGCACGGCCTCGCCGTGGACGGCGTGGTCGGACCCGCCACCTGGCAGGCCCTCATCGTCACCGTGCAGCAGGGCTCCTCGGGAGCCGCGGTCCAGGCGGTGCAGAGCCAGCTCAAGGCCCACGGTGCCTCGTTGACGGTCGACGGCTCGTTCGGGCCCGCGACCGACACGGCGGTGCGCTCGTTCCAGTCCTCGCACGGCCTCGCCGTGGACGGCATCGTCGGCTCCAACACCTGGCAGGCCCTGGTCGCCTGACCCTCGGGCGTCGTCACCAGCAGTCACCCGTAGTCACCTGAGGAGGAGACTTCCATGAACCCGGCACGACACCCGCAGCGAACCATCGACCGCCGCACCCTGTTCCGTGGCGCGGCGGGCGTGACGGCCGCGCTCGGCGTGGCCGCGGTCACCGGCGTCGCCACGGCGGGCACGGCCTCGGCCTACGGCTGGAGCCGCACCCTCCAGCAGGGCGCCTCCGGCTCCGACGTGGTGGAGCTCCAGATCCGCGTCGGCGGCTGGGCCGCGAACAGCGCCTCCCAGACGTACGTCGCCTGGGACGGCTCCTTCGGCCCGGCCACGGCCGCCGCCGTCCAGCGCTTCCAGTCCGCCTACGGCCTGGGCGCGGACGGCGTCGTCGGCCCGCAGACCCAGAGCGCCCTCAACAGCCTCGAGGCGGGCGACGGATCGACCGCCCACTTCGATTTCAGCGAGTTCTACTCCAAGGACGGCGCCGGCTTCAACAACGGCAAGGTCGCCGCGGCGACGGTCAAGGAGAACGTCCGCCGGCTGATGTACAAGCTGGAGGCGGTGCGCAAGAAGGCCGGCAACAGCCCGATCACGATCAACTCGGGCTTCCGCAGCATCGCGCACAACGCCGCCTCGGGCGGCGCGTCCAACAGCATGCACGTGTACGGCGTCGCCGCCGACATCGTGGTCTCGGGGCACAGCACCCTGCAGACCTACCGGATCGCCGAGACCTGCGGCTTCTCCGGTCTGGAGGCGTACACGAACTCGTGGCAGCACTGTGACAGCCGCGTCCAGTACCCGTCGTACGGCTCCGGCTCCTGGTGGTGGGAGAGCGGCGTGGCGTAAACCGCCCGCGCCGCCCACCGCACCGGGCCCGTCCGCGCCGTCATGGCACGGACGGGCCCGTCCGGTCGTGGCCGGGGTCCGGTGAGCCGCCCATCGTGCGGAGCATGTCCGGCCCGCCGGTCCGCCAGAACCGGAGCAGGAGCAGCGCGGCGAGGAGGAGGAAGGCGATGTTGAGCCAGGTGGTGTAGTTCCAGCCGACGCCTTCCGCGGGGAGCCTCGCGTCGGCCTGGTCGGGGATCAGGCCGAGTCCGCCGAAGACGAATTCCACGACATGGCCGGCGACGGCCATCGCGAGGTAGAAGGTGCCCAGCAGGAAGACCGCCATCCGGGCGCCGTAGTACTTCCGGTAGATACTGAGGATCGGCAGGATCACCAGGTCGGCGAAGATGAACGCCACCACGCCGCCGAAGCTGATGCCTCCCTTCCACAGCACCACCGCCAGCGGCACGTTGCCGATCGAGCACACGAACGAGGCGATCGCCACGAGGGGGCCGATGACGGGGCCCCACAGTCTGGCGGCGAGCGGGTGGCCGTGGAAGAAGAAGGCGCGCCAGAAGGAGTCCGGGACCCAGGCGGCGACGGCGCCGGCAATGAGCAGGCCGACGACCAGGTCGCGCAGGATCGCCGCCCACTCCATGACGAAGACGTGGCTGACGGCGGTGAGGCCCTCGCGGGAGACCAGGCGCCGGGTGAAGGACCCCTCGCGCCGCACGGCCATGTCCGTCGCCGCGTGGCCCTCCATCGACCCGGCCAGGCCCCGTTCCGCCTGTTCACGGGCCTGGCCGAGCAGCCACTCGCGCAGGAACAGCCGGAAGAGGACGGCCAGCAGGACGATCATGACGGGGCCGCCGACGAACTCGGCCACGGTGAACTGCCAGCCCATCAGCAGCGCGAGGATGACGCCGAGCTCGACGACGAGGTTGGTGGAGGCGATCTCGAAGGCCATCGCCGCGGTGAAGTCGGCGCCCTTGCGGAACAGGGAGCGGGCCAGGGCCACGGCGGCGTAGGAGCAGGACGAGGACGCCACGCCCAGCCCGGCGGCGACGGCGAGGGTGCGGGGCCGGTCGTCGCCGAGCAGTGCGACGACTGTGGACTTGCGGACCACGGCCTGGACGACCGCGGAGAGGGCGAAGCCCAGGATCAGGGCCCAGGTGATCTCCCAGGTCATGGACCCGGTGATCGACAGTGCGTGCAGTACGGCGTGCATCTGTGCAGCCTCCCCGCACGGCGTGGCGGTCGGCCGGGGGACACGCCCGCCGTCGGGGCCGGGCTAGCGCTGTGACCGGAAAGGTTTGCCGGAAAGCTCGCGGCGTCCGGTGCTAGGGGTACCTCCCACGCCGTCCAGGCAGTGGGGGAAGATCGCAAGGCGGAGCATCGCCCGTGTAGTGGATGTACTCGGGTGATGCGACAACGCGGCGAGGTGCCGTGCCGGGCGTCGCGAGCCGGTGAACCTTTCCGGTCGCAGCACTAGCTAGGGCCTGTTGCGAAAGTCCCGTCGTCCGCCCGGAGGGCGGGCCTCGCGGCGTCAGGTGCGTGCTCTCGGCGCGCCGGGCCCTGGCCCACGTACTGGATGTACTTGGGTCAGGGCCCGGCGCGGCGAGTCGGGGCGCCCCCTGCTCGAAGAGCTTGGGGGAGCGTGCATGACGTCGCGGGGCAGGCGGGACTTTCGCAACAGGCCCTAGGGAGCGTTCGTCACCGGCGGTGGACGCTGACGGCGTAGCCGCCGCCGTCGTAGGGGGCGGCGTCCCAGGTGGCGAAGCGGTCGACGAGGGTGAGGCCGGCCGCGGCGCAGCAGTCGTCGTACTCGGCGAGCGTGATGCCGGGCGGCACGGGCAGGTGGGCCTCGTCCAGGCCGAACCCGGCGACCAGCAGGCCGCCCGGACGCAGCGCGGCGGCCAGACGCTCGACGACCACGGCCTCGGTGCCGGCCGCGAGCAACGGGAAGATGTTGCCCGCGGCGACCACGAGGTCGAAGTCCGCCGCGACGCCGAGCCGGTCGGGCTCGAACGCGGCGAGGTCGGCCTGGAACCAGGGCAGCTCGGGTGCCTGCTTGCGGGCCACCGCCAGCATCGACGCGTCGAGGTCCACCCCGACGCAGTCGTACCCGAGCTCCGCGAGCCGGATCATGACCCGCCCGGTGCCGCACCCGGCATCCAGCACCCGCGCCCCGACCGGCACAAGAGCGGCACAGAACGCCGCCTCACCGTGCACGTCCTTGCCGCTGCGGGCCAGCGCCGCGAACCGCGCGGCGTAGCCCTCACCGGCCGTCTCCCCGGTCAAGTCCCTCCAACGGCTCATGCGGCCCACTATAGGTCGCACGCGGTCAGCGTTTTCGGCGAGGCCGGTGCGGGCCTCCTGGCGGTCGGCGACAGATCTCGCGATCCACACCGAACCCAGAAGGCCCTCACCTCTTCAGCACCGTCAGAGGTCAGCCGAGGCCGGGCACCTCGGTCGGCAGGCCGAACCAGCTGACGGCGAGCTTTTGGACCTGTTCGTCGCTCAGCGCGCCCTGGAAGGCCCAGACGTCGTCGATCAGGCCGGGGAAGTACTCGCCCCAGGCACCGTCGGTCTTGGCCCGGCCGACCTGGAAGGACTCGGTCGCCTTGAAGGCGAGCGTGTTCTCGGCCCAGGAGCGCCGTCCTACGCAGTCCTCGGCGTCGTCGCAGGAGACCTCCTGGAGCGTTCCGTTGACGTACAGGCGGGCCTGCCTGGCGAAACCGTCGTAGACCACGGCCAGATGGTTCCAGTCCCGCACGTCATAGAACTCGCTGTTCTTCACGCGCACGACCGTCGCGCCGGTGTCGTCCTTGTCCGGCACCGCCAGCTCCCAGTGGCCGAAGCCCTCCCCGTTCGCGGTGTCCGGTACGAAGCGGACGGTGAAGGCGCTCTGGGGCGAGCCCTCGGCGCTGACCACCGCGACACTGCTGGTCGGCGCCGCCGCCGCCTGCGCCCAGGCGGTGACGGTGTAGCTGCCACTGGTGTCGACCGGCACGGACGTCGTGGCCGCGTAGCCGCCGACGCCGTCCAGTTCCAGGCTGCCGAAGTCGATGAAGGCGGAGTCCGACTTCCTCGCGCCGCCGTGCAGCGTGAGCGCGCTGCCTCCGGACACGGCGTTCGGGGTGGTCACGGGGCCGGCCCCGGTGGTCTCCTCGAACATCCACCGGGCCTTGACCTGCGGGCGCTGCTGGTCGTCCCCGGGGTGGTCCGGCTTCTCCGGGTCCGGGTCCGGGTACTGGTCCGAAGGCGTCGACGGTGCCTCAGAAACGCCGGGGTCGTAGGTGAAGTAGCAGGACGTCGAATCGCCCTCGTACGACCACGGCGAGTACTGGACCCCGTCGTAGCTGCGCACGTGCCAGCTGACCTGCTTGTTCTGCGGCACACTGGACGGCAGGCGGATCGAGAAGCTCGATCCGGAGCTCTTGTACGTCGTCAGCCCCGAATCCCAGCGGGCGATCAGGCCCTGGCCGTCCCCGGTGTCCCATTCCGCCTCGAACTGCACCGCGACGTTGTCCCCGTCCGGGTCCGTGATGTTGTTCGCGTAGACAGTGCCCAGCGAACGCACGTGCGGCGCGTCGGCCGGCCCCTCGCAGGTGCCGCCGTACTCCATCGTCAGCTGCGACATGTTCACCTGGGGCGGCGGCTGGTTGTACCGCACCCGCAGATACGCGGTGTCCGAGAACCTCTTCCAGCCGTAGCCGTCGGTCTCACTGGCCGCCCGGAGCCCGAAGGTCATCGTGGCGCTCTCGCTGTCCGCGGCCGACTGCACCGCCGACTGCACATCGAACTCGGCGTCCTTGGCCGCACAGCCCGTGTTGCCGTAGGCGAAGGGCTTCGACGCCAACTGCTCGACCCAGAAACCGGAGGCGTTCTGGCTGTTCCACGTGGTCGAGGAGGAGATGTCCTCGGTCCGCCACAGCTCCACGCTGCGCGCGTCACACGACGCCGACCGCGTGTTGCGGACCACGAACTCCGCCGACAGGATCGACTTCCCCGCGAACTCAGAGGTCGGAATCCGGTAGAAGAGACGCTTGGTGTCGTTCGGGGTGCAATAGTCCCAGTCGCAGTAGCCCAGGCCGGCCTCCGATGCGCCGTTGAACTTCCACTGAGGCGTCGACGCCCAGTACTTCGACACCATCGTCCACGCCGACGCCCTCGGCGTGGACCACTGCGGATCGATGTACACGGGGTAGGTCGTGCCCGCGCCCTTCAGCATGTCCGCGTCCGGGGTCAGCACCAGCTCGTCCTGCCGGGCCGTCACCTCCACGCCCACCGGCGCGAGCTTGCCCGGCTCCCCCGCGCCCGGCTCACCACTCGCTCCCTCGGGAGCCGTGGCCTGCGCGCCGAGGGTGGCGGCGCGCGCCTGCGCGGGAACGGCCTCCTGCTCACGGGGGCCGGAGTCCCACATCATCGGCTTCGGCGCCTCGAACACCGCGCCTGACGCGCCCTTGTCGACGGCCTCCAGACCGCCCTCGCCGGTCTTCCGCACATCCAGGCCCGACGCCGAGATCCTCAGGCGCAGCTCGGCCAGTTCCTTGCTCGCCGCGGCCTTCGCCGACTTCACCACGAGCAACTGGGTGAAGCCGTCCTCCTGCGCCGTCATCCGCAGATCCACATCCGGCAGCACCGACGGATACGTCGCCACGGCCCCTTCCAGACGTGGTTTCGGCAGCGCGGTCGGCCACGTCAGGCTCAGCTCACGCCCCGCCCGCCGCATCCGCACCAGCGGCGCCGATCCGCCGCCCCCGGAGAACTCCACGTCCACCGTCGCGACCCTGGGCGCGACCATGCCCCCAACGGTGCCCACCAGACCGGTGTCCACCCGCTTCCAGCCACCCCGGCCACGGGCCCACACCGGGCGCAGATACTCCCGCGCCTCCAGATGGCCCTCCGGCGTGGCGAACACCTCACGGCTCTTCCCACGTCGGGCGGAGACCTCCACCGGCTTCCCCGTACGCCTGGCCTCCGCCAGCGCGTCCGACTCCGGCACAGCACCATGGGAAGTGCCGGCCCCCGCGCTCCGCGGCGTTGTCGGCACAGCCGCCGCGGCCTCATCACTCCCCAACGCCGGAAGGGCTCCCACAGCCAACACAACAGTCAGCAATGCCCCGAGGGCTCTGCCCTCACCCCGCAACCGCGTCCACACCCTCACTACATCCCCCACAGCGCTCTCATAGTTGTCTTACGTAACTAAGCCCTGGAGGCAAAGAGAGCGTCAACTGGATTCAAACGGGCATCAGTTGAGCAAGGTCAACAAGCGGACGTGAGCATCGGCACGTTTACCGAAGGCCCCCGGGTCCCCGTAGAAGTCCTCGGTCTTCCCGGGCGCCGTCGGTGCAACCGCTCCCCGCGTCAGGCGTAGACGCCGAGTTCGTACAGCGAGTAGCCCCAGGCCGTGCCGCGTTGTGTGCAGTTGATGCGTACGTAGCGGGCCGTGCCGGTGAGGTCGAAGTCGTTGACTCCGCCCTTGCCGTCGGTGATCTGGCGCAGGGTCTGCCAGTTCTGGCCGTCGTTGGACGTCTGGATGGCGTACGCCTTGGCGTAGGCGGTCTCCCAGACCAGTTGGACGTGCCGGAAGGTGGTGGGGGCGCCCAGGTCGACCTGGATCCACTGGGGGTCGCTCCAGTCGCTGGCCCAGCGGGTGTCCGTGCGGCCGTCGACGGCGTTGGCGGCCGTGCAGGGGCAGTCCCCGCCGGACGGCTGGAACGAGGACGCGGTGGCCGTCTTGCGCAGGGCGACGTTCGTGCCGTCGATCACCGGCGGGATCACCCTGATCGACCGCGACTGGACGCCGACGTTCCCATGGCCGTCGGTCGCCTTGACGTAGACCTTCCAGACGCCGGGACGGTCGGGCGCCGTGAACTTCAGCCGGCCCGCGCCCTGGTTGGTGAAGCGCAGTGAGTTGAGCTGGCTGCTGCCGTCGAGGTACATGCTGTTGTCCAGGACCTCGTAGGTGACCGCGTCGCCGTCGGGGTCGGTGGCCTGGACGTCGAGCGTCACGTCCCGTCCCGCCTGCACCGCGCCCGGGTCGCCCTGGACGCCGATGTCGGACAGCACCGGCGGCGTGTTGTCGTGGGAGGTGTCGCCGCCGTAGGCCTTCTTCACGGCGTAGTAGGAGAGCCGTTTCTGTCCGGCGGGCAGCAGGTTGAACCAGATGCCGCCGAAGTCGTACTCCGTGCCGTAGTGGAACAGCGTGGCGCCGAGCGCGACCCCGCTGTGGCCGGTGACGCAGTTCCACGCCTTGGTGTAGCCCGCGGCCTTGGCCTGGTCGTTGGGCTCCGCCGGGACCCCGTTGGCGTCGTTCGGCACCTCCCACTCGCCGGCCGGGCCCGACTCGGTCACGATGTACGGCTTGTCGTAGCCGCCCTGCTGCCAGGCGGACCTGATGTCGCAGACGCCGTTGTAGGAGTTGACCGCGTACAGGTCGAGGTCGGGCGCGTTGCGCTTGAAGTAGGGCCAGGCGCCGACCCATGCGTCGGTGGAGGTGACCGGGTGGTTGGGGTCGATGCCGTGGATCCTGCGGGCGACGTCGTTGACGAAGCTCGTGTAGGCGTTGCGCTCGCGCTCCAACTGGTCGCCGCCGTAGCAGTTCTGGAGGCCGAGGACCGACTCGTTGCCCACGTCCCACATGAGCACGCCCGCGTTGTCCTTGTAGGTCTGCACCCAGTTGGCGAACTCGTTGAGCATGTTGTTCTTGTACGTGGTGTCGGTGACGTAGTCGACGCAGCCGCCGCTGCCCGGACCTCCGCCGGGCTGGAGCCAGAATCCGGCGACGACCTTGATGCCGCGCGCGGCCGCGGAGTCGAACAGCGGCTTGCTGCTCGCGTCCGTGCCCCAGGTGCGGATGGTGTTGACACCCATGGACTTCAGGTCCGGCATGTAGGTGTCGGCGGAGGATGCGGACGGGCCCCAGGTCAGGCCCTTGATCTGGTACGGCTTCCCGTCCACGGTGAGCTGCCAGTTGCCCTTGGTGCCGGTCACCTTGACGACGCTGCCGGCCGCGTGGGCCTGTGTGGTGGGCAGGGCGGTGAGCGCGCCGAGGGTGAGGAGGCCCGCGGTGAGCGGTGCGGTCAGACGGCGGATGCGACTTCGTGGCATGCGAGGTCTCCGATGCGCGGGAGGTGGGGGGAGGTCGGGTGGCCCGGCCGTGTGGGGTGGTCCGGCCGGGCCACCCTGCTTCGGGGTGGCGCCGTTAGGAGTGCGGTTCAGGGAAGCCGGTAGTCCCCGTTGAGCGCGGCTCCCGCCTCGGGGTGCGTCTCGTCGTAGCCGCGTGCGTCGCACTGGAGGCCGCCGACGATGCAGTGGCCGACCATGGCCGACAGGGTGGGCGCGTCCCAGGCGTTGAAGAAGTCGTAGTGGTAGGACCAGGCGGCCCCACTGGACAGCCTCACCCGGGACATGTCGCCGTTGACCGGGAACGCCATCTTGAACTCGATCATCGGCAGCGCGACCGGGTGGTCGGCCGGGCACATGTTGTCGTTGGTGCCGGGCTTGACCACCGGGTAGGCCATGTGGCTGCGGTGGTCAGGGGTGTCGAGGTACTTGCCGTCCCAGCAACTGGGTGCCTGGAAGCGGATGTTGAGCTGTACGTCGGGCCTGTTGGGACAGCTCGCCGGGAAGTCGACGTTGAAGTAGCTGTCGCCGCACTCCCAACCCTCGACGAAACCGGGGCTGTTGCGGAACTCCTGGGCGCTCTGCAACGGGTTGCCCACCACGAAGCGCAGCCCCTTGGGGAAGGGCCGCACGCTGGTGTAGTCGGTGACGCCCGCCTTGTAGTAGATCGTCTGCGGGCCGACCGGCAGCACCGCCTTGTCGCCGTTGTAGACGGTCGGCACCCAGTAGCCCGACCGGTCGCCGGGCGCCTTGCAGGCGGTTCCGCCCGCGTCCAGTGACGCGGCGGTGCTGTACGCGTCGGTCGTGGTGTTGCCCATGAAGGTGTGGTCGTGCGACTTGCCCGGCTGCTGCGGGTAGACGATGGGGTCGTCGGGCTTGGTGCGGGTGACCGAGCAGTTGGCCTGGAACTCGTGGAAGTAGCGGTGGGGCGGGTTCGCGGTGGACGGGGTGACGCCGGTGACCGGCGGGTTCGCCGGGATGTAGCCGTCGCCGTTCGCGTCCTCGGCCGAGAAGGCGGTCGACGCGGCCATGGCGTGCCCGGAGTGGCCGGCCGCGAACGACGTCGCCGCCTCGCTGCCGGGCGCGGGCGGCCCGGCACTGGTGGCGACGCCGGCCACACCGAGCGACGTCATCAGCAGCGCTCCGGCGATCAGCATTCCTGACAGGGCTTTCGATCTCCGTGGCATGGAGACCTCCTGAACTCAGGGGGTGAGAGGTGGGGGGTGAAGAAGGGCGAGCGGGCACCGGCCTGACGGAATGTCACGAACGTCGTCGGCGGCGGCAAGCGCTCTCCTGCCCTGGGAGTGTTGAGTGCTTGACGCGCGGGTGTCAAGGCATGCCGCAGAAGGATCAGCGCCGTCCCGGCCGTCCTCACTTCCTGAACACCACCCCACCTGCGGCGGGCACCGTTCCCGTCAACGCTTGAAAAGATTCCCGCGTCCGAGGGCTTGCCGACCCGTCTGCCTCATCAGTTAAATCAAGATGTGAACTAAGCCGCGTAGGGGTGTAGTTGGGCTTACGCGTGCTGTGACACAGCCCCGCCCTCCTCGCGAACACTCGCCCATCGCATCCGCAGGGACCCGTATGAGACTCAGATCCCTGGGTGTCGCGCTCGCCGCAGTGGCAGCGCTCGTCGCCCTTCCCGCCACCGACCTGCCGGCCGCCGCCGCGGCAGGCACCCCGCTGCCTCAGGGCAAGGCCGCCGCGCCGTCGGCCGACCGGAGCGCCGGCCTCGCGGCCGCCTGCGGCACCGGCAACGCCGCCCTGGGCAAGCCCGCGACAGCCTCCTCCACCGAGAACGCGGGCACCCCGGCCTCCGCCGCCTTCGACGGCGACCCGAACACCCGCTGGTCCAGCGCCTTCTCGGACCCGCAGTGGGTGCAGGTCGACCTCGGATCGGTCCAGAACCTGTGCAAGGTGGACCTGACCTGGGAGACCGCCTACGCCAAGGAGTTCCAGATCCAGGCCTCGGCCAACGGCCAGACCTGGACCACACTGAAGAGCGTCACCGGCGCGACCGGCGGCACCGCCTCCTACGACGTCAGCGGCTCGGGCCGTTACCTGCGCATTTACGGAACGGTCCGCTCGACCGGCTACGGCTACTCCCTCTGGGAGGTCGCCGTCCACACCGATTCGTCCGGCGGCGGCGTCCCGCCCGTCCAGGGCGGCGGCGACCTGGGGCCGAACGTCATCGTCGTCGACCCCTCCACCCCCAACCTCCAGCAGAAGTTCGACCAGGTCTTCGCCCAGCAGGAGTCCAACCAGTTCGGCAGCGGCCGCTACCAGTTCCTGCTCAAGCCGGGCACCTACAACGGGATCAACGCCCAGATCGGCTTCTACACCTCGATCTCCGGGCTGGGTCTGAACCCCGACGACACCCAGATCAACGGTGACGTCACCGTCGACGCGGGCTGGTTCAACGGCAACGCCACCCAGAACTTCTGGCGTTCAGCGGAGAACCTCGCCATCAGGCCGTCGCACGGCGACGACCGGTGGGCCGTCGCGCAGGCGGCGCCGTTCCGCCGCATCCACGTCCAGGGCGGCCTCAACCTCGCCCCGAACGGGTACGGCTGGGCCTCCGGCGGGTACATCGCCGACTCGAAGATCGACGGCACCGTCGGCCCGTACTCGCAGCAGCAGTGGTACACCCGCGACAGCTCGGTGGGCGGCTGGACCAACGGCGTGTGGAACATGACGTTCACCGGAGTGCAGGGCGCGCCGGGGACCGACTTCGCCACCGGCTCGTACACCACGCTCGACAACACGCCGATCTCGCGCGAGAAGCCGTTCCTGTACCTCGACGGCAACACCTACAAGGTCTTCGTGCCCGCCAAGCGCACCAACGTCCGCGGTGTGTCCTGGCCGGCCAACGCGGGCAGCTCCCTGCCGCTCGACCAGTTCTACGTGGTCAAGCCGGGCGCGACCGCCGCCACCATCAACCAGGCACTGTCCCAGGGCCTCAACCTGCTGTTCACGCCCGGTGTCTACCACCTTGACCGGACCATCGACGTGACCCGCGCCAACACCGTCGTGCTGGGGCTGGGTCTCGCCACCCTCGTGCCCGACAACGGCGTCGACGCGATGCACGTCGCCGATGTCGACGGTGTCCGGCTCGCCGGGTTCCTGATCGACGCGGGCACCGCCAACTCGGACACCCTCCTGCGGGTCGGCCAGCCCGGCTCCTCCGCCGACCACTCCGCCAACCCGACCACCGTGCAGGACGTGTTCGTGCGGATCGGCGGCGCGGGCCCCGGTCTCGCGACCAACTCGATCGTGGTCAACAGCAACAACGTCGTCATCGACCACACCTGGCTGTGGCGCGCGGACCACGGCAGCGGCGTCGGCTGGAACACCAACCGGGCCGACTACGGCCTGTGGGTCAACGGCAACGACGTCCTCGCGACGGGCCTGTTCGTCGAGCACTACAACAAGTACGACGTGTACTGGAACGGAGAACGCGGCCGGACGATCTTCTTCCAGAACGAGAAGGCCTACGACGTCCCGAACGCCGCCGCCATCACCCACGACGGCATCGTCGGCTACGCGGCCTACAAGGTCGCCGACTCGGTCAACACGCACGAGGCCTGGGGTCTGGGCAGCTACTGCAACTTCACGTCCGACCCGTCGATCGTCCAGGCGCACGGCTTCCAGGTGCCGGTCAAGTCCGGCGTCAAGCTGCACGACATCCTGGTGATCTCCCTCGGCGGCCAGGGCCAGTACGCCCACGTCGTCAACAACACGGGCGCGCCCACCTCGGGTACGAGCACGGTGCCGTCCAAGGTGGTCCAGTTCCCCTGACCGGGAACGGATGACCGGCCCGGACCGGCGCCGGCGTGCGGTGAGTCACCCCCGGGTGGCTCGCCGCACGCGTGAGAGAAACCGGGTGCGCGGGGCTAGGAACCGGCCGCGCCCGTCGCGGTGTTCTCGCGGCGGGCCACCACCACGCCGATGGCGCCGACGGTCAGCAGGAGCGCGACGGTGCCGAGGGTGAAGGCCTCGAACGAGGCGCGGGAGACGCCCCAGACGTCGTGGAAGACGTAGTCGATTCCGAAGAGCTGTTCCAGGACTCCGGGGAAGAGCGCCGACCACGACCCGATCACGATCCAGGCGTAGACGAGTACCGCGCAGACCATGAAGCCGCGGTTGCCGAAGGGGACTCGGTAGGGCCGCGGGACGTCCGGCCTGCGGGTCCGGAGCAGGACCAGCGCCGGAATGACGACCAGGTAGGACAGCAGCAGGGTGGTGACCGCGACGGTCAGCACCACCGCGAACACGTCGGCCGCGTCGCCGTTCGCGAGCCGCATGGCGGCGAGCATGAACACCGTGGCCACGGCTCCGGAGAGCAGATTGGTGCGCACCGGCGTGCCGAGCCGCGGGTGGAAGGCACCGAGTGCACGGGTGAAGAAGCCTCCGTCGGCGGCGGCCATGGCCTGCATACGGTCGCTGACGATCATCCAGGCGCTGCCCTGGGTGAGCAGGGCGAAGACGAACATGACGGCGGTGAGCTTCAGCAGGGGGCCGGCCGCGCCGCCGTAGACGCCGAAGACGAGGCGGGCGCCCTCCATGAAGCCGCCGATGCCGGTGACCTGCTGCTTGGGGACGACGGCCAGGAGCGCGAGGACCGGCAGCAGATAGCAGCAGGCGGCGACGGTCGCCGAGCGTCCGAGTGCGGCGGGCACGTCGCGCTGGGGGTCGTGCATCTCCTCGCCGGCGGCGTTGGGTGCCTCGAAGCCGACGTAGGCGAACAGCAGGATCGGCACCAGGGCGAGGAAGCCGGCGGTCGTCGGGGTGAAACGGGTTTCGGTCAGGCCGTGGAAGCCGTGCCGCAGCCCGTAGAGCACGGCCGTGAGGGTGAACAGGGCGAGCGCCAGGACCTTCGTCGCCGCGCCCACCGTGGTGATCCATTTGCCGCGGCGCAGGGAGACGACGGCCGTGAGGATGGCGATCCAGACGAACAGCAGCTTGAAGGTGTAGTCGGCCACCGTGCCCGAGCCCAGGTGGAACACGAATCCGTCCCAGGTCTGCGCGGCCAGGAAGACCAGTGAGCCGCCCAGCCAGATGGGGTTGGTGACCCAGTACATGAGGGTCGTCAGGGCGGCCGCCGGACGGCCGAGGGCGAGCTTGACCCATACGTACGGGCCGCCTTCCTGGGGGAACGCGGCACCTGTCTCGGCGAACAGCAGGGCGTAGGGGATGAGGAAGAGGAGTGCCATGGCCGCCGTCCAGGTGGCGGCCTGGCCGCCGCCGGTGGCGATCTGCCCGACGGTGTCGAAGGAGATCACCGCGGCGATGGCCATGGCGGTGATGTCGAAGCGCTTGAGGCTGCGTTGCAGGCTGCCGGTCGCGGGCTGGTACGCGCGTGGCGGAGTCGTCGAGAGGTTGGAGGACACGGGCAGTTCCTAGGAGGGAGAGGGGCAACTGCGAGGGGGCGCGTGCGCGCCGTGACGGCATGGGGTCCGTGTCGGATGGTGCTTGTGCGGGGGACGCCCGGTCGGGGGCCGGGCCTCCCCCGCGGGCGTCAGGCGGCGCGGATCTCGCCGTTGGGCTCGGTGCGCTCCAGAACCCCGCGCAGCGCGGAGGCCGCTTCCTCGGCCTCGGCCTCGGTCATGACGAGCGGCGGCGACAGCACCAGGCTGTGTGCGGAGTCGCGCACGATCACACCGGTCTCGCGGCGGATGACGTCGTGGGGCATCCGGTCGGGGTTCAGGGGCAGGGGTGTGCGGGTGGCGCGGTCCTGGACGAGTTCGACGGCGAGCATCATGCCGACGGAGCGGATCTCTCCGACGATCGGCAACTCCCCCAGTTGGGACTGGAGTTCACCGTGGAGGAAGGCGCCCAGGCTGGTCGCGCGGGCGAGGAGGCCCTCCTTCTCGATGATGTCGAGGTTGGCGGTGGCGACCGCCGTCGCGACGGGGTGCCCGTTGTAGGTGTAACCCATCGGGAAGCCGTGGTCGCGCAGCAGGACCTCGGCGACGTGGTCGCCGACCAGGAGGGCACCGAGCGGGACGTAGCCGGAGGTGATGCCCTTGGCGGTGACGATGATGTCCGGGGTGACGCCGAAGTACTGGGCGGCGAACCACTCGCCGACGCGGCCGTAGGCGGTGACCACCTCGTCGAAGATCAGCAGGATTCCGTGCCGGTCGAGGACCTCGCGCACCCGGGGCCAGTAGTCGGCCGGCGGGACGAGCATGCCGCCGACGCCCATGATGGGCTCGCCGATCATCGCGGCGATGTTCCGCGGACCGATCTCCGCGATGCGCTCCTCCAGTTCGCGGACGAGGAAGTCGCTGACCTGCTCGGGGCTCAGCGGCTGGTCGCCGTAGAGCTCGGAGCGATACGGCCACGGGGGCGTGAGGTGGGAGACGTGCGGCATCATCGGGGCGAAGCCCTCGTGGTAGACGGGGAAGCCGGTGGCCGAGCCGCCGCCGTAGCCGATGCCGTGGTAGGCCTTGCTGCGCGCCAGGATCCAGGTCCGGCTGCTCTCCCCTCGCCGGTGGTGGTAGTAGCGGGCCATCTTGATGGCCGCCTCGTTGCCCTCGGAGCCGCCCGAGGTGAAGTAGACGTGGTTCAGGGGGTCGGGGGCGAGGGAGGCCAGGCGTGCGGCGAGTTCGATGGCGCGCTCGTTGGAGAACTCCCAGAAGCTGGTGAAGTACTCCAGCTTCTTCATCTGCTCGTGGGCGACGTCGGCCAGTTCCGTGCGGCCGTGCCCTACCTGGGCGAGCCAGAGGCCGCCGGTGGCGTCGAGGTAGCCGCGGCCCTCGGAGTCGGTGAGGCGGCAGCCCGAGCCGGAGGTCATGACGACGCGTTCCGTAGCGCTGCCCGGCAGGTAGGGGTGGATGATGTGGGCGCGGTCCAGCTGGATGAGGTCCGCGGTGCTGCGGGTCATGAGGGTACGTCCTTTGCTCGGTACCGGTGGTGGGTGGAGTGGCCGGAGGTACGTCGCCGGGCCGGTCAGCCGTGGGTGATCCAGGTCGTCTTCAGGCCGGTGTACTTGTCGAAGGAGTGCAGGGAGAGGTCACGGCCGTGGCCGGACTGCTTGAACCCGCCGAAGGGGGTGAACGGGCTGAGCGCGTCGACGGTGTTGACGGAGACGGTGCCCGCCCGCAGGGCGTCGGCGACGCGGTGGGCCCGGCCGAGGTCCCGGGTCCACACGGACGCGGCGAGTCCGTAGGCGGAGTCGTTGGCGAGGCGGACGGCCTCGTCCTCGTCGTGGAAGGGCAGCACGCTCAGCACGGGGCCGAACAGCTCCTCGCGGACGAGCGGGGCGTCGGGTCCGAGGCCGGTGACGACGGTGGGGTCGAGGTAGGCGCCGTCGCGGTCGGGTCGCGTGCCGCCGCACACGAGCGTGCCGCCCGATGACTCCAGGGCCCGGAGGATGCGTTCCACCTGGGCGTCGTCGACGAGCGGTCCGAGCCGGGTCGCGGGGTCGAGCGGGTCGCCCGGCAGCCAGGCGCGGGCATGTCCGGCGACCGCGGCCGTGAACTCCTCGGCGATGGAGGCCTCGACCAGCAGCCGGGTGTTGGCGGAGCACACCTGCCCGGAGTTGTAGACGAAGCCCCAGGCGGACCGTTCCGCGGCGGCCTCCAGGTCGGCGTCGGCGAACACCACGTTGGGGCTCTTGCCGCCGGCCTCTGGCCACACCTGCTTCATGTTCGACTCGGCGGAGTAGGCGAGGAACCGGCGGGCCACCGCGGTGGAGCCGGTGAACACCATGGTGTCCACGTCCGGGTGGAGGCCGAGGGCGCGCCCGGTCGTCTCCCCGGGTCCGGGAACGACGTTCAGCACGCCGTCGGGAAGGCCCGCCCGCGAGGCGAGTTCGGCCAGCAGCAGCGCCGACAGCGGGGACTGCTCGGCCGGCTTGAGCACGACGCTGTTGCCCGCGGCCAGGGCGGGTGCCAGCTTCCAACTGGCCAGGTCCAGGGGGAAGTTCCAGGGCACCACCGCGCCCACGACGCCCAGCGGGACGCGCCGCACAAGGGCGAGGCTGCCGGGCGGGGCCGGGGCGACCTCGTCGTAGAGCTTGTCGACGGCCTCGGCGTACCAGGCGAAGACGCCGGCCGCGCCGGGCACGTCGGTGCCGTGGGACTCCGCGATGGGCTTGCCCATGTCGAGGGTGTCGCAGAGGGCGAGCTCCTCGCTGTTCTCCTCGATCAGGCGGGCCAGCGCGAGCAGGACCCGCTTGCGCCGAGCGGGTGCGGTGCGCGACCAGCGGCCGTCCTCGAAGGAGGCGCGGGCCGCGGTCACGGCCCGGTCGACGTCGGCCGCGGAGCCGGCCGCGACGTGGGCGGTGGTCTTGCCGGTCGCGGGGTTCACGGTCGGGATCCACTGGTCGTCGGCGGGGTCGGTCCACGCTCCGTCGATGAACAGGCGCGTGCGTGGCGTGAGGTCGGCGGCGCGCTGCCGCCAGTGGGCGTACGTCTGCATGCTGTGGCCTTCGATTGCGTCGTGGGACGTGGGCGAACCGGTGCCCGTGCGGATCCGGTGCGGCCCGGGCGGTCCCCGGGTGCTGTCGGGAGACGGCGGGCGCGGGACGGCGTGCGCGAGAGAGGGGCGGCCCGGCCGCGTAGGCCCGCGCCGATTTCTTTGAGTCGAGATTCAAACAATAGGTGAACCGGCCGTCAATGCTTCGGACTGAAACTTCTTGCGGAATCTGAGACGGGTGTCAGAGAATTGACCACCATGGGGAAAGCGGGCAGACCACGCAACCAGACGGCACGCCGACAGGCCCTCGTCACCGCCGCCGGACGGGCCATCGCCGAGCGCGGCCTCGAAGGGCTGCGCATCAAGGACATCGCGGACGCCGCGGGCGTCTCGCAGGGCTCGGTCCTGTACTACTACCCCGAGCTCGACGACCTCGTCCTGGAGGTGCACCGCGGCGCGGTCGAGGGATATCTGGCCTCTCGGCAGCGGGCGTACGAGGAGGCACCCGCGGAGGATCCCGCGGCACGACTGCGGGCCCTGCTGCACAGCGGTCTGCCGGGCATGACGGACGACCCGGTCCACGGGCTGCTGTACGAACTGCACCGGCGCGCCGGCCGCAGCCCGGGCCACGCCGAGCTGATGACCTCCCTGTTCGCCCGGGAGGTCGCCCTCTACACGACCGCCCTCGAAGTCGGCGCCGCCACGGGCGCGTTCTCCCTGGCCGCGTCCGCGCAGGACCTGGCGCACGGCCTGGTGGCCCTGGAGGACGGCTACGGCCTGCACATCATCAGCCGCAACGCGGCCCTGCGGCTCGACCGGGCCCAGGAGCTGATCGTGGCCCACGCGCGGGCGGTGACGGGCTGCGCCGACCTGTAGCGGACCTTCCGCGGGGGAAGGCCGCCGGCTCAGGCGCCTTCGGGCCGGGCGGCGATCTCCCGCAGCAGGTCCATCACCGCCCGGGCTCGGGCGGACTGGGTCACACCGTCAAGCGAGGCGATCCTGACCTCCAGCGGAGAGGCGTCCCGGAGCTGGAGTTCCGCGATCTCGCCGCCGCCGTAGGTCTGGCTGGTCGCCGGGCGCTGGTTGAGCACGGAGTAGCCGAGTCCCCTGGCCACCAGGGAGCGCACGGTCTCGTAGCTCCGGGTGCGGTAGCGGACGTCGGGCGCGGTGCCGGTGGCGGCCACCAGCGAGCGGAAGTAGTCGCGGCTGTGCGGAAGGTCCAGCAGGACCAGCGGTTCCGCGGACAGTTCGGCCAGCTCCACACTGCCCCGGCCGGCCAGCGGGTGACCGGCCGCGACGATGACGTAGGCGGGGGCGTGGGCGATCGTCTCGCTGCGCAGGTCCGGCTCCGCCGACAGGCCGAGGTGGTAGGTGAGGGCGAAGTCGACGCGTCCCGCCGCCAGGGCTTCGACGAGCTGGTCGGTCTCCCCCTCCACCACGTCGATCTCGATGCCGGGGTGGCGGACGGTGCACTCGCTGAACAGGCGCGGCAGGTAGTACGGCGCCAGGGTCACGAAGCAGCCGACGGCGACCGGCCCGGACAGGGCCCCGCCCTCTCCCCTGGCCTCCCGTTCGACCTCGCGGGCGCGGGCCAGCAGATCCCGTGCCTGCTGCTGGAGCCTCTCCCCGGCGGGAGTGAGCGTCAGCCCCCGGCCCCGCCTGCGGATGAAGAGCTGCACCCGCAGGTCCCGTTCCAGGTTGTGGATGGCCGCGGACACGGCGGACTGCGCGATGTGCAGCTCCGCCGACGCCTCCGTCATCGAACCGCGTTCGGCGGCGACGAGGAAGTAGCGGAGCTGTACGAGCGTGAAACCCACCGGTGTCGTCATACCTGTCCCTCGCGCCCGCTGATCCGTTGGCCGTGGCCGTTGTCCGTGGTCGTTGCCGACCTTATGCCGCGCCTCGGTCCACACCGGTCCAGGCCAGCGCGACCGCCCCGTCGAGCAGGGCCCGCCGGGCCGTGGCTCCCACGCAGTACGCGGCGAACTCGTGCTGGTGGTTGGTGGCGGGCAGGGAGCCGATGCCGATGTAGGGGTGGATGGCCGGCACCACCTGCGAGACGTTGCCCATGTCGGTGGAGGCGCGGTTCATCCGCGCGGCCTGGCCGGGCGGCGCGAACTCCCGCCCCAGGGCGATGGCGTTCGCACGGTAGTGCGCGAGGGCGGTCTCGTCGGTGCGGAACTCCGCGTACGGCTTGCTCTCCGGCTCGATCTCCATTTCGCAGCCGGTCGCGAGGGCACCGGCCTCGAAGGCCCGCATCACCCGCGGCTCAAGACCGGCCAGCTCGGCGAGCGTCTCCGCGCGCACGTACCAACGTCCGCTCGCCCGCTCCGGGACGGCGTTCGGCGCGTCCCCGGCGTGGGTCACCACACCGTGCACCCGGGCCGAGGCAGGCAGGTGCTGGCGCAGCAGGCCGATCGCGACCTGGGCGACGGTGAAGGCGTCGGCCGCGTTGACGCCGGCCTCCGGATAGGCGGCGGCGTGCGCGGACCTGCCGGTGTAGGAGATCCGGGAGTGGCTGACCGCGAACGGGCGGGCCTCGGCAACGTCGACCGGCGCCGGGTGCACCATCATGGCCAGGTCCGCTCCGGCGAAGGCGCCCCGGTCGAGCATCTCGATCTTGCCGCCGCCGCCCTCCTCGGCCGGGGTGCCGTAGACCTCGACGGTGAGGCCGGCGTCGTCGGCGACTGCGGCCAGACCGAGCGCCGCCCCCACCGAACTCGCCGCGACGAGGTTGTGCCCGCACGCGTGGCCGAGGCCCGGCAGCGCGTCGTACTCGGCGCACAGCGCGATCCGGACGGGCCCGCTCCCGAACCGGGCGAGGAACGCCGTCTCCAGGCCCAGGTAGGACGAGGTGACGTCGAACCCGGCGCGGTCCAGCAGTTCCGGTACGGCGGCGGCGGCCCGGTGTTCCTCCCAGGCGGTCTCCGGGTCGGCGTGCAGCCGCTCGGAGAGGACGGTCAGCTCCTCGGCGTGGCGGTCGACCGCCTGCCGGGCCGCCGCTTTCAGCCTCGGCGCGCCCGTCACCGGTCCCCCGGAACGCCGTACGAAGGCGCGGAGGCGGGATCGAGTCCGCGCCGCACGTAGTCGTCCCGCTGCGGCAGCCAGACGTCGAGGAGCTCGCCGAGCCGGTCCACGGGCTCGTCGGCCCAGTCCACCCGCAGGTCGGTGACCCGCCATTCCACGTCCGCGACGACCGCCAGGCCCGCGGAGTGCACCGGACCCTCCTCGCCGCCGGCCGCGACGGCGGCCTTCAGGGCGGTGAGCAGACGCTCCTCCAGTTCCCCGGTGGCCGCGGCGTAGGCGTCGAGGAGAACGCCGGGGATGTGCTCGCCGGACAGCAGGTTCCCGGCCGCCGCCGCGCCGTCCGCGGTGGCCGTGGCGTGCCTGCCGAGCGTTCGCGCCCCGCTGTGGGCGAAGCCGGCACCGAGGCGGCCCAGCACCGTCAACTGCCGGTACTCGATGGACTTCGCGTTCCGCGCCGCGCCGGTGACGTCGGCCAGGGCGCGCTCGGCGTCGCCGTGGTCCGCCAGCCCGTCCAGCAGGCGCGTGCCGAGTGCGGGGTCGGTGACGTTCTGCGAGGCCGCCGCGCCGACCCCGGGCCGCAGATGGACGACGCGGGCGGCGACCGCCGGACTCGACGAGACGGCCGCCATGCCGAACCGCTCACCGTCGCGTACCACCAGGGAGAAGGTCATGCCCGTGCCTCCCCGGGGATCACGGCGATCGCGTCGATCTCGCACAGCCACTCCGGGCGCGCCAGCGCGGAGACCACCAGGCCGGTGGAGATGGGGTGCACGCCCTTGGTCCAGCGACCCACGGTGCGGTACACCGCCTCGCGGTAGCGCGGGTCGGTCAGGTAGATGGTCAGCTTGACCAGGTGCTCCATCCGGCTGCCCGCCTCTTCGAGCAGCATCCTGATGTTGGCCATGGCCTGCTCGGCCTGCGCCTCTGCGTCACCGATACCGACGGACTCGCTGGTGTCGAGGTCCTGGCCGATCTGGCCGCGGACGTAGACAGTGTCGCCTGCGACGACGGCCTGGCAGAGGTCGTTGTCGAGGTTCTGCTCGGGGTAGGTGTCACGGGTGTTGAACGGGCGGATCCTGGTGTGTCCGCCGGCGACGATCGGGGGCCGCGCCTGGCGGCCCTCACTCGTGGAGGTCATCGTCTGCTCCTCGGTTCAGTTCTGCGCGGCCGCCGGTGCGGCGCCGGTCCGGTCGGTGGTGCCGTACGCGAGGTAGCCCCGCTGGATCGCGATGTGGTCGGCGACGTACCTGGCGTCGTGCCACACGCCCCAGATGAAGCTCGATCCGCGCCGGGAGAGCCAGGGCAGGCCCAGGAAGTAGACGCCGGGCTCGCGGGACACCCCGCGCCGCTGGTCCGGCCGGCCGTTCTCGTCGAACGCGTCGACCTCGAGCCAGCCGTAGTCGGTGGCATAGCCCGTCGCCCAGACGATCGAGGCGACACCGGCGTCGGCCAGGTCGAGTTCCAGGAGGGGGCTGCTCACGCGGTCCGGGACCGGTCCGAGCACGTGGGCCGCCGGCTCCTCGGGGAGGCCGAGCCCGTTGCGCTCGACGTAGGCGTCGGCCGCCCGGAGGAACGCGAGGTACTTGGCGTCGCCGCGTTCGATGTTCGTCGCGAGATCGGGTGCGAAGCGCAGGACGCCCTCGTCGTACGACGCGGTCATGCCGACGAGCTCGATGCCGGCGCCGGCCAGGGCGCGGAAGTCGACGGTGTGGCCGCCGCGGGCGCCGCTGACCGCGATGGTGACGTGTTCGGCGCCTCGCGGAGGCGTCTCGGTGTCCCAGATCCCGAGCACACCGAGCCACCAGCAGAAGTCACGTCCGCGGTACCGGCGCGGAGGACGGTCGTGCGGGCCGACGGAGAGGAACACCCGGCGGCCGGAGCGGCGCAGCTCGTCGGCGATCTGGACCCCGGAGGACCCGGCCCCGACCACGAGGACCGCGCCCTCGGGCAGTTGCTCCGGATTGCGGTATCCGCTGGAGTGGATCTGCACCGGGACGGCGCCGTCCGGGACGACGGGCGGGATCACGGGCCGCTGGAACGGTCCGGTCGCGGCCACGACGAAACGCGCGTCGACGGAGCCCTCCGACGTCTCGACCCGGAAGCCGGGCCGGCCGGTGTGCCTGCGCACCGAGGTCACCTCGACACCGCATCTCACCGGGGCGCCGATCTTCTCGGCGTACGCGGCGAAGTAGTCCGCGACCTGCTCCTTCGAGGCGAAGGAGTCGGGGGCGACGTCGAACTCCAGCCCCGGGAACCGGTCGTGCCACGCGGGCCCGTTCGCGACCAGGGAGTCCCATCGCTCCGCGCGCCATCGCTCCGCGATCCGGTGCCGCTCCAGGACGAGGTGCGGTACCCCATGGGCTCCCAGGTGCTCGCTCATCGCCACGCCGGCCTGGCCCGCCCCGACGACGACCACTTCGGTCTCTTCACTCGGCATGTCAGCCTCCCCTCAGGCGGTAGGCGGTAGTCCGTCCCGGTGTCGCGTCGACGGTGCTACCGCACGAGACATCCTGGGGCGGGCCGGGGAACCTGTCGAACAGATGTTTTCGGCCTGGGGGAACTGATTTTTAGATTTAAGAGGGGCGCCCGGGGGTGGGCGTCAGGTCTTGCGGAGGTCCGGTGCCGGAACCTGGATGAGCAGGCGGCGCACGGCGTCCCAGGCCGCGCGCAGGGCGCGGGCGACCGCGGGCGGGTCGCTGCCCAGGATCCGTGCCCATGCTCCGCAGTCGTCGGGCAGCATGCTCACGCCGAAGGCCGGGCCCGTGCTCAGCAGCGCCTCGTGCGGGGTGTCGGCGATCTGCGCCGCGGGGGCGAGCGGGGAGATCACGCAGAGCGTGGCCATCAGGTCGTGGGCGGCGAACACCGCCGGTCCGGTCACCGAGCCGGGCTCGCGGGGATCCAGGCGTACGGTGTCCACGGCCACCAGTTCGTCCACGCGCGTGACTTCCAGGTCGCTGAAGAGCAGACGGCAGGCGTGCCGCTCGCCCCGGGCCAGCCGGCCGGCGGCGATCGTCTCGCCCAGCAGCACCGTGGCGGTGGGGTCGGCGGTCACGCGGGTGTGCTGGTAGAAGCGCGCGTCCCGGTACGGGATCAGCGGGTCGGGCAGGTACTCGACGTAACTCCACTCTCCGGCGGTGCGGTTGACGACCTGGGTGGCGTGGTCGAACTCCATCCGGTGCAGTTTGGTGGCCGCCTGCGTCGTCAGGTGCACCGCGGTGCCGGGGCCGCAGTCGATGTCGACGCGGTTGCGGTCGGCCTGGACGATGCCGCCGCCGGTGGACATCAGATACGTGACCGGCATGTCGGGCCGCAGCGGGTCGATGTACAGCGGACGCATGATCTGCAGGGGTGACTTCTGGCAGCGGTCAACGAGTTCGGTGCGGTCGCCGATCCGCGCGTAGCGCAGTTCGAGCAGGCCGACCTTGCCGGGGCGCCCGGCGGCCAGAGTGTCCGGGGTGCCGGTGAGGTCGAGCATCCGGGCCGGGGTCCGCCGGGGTTCGTAGTGTGCGGGGTCCAGCCGCGCGGGCGCCTCGGTCATGCGGAAGCCGTCTCCTGTTCGCTGGGCCGGGCCGCTTCGTGGGAGAGAAGGAAGTCGGCGATGGTGTTCAGGCCCTCTCCGGTCAGGGAGTTGGTGAGTACCACCGGCCGCCCCTGCCGCACGTGGTGGGCGTCCGACTCCATCACGGCCAGGTCGCACCGTACGTACTGGGCGATGTCGATCTTGTTGATGACGAGCAGCTCGCACTCGGTGATGCCCGGGCCCCGCTTGCGCGGCATCTTGTCGCCCTCGGCGGTGTCCAGCGCGAACAGGAAGAGGTTGACGAGTGCCGGGCTGAAGGTGAGAGTCAGGTTGTCGCCGCCGCTTTCGAAGATCAGCGTGTCCACCTCGGGGAAGCGCTCCAGGATCTCGTCGGCCGCGGCCTGGTTCATCGTCGGGTCGTCCCGGACCGCCGTGTGCGGGCAGGCTCCGGTCTCGACGCCGACGATACGGTCCGCGTCGAGGATTCCGTCCAGGGTGCGCCGTACGTGGGCGGCGTCCTCGGAGGTGTAGATGTCGTTGGTGATCACCGCGGGGGTCCGACCGCGCCCGATGAGCACCGGCACGAGCGCCTCGATCAGCGCGGTCTTGCCGGAGCCGACCGGACCGGCGATGCCGACGCGCAGCACGCCGTCCTCGGGGCGCCGTACGAACTCGTCGTGGCCGTGGTGATGGTGGGAGCCTCGCACCTGTGTGGGGTCGTGCACTAGCTGGCGAACAGCCGTGCCTCGGCGCGCTCGTGCCGGCCCGCCATGACGTCGGCGACGGGCACGCATCCGCCCAGGTCGGCCAACTCCCGTTCCAGGGCGGCCTCGACGGCCTCCTCGATCACCGGGGCGGCGCCGTGCAGGACGACCTGGGCCCGTCGGTGGTCGGTGAGCCGCAGTCGCGGCGCGGCCCCCACGAAGCTGGCCGCGAAGGCGAACAGCTCGCAGGTGACCGCCTGCCGTGCGGTGAGCCCGCCCGCCGCGTGGACGACGCCGGCGACGACCGGCTGGCAGCCGCGCACCGTGCCCTCGCGGTACAGGGTCCGGTACCGCTCGATCGGCGGTGTGCCGTAGACCTCGCCCGCCAGGTCGAGCAGTTGCCGTCCGGTGCGGACGGCGGCCTGCCGTGCCTCACGGCCCAGCTTGGTGGCGTAGAGCCGCCGTTCCACGGCCACCACCCGCGCCCAGTCGTCCGCGCCGACGGCGCGGTGGGTGAGAGCGAGGGCGGTCGCGTCGGCCGGCCCCGCGCTGTGGCGGAGCAGGTCGTGCAGGAGGGCGGGCAGGCCGCGCGGGGTGACCTCTCGGGCCTGCTGGAAACCCTCGAGACCGTGGGAGAGGGTGTAGTAGCCGCTGGGGAAGGCGACCGACGGTTTTACAACAGCCTTACCCGCCAGGCCAGTACGCCGCCGGAGACGCCGGGCCGCAGTTGCACGCGCACGCGCAGCGCGGTGGCGGTCACCGGGTCGAAGGAGACGTCGTTGAACGTGTCGGTGGCCGTGCCGTACGCCGAAGCGCCGCTCACCGGTAGCCAGGCACCCGCGGGGGTCCGGTACTCAAGCCGCCAGGACTGCGGTACCCGGCAGGCGCCGTGGCCGGTGTCGTCGTACCAGTACACCGACACCCCGCTCGCGCGGACCGGCTCGGCGTACTCGTACCGCACCCACTCCTCCGTGCCGGTCCGGTCCCACCAGGTGAAGCGGGGAACGGACTGCTCGTACGAGTCCCGGGGCTCGGCCGTGGCGTTGATGATCAGGGCCTGGGGGCTGTCAACGCCGCTGAAGGACGCGGTGCACGCGGCCCACTCATGCGCGCGCCGGCCCGATCCCGCCGTGGGGAAGGCGGTGACGCGCAGTCGCGCGGCGGCGGACGGGATCAGCGTGATCTGCTCGACCGGCTCGGTGGTGCGCGCCGGGCTCTGCTGGAGCGGCGCCGCCACGTTCTCGTCGTCGGCCTGCCAGGTGGGGACGCGGCGTGCCCTGGCCTTCATGCGCACGGGGGTGCCGGTGTGGGTGAACGGGTTGGCGGCGCGGGCGCGGGTGCGCTCCAGGGTGAGGGAGCGGGCGGGGTCCTTCTCGTCCAGTACCAGGGCATAGTTCCACGGCGAGGCAGGGCGCACCTCGTACTCGGGCCAGTCCTCGGTACCGGCGAACCGCGACCACGCCTCCTCGATCCGCAGGGAGTAGGTCAGCGGGCCGTGGTCGACGGAGACCGAGTCGCGGTTCGCGCCCCAGGTGCGCACGGTGGTACGCATGGGCAGGTACAGCTCGACGGTGTCGCGATGCTGCCAGGAGCGGTCGAGCACCAGGTAGCCGCCGCTGCCGCGGGCCTGCGCGGGACGGCCGTTCACCCGTACCGAGGGGGCCCGGCACCAGCCCGGTACGCGCAGGTACAGCGGGAAGCGCACCGTCCGGGGGGTGGACAGGGTGAAGGTGACGGTCTCGTCGAACGGGTAGTCGGTGCGCTCGTCGATGGTGACCGTGGTGCCGTCGGCGACGTCGGCGCGCACCGAGGACTCCGCGTACAGCGAGGCGCACAGTCCGCCGTCGGCGGCGGCCAGCCAGAGTTCCTCGGCGTAGTAGGGCCAGCCCATGCCGTAGTTGTGCGGGCAGCAGCGGTACTGGTGGATGCCCGGCATGTACGCCTGCATGGCGAAGCGGTTGTCGAACTGTCCGTGCGACTTCGGGACGTTGTCGAGCTGGACGCCGTTGGCGGAGGTCGCGTAGTGGATGGCCTTCTGCGACGGGTCGAGGGCGGCCGGCAGCATGTTCAGCGCCAGTTCCTCGCAGCGGTCGGCCCACACCGCGTCGCCGGTGATGCGGGTGAGCATCTGGTGGCTGTGCATGAACTCGACGATGCCGCAGGTCTCGAAGCCCTGGCGGGGGTCGTGGTAGCCGTCGCGGGCGTTCTCGTCCCCGGCGAAGCCGCCGCCGGGGAACTGCCCGTACCTGCGCATCACGGTGTCGTAGACGCGGTAGGTGGCGTCGCGGAAGGCCGAGCCGCCCGCCAGGACGCCGTACTGGGCCGGTTCGCGGAAGCCCTGGGCCAGGTTGACGTTGTGCCAGGTCGGTATCGAGGTGGTGTAGTCGGCGCTGTGGGCGTGCAGGGTGTGCACCAGGTCGAGCAGCCAGGAGTCGCCGGTGCGGTTGTACAGCCAGTAGGCCGTGTCGATGGTGTCGCCGCAGCGTGCGGAGCCCCAGCCCTGTCCGAACAGGGTGCCCGGCTGGGCGTGGAGGTACTTCAGCCAGCCCTGCAGGGCGGGGACGACCCGGTCGTCGCCGCTGTACTCGTGCCAGGTGCGCAGCGCGTCGAGTACCGGCATGTACGGCCAGAAGTCCGGGCCGCCGTTGAGCGCCGTGCGCAGGGCGGAGGGGCCGAAGAAGCCGTCCGGCTGCCGGGTGGCGAGGATGCGGTCCATCCAGGCGCGGGTCAGCTCCAGGGTCCTGGCGTCGCCGGTGACATAGCCGAGGTCGCCGAATCCGCGCAGCCAGTACGGCAGTTCCTCCCAGCCGTCCCGCTCGGGCACGGCCCAGCCGCTGGTGGCCGGGGACAGGTACTCGGAGACCTCCGGCATACGTCCGTTGAGGCCCTTGAGCTGGAGGTCGAGCTGTTCGCGCAGCCAGCCCCCGGGGCTGATGCTGCCCGGGGGCAGACGCAGGAAGGGCTCCTGGCGCAACGGGGCCCGGTTGGCCGGGTACCGGCCGAGGGCGCGGGCGGGGCCGACGAGGTGCACGGGCGGCCGGGGCGCGGCGGCCTGGGCGGGCAGAGCCGCGGCTCCCGCCAGCGTGGCGCCACCGACGACGGCCAGTGAGCGGTTGAGGAACGTACGACGTTCCATGCGGACGTCCTTCCTGAACTGTCGAAGGTGGGACAGGGCGGTGGGACGACGTCGGAGAGCGCCGGTCGGCGGCGGTGGGGGCGGGGCGGGGACGACCGGCGCGCGCGGAACGGCCAAGGCGCCGCACGGACACGACGTCAGCGCGCCTTATAACGTTGCAGAGATGTCCGCCGACAGGAATGACAGCACGCGCGTGCAGTCGTGTCCAGACCTTGAACGACCCGCGATCGCCGCTGACTTGGCGGTCTTCCCGGTCGCGCGGGGTCGGTCCGCATCCGTTGGGCCCGAGGTCTGGACAGCGTTGTGAGGGCCCTGCTTTCATGCTCCCGCGCCGACTTTTCCAACGTTATACAAGAACGCCTCCGACGCGCTCACCCCTGTGCCGCCCGGCATGGGGGTCCCCTGCGGCGCTGGTTCAGGCGTGGAGAATTTCCGTTACGGAAAGGGTGAGCATGAGCCCAGGCAGACTCCGAATACCCTTCCTCGGCCGACTCGCTGCGTTGCTGCCGCTGTTGCTGGGCGCCGCGCTGCTGGTGCCGGCCCAGGTCAGTGCCGCACCGGCCGCGGCGTCCCGTCCCTCCGCCGAGGCCACCGACCTCGGTCTGCGGGGCGACTACTACCGGATGTCCAGCAGCTCGGCGCTGGACTTCGCGTCGTACACCGGCACCCGGATCGACAACTCCCTCTACGTCGACGACCTGCTGCCCGCGCTGCGCGCCTACGCCGGCACCACGGACAACGTCGCGGTGCGCTGGACGGGCCGGCTCGAAGTGCCCGCGGACGGCGCCTACACCTTCTACATCAAGGGCGACAACGGCTTCCGGATGTCCCTCGACGGGGCCAGTGTGATCGACCACTGGACCACCGACTGGGACGTCCAGACCACGTCCGAGGCGATCACGCTGAAGGCCGGGCTGCACGACCTGGCCGTCGACTACAACCAGGGCAACGGCGGCGCCTACCTGCACACCGAGTGGTCGGGTCCGGGCTTCTCCCGCCGGCCGCTGCCCGACTCGGCGCTGCACCTGCCGGCCGGCTTCTCCCCCGCCGACGCCAGGGGCACGGTCGCCGCGACCGGCAGGACCGCCACGGTCGAACTGCCCTCCGCCGTCAAGGCCGTTCCGGCCGACGCGGCCAAGCACCTCGCACTGGTCTCCGGAGGCACCCTGTGGTCCGCCACGGTGGCCAAGGACCCCAAGAACGCCTCCAGGCTCGTCATCACCGCCGGCAAGGACGACACCCCCGTCTCGCTCAACGCCGACGTGCGGATCAGCTATGACGGAAAGGGCGGCATCACCACCGCCGGCGGCGGAGTCGGACCGTTCTCCGTGGTGGCGCAGAACGACTCCACCTGGTACTTCGCCACCAAGTGGGCCAAGGACGTCTCCGCCAAGAACGCCCTGCCCGAGTACCCGCGGCCGCAGTTGACCCGCAAGAACTGGCAGAACCTCAACGGCACCTGGCAGTTCCAGGCCACCGAGCAGGGCGCCGCGCTGCCCACCGGGAAGCTCTCCGGGAACATCCTGGTGCCGTACCCGATGGAGTCGGGCCTGTCCGGCGTCGCCAAGCACCACGACTGGTCGCTGTACCAGCGCACCTTCACCGTGCCGAACGGCTGGAAGGTGGGCTCCGGCAACCGGCTGCGCCTGAACTTCGGCGCGGTGGACCACGAGGCCTGGGTCTACGTCAACGGCAGGCAGGTCGCCCACCACACCGGCGGCTACGAGGAGTTCAGCGCCGACATCACCGACGCGCTCTCCGGACGCGGGACGCAGACCCTGCTGGTGAAGGTCAAGGACACCACCGACGACAGGTACGCGCTCGGCAAGCAGTCCTCCGACCCGAGCGGCATCTGGTACACCCCGACCTCCGGCATCTGGCAGACCGTCTGGATGGAGCCGGTCGCCGAGACGAGTGTCGACTCACTGGTGCTCACCCCGGACCTGGCGGACAAGTCGCTCTCCGTCACCGTGCGTCCCACCGCCGGGACCGCGCCGACGGCGAAGGTCACCGCCACCGCCTACGCCGGCAACAAGGCCGTGGCATCCGTCACCGGCCGGGCCGGAACCGCGCTGCGCCTCCCGGTCGCCAAGCCGCACCTGTGGAGCCCGGACGACCCGTACCTGTACAACCTCAAGGTGACCCTGGACGGCGGACGGGCCGGAAAGGACGAGGTCGGCTCCTACTTCGGCATGCGGTCGATCGAGGTCGCCCCGGTCGGCGGCGTCAACAAGATCGTGCTCAACGGCAAGCCCACCTTCGTGATGGCCACCCTGGACCAGGGGTTCTGGCCGGACGGCCTGTACACCGCGCCGACCGACGAGGCCCTGAAGTACGACCTGGTGGAGCACAAGAACCTCGGCTTCAACGCGGTGCGCAAGCACATCAAGGTGGAGCCCGCCCGCTGGTACTACTGGGCCGACCGGCTCGGTCTGATGGTGTGGCAGGACATGCCGAGCCGTATGACGGCCGCGGCCGGCACGCCGGAGACCCAGACGTTCATCGACCAGGTGCACACGATCGTCGACCAGCACCTCAGCAGCCCGTCGATCGTCATGTGGACGATGATGAACGAGGGCTGGGGCGAATGGAGCAAGGCCGCCACCGGTGAACTCGCGGACGCGGTCAAGAAGCAGGACCCGTCCCGCCTGGTGGACGCCCACTCCGGAGTCAACTGCTGTGCCTCCAAGGGCGACTCGGGTCGCGGTGACATCATCGACTTCCACGACTACCACGGCCCGGCCAACCCCGCCCCCGACGCCACCCGGGCCTCCGTGGACGGGGAGCACGGCGGCTACTCGTACGTCGTTCCCGGCCACATCCTCGGGACCGCCGGCGGTCAGGACTACGGTGACGCCGCCACCAGCACCGAGGAGCTGACCAAGGCGTACGTGGAGAACACCAGGAAGCTGATCCAGCGAGCCTCCTGCGGCCTCTCCGGCTCGGTCTACACCCAGGTCACGGACGTGGAGGGCGAGCTGAACGGCCTGCTCACCTACGACCGCAAGGTGGTCAAGGTCCAGCCCGGACCGGTGCGGGAGATCAACCAGCAGGTGATCGCGGCCGGTTCCGCCGCGGGCGGGGTGAACGTCCCGAAGGGCACCCCCGGACTGGCCGGGGTCTCCTGGTGGCCGCTGCACCAGCAGTCCGGCACGACCGCGACCGACGTCGCCGGGCGCCATGACGGCACCCTCAAGGGCGGGGCGTCCTGGACCACCGGCCCGAACGGCGGCGCGGTGCAACTGGACGGCAGCACCGGCCACATCGACGCCGGCGCGCCCGTCCTGGACACCGAGAAGGGCGACTACTCGGTGGCCGCCTGGGTCCGCCTCGACGACAAGGGGCACTTCAGCACCGCGGTGTCCGTCGACGGCGACAGGAGCAGCGTCTTCTACCTCCAGTACTCCCAGGCCGACAAGCGGTTCGCGTTCAGCTTCTCCGGCGCCCGGGCGCTGGCGAACAGCATCGGTGAGCCGCAGACCGGGAAGTGGTACCACCTGGTCGGCAGCTACAGCCACCAGGACGGCGCGCTGCGGATCTACGTGGACGGCACCCAGGCCGGTTCCACTCGCGCCTGCAACGGCGAGGTGCCCACCGGGAACCTGGTGATCGGCCGCGGCAAGTACAACGGCGCCCCGGTCGACCACTGGGCCGGCGCGATCGCCGACGTCCACGCCTACGACCGCGCCCTGAGCGGCGCCGAGGTGGCCTCCCTGGCGGCCGGCGAACCCACCGCACCCGCCAAGCGGTGACGGCGGCGGGAGGCCCCCGGTCCACCGCGGGGGCCTCCCGCCCCGGCCCGCTCCCTTGCCGAGAACGCGCACGACGCCGCATTCCACCCCGCGGCCCCAGCGGCGACCGGACGACCTCGTCGGACGCGCCGTGCCAGAGCAGTCGCCCCATCACGCAAGGAGTGCAACGACCATGACCAGCCCTCGCAGATCCCGTCTCGTGGCCGCCGTGTGCCTCGCCGCCGCCGCGGCCCTCGCCGCCGGCTGCTCCAAGGAGGAGGGCTCCGGCGCGGCCTCCTCCGACACCAGTCAGGGCGCCCAGGTGGTGCAGTCGCCGTCCGCCGACTCCTCGGGACCGGGCTGCACCCTGGAGGCGTACGGCGCCACCAAGATCGACCTCAAGGACGCGGTCGTCGGCTTCTCGCAGTCCGAGAAGGAGGCCAACCCCTTCCGGATCGCCGAGACCCAGTCCATCAAGGACGAGGCCGCCAGGCTGGGCGTCAAGAAGCTGCTCACCACCAACGCCCAGTCCCAGCTCTCCAAGCAGATCAGCGACATCAAGGACATGCTGGCCCAGGGCGCGCAGCTGCTCATCGTGGCGCCGCTGAACTCCGACGGCCTGGAACCGGCGCTGCAGGCCGCCGCCGCCAAGCACGTGCCCGTGATCACCGTCGACCGCAAGCTCAACGCCACCGCCTGCAAGGACTATGTCGCCTTCCTCGGCTCGGACTTCGTCGAGCAGGGCAAGCGCGCGGCGGACGCGATGATCCAGGTGACCGGCGGCAAGGGGAAGGTCGCGATCCTGCTGGGCGCCTCCGGGAACAACGTCACCACCGACCGCACCAAGGGCTTCGTCGACCAGCTCAAGGCCAAGGCGCCCGGTCTGCAGATCGTGGCCCAGCAGACCGGCGAGTTCGCCCGCGACAAGGGCCAGCAGGTGATGGAGCAGCTCATCCAGTCCAAGCCGGACATCACCGCCGTGTACGCGGAGAACGACGAGATGGGCCTCGGCGCCGTCACCGCGCTCAAGGGCGCCGGCAAGAAGCCCGGCAAGGACGTCAGGATCATCTCCATCGACGGCACCCGCAACGCGGTGCAGGCCCTCGCCGACGGCCAGTACAACGGCGTCATCGAGTCCAACCCGCGGTTCGGCCCGCTGGCCTTCGCCACCGCGCAGAAGTTCTTCGGCGGCGAGTCCATCCCGGAGAACGTGATCATCTCCGACCGCGCCTACGACGCGTCGAACGCCAAGGACTCTTTGTCCGGGGCCTACTGAGACACCCTCGGGCCGCCCGGGCCGCCCCGCACCGGGCGGCCCGCTCCCCCGCTCACCGACCCACGGAAGGCCTCGCCCATGGCACCCCCCGAAGCGGCAGTCGCCGCACCGCACCCGGACGCGGACGGCGCCGCGCCCCCGACGGTGCTGGAGGCCGTCGGCGTCGGCAAGCGCTTCGCCGGCGTGGTGGCGCTCGACGACGTCTCCCTGACCCTGCGCCGCGGTGAGATCCACGCCCTGGTCGGCGAGAACGGCGCCGGCAAGTCCACCCTGATCAAGGTCCTCACCGGTGTGCACCGCCCCGACTCCGGCGAACTGCGCCTGGGCGGGCGGCCGGTCGCGTTCGCCCGGCCGCACGAGGCGCAGCAGGCCGGTGTGTCCACCATCTACCAGGAGGTCAACCTCGTCCCGATGATGAGCGTGGCGCGGAACATCTTCCTGGGCCGCGAGCCCAAGAACCGCCTGCGCCTGATCGACTTCCCCCGGATGCACCGGGAGGCGGCCGAGCTGCTGGCCGGCTTCGGCGTCACGGCCGACGTGCGCCGCCCCCTGAACAGCCTGGGCGTGGGCACCCAGCAGATGGTGGCGCTGGCTCGCGCGGTCTCGGTGCGGGCCCAGGTGGTGGTGATGGACGAGCCGACCTCCGCGCTGGAGCCGCGCGAGGTCGAGACGCTGTTCCGGGTCATCGAGGAACTGCACAGCCGCGACATCGCCATCCTCTACGTCAGCCACCGGATGGACGAGCTGTACCGCATCTGCGACCGGGTCACCGTGCTCCGCGACGGACGGCTGGTGCACACCGGCCCGCTCGCGGCCACGGACCGGATGCAGTTGGTCTCGATGATGCTCGGCCGGGAGGTCGCCGAGGTCCGCCGACACGGCGTCACCGGCTTCGGCGCGGAGCACGACGCCGCCCGGGAACCGGTGCTCACGGCCGAGAAGCTGAGCCGCCGCCATGTGCTCGACGAGGTGTCACTGGAACTGCGTCCGGGGGAGGTTCTGGGCCTGGGCGGCCTGCTGGGTTCCGGGCGCACCGAGACCGCCAAGGCGCTGGTCGGCGCGCTGCCGCTGGACTCCGGCACGGTCTCGGTGGCGGGCAGGCCGCTGCGCCGCCTCTCCCCCGCCGCGGCGATCCGGGCCGGCATCAGCCTGCTCTCCGAGGACCGCAAGGCCGAGGGCATCGTGCCCGGTCTGTCGGTGCGGGAGAACATCGTCCTGGCCGCCATGCCCCGCCTGTCCCGGGCCGGTGTCGTCTCCCGCAAGCGGCAGGACCGCATCGTGGAGATCTTCATGAAGCGGCTGCGGATCAAGGCGTCGGGGCCCGAGCAGAAGGTCGAGGAGCTCTCCGGCGGCAACCAGCAGAAGGTGCTGCTGGCGCGCTGGCTGTGCCTGGAGCCCAAGGTGCTGCTGCTGGACGAGCCCACCCGCGGGATCGACGTCGGCGCCAAGGCCGAGGTGCAGACCCTCATCGACGAACTGGCGCAGGAGGGGCTCGCGGTGCTGCTGATCTCCTCCGACGTCGAGGAGCTGGTGGAGGGCGCGGACCGGCTGGTGGTGCTGCGCGGCGGCGCGGTGGCCGGTGAGCTGGCCGGCGACCTGGTCAGCGAGGCCGAGCTGCTGGACGCGCTGGCCGCGCACACCCCCGAGCCCACGGTCGAGACGCCGGACACGGCACCGCACACGGACGAGGAGCAGGAATGACGCAGCTGTCGCCGGCACTGGGACGGGGCGCGGTGCGGCTCGCCGCACCGGCCTGGTTCCAGAAGTACGGCGTCTACACGGCGGTGCTGGTGCTGCTCGCCTTCAACGCCGCGTTCACCGAGCACTTCCTGACCGTCGCCAACCTGCGGACCCAGCTCGTGCAGGTGTCCCCGGTCGTCATCGTGGCGCTCGGCATGGCGCTCGTCATCGGCACCGAGGGCGTGGACCTGTCCGTGGGGTCCGCGATGGCGCTGGCCGCCGCGCTGCTGCCGCTCTATCTCGGCTACGGCCTGGTCCCGGCGCTGCTCGTGGCGCTGCTGGCCGGGGTCTTCGTGGGCGCGGTCAACGGCACCCTGGTCGCCGTGGTGGGCCTCCAGCCCATCGTGGCCACCCTGGCCCTGTTCGTCGGAGGCCGGGGCCTGGCCCTGGTGATGGCCGACGGGCAGCTCAAGCAGATCGCCAACCCGGACCTGCTGGCACTGGGCAGCGGGGAGGTGCTGGGCATCCCGGTGGTGGTGCTGACCGCGGGCGTCCTGGCGCTGGTGGTGGCCGGGGTCGTGCACCGCACCACCTTCGGCCGGCAACTGGTCGCGGTGGGCGGCAACCGCGCTGCCGCCGGACTGTCCGGGCTGCCGGTCAAGCGGGTCCTGATCGGCGTCTACGTGCTGTGCGGCGTCCTCGCGGCGCTCGCCGGCGTGCTGGCCACCGCCCGGCTGACCGCCAGCGACCCCTCCGCGCTCGGCAACCTCATGGAACTGTCCGCGATCACCGCGGTGGTCGTCGGCGGCACACCGCTGAGCGGCGGCTCGGTGCGGGTGCTGGGCACCGTCACCGGCGCGCTGCTGATGCAGCTCCTGCGGGCCACCCTGGTCAAGCACGATCTGCCGGACTCCACGGCGCAGATCGCCCAGGCCGCCATCATCCTCGTCGCCGTCTACGTCGCACGGGAGCGTCGGTCCCGATGAAGTCACTCACCAGCCCACGGCAGTCGTCGGCCGCCCTCCGTCCGACGGCGGCGGCCCCCTCCCCGGCCACCGGCCAGGAGCGGATCACCGAACTCCTCCAACGGCACGGCGCCCTCGCCGTCCTGATCGCGGTCGTCCTGGTCTCCTCGTTCGTCTTCCCCTCCTTCGGTACCCTCGACAACGCCCAGAACGTCGCCGTACAGGCGTCCTTCGTCGCCGTCGTCGCCCTGGGCATGACCTTCGTGATCATCACCGGCGGCATCGACCTCTCCGTCGGATCGGTGTTCGCGCTCGGCGGCGTACTGGCCGCCTGGGCCTCGCAGTACGGCATCTGGGCCGCGCTGCTGCTGCCGCTGGCCGTCTGCGGGGCGATCGGCACCCTGAACGGGCTGCTGATCGCACGGGCCGGGATGGCACCCTTCATCGTCACCCTGGCCACCCTGCTCGGGGCCCGCGGTCTGCTCCTCGCCCTGACCGACGAGGGGGCCACCACCTATCTGGTGCCGCACGGCTCGGCCTTCGCCGAACTCGGCCAGGGCACGGTGGGCGGCTTCGGGTATCCGGTGCTCGTCGCGCTGTCCCTGTTCGCCGTCGGCGGGGTGGTGTTGCAGCGCACCTCGTTCGGCCAGTCGCTGTTCGCCGTCGGCGGCAGCACCGACGCCGCGACCCTGATGGGACTGCCGGTGGCCCGCACCCGGATCCTGGTCTACACGCTCAGCGGGCTCCTCGCCGGGTTCGCCGGCGCGCTCAACGCCGCCCGGCTGTCCTCCGGGGTCACGATCATCGGCGTGGGCATGGAGCTGGACGCCATCGCCGCGGTCGTCATCGGCGGCACCCTGCTGATAGGCGGCGCCGGCTCGGTGAGCGGCACCCTGTGGGGAGTGCTGCTGCTCGCGGTCATCCAGAACCTGATCAACCAGATAGGCTCGCTCAATTCGTCCTACCAGTCCGTGGTCAGCGGCGGCTTCCTCATCGTGGTGGTCGTGGCCCAGCGGTATCTGGCGCGGGCACGCCGCACCTGATGACAGACGCCGTGCCGCAGGACCCGTCGCTGTCCTGCGCCCGGCCCGACAAGGAGGGAACGCCTTGGGCGTCAGCCTCAAGGACGTCGCGCAGCGAGCGGGAGTGTCCATCAAGACCGTCTCGAACGTCGTCAACGACTATCCGCACGTCACCCCCGCCATGCGGGCCCGGGTGCAACAGGCGATCGACGAGCTCGGCTACCGCCCCAATCTCACCGCGCGCCACCTGCGCAAGGGCCGCACCGGGATCATCGCGCTGGCCGTCCCCGAACTCGGCAACCCGTACTTCGCCGAACTGGCCAGCGCGGTCATCGACGCCGCCGCACGCCACCACTACACCGTGCTGCTCGACCACACCGCCGGCCTGCGCGAGAAGGAGATGCTCGTCTGCCAGGGCTTCCGGACCCATGTGATCGACGGTTTGATCCTCTCCCCGATCGAACTGGAGAACCCTGACCTGCGCGGCCGCACCGACACCTCGCCGCTCGTGCTGCTCGGCGAGCGGGAGTACGACGCCCCCTACGACCACATCGCCATCGACAACGTGGCCGCGGCCCGCAGCGCGGTCCGCCACCTGATCGGGATCGGACGGCAGCGGATCGCCTTCCTCGGCGCGCGGGCCGAGAGCGCCCGCCAGCCCGCCCATCTGCGCCTCCAAGGGTGGCGTGAGGAACTGGCCGCGGCCGGACTGCCGCACGACGACTCGCTGGTGGCCCCCACCGACGGCTACGGCCGCGCGGACGGGGCGCAGGCCATGGCCCTGCTTCTGGACCGCGGCGTGCGGCCCGACGCGGTCTTCGCCTACAACGACCTCCAGGCGATCGGCGCCATGAGGGTGCTCGGCGAGCGCGGACTGCGCATCCCGCAGGACGTGGCGGTGGTGGGGTTCGACGACATCGAGGACGGCCGCTTCGGGGCGATCACCCTGACCACCGTCTCCCCCGACAAGCAGGCCATCGCCCGCCAGGCCGTCGGCTGCGTCATCGCCCGCCTCAACGGCACCGCCGACACCGAGCCACGCCGGCTGCGTCCGGGCCACGACCTGGTGGTACGCGAGTCGACCCTGGGCCGCCAACGCTGAGCCGGCCCGCGGCCGCACCCTCCCCGAACGGCCCGCCCCCCTTCCCCCGAGGACCTTCATGCCACGACCCGCCCTGCGCTGCACCCCCTTCGGCAACACGCCCGACGGCACTCCGGTGGAGCGCTGGCACCTGGACTCAGGCCGCGGCGTGCGCGCCGAGGTACTCACCTACGGCGGCATCCTGCACACATTGGAAGTACCGGACCGTGACGGAGTCGCGCGCTCGGTCGTCCTGTCGCTGACCGGCATCGAGGACTACACCGGCCCGAGCCCGTACCTCGGGGCCCTGGTGGGGCGGTACGCCAACCGGATCGCCGACGGCCGCTTCACCCTGGACGGCCGGGCGCACCAGGTGCCGGTGAACGACCGTGGCCACGCCCTGCACGGCGGCCCCGACGGTTTCGACCGGCGGGTCTGGGCCGCGACGCCCGTGACGGGCGACGACTTCGCCGGAGTACGCCTGACCCTGCGCAGCCCCGACGGCGACATGGGCTTCCCCGGAACTCTGGACGTCACGGCCACGTACGTCCTCGACGCCCGGGGCACCCTCTCCCTCGACTACCGGGCCGTCACCGACCGGCCGACCGTGGTCAACCTGACCAACCACGCCTACTTCAACCTGTCGGGCGCCCCCACGGTGGCCGACCACGTGCTCCAGCTGGACGCGGACCGGTACCTGCCGCTGACCGACGAGGGCATCCCGTACGGGCCCGGCGCGGAAACAGCGGGCACACCCTTCGACTTCACCCGCACACACACCATCGGCGCCCGCCTGCACGACCCCGATCCCCAACTGCGCGCGGCGGGCGGCTACGACCACTGCTGGGTGCTGCGCCCACCGTCGGCCGGGGAGGCCCTGCGGCGCGCTGCCCGGCTGGAGGATCCCGGGAGCGGGCGGGCCCTGGAGGTGTGGACCACCGAACCGGGCCTGCAGGTCTACACCGGCAACCAGCTCGACGGAACACTCAAGGACGCGACGGGCCGCCGCCACGAGCGGTACGCCGCCGTCTGCCTGGAGACCCAGCACCTGCCCGACTCCCCGAACCACCCCGAGTACCCGAGCACGGTGCTACGCCCGGACTCCGTCCTGAACAGCCGCACCGAGTACCGCGTCGGCCCACCGGGGCGGTAGGCCCGGTCGGGCCGGAGTTTCTTGCTCGCCAGGACCCTGGTGAGCTCGACGGGGCGCGGGCCGTCTCAGCGCTGCCCGAAGCGGCCACCGCGTACGACGCCTCGCGCGACTTCGTGGTGCGTGTCCGGCTGAGCGGCCGAGGCGCGGCGCGTCCGGAACAGGAAGTCGGCCACGCGCGCGTGGTCCGGTTCGGGTGGGAGCGGAGTGTGCCGCAGGGCCTCCTCGGTCTCGTCCGCCAGCCGGGCCATGCGGGTCTCGACCTGTGCCCAGGAGACCTCACCCCGCTTCACCGCGAGCAGAGGCTCCCGCTGGTCGCCGACGTCGATGTGCAGCTCGCCCGTGCGCAGCAGGTCACGGGCGGTCGTCAGCAGGCGGAGCAGGTGCATCGCGTGCTTCCAGCGCGGGGAACCCGTCGTACGGACGTCGGCGTGGAGCTTGCGTCGCTGGCCGAGGGCGTAGCGGGTGAAGGTGTCGCAGGCCCGGCGGGACAGGAAGGCGCCGCGCAGGTGCAGCAGCTCGCGGCCGGTGTCGTCCACATGGTCGACCAGTGGTGAGTGCAGGCACTCCAGGATGTTCGGGTTGGCGCGCAGCGCCAGTTCGCAGAAGCGCTCCAGCTCCCAGCTGAACTGCTCGGAGAGCGGCCCTTCCACGTGCGTGGGCGGCTTCTCGAAGCGCCAGAACAGGGCCGTGGGCGCGAGGAACACGCCCCGGCGGTCCGTGTCGCTGCCGTCCGTCGCCAGCCCGAAGGCCCGCGAGCCCATGACACAGGCGTAGATCGTGTGCTCTCGTACCAGGTCCTCGGGCTGCATGCCCGGGATCGTACGCGGACCCTCACGTCAGGCTGTTCGAATTTCCGTCCACCTTGATCGGTTCGGCGGGCAGCGACCGGGGCGCGGGCCAGGAGCCGTCGGGCCATTCCGTCCCGCCCGTCGCCCGTGGCCTGGCGAGGGGCGGAACGGTGGACATCAGCCCTGCCCGGTGAGGTGCTTCCTGAGTGAGGCGATGACCGCGGGGGCCTCCGCGGTCAGGTAGAAGTGGCCGCCGGGGTAGACCTGGAGGTCGAAGTCGCCGGTCGTGTGGCCGCGCCACGCCTCGGCCTCGGCCATCGTCGTCTTGGGGTCGCTGTCGCCCGTGAGGACGGTGATCGGGGCGCGGACGGTGACGTCGGGGGCGCACCGGTAGGTCTCGATCGCCTCGTAGTCGCTGCGGATGGCGGGAAGGATCATGCGCAGGATCTCCTCGTCGCCGAGCAGCGCGGTGTCGGTGCCGGCGAGGAGCTTCAGCTCCCGCACGATGCCCTCGTCGGAGAGGCGGTGCACCTTCTCGTCGCGGACGGTCGACGGCGCGCGCCGCCCGGACGCGAACAGCCGGACGAGTTCACCGCCGTCGGCTTCGAGGCGGCGGGTCACCTCGAAGGCCAGGGTGGCGCCCATGCTGTGCCCGAAGAACGTGGTCGGCCGTGCCTTGAGGGCGGGGCCGATGGCGTCGTAGAGCTGGTCGGCGAGGGTGGCGATGTCCGTGGGCGACACCTCCTTGCGCCGGTCCTGCCGTCCCGGGTACTGCACCGCGAACACCTCGGCCACGGAGGACAGTTGGGCGGAGACGGGGAAGTAGAAGGACGCCGAGCCGCCCGCGTGCGGGAAGCAGTGGAGCTGGGTGGGGCGGGTGGGCGCCGGGTGGAAGCTCCGGGCCCACAGGCTCTCCTCGGTGGACGTACGGGTTGTCACGCTTTCCTGGACCTTTCGTGAGCGCCGGCGCGGAGCCGGCGGTGTGGCGTGCGGCGGGTTTCGGCGTGTACGGGGGCTGAGCCGCGGGCCGCCGAAGCGGCCCGCGGGGTGGGTCAGTTGAGGCCGAGTTCGTCGTCGAGGAGCGCGAACATGTCCTCGTCGGACGCCTCGTCCAGGTCCTCCTTCGAGGAGTCGTCGCCGGACGCGTCCGTACGGCCCAGCTCGGCCCACTTGGTCCTGAGGACCTCGATCCGGCCGGTCACCCGACGGTGCTCCTCCGCGTCGTCGAGGCTGAGTCCGGCGATGGCCCTCTCCAGCGCGTCGAGCGCCGAGAGCACCGAACCGGCGCCCGCCGGGTCGTCGGTGACGAGCTGTCCGCGCACGTACCGGACGACGTCGGCCGGCGTCGGGTAGTCGAACAGCAGCGTGGCGGGCAGCCGCAGCCCGGTGGCCGCGTTGAGCCGGTTGCGGAACTCGACCGCCGTCAGCGAGTCGAAGCCCAGTTCCTGGAACTGACGCTCCCTGCCGACCGCCGTGCCGTCCCGGTGGCCGAGCACCGCCGCCGCCTGTCCGCGCACCATGGTGAGCAGCACCTCCTCCTGCTCCTGCGCGCCCAGCCCGGCGAGCTGCCGGGTGAGCGTGTCCGCGGACGGCACCGCGCCCTGGGCCGCGGACCGCCGCGCCGGCACCCGGATCAGGCCGCGCAGCAGCGCGGACACCTCACCGCGGGCCCGCAGTACGGCGAGGTCCAGCCGGACCGGCAGCGCCAGCGCCCGGTCGCCCGCGACCACCGCGTCGAACAGGGCGTGACCCTGCTCGACCGTCAGCGCCGGCATCCCGGACCGCGCCAGGCGGTCGGCCTCGGCGTCCGAGAGGGTGCCCGTCATGCCGCTGTCCTGTTCCCACGGGCCCCACGCGAGGGACACGCCGGGCAGTCCGTCGGCGCGGCGCCGCGCCATCAGGGCGTCCAGGAACGTGTTCGCCGCCGCGTAGTTGGCCTGACCGGCACCGCCGAACACGCCGGCCACGGACGAGTAGACGACGAACGCGTCCAGGTCCAGGCCGCGAGTCGCCTCGTGAAGGTGCCACACCGCGTCCGCCTTGGGCCGCAGCACCGTGGCGAGGCGCTCCGGCGTCAGCGAGCCGACCACACCGTCGTCGAGGACACCTGCCGTGTGGACGACCGCCGACAGCGGCCGGCCCTTCGGCGCCGCCGCGACCAGGGCGGCCACGGCCTCCCGGTCGGCGACGTCGCACGCCCGCACGGTGACCTCGGCGCCCATCTCCTCCAGTTCGGCGACGAGCTTGCCCGCGCCGTCGGCCTCAAGACCGCTGCGGCTGGCGAGGATCAGGCTCCGTACGCCGTGCGTGGCCACCAGGTGCCGGGCGAGGAGCCGGCCGAGACCGCCGGTGCCGCCGGTGACCAGGACGGTCCCGGTGGTCCGGAAGACGCCGGACGTGCCGTCCGCCGCAGTGCCGGCACCGGTGTCCAGCCGGGTGAGGCGGGCGGCCACGACCTCGGTGCCGCGCAGCGCGAGCTGCGGTTCCTCGGCGCCGGCCGTCAGCGCCTCGACGAGCCGGGCGGACGGGTCCGCCGCGGCCGGATCGAGGTCGAGCAGGCCGAAGCAGCCGGGGTTCTCCGTCTGCGCGGAGCGCACCAGGCCCCAGACCGCGGAGGCCGCGAGGTCCGCGGTCCCGCCGCCGTCCACGGCGACCGCGCCGCGGGTGACGAACACCAGCCGCGAGGCCGCGAGCGCCTCCTCGCCGGACCACTGCTGCAGGAGCGCGAGCACCCGCGCGGTGACCTCCCGGACCGCGCCGGGCAGTTCCTCCCCGTCGGTCGTGGCTGCGGCGACCGGGACGAGTACCACGTCCGGTACGGCGGCGTCGGACGAGGCCGCCAGCGCGGTGAGGTCCGCCGCCGTGCCGACCTTGAGGCCGGTGCCGGTGCCGGTGAGGGCGTCGGCGAGGGCGAACGGGTCGGCCCCGACGACCGCGACCGACGCGGGCCGCTCGGCCCCGGTGTCGGTCACCGGCGTCCAGTCGACGCCGAACAGCGTGTTCTGGTCCTCACCGGCGGACTTCAGCTGGTCACCGGTGACCGTGCGGGTGAGGAGCCGGTCGACGGTGACCACCGGCGCACCGGCCGGGTCCACCGCGGTCGCCGACATCGCGTTGTCGCCCGCGGGGGCCAGCCGCACCCGCAGCGCCGACGCGCCGGAGGCGTGCAGCGCGACGCCCTCCCACGAGAACGGCAGGGCACCTCCCCCGTCGCCCTCCTCGCCGCCCGTGGCGGCCAGCATCGTGGCGTGCAGCGCGGAGTCGAGGAGCGCCGGGTGCAGGCCGAACTCGGCCGCCTCGCCGGTGCCCTCCTCGGGCAGCGCGACCTCGGCGAAGAGTTCCTCGCCCCGGCGCCACACCGCCCGCAGACCCTGGAAGAGCGGTCCGTACGCGAACCCTGCCTCGGCGAAGGCTCCGTAGCAGTCCTCGGTGTCCAGCGGCTCGGCGTCCCTCGGCGGCCAGACCTCGGTGCCGAGGCCCTGGTCCGGTGCGGTGGCGCCGGGCGCCAGGACACCGGCCGCGTGCTGGGTCCACGCCGACTCGTCGGCGCCTTCGAGGCGCGAGTACACCCCGACCACGCGCCGGCCGGAGTCGTCCGGGACGGCGACGGCGACCTGCACCTGGAGCGCGCCACGCTCGGGCAGGACCAGCGGCGCGGCGAGGGTCAGTTCCTCGACCCGGCCGCAGCCGACCTCGTCGCCCGCGCGGACCGCCATCTCGAGGAGGGCCGTACCCGGGAGCAGGACGGCGCCCATGACGACATGGTCGGCCAGCCACGGGTGCGAGGTCAGCGACAGGCGACCGGTGAACAACACGCCCTGTCCTGCGGCGAGTTCGACTGCGGCACCGAGCAGCGGGTGCTCGGCGGAGCCGAGTCCGGCGGCCCGGACGTCACCGGTGGCGGCGGCCCGGCCGGTCGGCCAGTACCACTGGTGCTGGAAGGCGTACGTCGGCAGGTCGACGCGGGTGGCGCCGGTGCCGGCCAGCAGATCCTGCCAGCCGCCCCCGATCCCCCGCGTGTACAGCCCGGCCCGGCCCAGCAGGGCGGTCGTCTCCTCGTCGCGGTCCTTGCGGAGCAGCGGGATCGTGACCGCTTCGTCGCCGGTCAGGGACTCCTGGGCCATCGCGGAGAGGACTCCGTCCGGGCCCAGCTCCAGGAACGTGGTCGCACCCTGCTCTTCGAGCGTGGCCACCCCGTCGGCGAAACGGACCGCCTCACGGACGTGACGCACCCAGTACTCGGGCGAGCACAACTCCTCGGCCGTGGCGACGGAGCCGGTCAGGTTCGACACCACCGGGATCACCGGCGCGGCGTAGGACAGGCCCTCGGCCACCGTGCGGAACTCGTCCAGCATCGGGTCCATCAGCGGCGAGTGGAACGCGTGCGACACCCGAAGCCGGGTCGCCTTGCGGCCCTCCGCCTCGAAACGCGCGGCCAGCTCGAGGACGGCGCTTTCGACGCCCGAAACGACCACGGACGTCGGGCCGTTGAGCGCGGCGATCGACACCTCGTCGGTGAGGTGCGGAGTGACCTCGTCCTCCGTGGCCTGGACGGCGACCATCGCTCCGCCGGCCGGGAGTGCCTGCATCAGACGGCCACGGGCGGCCACCAGGCGGGCGGCGTCCTCCAGCGAGAACACCCCGGCCACATGCGCGGCCGCGATCTCACCGATCGAGTGACCGGCGACGAAGTCCGGCCTCACACCCCACGACTCCACCAAGCGGTAGAGGGCGACCTCGACCGCGAACAGGGCGGGCTGAGTCCACCCGGTCCCGTTCAGCAGACCGGCGTCCTCACCCCACATCACCTCCCGCAGCGAACCCTCCAACTCACCATCCAGGATCGCCAGTACGGCATCCAGAGCCTCCGCGAACACCGGGAACCGGCCGTACAGCTCACGACCCATCCCCAACCGCTGCGACCCCTGCCCCGAGAACAGCGCCGCCGAGCGGCCGGAGGCCACCGTGCCCGACACCGCTGCCGGATCGGTCGTGCCCGCCGCAAGGGCGTTGAGGGCGCGGGCCGTCTCCTCCGGCTCACCTGCGAGCACCACCGCGCGGTGGGCGAACAGCGAGCGGGTGGAGAGCAGGGAGTGGGCCACGTCGACCGGACGCGGTGCCGGCTTCTCGGTGACCGCGGCAAGCAGGCGGGCGGCCTGGTCGCGCAGCGCCTCCGGCGTCTTGGCGGACAGCACCCACGGCACGACGGCGGGCTCCACCACGTCCGTCTCCGGTGCGTCGGAGGCGGCGACCACGGTTCCCTGGATCACCTTCGCGGGCTGCTCCAGGATGACGTGGGCGTTCGTACCGCTGATACCGAAGGACGACACACCCGCACGGCGCACGTGCTCCGTCTCCGGCCACGCGGTCTGCTCCGTGAGCAGTTCCACCGCGCCTTCCGTCCAGTCGACGTGCGAGGACGGCTCGGTGATGTTGAGAGTGCGGGGCAGCACGCCGTGGCGCATCGCCATGACCATCTTGATCACGCCGGCGACACCGGCGGCGGCCTGCGTGTGACCGATGTTGGACTTCACCGAACCCAGCAGCAGGGGCTGCTCCGGGTCACGGTCACGACCGTACGTGGCGATGAGCGCCTGCGCCTCGATCGGGTCACCCAGGGTGGTGCCCGTACCGTGCGCCTCGACGACGTCGACGTCACCGGCGGACAGTCCGCCACTGGCGAGGGCCTGGCGGATCACCCGCTGCTGGGACGGACCGTTGGGGGCGGTGAGGCCGTTGGAGGCGCCGTCCTGGTTGATGGCGGAACCGCGGAGGACCGCGAGGATCTCGTGGCCGTTGCGGATCGCGTCCGACTGGCGCTCAAGGACCAGCATGCCGACACCCTCGGACCAGCCCACACCGTCCGCCGAGTCCGAGAACGCCTTGCACCGGCCGTCGGGCGACAGACCCCGCTGACGGGAGAACTCGACGAACGTGGCCGGGGTGGAGATGACCGTCACGCCGCCGGCCAGGGCGAGCGAGCACTCGCCGGCCCTCAGCGCCTGCGCCGCGAGGTGCATCGCCACCAGGGAGGACGAGCACGCGGTGTCGACCGTGACCGCCGGGCCCTCGAAGCCGAAGGTGTACGAGACACGGCCGGAGGCGACGCTGCCCGCGCTGCCCTGGCCCTGGAGGCCCTCGAACTCCTTGCCGCCGAGGATGGAGCCGTAGTCGCTGTACATCACACCGGCGAACACACCGGTCGCGCTGCCCCGCAGACCGACCGGGTCGATCCCGGCCCGCTCGATCGCCTCCCACGACGCCTCCAACAGCAACCGCTGCTGGGAGTCCGTCGCCAGCGCCTCACGCGGGCTCATCCCGAAGAAGCCGGCGTCGAACTCACCGGCGTTCTGCAGGAATCCGCCGGAGCGGGTGTACGAGGTGCCGAGGTGCTCGGGGTCCGGGTCGTAGACCGACTCGATGTCCCAGCCGCGGTTGGCCGGGAAGTCGGTGATCGCGTCCGTGCCGTCGAGGACCAGTCGCCACAGGTCCTCGGGCGAGGCGACCCCGCCCGGGTAGCGGCAGGCCATGCCCACGACGACGATCGGGTCGTCGGTCGTGGACGGCAGCGGCTTCGCCGGGAGCGCCGACTCGGTCTCGGCGCCGAAGAGTTCGTCGTGCAGGTGGTTCGCGAGCGTGGCCGCGTTCGGGTAGTCGAAGACCAGCGTCGCGGTCAGGCGCAGCCCGGTGGCCGCGCTCAGCCGGTTGCGGAGCTCGACCGCGGTGAGCGAGTCGAAGCCGACGTCGCGGAACTGGGCCGCGGCGTCCACCGACGCGGCGTCGGCGTGTCCGAGGACCAGGGCCGCCTGGGTGCGGACCAGGTCGAGGAGTGCCGCGCGGCGTTCCTCGGCCGTGAGCGCGGTCAGGCGTGCCACGAGCCCGTCGGCGGTGACGGTTCCGCCCGCGACCGTGCGCCGGGTGCGGGTACGGACGAGACCGCGGAGCACCGCGGGCACCTCGCCCTGCGCGGCGAGCGCCGCCAGGTCGAGCCGGACCGGGACGACCAGGGCGGTGCCGGTGGTGTCCTGGGTCTGGGCCGCGAGCGCCGCGTCGAAGAGGGCGAAGCCCTGCTCGGCCGCGAGGGGCGGCATCCCGGCCCGCGCCAGCCGTTCGGCCTCGGCGTCCGAGAGGGTCTCCGTCATGCCGCCCGCCTGGTTCCAGGGGCCCCAGGCCAGCGACAGGCCCGGCAGACCGGCTGCCCGGCGGTGCTCCATGAGCGCGTCCAGGAAGGCGTTGCCGGCCGCGTAGTTGGCCTGGCCCGCGCCGCCGAGGACGCCTGCCACGGAGGAGAACACCACGAACGCGTCCAGGTCCAGGCCGCGGGTGGCCTCGTGCAGGTTCCAGGCCGCGTCCGCCTTCGGGCGCAGTACCCGGGCGAGCCGCTCCCCGGTGAGGGAGCCGACGACACCGTCGTCGAGGACGCCGGCCGTGTGCACGACCGCGGTGAGCGGGTGCTCGGCCGGGATCCCGGCGACCAGGGCGGCGACGGCGTCCGGGTCGGCGACGTCGCAGGCCTGGACCGTCACGTCGGCGCCGTGGGCGATGAGTTCGGCGACGAGTTCCGTGGTGCCGGGGGCGTCACCGCCGCGCCTGCTGACCAGCAGCAGGTTGCGGACCCCGTAGGCGCCGACGAGGTGCCGGGCGAACTGGGCGCCGAGGCCGCCGGTGCCGCCGGTGACCAGGACCGTGCCGTCGGCCTGCCACACGGTGGGCGCGGCGGTGCCGGCGGGACGGGCCGTGCGGGTGAGCCGGGCGGCGTGCGGCCGGCCGGCGCGCAGCGCGAGCTGCGGTTCGGCGGAGCCGAGCGCCGCGGCGAGGGCGGCGGCGGACTCGGGGGTCCCGTCGAGGTCGACGAGGCCGAAGGCGCCGGGGTTCTCGGTCTGGGCCGAACGGATCAGACCGTGGACGGCCGCGGCGCCGACGTCCCGGGCGTCGGCCACCCCACGCGTCACGAGGACGAGGCGGGCGCCGGCGAGCCGGTCGTCGGACAGCCGGCTCTGGACAGCGGCCAGCGTGGCGGCGGTGAGCCGGTGTGCCGCCTCGGAGGCGGGCTCGTCGTCGTGCGAGGCGACGCCGAGGACGACCACGTCCGGCGCGGGCAGGTCCACGGCGACCGTCGCGGCCACCAGGGCGGCGACGTCCGGGTAGGTCCGCACGGTCGTGCCGACGTCGGTGAGCGCGGCGGCGAGCCCGAGCGGGTCGCCGTCCGTGCCGAGCAGCGCGACGGACGCGGGGGCGGCCTCGGCTGCCTGGACCGGGGTCCACTCGACGCCGAAGAGCGCGTCGCGCGGCAGCGTGTCGGCGCCCGCGGTGTCGAGTCCGGTGACGCCGCGGGTGACCAGGGAGCCCACCGAGACGACCGGCGTGCCGGTCGGGTCCACGGCGCTGACGGACAGCGTCCGGTCGCCGTTCGGCGTCAGCCGGACGCGGAGCACGGTGGCGCCGGACGCGAGCACCGAGACGTCCGTCCAGGAGAACGGCAGTCCGGCCGTGCCGCCGTCGGCGGCCGGGGTCAGCAGCAGGGCGTGCAGCGCGGAGTCGAACAGGGCCGGGTGCAGACCGAAGCCCGCGGCCGTGTTCTCGGTGCCCTCAGGCAGGGCCACCTCGGCGAACCACTCGTCGCCGCGGCGCCAGGCCGCGCGCAAACCCTGGAAGAGCGGTCCGTAGGCGAAGCCGGCCTCGGTGAACTCCTCGTAGCACCCGTCGGCTTCGACGGCCTCGGCGCCCTCGGGCGGCCAGACGGTGGTGTCGAAGGCGGCGGGGGCCGGACCGCTGTCGGCGGGGGCCAGCACACCGGCGGCGTGCTGCGACCATGCGCTGTCGCCGGTGCCCTCGGGACGTGCGTAGACGCCCACGACGCGGCGTCCGGCGGCGTCGGGCGCCTCGACGGCGACCTGGACCTGGACGGCGGCCCGCTCGGGCAGGACCAGCGGCGCGGTGATGGTCAGTTCCTCGACCCGGTCGCTGCCGACCTCGTCACCGGCGCGGATCACCATCTCAAGCAGGGCCGTGGCCGGCAGCAGGACGGTGCCGTTGACGGCGTGGTCGGCGAGCCAGGGGTGGGAGTGCAGTGCCAGGCGCCCGGTGAACAACACGCCCTCGCCCGCGGCGAGTTCGACGGAGGCTCCGAGCAGCGGGTGCTCGGCGGAGCCGAGACCGGCGGCGCGGACGTCGCCTCCGCCGAGCGGTGCGGCGGGCCAGAACCACTGGTGCTGGAAGGCGTACGTCGGCAGTTCCGCGCGGCCCGCGCCGGTACCGGCGAACAGGGCCGGCCAGTCGACTCGCAGTCCGCCGGTGTGCAGTCGGGCGAGCGCGGCGACCGCGGTGGCCTCCTCGTCGCGGTCCTTGCGCAGGACCGGGATGGTGACGGCCTCGTCGCCGGTCAGGGACTCCTGGGCCATCGCGGAGAGGACTCCGTCCGGGCCCAGCTCCAGGAACGTGGTCACACCCTGCTCTTCGAGCGTGGCCACGCCGTCGGCGAAGCGAACCGCCTCACGGACGTGACGCACCCAGTACTCGGGCGAGCACAACTCCTCGGCCGTGGCGACGGATCCGGTCAGGTTCGACACCACCGGGATCACCGGCGCGGCGTAGGACAGGCCCTCGGCCACCGTGCGGAACTCGTCCAGCATCGGGTCCATCAGCGGCGAGTGGAACGCGTGCGACACCCGAAGCATCGTGGCCTTCCGGCCCTCCGCCTCGAACCGCGCCGCGACCTCCAGTACGGAGCCCTCGGTGCCCGAAACGACCACCGAAGTGGGGCCGTTGACGGCGGCGACCGACACCTCCTCGCTGAGGTACGGGGCGATCTCGTCCTCGGTGGCCTGGACGGCGACCATCGCTCCGCCGGCCGGGAGTGCCTGCATCAGACGGCCACGGGCGGCCACCAGGCGGGCGGCGTCCTCCAGTGAGAACACCCCGGCGACGTGCGCTGCGGCGATCTCACCGATCGAGTGACCGGCGACGAAGTCCGGCCTCACACCCCACGACTCCACCAAGCGGTAGAGGGCGACTTCGACCGCGAAGAGTGCGGGCTGAGTCCGTCCGGTCCCGTTCAGCAGACCGGCATCCTCGCCCCACATCACCTCCCGCAGCGAACCCTCCAACTCGCCGTCCAAGACTGCGAGTACGGAATCCAGAGCCTCCGCGAACACCGGGAACCGGCCGTACAGCTCACGGCCCATCCCGAGCCGCTGCGACCCCTGACCGGAGAACAGAGCCGCCGAGCGGCCGGTGCGGGCCGGGCCCGACACGGCGGCGGGGTCGGGCTCGCCCACCGCGAGGGCCGCCAGGGCGCGGGCCGCGGTGTCCACGTCGGTGGCGAGGACGACCGCACGGTGCTCGAACAGCGACCGGGCGGTGACGAGGGAGGAACCGACGTCCACGAGCGGACGGTCGAGGTGCGCCTCGACCGAGGCGAGCAGCTTCGCCGCCTGGCTGCGCAGCGCCTCCGGCGTCTTGCCGGAGAGCACCCACGGCACCACGCCGGGCTCCACCACGTCCGTTTCCGGTGCGTCGGAGGCGGCGACCACGGTTCCCTGGATCACCTTCGCGGGCTGCTCCAGGATGACGTGGGCGTTCGTACCGCTGATACCGAAGGACGACACACCCGCACGGCGCACGTGCTCCGTCTCCGGCCACGCGGTCTGCTCCGTGAGCAGTTCCACCGCGCCTTCCGTCCAGTCGACGTGCGAGGACGGCTCGGTGATGTTGAGGGTGCGAGGCAGCAGCCCGTGGCGCATCGCCATGACCATCTTGATGACACCGGCGACACCGGCGGCGGCCTGCGTGTGACCGATGTTCGACTTCACCGAACCCAGCAGCAGCGGCTGCTCCGGGTCACGGTCACGGCCATACGTGGCGATGAGCGCCTGCGCCTCGATCGGGTCGCCCAGAGTGGTGCCCGTACCGTGCGCCTCGACAACATCCACATCACCGGCCGACAGCCCGCCGCTGGCGAGCGCCTGGCGGATGACGCGCTGCTGCGACGGACCGTTGGGGGCCGTGAGGCCGTTGGAGGCACCGTCCTGGTTCACGGCCGAACCGCGGACGACGGCAAGGATCTGGTGACCGTTGCGGATCGCATCGGACTGGCGCTCAAGCACCAGCATGCCCACGCCCTCGGACCAGCCGACACCGTCGGCCGAGTCGGAGAACGCCTTGCACCGGCCGTCGGGCGACAGACCCCGCTGACGGGCGAAGTCCACGAACACGGCGGGCGTCGACATGACGGTCACACCACCGGCCAGGGCGAGCGAGATCTCACCCGAACGCAGCGCCTGCATCGCCCAGTGCATTGCCACCAGGGAGGACGAGCACGCGGTGTCGACCGTGACCGCCGGGCCCTCGAAGCCGAAGGTGTACGCGACACGTCCGGAGGCCACGCTCGGGGAGCTGCCGCTGCCCTGGAAGCCCTCGAACTCGGGGCTGCCCAGCATCGCACTGTAGTCGCTGTACATCACACCGGCGAACACACCGGTCGCGCTGCCCCGCAGACCGACCGGATCGATACCGGCCCGCTCTATCGCCTCCCACGACGCCTCAAGAAGCAGCCGCTGCTGGGAGTCCGTCGCCAGCGCCTCACGCGGGCTCATGCCAAAGAAGCCGGGGTCGAACTCCCCCGCGTCGTGCAGGAATCCACCGGAACGCGTGTAGGCGGTGCCGGGGTGGTCGGGGTCCGGGTGGTACAGGTTCTCGACGTCCCAGCCGCGGTTGGTGGGGAAGCCGGAGACGGCGTCGGTGCCCTCGGTGACCAGGCGCCACAGATCCTCGGGCGAGGCGACCCCGCCCGGGTAGCGGCAGGCCATGCCCACGATGACGATCGGGTCGTCCGCCACGGCCGCCGTGCCGCTCTGCACGAGCCGCGCTTCGGCGTCGGTGCCGAGGAGTTCGTCGAGGATGAAGCCGACCAGGACCTCGACGGTCGGGTAGTCGAACACCATCGTGGCGGGCAGGCGCAGTCCGGTGACCGTGTTCAGGCGGTTGCGCAGCTCGACCGAGGTGAGCGAGTCGAAGCCGAGGTCCCGGAAGGCACGCGCGGGGTGGACGGCCGTGGCGTCGGCGTGACCGAGCACCAGGGCGACCTGACCGCGAACCAGGTCCACGAGCACTTCCCGGCGCTCGACCGCGTCCAGGACGGCCAGCCGGTCGCGCAGACCGGTCGCCGTGGCCGAGCCCGCGACCGCCGCACGGCGCGAGCGGCCCCGGATCAGCGAACGGAGCAGCGGCGGCACGTCGCCCTGACCGCGCAGGGCGGGCAGGTCGAGCCGGACGGGCACGAGCGCGGCGTCATCGGTGGCCAGGGCGGCGTCGAAGAGGGCCAAACCCTGCTCGACGGCGAGCGGGGGCACTCCGGAGGCCGCGAGCCGTTCGAGGTCCGCGTCGGAGAGCGTGCCGGTCATGCCGCCGGTGCCGGTCTGCTCCCAGGGGCCCCAGGCGAGCGACAGACCCGGCAGACCGGCCGCACGGCGGTGCTCCATCAGGGCGTCCAGGAAGGCGTTGCCCGCCGCGTAGTTCGCCTGACCCGCATTGCCGAAGACACCGGCGACGGACGAGAACACCACGAACGCGTCCAGGTCCAGGTCGCGGGTGGCCTCGTGCAGGTTCCAGGCCGCGTCCACCTTCGGACGCAGCACGCCGGAGAGTCGTTCCGGGGTGAGGGAGGCGATCAGGCCGTCGTCCAGCACACCGGCGGAGTGCACCACCGCCGACACCGGATGCGCGGCCACCAGCTCGGCCACCGCCGCACGATCCGTCACATCACACGCCACCACCGTGGCCCGCGCACCCGACTCCGCCAGCTTCGCCACCAGCTCGGCCGCACCCACGGCCTCAGCACCACGACGACTGACCAGAACCAGCTCACGCACACCGTGCTCGGCCACCAGATGACGCGCCAGCACCGCACCCAGACCACCGGTACCACCCGTCACCAGCACCGCACCCTCGCCACCGAACACCGAAACCGACTCGGTGACGGAGGCAGGGGCGGGACGACGCACCAGACGCGCGGCACGGAGTTCATCACCGTGCACCGCGAGCTGCGGCTCATCGCCCAGGAGGGCGGCGAGCGGGAGCGGGTGGGTGGTCTCGGGGTCGAGGTCGACCAGGCCGAAGCAGCCCGGGTTCTCGGACTGCGCGGAGCGCACCAGGCCCCAGACTGCGGCGGCCGCCGGGTCGTGGCCGGTGGTCGCGCCCCGGGTCACGAAGACGAACCTCGTGGCGGCGTGACGCTCGTCCTCCAGCCGGGTCCGCACCAGCTCCAGCACGTGCCGGGTGAGGGCGTGCGTGGCGGCCGGGGTGTCGGTCCCGTCCTCGTTCTTCGGGGCGGCGACGGGCAGCAGCACCAGGTCGGGCAGCTCGGCGTCGTCCGTCAGGGACGCGCGCCGGCCGATCTCGGTGCCGGCCGTCCGGAGGCTCTCGGCGAGCCCGAACGGGTCCTCACCGACGACCTCCGCCGTCGGCTCCCCGCTCTCGGCCCGGATGGCCTCGGTCCCCGTGACCGGGGTCCAGTCGAGGCGGAACAGGGAGTCGCGGACGAGTGCCGCGGCGGAGCTGAGCGCCTCCGCGGACACGGCACGCATGGTGAGCGCCCGGACGGCGGCCACGGGGGCGCCGGTGGTGTCGGCGACGGCCAGCGTCAGCGTGCCGTCGGTGTCACGGCCGAGCCTCACACGGACGGACGAGGCGCCGGAAGCGAGCAGCGAGACGCCGTTCCAGGAGAACGGGACGCTGCCGCTCGTGCCGTCACCGGCCGGGACGGCGAGCCAGGCGGCGTGCAGGCCCGCGTCGAGCAGCGCCGGGTGGAGGCCGAAGCTCTCCGCCTCCTTCCGCGTGCCCTCCGGCAGCGTGATCTCCGCGAACACCTCGTCGCCGCGGCGCCAGGCGGCCCGCAGGCCCTGGAAGGCGGGACCGTAGACGAAGCCCTCGGTCTCGCGCGCCTCGTAGAAGCCGGTCAGCTCGACGGGTTCGGCGTTCGCCGGCGGCCACACCGCGGCGTCGAACGGCGCGGCGGCCGTCGGAAGCCCGGCGGCGAGGACGCCGGTGGCGTGCTGGGTCCAGGGGGTGTCGGTGGACTGCTCCGGGCGCGAGTGGACCGTGACGGTCCGGCGTCCGGCGGCGTCCGCGACGCCCACCCGTACCTGGGTGCGGACGGCGCCCTGCTCGGGGAGGACCAGCGGGGCGGCCAGGGTCAGTTCCTCCACGTGGTCGCAGCCGACTTCGTCGCCTGCCCGGATCGCCATCTCCACCAGGGCCGTGCCCGGCAGCAAAACGGTGCCGTGGACGGCGTGGTCGGCCAGCCAGGGGTGCGTGTGCAGCGACAGGCGCCCGGTGAAGACCAGGTCCTCACCCTCGGCGAGTTCGACGACCGCGTTGAGCAGCGGGTGGGCTGCCGCGCTGATACCGACGGAGTTGACGTCCGTTGCGTCGCGCTTGCCGGCGGGCCAGAAGGGCCGGTGCTGGAAGGCGTAGGTCGGCAGTTCGACGGGGCGGGCGCCGGTGGGGGCCAGGAACCCGGCCCAGTCGACGCGGGTGCCGGTGGTGTGCAGGCGGGCGAGGGCGGCCAGGGCGGTCGTCTCCTCGTCGCGGTCCTTGCGCAGGACCGGGACGGTGACGGCCTCGTCGCCGGTCAGGGACTCCTGGGCCATCGCGGAGAGGACTCCGTCCGGGCCCAGCTCCAGGAACGTGGTCACAGCCTGCTCTTCGAGCGTGGCCACCCCGTCGGCGAAGCGAACCGCCTCACGGACGTGACGCACCCAGTACTCGGGCGAGCACAACTCCTCAGCCGTGGCGACGGATCCGGTCAGGTTCGACACCACCGGAATCACCGGAGCGGCGTAGGACAGGCCCTCGGCCACCGTACGGAACTCGTCCAGCATCGGGTCCATCAGCGGCGAGTGGAACGCGTGCGACACCCGAAGCCGGGTCGCCTTGCGGCCCTCCGCCTCGAAACGCGCGGCCAGCTCGAGGACGGCGCTTTCGACGCCCGAAACGACCACGGACGTCGGGCCGTTGAGCGCGGCGATCGACACCTCGTCGGTGAGGTACGGGGCGATCTCGTCCTCGGTGGCCTGGACGGCGACCATCGCTCCGCCGGCAGGCAGCGCCTGCATCAGACGACCCCTGGCAACCACCAGGCGGGCGGCGTCCTCCAGCGAGAACACCCCGGCCACATGCGCGGCCGCGATCTCACCGATCGAGTGACCGGCCACGAAGTCCGGCCTCACACCCCACGACTCCACCAAGCGGTAGAGCGCCACCTCAACGGCGAACAGGGCGGGCTGAGTCCATCCGGTCTCGTTCAGCAGACCGGCGTCCTCACCCCACATCACCTCCCGCAGCGAACCCTCCAACTCACCATCCAGGATCGCCACTACGGCATCCAGAGCCCCCGCGAACACCGGGAACCGGCCGTACAGCTCACGACCCATCCCGAGCCGCTGCGAACCCTGACCCGAGAACAGCGCCGCACGACGGCCCGACGTGGGGGTGCCGGTGGCGATGGAGGGGTGGGGCTCGCCGGACGCGAGGGCGGCCAGGGCGTGCACCGTCTCCTCGTGCTCTGCGGCCAGCACCACGCCCCGGTGAGCGAACAGGGAACGCTGGGTCGCGAGGGAGAGCGCCACGTCGGCGGGGCGCAGTCCGGGCGTCGACCGGACGTGCGTGAGCAGACGGGCTGCCTGGTCACGCAGTGCCTCCGGCGTCTTGCCGGACAGCATCCACGGCACCACCGCGGGCTCCACCACGTCCGCCTCCGGTGCGGCCGAGGCGGCAACCACCGTTCCCTGAACCACCGTTGCCGGCTGCTCCAGGATCACGTGAGCGTTCGTACCGCTGATACCGAAGGAGGAGACACCGGCCCTGCGCACCCGGTCCGTCTCGGGCCACTCGGTCTGCTCGGTGAGCAGCTCGACGGCACCGGCGTTCCAGTCGACGTGCGTGGACGGCTCGGTGATGTTCAGGGTGCGGGGCAGCACGCCGTGGCGCATCGCCATGATCATCTTGATGACACCGGCGGCACCGGCCGCGGCCTGGGTGTGACCCAGGTTCGACTTCACGGAGCCGAGCAGCAGGGGGCGCTCCTCCGGGCGGTTCTGCCCGTAGGTGGCGATCAGGGCCTGGGCCTCGATCGGGTCACCGAGCGTCGTGCCCGTGCCGTGTGCCTCGACGGCGTCCACGTCACCGGTCGAGAGACCGCCACTGGCGAGCGCCTGGCGGATCACCCGCTGCTGGGACGGACCGTTGGGGGCCGTGAGGCCGTTGGAGGCACCGTCCTGGTTGACGGCGGAGCCACGGACCACGGCGAGGACACGGTGGCCGTTGCGGATCGCGTCCGACTGCCGCTCCAGCAGGAGCATGCCGACACCCTCGGACCAGCCGACACCGTCCGCCGAGTCCGAGAACGCCTTGCACCGGCCGTCGGGCGACAGACCCCGCTGACGGGAGAACTCGACGAAAGCGGTGGGCGTCGACATCACGGTCACGCCACCGGCCAGGGCGAGCGAGCACTCGCCCGACCGCAGCGCCTGGGCCGCCCAGTGCAGGGCGACCAACGAGGACGAACAGGCGGTGTCGACGGTGACCGCCGGACCCTCGAAACCGAAGGTGTACGACACTCGGCCGGAGGCCACGCTGCCCGCGCTGCTGCCCTGGAAGCCCTCGAACTCCTTGCCACCCAGCAGGTTGCCGTAGTCGTGATACATGACACCGGCGAACACACCCGTCGCGCTGCCGCGCAGGCTCTGCGGGTCGATGCCGGCCCGCTCGATCGCCTCCCAGGAGGCCTCGAGGAGCAGCCGCTGCTGCGAGTCGGTGGCCAGCGCCTCACGCGGGCTCATACCGAAGAAGTCGGCGTCGAATTCCGCGGCGTCGTGCAGGAATCCACCGGAGCGGGTGTACGACGTGCCCGAGTGGGCCGGGTCCGGGTCGTACAGGGAGTCGACGTCCCAGCCGCGGTTGGCCGGGAAGTCGGTGATGGCGTCGGTGCCCTCGCTGACCAGTCGCCACAGGTCCTCGGGCGAGGCGACGTTGCCCGGGAAGCGGCAGGCCATACCGACGATCACGATCGGGTCGTCGTCGGTCGGCGGCAGCAGCGTGACCGGGGTGAGCGTCTCGGCCTCGGCGCCGAACAGCTCCGTGAGCAGGTGATCGGCGAGCGCGGACAGAGTCGGGTGGTCGAAGACCGCCGTCGCGGACAGGCGCAGGCCGGTCGCGGTGCGCAGGCGGTTACGGAGTTCGACCGCGGTGAGGGAGTCGAAGCCGAGGTCGCGGAAGGCACGGTCGGCGTCGATGTCAGCGCCGGCAGCGTGCCCCAGGACCAGAGCTGCACTCGCGCGCACCAGATCGAGCAGAACCTCGTGGCGCTGCTCCCGGTCCAGCCGGGCGAGCCGCTGGACCAGCCCGGCGTCCGCGCCCTCGGCGGCCCCGGTCGCGGCGGTGCGGCGCACGGGGGTACGAACCAGCCCACGCAGCAGAGCCGGAATCTCCGGACGGCTCCGGAAAGCCGCAAAGTCAAGGCGACTGGTCACCACGGCAGCCTCACCGGTGGTGAGAGCAGCGTCGAAGAGAGCGAGACCCTGCTCGATCGTGATCAGCGGCATCCCGGACTCAGCAGCCCTGCGCACATCACGCTCGTCGAGGCCGGCCGTCATCCCCGCACCCTGCTGCCAGGGACCCCAGGCGAGGGACACGGCAGGCAGACCGAGGGCCTGACGATGGGCGGCGAGAGCGTCCAGGAAGGCGTTGCCAGCGGCGTAGTTGGCCTGGCCCGCGCCACCGAACACACCGGCGACGGACGAGAACACCACGAAGGCGTCCAAGTCCAGGTCGCGCGTCGCCTCATGCAGGTTCCACACGCCGTCCACCTTGGGACGCAGCACAGTGGCAAGCCGCTCACCGGTCAGCGAGCCGAGAACACCGTCATCAAGAACACCCGCCGTGTGCACCACCGCGGTGAGCGGATGCTCCGCGACCAGCGCGGCCACCGCATCCCGGTCGGCGACATCACACGCCGCCACCGAAACCTCGGCACCCAAACCCTCAAGCTCCGCCACCAGTTCACCGGCACCCGCAGCGTCCAGACCGGAGCGGCTGGTCAGCAGCAGACGCCGCACCCCCCGCTCCACGACCAGGTGACGAGCCACCAGGCCACCCAGGCCACCGGTACCACCGGTCACCAGCACCGTCCCCTCCGACGACCAGACAGTCTCGGCAGTGGGGTCAGCGGTCGTACGGGTCAGGCGGGCGGCGAGAGCACGGCCGCCACGCAGCGCGAGCTGCGGCTCATCCAGAGCCAGGGCACGAGCGAGAACGGAGTCAGAAGAACCGTCAAGGTCCACCAGCCCGAAGGCACCAGGATTCTCGGTCTGCGCGGAACGGACCAGACCCAGCACAGCAGCGGCGGCAAGGTCGGTCACCGGGGCATCGCCGGTGGCGACAGCACCACGAGTGACGAGCACCAGACGGGAACCGGTCAGCCGGTCCTCCGCCAGCCACTCCTGAAGCAGCGCCAGAGCCGCAGCGGTCCGCGTGTGCGCGGAACCCGCCATATCGGCGTCGTCGGAGCCGGCCATGAACGGGACCAGCACAGCACCGGGAACCGGCGCATCAGCCGCGAGCAGATCGGCGAGCGTCGCGTACCGGACCGCACCAGCGCCCACGGCATCGGCGAGCGCCTCGGTGTCCGGGCCCAGCAGGGCGACACCCGCGGAACCGGTGCCCTCCGGCAGCGGGACCGGGGTCCAGTCGAGGCGGAAGAGCGCGTCGCGCAGGTGTCCGGCGTCGCCGTTCAGCTGGTCGGAGTCGACCGGGCGGGCGAGCAGCCGCGCGATGGAGACCACGGGCCGGCCGGCCGGGTCGACAGCCGTCAGGGACGCCGCGTTCTCGCCCACCGGGGCGAGGCGGACGCGGAGCACCGTGGCGCCGGAGGCGTGCAGGCTGACGCCCTCCCACGAGAACGGCAGACCACCGTCGTCGTCGGTCAGCAGCGCGGGGTGCAGGGCGGCGTCGAGCAGCGCGGGATGCACCGCGAAACCGGCCGCGTCCTCGCCGCCCTCCTCGGGCAGCGCGACCTCGGCATACAGCGTGTCACCGGCCCTCCAGGCCGCCGTGAGGCCCTGGAAGAGCGGACCGTAGGCGAAGCCACGAGCGGCGAAACGCTCGTAGCAACCCTCGACTTCAAGGGTCTCCGCACCGGCCGGCGGCCACGCGGCAGCATCGAAGTCGGCGGCTTCGGCGGTGCCGGCTGTCACCAGGGTGCCGGTGGCGTGCAGCGTCCAGACGCCGTCGGCCGCGCCCTCGGGGCGCGAGTGCACGGTGACCGTGCGCCGACCACCGTCGTCGGCACTCCCCGCACGGACCTGGAGCAGCACGGCGCCGTCCTGCGACAGCACCAGCGGCGCCGCGAGGGTGAGTTCCTCGACCCGGTCGCAGCCGACCTCGTCACCCGCACGGATCGCGAGGTCCAGGAAAGCGGTGCCCGGCAGCAGCACCGTGCCCATGACCGCGTGGTCGGCGAGCCAGGGGTGCGACTGAAGGGAAAGGCGACCGGTGAGGAGCGCCCCTTCGCCCTCGGCGAGCTGCACCGAGCCGTTGAGCAGCGGGTGTCCGGTGGCGGTGAGCCCGGCGACCGCTGCGGCGGAGTGCCTTGCGCTGGGCCAGTAGGTGGTGTGCTGGAAGGCGTAGGTCGGCAGTTCGACGCGGGTGGCGCCGGTACCGGCGAAGAAGGTGTTCCAGTCGATTCGCAGGCCCGCCGTGTGCAGGGCGGCAAGGGCGGTGAGGGCAGCGGTCTCTTCGTCGCGGTCCTTGCGCAGGACCGCGACGGTGACGGCCTCGTCGCCGGTCAGCGACTCCTGGGCCATCGCGGAGAGGACTCCGTCCGGGCCCAGCTCCAGGAACGTGGTCACACCCTGTTCCTCAAGCGTGGCCACACCGTCGGCGAAGCGCACCGCCTCACGGACATGACGGACCCAGTACTCGGCCGAGCACAACTCCTCAGCCGCGGCCACGGATCCGGTCAGGTTCGACACCACCGGAATCACCGGTGCCGCGAACTCCAACTCCTCGACCACGGAACGGAACTCGTCCAGCATCGGGTCCATCAGCGGCGAGTGGAACGCGTGCGACACCCGAAGCATCGTGGCCTTGCGACCCTCCGCCTCGAAGCGTGCCGCGACCTCCAGTACGGCGCCTTCCTCACCCGAAACGACCACCGAGGTGGGGCCGTTGACGGCTGCGATCGACACCTCGGCGGTGAGGTAAGGGATGACCTCGTCCTCGGTGGCCTGGACCGCGACCATCGCGCCGCCGGCAGGCAGCGCCTGCATCAGACGACCCCTGGCAACCACCAGGCGGGCGGCGTCCTCCAGTGAGAACACCCCGGCGACGTGCGCTGCGGCGATCTCACCGATCGAGTGACCGGCGACGAAGTCCGGCCTCACACCCCACGACTCCACCAAGCGGTAGAGGGCGACCTCAACGGCGAAGAGGGCGGGCTGAGTCCATCCGGTCTCGTTCAGCAGACCGGCATCCTCGCCCCACAACACCTCCCGCAGCGAACCCTCCAACTCGCCGTCCAAGACTGCGAGTACGGAATCCAGAGCCTCCGCGAACACCGGGAAACGGCCGTACAGCTCACGACCCATCCCCAACCGCTGCGACCCCTGCCCCGAGAACAGCGCCGCACGACGGCCCGAACGGGTGCGGCCGGTGACGGCGGCGGAGTCCGCGTCGCCGTCGGCGAGGGCGGTCAGGGCGCGGAGGGCGTCCTCCCGGCCGGTGGCCAGGACGACGGCACGGTGGTCGAACGCGGAACGGCTGGTCGCCAGCGAATAGCCGAGGTCGAGCGGGCGCAGCGCCGTGTGCTCGCGGACGGTGTCGAGCAGGCGGGCGGCCTGGTCGCTCAGTGCCTCGGGTGATTTGGCGGAGAGGACCAGCGGGACGACGTCGGGCTCGGCGCCCTGTGTTCCGGCCGTCTCCGGTGCCGGTGCGGCGACCGGCTGCTCCAGGATGACGTGGGCGTTGGTGCCGCTGATGCCGAAGGAGGAGACACCGGCGCGGCGCACCCGTTCCGTCTCGGGCCACTCGGTCTGCTCGGTGAGCAGTTCGACGGTGCCCTCGGTCCAGTCGACGTGGGACGACGGCGCGTCCACGTGCAAGGTGCGCGGCAGCACGCCGTGGCGCATCGCCATGACCATCTTGATGACACCGGCGACACCGGCCGCGGCCTGCGTGTGACCGATGTTCGACTTCAGCGAGCCGAGCCACAGGGGCTGCTCGTCGGTGCGGTTCCGGCCGTAGGTGGCGATGAGCGCCTGGGCCTCGATCGGGTCACCGAGCGTCGTGCCCGTGCCGTGTGCCTCGACGGCGTCCACGTCACCGGTCGAGAGACCGCCGCTGGCGAGCGCCTGGCGGATCACCCGCTGCTGGGACGGACCGTTGGGGGCCGTGAGGCCGTTGGAGGCACCGTCCTGGTTGACGGCGGAGCCACGGACGACCGCGAGGATCTCGTGGCCGTTGCGGATCGCGTCCGACTGCCGCTCCAGCAGGAGCATGCCGACACCCTCGGACCAGCCGACACCGTCCGCCGACTCGGCGAACGCCTTGGAGCGGCCGTCGGGGGCGAGACCGCGCTGGCGGGAGAACTCGATGAACGTGCTGGGCGTCGACATGACGGTCACACCGCCGGCCAGGGCGAGCGAGCATTCGCCCGACCGCAGCGCCTGGGCCGCCCAGTGCAGGGCGACCAACGAGGACGAACAGGCGGTGTCGACGGTGACCGCCGGACCCTCGAAACCGAAGGTGTACGAGACACGTCCGGAGGCGACGCTGCCCGCGCTGCCCTGGCCCTGGAAGCCCTCGAACTCCTTGCCGCCCAGCAGGCTGCCGTAGTCGTGGTACATGACGCCCGCGAAGACGCCGGTACGGCTCTCACGGAGACTCAGCGGGTCGATGCCGGCGCGCTCGATCGCCTCCCAGGAGGTCTCGAGGAGCAGCCGCTGCTGGGAGTCCGTCGCGAGCGCCTCGCGGGGGCTCATCCCGAAGAAGCCGGGGTCGAAGTCGCCCGCGTCGTGCAGGAATCCGCCGGAACGGCTGTACGAGGTGCCGGTGTGCTCGGGGTCCGGGTGGTAGAGGTTCTCCACGTCCCAGCCGCGGTTGGCCGGGAAGTCGGTGATGGCGTCGCTGCCCTCGCTGACCAGTCGCCACAGGTCCTCGGGCGAGGCGACGTTGCCCGGGAAGCGGCAGGCCATACCGACGATCACGATCGGGTCGTCGTCCGTCGGCGGCAGCAGCGTGACCGGAGTCAGGGCCTCGGTCTCCGCACCGAACAGCTCGGTGAGCAGGTGGTCGGCGAGCGCGGACAGAGTCGGGTGGTCGAAGACCATGGTGGCCGACAGGCGCAGACCGGTCGCGGTGCGCAGGCGGTTACGGAGTTCGACCGCGGTGAGGGAGTCGAAACCGAGGTCGCGGAAGGCACGGTCGGCGTCGATGTCAGCGCCGGCAGCGTGCCCCAGGACCAGAGCTGCACTCGCGCGCACCAGATCGAGCAGAACCTCGTGGCGCTGCTCCCGGTCCAGCCGGGCGAGCCGCTGGACCAGCCCGGCGTCCGCGCCCTCGGCGGCCCCGGTCGCGGCGGTGCGGCGCACGGGGGTACGAACCAGCCCACGCAGCAGCGCCGGAATCTCCGGACGGCTCCGGAAGGCGGCAAGGTCAAGGCGGCTGGTGACGACAGCGGCCTCACCGGTGGTGAGTGCGGCGTCGAAGAGGGCGAGGCCCTGCTCGATGGTGATGAGAGGCATGCCGGACTCAGCGGCCCGACGCACATCACGCTCGTCGAGCTGGGCCGTCATGCCCGCACCCTGCTGCCACGGGCCCCACGCGAGGGAGACAGCATGCAGACCAACAGATCTACGGTGGGCGGCGAGAGCGTCCAGGAAGGCGTTACCGGCCGCGTAGTTGGCCTGACCTGCACCACCGAAGACACCGGCCACCGAAGAAAAGACCACGAACGCGTCCAGGTCCAGGTCGCGCGTCGCCTCATGCAGGTTCCACGCGCCGTCCACCTTGGGACGCAGCACAGTGGCAAGCCGCTCACCGGTCAGCGAGCCGAGAACACCGTCATCAAGGACACCGGCCGTGTGCACGACCGCGGTGAGCGGATGCTCCGCGACCAGCGCGGCCACCGCATCCCGGTCGGCGACATCACACGCCGCCACCGAAACCTCGGCACCCAAACCCTCAAGCTCCGCAACCAACTCGGTGGCACCCGCAGCGTCCAGACCGGAGCGGCTGGTCAGCAGCAGACGCCGCACCCCCCGCTCCACGACCAGGTGACGAGCCACCAGGCCACCCAGGCCACCGGTACCACCGGTCACCAGCACCGTCCCCTCCGACGACCAGACAGTCTCGGCAGTGGAGTCAGCGGTCGTACGGGTCAGACGAGCGGCAAGAGCACGGCCGCCACGCAGCGCGAGCTGCGGCTCATCCAGAGCCAGGGCACGCGTCAGAACAAAGTCAGAGGCACCATCAAGGTCCACCAGCCCGAAGGCACCAGGGTTCTCCGTCTGCGCGGAACGGACCAGACCCAGCACAGCAGCGGCGGCAAGGTCGGTCACCGGGGCATCGCCGGTGGCGACAGCACCACGAGTGACGAGCACCAGACGGGAACCGGTCAGCCGGTCCTCCGCCAGCCACTCCTGAAGCAGCGCCAGAGCCGCAGCGGTCCGCGCGTGCGCGGAACCCGCCATATCGGCGTCGTCGGAGCCGGCCATGAACGGAACCAGCACAGCACCGGGAACCGGCGCATCAGCCGCGAGCAGATCGGCGAGATTCGCATACCGAACCGCGCCGTCACCGAGGGCTTCCGCCAGGTCGTCGGTGTCCGGGCCCAGCAGGGCGAGGCCCGCGGAGCCCGTGCCCTCCGGCAGCGGAACCGGAGTCCACTCCAGCCGGAACAACGCATCACGCAGGAGTCCGGAATCGCCGGCCAGCTGGTCGGAGTCGACCGGACGCGCGAGCAGCTTCGCGACGGAGATCACGGGCCGGCCGGCCGGGTCCACCGCGGTCACGGACAGCGTGTTCTCGCCCACCGGAGCGAGACGTACGCGCAGTGCGCTCGCGCCCGAAGCGTGCAGGCTGACGCCCTCCCACGAGAACGGCAGACCACCGTCGTCGTCGGTCAGCAGCGCGGGGTGCAGGGCGGCGTCGAGCAGCGCGGGATGCACCGCGAAACCGGCCGCGTCCTCGCCGCCCTCCTCGGGCAGCGCGACCTCGGCATACAGCGTGTCACCGGCCCTCCAGGCCGCCGTGAGGCCCTGGAAGAGCGGACCGTAGGCGAAGCCACGAGCGGCGAAACGCTCGTAGCAACCCTCGGCGTCGAGGGCCTCCGCACCGGCCGGCGGCCATACGGCAGCGTCGAAGTCGGTGCCTGCGGGGGCGGTGTCGGACAGGGTGCCTGTGGCGTGCAGCGTCCAGACGCCGTCCGTGGCGTCCTCGGAACGGGCGTGCACGGTGAGGGCGCGTCGGCCGTCGTCGTCGGCGCTGCCCGCGCGGACCTGGAGCAGCACGGCGCCGTCCTGCGGCAGCACCAGCGGTGCGGCGAGGGTGAGTTCCTCGACCTGACCGCAGCCGACCTCGTCGCCCGCACGGATCGCGAGGTCCAGGAATGCGGTGCCCGGCAGGAGGACGGTGCCCATGACCGCGTGGTCGGCGAGCCAGGGGTGCGACTGGAGGGACAGCCGACCGGTGAGCAACACGCCTTCCCCGGCGGGGAGTTCCACTGCCGCGCCGAGGAGCGGGTGGGCGGCGGAGCCGAGTCCGGCGGCGCGCATGTCGTGCGGGTGGGCCGCTCGGGCCGTGGGCCAGAACCAGCGGTGCTGGAAGGCGTAGGTCGGCAGGTCGACGCGGGTGGCGCCGGCGCCGGTGAAGGCGGACGTCCAGTCGGCGTCGACGCCGAGGACGTGCAGCCGGCACAGGGCGGTGACGAGGGACTGTTCCTCGTCCCGGTCCTTGCGCAGCAGCGGCACGGTGGTGGCGCCCTCGGTGGCGGACTGCTGTGCCAGGGCGGACAGCACGCCGTCGGGGCCGAGTTCGACGAAGGCGGTGACGCCGTGCTCGCCGAGGGTGCCGACGCAGTCGGCGAACCGGACGGCCTCGCGGACGTGGCGGACCCAGTAGTCGGCCGAGCACAGTTCCTCGGCCGCGGCGAGGGCGCCGGTCAGGTTCGACACCACCGGGATCGCCGGTGCCGTGAGCGTCAGTCCTTGGGCCACCGCGCGGAACTCGTCGAGCATCGGGGTCATCAGCGGCGAGTGGAAGGCGTGGCTGACGCGCAGGCGGCTGGTGCGCCGTCCCTGCTCGGTGAGGTGCGCGGCGACCGCGAGGGCGGCGGCCTCGGTGCCGGAGACGACCACGGACGACGGTCCATTGACGGCGGCGATGGAGACGTCGTCGGTGAGGAGCGGGCGTACCTCGTCCTCGGTGGCCTCGACGGCGATCATGGCGCCGCCCTCGGGCAGCGCCTGCATGAGGCTCGCGCGGGCGGCGACGAGACGGCAGGCGTCCTCCAGGGAGAGCACCCCGGCGACGTGGGCGGCGGCGATCTCACCGATGGAGTGGCCGGCCACGAGGTCCGGCTTCACACCCCAGGACTCCACGAGCCGGTAGAGCGCCACCTCGACGGCGAACAGGGCGGGCTGGGTCCAGCCGGTCTCGTTCAGCGGACCGGTGTCCTCGCCCCACATCACTTCCCGCAGCGAGCCTTCCAACTCGCCGTCCAGGACGGCCAGTACGGCATCCAGGGCCTCGGCGAACACCGGGAAACGGCCGTACAGTTCACGGCCCATCCCGAGCCGCTGCGATCCCTGGCCCGAGAACAGGAAGGCGGTGCGGCCGCCGCGGACGGTGCCGGTCAGCAGTGCGCTGTCGTCGGTCCCGGCGGCGAGGGCCGCGAGGGCGCGCAGGGACTCGGCGCGGTCGGCGCCGGCGACGACGGCGCGGTGGTCGAAGACTGAACGGCTGGTGAGCAGCGAGTAGGCGATGTCGGCCGGGTGGGCCTCGGGGTGGGCCTCGATGTGGGTGAGCAGGCGGGCGGCCTGGTCGCGCAGGGCCTCGGGGGTCTTCGCGGACAGCGGCCAGGGGGTGGCCGGGATTTCTTCGGCGGGGTCGCGCGGGGTGGCCGGGGCCGGGGTGGCGGCCGGCTGTTCGATGATGACGTGGGCGTTGGTGCCGCTGATGCCGAAGGAGGAGACACCGGCGCGGCGCACGCGGTCCGTCCGGGGCCACTCGGTCTGCTCGGTGAGCAGTTCGACGGCGCCGGCGTCCCAGTCGACGTGCGAGGACGGGGCGTCCACGTGCAGGGTCCGCGGGAGCAGACCGTGCCGCATCGACATGATCATCTTGATGACGCCTGCGACGCCCGCGGCGGCCTGGGTGTGGCCGATGTTGGACTTCACGGAGCCGAGCCACAGGGGCCGCTCGGGGTCGCGGTCGCGGCCGTAGGTGGCGATGAGCGCCTGGGCCTCGATGGGGTCGCCCAGGGTGGTGCCGGTGCCGTGCGCCTCAACGACGTCGACGTCCTCGGGGGACAGTCCGCCGCTGGCGAGGGCCTGGCGGATGACGCGCTGCTGGGAGGGGCCGTTGGGGGCGGTCAGGCCGTTGGAGGCGCCGTCCTGGTTCACGGCGGAGCCGCGCAGCACGGCGAGGATCTCGTGCCCGTTGCGGATCGCGTCGGACTGCCGCTCCAGGACGAGCATGCCGACGCCCTCGGACCAGGCGACGCCGTCGGCGGCCTCGGCGAACGCCTTGGAGCGGCCGTCGGCGGCGAGGCCCCGCTGGCGGGAGAAGTCGACGAAGGTGCTGGGCGTCGACATGACGGTGACGCCGCCGGCCAGGGCGAGCGTGCACTCCCCCGTGCGCAGCGCCTGGGCGGCGAGGTGCATGCCGACGAGGGAGGAGGAGCAGGCGGTGTCGACGGTGACGGCGGGGCCCTCAAGGCCCAGGGTGTACGAGACGCGTCCTGAGGCGACGCTGGGAGCGCTGCCGTTGCCGCGGAAGGCCTCGTACTCGTCGCCGGTGAGGATGGTGCCGTAGTCGTTGTACATGACGCCGGCGAAGACGCCGGTGCGGCTGCCGCGCAGGCTGAGCGGGTCGATGCCGGCCCGCTCGACGGCCTCCCAGGACAGTTCGAGCAGCAGGCGCTGCTGGGAGTCGGTGGAGAGCGCCTCGCGCGGGCTCATGCCGAAGAAGTCGGCGTCGAACGAGCCGGCGTCGTGCAGGAACCCGCCGGCGCGCACATAGGTGTGTCCGGGACGGTCGGGGTCCGGGTCGTAGAGGTTGTCGACGTCCCAGCCGCGGTTGACGGGGAACGGGCCGGTGGCGTCGGCGCCTTCGCTGACCAGGCGCCACAGGTCCTCGGGCGAGGTGACGCCGCCCGGGTAGCGGCAGGCCATGCCGACGATGACGATCGGGTCGTCGGTGGTGGCCGGGAGGGCGCCGGCGGGGGTGGGCAGGGGTGTGTCGTCGGCGGTGCCGAGGAGTTCGTCGCTCAGGTGGTCGGCGAGCGCGTTCGGCGTCGGGTAGTCGAACACCATGGTCGCGGGCAGGCGCAGTCCGGTGGCGGCGTTGAGGCCGTTGCGCAGTTCGACCGCGGTCAGCGAGTCGAAGCCGAGATCCTGGAACTGGCGGGCCGCCTCCACCTGGTCGGCGTCGGCGTGGCCGAGGACCTGGGCGATCTGGGTGCGGACCAGGCCGAGGAGGGTCTCGCGGCGGGCGGCGGCGTCCAGGCCGGCCAGTCGCTGGGCGAGGCTGTCGGCGGTCACCGACACCTGGGCGGCGGCGCGGCGCACGGTGGTGCGGATCAGTCCGCGCAGCAGCGGCGCGATCTCGCCCTGGGTGCGCAGCACGGCCAGGTCGAGGCGGACCGGCAGGAGCGCGGGGCCGCCGGTGGCGAGGGCCGCGTCGAAGAGGGCGAGGCCCTGTTCGACGGTGAGCGGCGGCATGCCGGAGCGGGCGATGCGCTCGACGTCGATGTCGGACAGGTTGCCGGTCATGCCGACGCTCTGGGTCCAGGGACCCCAGGCGAGGGAGGTGGCGGGCAGGCCGACGCCGTGGCGGTGGGCGGCGAGGGCGTCCAGGAAGGCGTTGCCGGCCGCGTAGTTGGCCTGTCCGGGGCTGCCGAGGGTGGCGGCGACGGACGAGAAGAGGACGAACGCGTCGAGGTCCAGGTCCCGGGTGAGGTCGTGCAGGTGCCAGGCGGCGTCGGCCTTGGGCCGCAGCACGGTGTCGAGGCGTTCGGGGGTGAGGGAGCCGATGACGCCGTCGTCGACCACGCCGGCGGTGTGCACGACGGCGCTCAGCGGGTGCGCGGCGGGTATCCGGGCGAGGAGGGCGGCGAGGGCCTCCCGGTCGGTGACGTCGCAGGCGGCGATGTCGACGGAGGCGCCGAGTGCGGTGAGTTCGCCGGCGAGGTCACGGGCGCCGGCGGCGTCCGGGCCGCGGCGGCTGGCGAGCAGCAGACGGCGGACGCCGCGTTCGGTGACGAGGTGGCGGGCGAGGACGCCGCCGAGTCCGCCGGTGCCGCCGGTGATCAGGACGGTGCCGTCCGGGTTCCAGTCGGCGGGGGCGGCGGGGGCGGGCACCCGGGCGAGCCGGGCGGTGAGTACGTCGGAGCCGCGTACGGCGAGGTCGGGTTCGTCGTACGCGGCGGCCAGGGCCGCCACCAGGGCTGCGGGGGCGGCGGGGGTGTCGGAGAGGTCGAGGAGGGCGAAGCGGCCGGGGTTCTCGGTGCGGGCGGTGCGGATCAGACCGGCGGCCGCGGCGGCCGCGAGGTCACCGCCCGCGGTGGCGTCGCGGGTGACGAGGACGAGCCGGGCGTCGGCGAACCTGTCCTCGGTCAGCCAGTGCTGGGCCAGGGCCAGTACGGCGGCGGCGGTGGTGTGGGCGGCGTCGGCGGCGGCCCGGGTGTCCTGTTCGCCGGGCACGGAGGTGAGCACGGTCCCGGGCACCGGGGCGGTGTCCGCGGCCAGCGCGGCCAGGTCGGGGTGGGCGGTGACCTGGACGCCGGTGGCGCGCAGCGCGTCGGCGAGGCCGGCCGGGTCGGCGCCGACGAGCGCGACGCTCTCCGGGAACTGCCCTGACGGGTTCCCCAGCGGGGTCCACTCGACCTGGAAGAGGGAGTCGCGGTGGACCGCCCCCGCGGCGCCGGGGGTGTCCTTGGGGACGACGCGGGAGACCAGGGAGTCCACGGACAGGACGGTGCCGCCCGCGGTGTCGTACACGGCGATGGAGACGGTGTCCTCGCCCGCGGAGGTGATGCGGGCGCGGACGGTGGTGGCGCCGGACGCGGCGAGGTGCACGCCCTGCCAGGCGAACGGCAGTCCGCCCTGGCTGATGGCGCCGAGGTCGGTGTAGGCGGCGGCGTGCTGGGCGGCGTCCAGGAGCGCGGGGTGCAGGCCGAAGTCGGCGGGGTCGGTCCCGGCGTCCTCGGGGACGGCGACCTCGGCGAACACGTCGGTGCCGCGGCGCCAGGCGGCGCGCAGGCCACGGAAGGCGGGCCCGTAGTCGAAGCCGAGGCCGGCGAGGCGCTCGTAGCAGCCGTCGAGGTCGACCTGTTCGGCGCCGGCGGGCGGCCAGACGGTGGCGTCGAAGGCGGCGTCCGGGGCGCCCGCGCCGGTGGTGAGGACGCCGGTGGCGTGCTGCGACCAGGGCAGGTCGAAGCCGTCCTCGACGCGGGAGAAGATGCCGAGCGAGCGGCGGCCCGCGGGATCGGGGGCGCCCACCCGGACCTGGAGCTGGACGGCGCCGCGCTCGGGGAGCACCAGCGGGGCGGCGAGGGTGAGTTCCTCGACACGGTCGCAGCCGGCCTCGTCGCCCGCGCGGATGGCGAGTTCGACGAAGGCGGTGCCGGGCAGCAGGGCGCGGCCCTGGACGCCGTGGTCGGCGAGCCAGGGGTGGGAGTGGACGGAGAGCCTGCTGGTGAACAGGAACCCTTCGTCGTCGGCGAGTTCGACGGCCGCGCCGAGCAGCGGGTGGTCGGCGGAGCCGAGTCCGGCGGCGGTGACGTCCTGGGTGGAGCGGCCCGCGGCCGGCCAGAACCGCTGGTTCTGGAAGGGGTAGGTGGGCAGGTCGGCGCGGAGGGCGCCGGTGGTGTCGAAGAGGCGGGCCCAGCGGACGGTGAGGCCGCGGACGTGCACCCGGGCGAGTCCGGTGAGGGCGGACTCCTCCTCGGGGCGGTCCTTGCGCAGCAGCGGGACGGCGGTGGTGCCCTCGGGCAGCGACTCCTGTGCCATCGCGGACAGCACGCCGTCGGGGCCGACTTCGAGGATGGTGGTGACGCCGCGGGCGGCGAGGGTGGTGACGCCGTCGGCGAAGCGGACGGCCTCGCGGACGTGGCGGACCCAGTAGTCGGCGGTGCACAGGTCGGCGGGGTCGGCGACGGTGCCGGTCAGGTTGGAGACGACCGGGATGCGCGGCTCGTGGTAGGTGAGGCCCCGGGCGACGCTCCGGAACTCCTCCAGCATGGGGTCCATGAGCGGCGAGTGGAAGGCGTGGCTGACCCGCAGGCGGGTGGTCTTGCGGTCCTGCGCCTCGAAGTGCGCGGCGATCGCGGCGACCTCGTCCTCGTCACCGGCGACGACCACCGACGACGGCCCGTTGACCGCGGCGATCGACACCCGCTCCGTCAGACGCGGGGCAACCTCCTCCTCGGTGGCGCGCACCGCGAGCATCGCACCGCCCCGCGGCAGCTCCTGCATCAGGCGGGCGCGGGCGGCGACCAGGGTGCACGCGTCCTGGAGCGACAGCACCCCGGCGACGTGCGCGGCGGCGATCTCGCCGACGGAGTGGCCGCCGACGTAGTCGGGGGTGACGCCCAGGAAGGAAACGAGGCGGTAGAGGGCGACCTCGACGGCGAACAGCGCGGGCTGGGTCCAGCCGGTCTCGTTGAGGAGGCCCGCGTCGGAGCCCCAGACGACGTCGCGCAGCGGGCGGTCGGTGTGGCCGTCGAGGAGCGCGGCGATCTCGTCGAAGGCCTCTGCGAACACCGGGAAGCGGGCGTGCAGTTCGCGGCCCATGCCGAGGCGCTGGGAGCCCTGGCCCGAGAACAGGACGGCGGTGGCGCCGTCGTCGACCGAGCCGTGGGCGATCTCGGTGGCGCCCGAGGCGTCGGTGCCGGCGCAGAGCAGGACGGCGCGGTGCTCGAAGGTGGCGCGGCCGTCGGCGAGCGCGAAGCCGATGTCGAGCGGGTCGGCGTCCGGGTGGCCCGCGAGGTGGGCGGCGAGGCGTTCGCGCTGGGCGTCGAGCGCGGCGGCGGTGCGGCCGGACAGGGTCCAGGGGACGAGCGCGGGGCGGACGGCGGGGTCCGGGGCGGGGCGCTCGGTGGCGGCGGGGGCCTGTTCGAGGATGAGGTGGGCGTTGGTGCCGCTGATGCCGAAGGAGGAGACTCCGGCGCGGCGGGCGCGGCCGGTCTCGGGCCAGTCGACGGCGCGGTCGAGGAGTTCGACGGAGCCCGCGGTCCAGTCGACGTTGCTGGTCGGCCGGTCGGCGTGGAGGCTCCGGGGCAGTACGCCGTTACGCATCGCCATGATCATCTTGATCACGCCGGCGGCGCCGGAGGCGGCCTGGGCGTGGCCGATGTTCGACTTGACGGAGCCGAGCAGCAGCGGCCGCTCGCGGTCCTGGCCGTAGGTGGCGAGCAGGGCCTGCGCCTCGATCGGGTCGCCGAGGGTGGTGCCGGTGCCGTGCGCCTCGACCGCGTCGACGTCCGCGGCGGTCAGGTGGGCGCTGTCCAGGGCGGCGCGGATGACGCGCTGCTGGGAGGGGCCGTTGGGGGCGGTGAGGCCGTTGGAGGCGCCGTCCTGGTTGATGGCGGAGCCGCGCAGCACGGCGAGGACCGTACGGCCCTCGCGCTGGGCGTCGGACAGCCGCATCAGGATGAACAGTCCCGCGCCCTCGGCCCAGCCGGTGCCGTCGGCGTCGTCGGAGAACGGCTTGCAGCGGCCGTCGGCGGCCAGTCCGCTCTGCGAGGTGAACGCGATGAACGGGTGGGGCGTGGCCATGACGGAGGCGCCGCCCGCCAGGGCCAGGGAGCACTCGCCGCCCCGCAGTGCCTGCACGGCCAGGTGCAGGGAGACGAGCGACGAGGAGCAGCCGGTGTCGACGGTGACCGCCGGGCCCTCGGCGCCCAGGAAGTAGGAGAGCCGGCCGGAGATCACGCTGGCGGCGTGGCCGGTGGTGGAGTACACCTCGGCGTCCTCGTCGGACGCCTTGATGACCTCGGCGTAGTCCTGGCCGGTGGTGCCCATGAACACGCCCGTGCGGCTGCCCCGCAGCGTGGAGGGGTCGATGCCGGCCCGCTCCAGCGCCTCCCAGGCGATCTCCAGGAGGATGCGCTGCTGCGGGTCCATGGCGACGGCCTCGCGGGGCGAGATGCCGAAGAAGCCGGGGTCGAAGCCGGCGGCGTCCTGGAGGAAGCCGCCGACCTGGGCGAGGCTGCTGCCCTCGCCGCCGCCCGCGAGCCGGTCCAGGTCCCAGCCGCGGTCGGTCGGGAACGGGCCGATGACGTCGCGGCCCTGGGCGACGAGCTCCCACAGGTCCTCGGGGGATGCGACGCCGCCGGGGAAGCGGCAGCCGATGCCGACGACGGCGATCGGCTCCGCCGCCGAGGCGACCAGCTGCTCGTTCTGCTTGCGCAGCCGCTCGATCTCCTTCAGGGACGACCGCAGCGCCTCGACGTACTTGTTGGGGGACGTGCTCATCGTGTTCCAGCTCTCTTTCAGTTCGCCGAGTTCTGGGCGGCCAGCCGCAGCAGCTCTTCGGCGTCCATGTCGTCGAGGGAGTCCGCCGTGTCGTCGTCGGCGGGGGCGCTGTCCTCAACGTCGTCGGACTCGGCGAGTCTCAGCACCATGTCGAGGAGGCCCGCCTTGCGCAGCCGTCCGATCGGGACGGTGGCGAGGGCCTCACGGATGCGGGCGTCGGGGTCGTCCGCGCGGCCGGTGTCCGTGTCATCGGGTGCGGTGCCGTAGAGCAGCGAGCCGATGTGCTGGGCGAGGGCCGTGGGATTCGGGTAGTCGAAGACGAGGGCGGCCGGCAGCGGCAGCCCGAGGGCGGAGCGGAGCCGGTTGCGCAGTTCGACGGCGGTGACGGAGTCGAAGCCGACGTCGCGGAAGGCGCGCGAGGCGGGCACCGCGTCGGGGCTGTCGTGGCCGAGGGTCGCGGACGCCTCGGCGCGGACGGCTTCGACGAGGGCACGGGCGCGTTCCGCGGTGGGCAGCCCGTCCAGCCGGGCACGCAGCGGCGGTACGGCGGCGCCGGAGCCGGCTGCGGCGGCCGGGCCCTCGTCGGTGAGGGCCGAGACGGCTTCCGGGACGGTGCTCAGCAGGGCGCTGGGGCGGTTCGCGGTGAAGGCGGGTGCGAACAGCTCCCAGTCCATGAGGGTGACGGCGAGCGCGGTGTCGTCGTCCTCCAGCATCTGGTCGAGGGCGCCAAGCGCGTGTTCCGGCTCCATGGCCAGGACGCCCTGGCGGACGAGCCGGTCGTGGACCTCGGGGTCGGTCGCCATGCCGACCTCGCCCCAGGTGCCCCAGGCCACCGAGGCGGCGGTCAGGCCGAGGGACCTGCGGTGCTCGGCGAGGGCGTCGAGGTAGGCGTTGGCGGCGGCGTAGCCGGGCTGGCCGCCGCTGCCCCAGACGGCGGCGCCGGACGAGAACAGGACGAACGCGTCCAGGTCGAGGCCGGCGGTCAGCTCGTGCAGGTGCTGGGCGGCGGTCAGCTTGGCGCGCATCAGCGCGTCGAGCTGGTCGATGGTCAGGTCCGCGACCGGGGCGTCGCCGTGGGCCACGCCGGCGGAGTGGAAGACGGCGGTGAGCGGCGCGTCCTCGGGCAGTCCCGCCAGGAGCGCGGCGAGCGCGTCCCGGTCGGCGGCGTCGCACGCGGCGACGGTCACGCGGACGCCCAGCTGCTCCAGTTCGGCGCGGAGTTCGGCCGCTCCGGGGGCGTCGGCGCCGCGCCGGCTGGTCAGGACCAGGTGGTCGGCGCCCTGTTCGGCGAGACGGCGGGCGACCCGGCCGCCGATGCCGCCGGTCCCGCCGGTGACGAGGACGGAGCCGTGGACGGGCGGGCGCTTCCCGGAGCCGGGTACGGCCGGGGCGGCGTGGGCGAGGCGGCGGGCGAGCACGCCCGAGCCGCGGATGGCGAGCTGGTCCTCGCCGCCCGCGTCGGCGAGCAGTCCGGTGAGCCGGGCGGCGGCCCGGGAGTCGACCGTCTCCGGCAGGTCGACGAGACCGCCCCACCGGTCGGGGTGTTCGAGGCCGATGACGCGGCCGAGGCCCCACAGCGCGCCCTGCACGGGGCTGCTGAGGACGTCGCCGCGGCCGGCGGCGACACCGCCCCGGGTCAGGCACCACAGGGGCGCGGTGAGCCCCGCGTCGCCGAGGGCCTGGACGAGGGCGAGGGTCTGGGCGAGGCCGAGCGGCACGGATCCGAAGTCGGTGTGGAGTGCCTCGGCTGCGGCGAGCAGGGAGACCACGGCGTGGAACTCCCCCTCGTCCTCGCGGAGCTGGGCGAGCCGCTCGGCCCAGGCGGCCCGGTCGGTGCCCTTGGCCTCGAAGCGGACGGTGTCCGGGCCGAGCGCGTCGAGGACGGCGGCGACCCAGGGGGCGCCCGCGTGGTCCGGCGAGATCACCGCGAGGAGCCGGCCGGCGGGCCGGGAGGCGCCGGGTTCGGCGACGCGGTTCCACTCGACGTGGTAGCGCAGGGCGTCCACGCGGGAGCGGGTGAGGGAGCGGCTGCGCCAGGCGGACAGCGCGGGCAGCACGTCGCCGAGCCGGGAGGCGCCGTCGTCGGCGGCGATGCCGAGTTCACCGGCGAGCGCGGTGAGGTCCTGGTTCTCGACCAGTTCCCAGAACGCGGCGTCGGAGGCGTCGGCGGTGCCCGCGGGGGCGGCGGCCTTCGGTTCGGGCCAGAAGTCCTGCCGCTGGAAGGGGTAGGTGGGCAGGTCGACCGGCGCGTACGCGGGGCGGTCGAAGACGGCGGTCCAGTCGACGGCGATGCCGTGGGTGTGCGCCTCGGCGAGCGAGGTGAGGAAGCGACGGCGGTCGCCGTCGTCGCGGCGCAGCGTGCCGAGGACGGCGGAGGTCTCGGCCACATCCTCCTGAAGGCTTTCCTGCGTCTCCTGGATCGGGGCGGCCAGCACCGGGTGCGGGCTGATCTCCACGAACACGCGGTGTCCGGCGGCGACGAGGGCGCGGGTGGCGTCCTCCATCAGCACGGTCTGCCGCAGGTTGGTGTACCAGTAGGAGCCGTCGAAGGCGGCCTCGTCGAGCCGGGCGCCGGTGACGGTCGAGTAGAACGGCACCTCGGGGACGCGGGGACTGACGGGGGCGAGGACGCGGGCGAGTTCGTCGCGCACGGCCTCGACGTGCCGGCCGTGCGAAGCGTAGTCCACGGACACCCTGCGGGCCCGTACGTTCTGCTCGCGGCAGGTTTCGAGGAGTTCGTCGAGGGCGTCGGCGTCGCCGGAGACGATCACCGAGGAGGGGCCGTTGACGGCGGCGACGGACAGCGCCTCGCCCCAGGGCTGGAGCAGTTCGGTGACGCGTTCGGCGGGCGCGGAGACGGACATCATGCCGCCGAGCCCGGACAGCTGGGGCAGGGCCTGGCTGCGCAGCGCGACGACGAGGGCGGCGTCCTCCAGGCTGAGCGCCCCGGCGACGCAGGCAGCGGCGATCTCGCCCTGCGAGTGGCCGACGACGGCGGCGGGTTCGACGCCGTACGACCGCCACAGCGCGGTGAGCGCGACCATCATCGAGAACAGGGCGGGCTGGACGACGTCCACGCGCTCCAGGAGTTCCGGGTCGCCCTCGCCGGCCAGCACCTCGTGCAGGGACCAGTCGGTGTACGGGGCGAGCGCCGCGGCGCAGTCGTCGACGGCGGTGCGGAACACCTCGGAGCCGGCGAGGAGTTCGCGGCCCATCCCCCACCACTGGGAGCCCTGGCCCGGGTAGACGAAGACGGGTCCCGTGGAGTCCGGTCCCGCGGTGCCGGTGACGACGCCGGGTGCGGACGTGGAGGACACCACGGCCTCCAGGCCGCGGGTGAAGTCCTCGGGACGGCTGCCGAGGACGACGGCGCGGTGGTCGAAGGTGGACCGGGTGGTGGCCAGTGCGTGTCCGACGCGGGCGGGCGCGGCGGTGGCGCCGGCCGTCGCGGTCAGCAGCCGGGACGCCTGCTCGCGCAGCGCCTGCGCGGACTTGGCGGACAGCGGCCAGGGAACGAGCGGGGCGTCCTCGGCGTCCCCCGCGGGCTCTTCCACTGGATGCGCGGCGGGCTCTTCGGCAGGGGCCTGCTCCAGGAGGAGGTGGGCGTTGGTGCCGCTGATGCCGAAGGAGGAGACACCGGCCCGGCGGGGGCGGTCCTCGGCGGCCGGCCAGGCGGTGCGCTCGCGCAGCAGGGTGACGGCGCCGGAGGTCCAGTCGACGTGGCTGGAGGGCTCGTCGATGTGCAGGGTGCCGGGCAGTTCGCCGGCGTGCATGGCCATCACCATCTTGATGACGCCGGCGACGCCCGCGGCGGCCTGGGTGTGGCCGATGTTGGACTTCACCGAGCCGAGCAGCAGCGGCTGTCCGCCGTCGCGGTCCTGGCCGTAGGTGGCGAGCAGGGCGCCGGCCTCGATGGGGTCGCCGAGCTTGGTGCCGGTGCCGTGCGCCTCGACCACGTCGATGTCGGCGGCGCCGAGTCCGGCGTTGGCGAGGGCCTGGCGGATGACGCGCTGCTGGGAGAGGCCGTTGGGCGCGGTCAGACCGTTGGAGGCGCCGTCCTGGTTGATGGCGGAACCCCGGACGACGGCGAGGACACGGTGTCCGTTGCGGCGGGCGTCGGAGAGCTTCTCCAGCAGGACGACGCCGACGCCCTCGGCGAGGGTCATGCCGTCGGCGGCCTCGGCGAACGGCTTGCAGCGGCCGTTCTCGGCCAGCGCCCGCTGCCGGCTGAAGCCGACGAACGCGTGCGGGGTGGCCATGACGGCGGCGCCGCCGGCCAGGGCGAGGCTGCTCTCGCCGCTGCGCAGGGACTGGCAGGCCAGGTGCATCGCGACCAGGGAGGAGGAGCAGGCGGTGTCGACGGTGACCGCCGGGCCCTCAAGACCGAGCAGGTAGGAGACACGGCCGGACAGCACGCTGGCCGCGGTGCCGGTCATCATGTGCACCTCGGTGCCCTCGGTGCCGTTCTGGACGCTGCTGGAGTAGTCCTGGTAGCTGGCGCCGAAGAAGGCGCCGGTGGCGGTGGCGTGCAACGACTCGGGGTCGATGCCGGCCCGCTCCAGGGCCTCCCAGGAGGTCTCCAGGAGCAGCCGCTGCTGCGGGTCCATGGCGAGCGCCTCGCGGGGCGAGATGCCGAAGAACCCGGGGTCGAAGCCGGCCGCCTCGTGCAGGAACCCGCCGTGCACGGAGTAGGTGCGGCCCTGCCGGTCGGGGTCCGGGTCGTAGAGGCCGTGGGCGTCCCAGCCGCGTTCGGCGGGGAACTCGGAGATGACGTCGGCGCCGTCGAGGGCGAGCCGCAGCAGCTCCTCCGGGGTGTTCGCGCCGCCGGGGAAGCGGCAGCTCATGCCGACGATGACGATCGGGTCGTCGTCGGCGCCCGCGGTGACCGCGGCGGCGGGCCGGTCGCCGGCCGTGCCGGTGGTGCCGAGCGCGGTGGCCTTGAGGAACGCGGCGAGCGCGACCGCGTTCGGATGGTCGAAGACCATGGTGGACGGCAGGGTGAGCCCGGTCGCGGCGACGAGGCGGTTGCGCAGGTCGACGGCGGTCACCGAGTCGAAGCCGATGTCGCGGAAGGCGCGCCGCTCGGGGACGGTGTCGGCGGAGGCGTGGCCGAGGACGGCGGCGGTCTCCTCGCGGACCAGGGCGAGCACGATCCGGTCCTGCTCGGCGGCGGACGCGCCCTGGAGGCGGGCGGCCAGGCCGCTGGTGGCGGTGGCCGTGGCGGCGGGCGCGGCCCGGTCGGCCAGCAGGCGGGCGACCTCGGGGATCCGGTCGAACAGGTGCGAGGGGCGTCCCGCGGTGAAGACGTCGTGGTACGTGCCCCAGTCGATGTCCATGAGGCCGATGACGGTCTCGTCGTCCTCCATGACGCGCTGGAGGGCGGTCAGCGCCAGCTCGGGGTCGAGGTACTCCAGGCCGCTGCGGCGGATCTGGTGCGGGTCGGCCAGCTCGCGTTCGAGGTCGTCGGGCCACTTGCCCCAGTGGATGGAGGTGGCGCGGGCGCCGCGGGCGCGGCGCTGTTCGGCGAGCGCGGACAGGTAGGCGTTGCCCGCGACGTACGCGGCGTGCACGCCGCTGCCCCACATGCCTGCGGTGGAGGAGTACAGGACGAAGTCGTCCAGCTCCTCGTCGTCGAGGAGTTCGTCGAGGATGCGGGCGCCGGTGACCTTGGCGTGCACGACCTCCGCGAACGCGTCGACGGTGGTGTCGGCGAGGGCGGACAGCTCGATGACGGCTGCGGTGTGCACGACCGTGCGGACGGTGCGGCCCTCGGCCTTCAGTCCGTCGAGGAGCGCGGCGACCGCGGCGCGGTCGGTGATGTCGCAGGCCACGAACTGCGTCTCGGTGCCCGCCGCCCGGAGTTCGGCGGCGAGTTCGGCCGCGCCGGGGGCGTCGGCGCCGCGGCGGCTGAGCAGCACGAGGTGCTCGGCGCCGTGGGCGGACAGATGGCGGGCGAGTCCGGGGGCGAGGGTGCCGGAGCCGCCGGTGACCAGGGTGGTGCCGCGCGGCTTCCAGGCGCGGGCCTTGCGGCGGGTGTCGCCGCTCGCGCGGACGACGCGGCGGGCGAGCACACCCGCGGGCCGGACGGCGAGCTGGTCCTCGTCGCCGAGCGCCCCGGCGAGCGCGGCGACGAGCCGCTGGGCGGCGCGGGCGTCGAGCGCCGTGGCAGGTGACGTTTGCCCGTCAAGGAGCGGCGTCCGGTGCGTTCCCCCACGCTCGGCTTCGCTCGCGCGGGTGGTACCCCCACCGGCGTGCCGGCCGGAAGTCCTCGTACTGGACGTACTTGGGCTTTCGGCCGGTGCGGCGAGAGGGCGTGCCGGGCGTCGCGACGGGGCAGACGTCGCCTGTCGCGGCGCTGGAGTCCCGGGCAGGTCGACGACGCCGCCCCAGCGGCGGGGGTGCTCCACGGCGACGGTCCAGCCGAGGCCGGCGACCTGGCTCTGCAGCGGCCGGGTGACCGTGTCGGACGGGCCGGTGGAGAAGGCGCCGCGGGTCAGGAACCACAGCGGTGCCGGGACGCCGGCCTCGCCGAGGGCCTGCGCCAGCGAGACCGACAGCGCGAGTCCGAGGGTCAGTCCGGGATGGCGGACGGAGTCCTGTTCGGCGTCGGCGAGGACGGAGACGACGCCGGTGAGGCCGTCGGTGTCGGTGAGGCGCTCGCGCAGGACGGCGGGGTCGATGCAGGTCTCGTCGAGGACGAGGCGCCGCACCTGGGCGCCGCCTGCCTCCAGCGCCTCGGCGACGTCGGTGTCGTCGACGCCGTCGGCGGACACCAGCAGCCAGGTGCCGTCGAGGGTGGCGCGGGGGATCCGGGCCAGCGGCTCCCAGGTGACCCGGTAGCGCCAGGAGTCCACGGTGGAGCGCTCGCCGCGGGTGCGGCGCCAGGAGGCCAGGCCGGGCAGGATCGCGGCGACGGACTCCTCGTCCGTGCCGAGCGCCTCGGTGAGGGCGGAGACGTCCGCCTGCTCGACGGCCGCCCAGAACTCGGCGTCCATCGGCGCGGTGGCCGAACGGTCCACGACGGCGCGGCTGATCCAGTAGCGCTCGTGCTGGAAGGCGTACGTGGGCAGGTCGACGCGGGTCGCGCCGGTGCCCTCGAACAGCGGGGCCCAGTCGACGTGGACGCCGCGGACGAACACCTGGGCGGCGGACAGCAGGAAGCGGTCCAGGCCGCCGTTGTCGCGGCGCAGGGTGCCGGAGGCGACACCCGCCACTCCGGCGTCGTCGATCATGTCCTGCACGGACATCGACAGCACCGGGTGGGAGCTGACCTCGATGAAGGCGCGGTGCTCGGCGGCGATCAGACCGCGCACGGCGTCCGCGAACAGGACCCGGCCGCGCAGGCTGCGGTACCAGTAGCCTGCGTCCATGACGGTGGTGTCGAGCCAGTCGCCGGTGACCGTGGAGAACAGCGGAACCTCGGACGCGGCCGGAGCGACCTCGGCCAGCAGCCCCAGGATCTCGTCGTGCAGGTCCTCGACGTGGTGGGAGTGCGAGGCGTAGTCCACGGGGACGCGGCGCACGCGCACGTCCTCGGCGGTGAGCAGGTCGGACAGCTCGTCCAGGGCGCCGGGTTCGCCGGAGACCACGCAGGAGCGGGGGCCGTTCTCGGCGGCGACGGACACCCGCCCGCCGAACGCCTCAAGACGGGCCTCCACATCGGCGACGGGCAGCGCCACCGACATCATCCCGCCCCGGCCCGCGAGGCTGCGCCCGATGGCCTGGCTGCGCAGCGCCACCACCCGCGCACCGTCACGCAGCGACAGCGCACCCGACACCACGGCGGCGGCGATCTCGCCCTGCGAGTGACCCACCACC